>DKZL01000044.1:5022-5164 GCA_002493635.1 Ruminococcaceae bacterium UBA7075 | reverse complement strand
AAACCTATGGGAGGGACGTCAGGGATGCCGTCCCCTACAAACTGTTAGGGAAAGATTTATATAATTTAGCACCATATCCGCCCCTACGGGTGTTCATCTTAAATTAAACAAAACTTTCCTTCAACATTCGTAGGGAACGACC
>DKZL01000044.1:2684-4720 GCA_002493635.1 Ruminococcaceae bacterium UBA7075 | reverse complement strand
ACGACCCCTGTGTCGTTCCTAATGAAAATTCATCTAACTTATTCAGGAACGACACGGGGGTCGTTCCCTACGGTATTATAAAATATTATTAATTGAAACAAGTGTTAGTTTACGTCAACAATACTGCTGCCGTTTTCAGAAGTCTGCGGTTCTTCATTCTGAGGTTCTGTGTTGACAGGATTCTGATTCTGCGGTTCTGTCTGCTGAGGTTCTGTCTGCACCGGCTCAGTCTGCTTAGGCTCTGTATAGACAGGTTCGGTATTCTGCGGTTCTTCGGTTGCAGGCTCTGTGCGGACAGGCTCGGTTAATATCGGGTCTGTCTGCTGTGGTTCGGTGTAAACCTGTTCATATGTTACTGTTTCCGTAACAGGCATGGTAGTAACCTTTTGCGTGGTTTCGGTTTTGTTGCCGCTATTGCCGAAACTGCACTTTGAAAGCATAAAAACAAGTGCTACAATCAGGCAGATTACCGCTAAAACAGCAAGAATAACTGCGACTTTAAAACCGCCGCTTTTCTTGTTTTTTTTGCTGTTCTTCTTTGATTTTGCTTGTTTGTCTGCATTATTATATGACTTTTTTGCCTCTGACATACCCGACGCACTGTAAGCGTCGGAATAGTCGGTTTTATCCTTGCGAGCACCTTTGTCCTCTCCTGTTTGTGAGTCAAAGCCGTCGCCGTAATCATCAAAGCGATTATCCGAAGACTGAGCGTCAGATTGCTTATTGTGTTCTGCGCCGTCTTCATCAAAGTGTTCATCGTCAAAATTATCAAGGTTATACAAGCTATCGTTGCCGCTCAGGTCAAAACCGTCATCATAGTTATCTCTTGAAAACAGTTGCTCATTATTGGCGCTGCTTTTATTTTTACCGCTCATATTTCAGCTCCTCTCAGAATTTAAGCATTTGCAGTATAATAATCGTCAGTCTGTACGCTCGCATATTACATAATAACGGTCAAAACCGCCTTTGCCGTCAGATATGCAGGTTAGCATTGTCAGAAGCTCTCGTTCATCATTGATATAGATAGCCTGCGCTTCCTCCGGTTTGTAAATTGCGGTTTCAACAACCTTATATTTCAGGGTTTCCCAATAATTTGTAACACTTACTTCTGCGCCGATTTCAAGGTGGCGTATATTATCAAAGAAAATTCTGCCCACATAGCCTGTATGACCTGCAAGCACAACATTTGTTTTTTCACCGCCGACAGGCAGTGATGTATATGTCAGGTGCGCCGCACCATAGCTCATATTACCATTGCTTGCACCAAGGTAAATCGGCAGTTCCATATTGATTGAAGGCGCCGAAACATAGCCGTATATTCCCGAGAATATACCGTATTTGGGCAAGTCAAGTGATGGCTGTACATAAGCATAGCTGTTTGTCAAAAGTGATGACTGATTCTGCTTTAGATTTTCATTGTATTCTCTGCTGTCCTTTAACAGCCTGTCAAGGTCGGGCTTAAAAATTATGGGATTATCGCTTGTGCGGTTCCCTTCCTCGTCAACAGGATAACCTTCGTCGTCGATTTTGCCTTCCTCTTTAGCCTTTTCAAATGTCTGAGGATTGCCGCTGTTGTCGGTTTCTTCAACCACATTTTGGACAAGCTGGTCAAAATCGTTGACTTCGCCTTTTGCTATCTGATTTCCTATCATATTTGAAACAGGCGGAAACAATACAAAGCCAAGCCCGACAACCAGAAAAACAACAGCAATAACTGTTACAACCTTACGCCACATATTTTTCACCGCTTAATTTTTTCTTCAGAAGTTTAGGAACTGCCGATAAAATGCTTTTAAACAGCTTTTACGGTGTACCTTTAATTATTATATACCAAATCTGTGATTTTTTCAACAGCAGTCCGCTGATACAAATATTGGCTGCTTTGCAAAACAAAACAGCCAATAATCTTATCGTTTTTTATCTATCGGAAGTTCAAACCAGAAGGTACTGCCCTTGCCAAGCGTACTTCTGACGCCGTAGCGGGCATTATGAGAGTCAAGTATTCCCTTGACAATCGAAAGCCCGAGACCGGTGCC
>DKZL01000044.1:0-2357 GCA_002493635.1 Ruminococcaceae bacterium UBA7075 | reverse complement strand
CTCCGCAGAAATACCTTCGCCGTGGTCTGTTACCTCAATACATACCTTGTCATCTTTTATAATCTGTGTGACAATAACTGTTTTATCATCGCCGGCATAGTTAATTGCATTATTGACAAGGTTATATATTACCTGTGAAATTCTCAGCTCATCAGCAGAAACATATACATCTTCATCGCACTTGAACTCAATGTTATAGCCGTCCTGCTCCTTGAGCTTTGAATAACGTACAAAGATACCCTTGATGCTGTCTGTCAGACAAAAACGTGTTTTCTGCGGCTTGACTGAACCGGATTGCAGTTTTGAAAGATCGAGCAAATCGTTAACAAGACTTGAAAGCCTTGTTGCTTCATCAATAATAACCTGAATATTCTCGGGAGTATTTTCCCCCGGCAAGTCACGAATAACTTCGCCGTACCCCGTAATCATAGTAAGCGGTGTGCGCAGATCGTGCGAGATATTCGCAATCAGCTCCTTTTGAAGTCTTTCTGTTGTCGCAAGTTCATTTTTGGCATATTCCAATGTATCGTTAAGCTCTTCAACCTCAAGGTAGCCTTTTGCGTCAAACTGCACATCATAGTTTTTCTTAGCAAGCTCCTTTGCGGAATTGTTTGTTCTGGAAATCGGTCGTGCTATCCTTCTGCTCGCAAACAGAGAAAATATAAGCGCAAGCAGAACAAATATGGTTGACACAACAATAAGCTGATCCTTAATAATTTCAATCGTGTTGCTCAAAGGTGTGAGAGACGAAGTAACAATCAGCATACATTCGCTTCCGTCTTGCAGACTTATAATATGTGCGTACAGCATATTCTTTATCTTATCGGTATTGTTTTTTATGATAATCTGCGTCTGCGGAGTATCAGAAGTTGAAAATCTGTTAAAAATCCTTTCAAATCTGCTGCGCTCCAGATCGCCGCTCAGGCTGCTTGTAACAGCCATATATTTACCGCCGTTTTCAAGCGCCTGATTATAAAAGCTGTAAACATCGTGATACTCAAAGTTCAATGAAGTCTGCGGGCTGTCATAGTTGCAGAAATACTGTTGTGTGAACAGCGAAGTGGTATCATACAGATAAACATTGAACGAGTTATAGCTTGCCACACTCTCGATTGTTCCCTGAACATTTTTGTTTTCTTCAATGGATTTTGATATTATGGAAGCATTTTTTTCAACCTGTGCTGACTTTGTAGCAGTGTAAAAGGTTTCAAGAAAGAAAGCGTTGAACACCCACAGCACGATAAGAATAATTAGTCCGAAAAGCAAAAAATACCATAACAGTTTGAAATGCAGAGGAATAAACTTGCGGTTTATTCGTTTAAACTGTTTCAAAGCGATAGCCCACCCCTCGTAAGGTTACAATACATCTGCTGTAATCGCCGAGACTTTTGCGCAAAAGCTTAATATGAGTATCAAGAGTTCTTTCGTCGCCGAAAAAGTCATAGCCCCATACCTCGCTGATAAGCTTTTCTCGGGTGAGAGCCAGTCCCTTGTTGCGTACCATATAAAAGAACAGCTCGTACTCCTTTGGCGTCATTTCAACACGGTTGCCGTCGATGGTTACAATGCGTGCAGAAAAGTCAACATTAAGCCCCTCGTATTCAAAAACATCCTTTTTGGAATCATCACCCGATGCTCCGCCGCTTGAACGCTTGATAACTGCGTTGACACGCATCATAAGCTCCTTGGGAGAAAACGGTTTTACAACATAGTCGTCGCTTCCAAGCTCAAAGCCGTGTATTTTGTCGTATTCCTCGCCCCTTGCCGAAAGCATAATTATCGGAGTTTGTCTGAATTTTCTGATTTCCTTGCAAGCTGAAAAGCCGTCAAGCTCGGGCATCATAACATCCATAATTATAAGGTCAAACTCTTCCTTGCGGCATACTTCTATTGCCTGCATACCGTCAACCGCCTCTTCAACCTCATAGCCCTCAAACTCGGCATATTTTCTTATTATCTGTCTTATTCTGTATTCATCGTCAACTACTAAAATTCTGCTCATTTTTCCGCTCCTTTACTTTCCTCTTTATAAATGTGTTTTTACTTTGATATTTTATATAAAAATTTTACAGTATAATTATGTATGAAAACATATACAAATAATTTAACTTGTGATTGTGACAGAAATATGTCAAAATTTAAAAAAGTAAGAAAACTTGAATCTAAGTATAACATATTTTTATTTATATTGAAATATGACAACAAAAGTTTTATAATATTTTTATCACCGCTATATAAGTTTAATGTGATTTATAATGCAGTATCCCGAAGTTTTTATACGCTTCATAAGTTTTCCTTAAAATGTAACCGTTCCGCCCCGAAGATTTACTCTGATTGTTCGGTAAGGTTCATAACTC
>DKZL01000037.1:3693-3986 GCA_002493635.1 Ruminococcaceae bacterium UBA7075 | reverse complement strand
CTGTAATTGTCGCCGAGTCTTGATGTGCCGACTGCGGCAATCTTATTTAATGTAAGTACATTATACATTGAAACCAATCCTTTTTAAATAGATTTATTAAACGCAAAGAACGGCTGATGCCGTCCTTTGATAAAAGCCGAAAAATATTACTTATTTTCAGCCTCAAACTTCTTCATAAACTCAACGAGCTTTTCAACGCCCTCAATCGGCATTGCATTATAAATTGAAGCACGCATACCGCCTACTGTGCGGTGACCCTTGATGTTAACAAAGCCAGCCTCTGTTGCTTCTTT
>DKZL01000037.1:0-3409 GCA_002493635.1 Ruminococcaceae bacterium UBA7075 | reverse complement strand
TAGAGAATTTTTGCTTTCTTCTCGTTGAGTTCCTTCATCTTCTCAAGACCGCCTACTTCATTCTTAATCCACTCAAGAACAAGCTTTGCAATATAGATTGTGTAGCAAGGCGGTGTGTTGTAAAGTGAATCGCTGTCAGCGTGTGTCTTGTAGTTGAGCATTGTAGGAGTGATATCCATAGCATTGCCGATGAGATCCTCTCTTACGATTGCAATAGTAAGACCTGCACCTGCCATATTCTTCTGAGCACCCGCAAAAAGCAAACCAAACTTTGAAATATCAAGCGGCTCTGAACAAATGCAAGATGAAATATCAGCAACAAGCGGAATATCGCCTGTGTCAGGGAGTTCGTGGTAAACTGTACCGTAGATTGTATTGTTAAGGCAGATATAAACATAGTCTGCGTCCTCACGGAACATTGACTTGTCTGTCTTTGGAATATATGTAAATGTCTTATCTGCTGAAGATGCAACAGCCTGTACATCGCCGTACTTCTGTGCTTCCTGATAAGCCTTTTTAGCCCACTGACCTGTAATGATATAGTCAGCCTTGTTGTTCTTGTTCATAAGGTTCATTGCAACCATAGCAAACTGTGTTGAACCGCCGCCCTGAAGGAAAAGAACCTTGTAGTTGTCAGGAATATTATAAATCTCTCTTAAAAGTGCTTCTGCATCTTTAATGATTTTGTCAAACGCCTTGCTGCGGTGTGACATTTCCATTACGCTCTGACCTGTACCCTCGTAGTCAAGCATTTCAGCAGCTGCTTTTTTGAGCACTGCTTCAGGCAGCATTGAAGGGCCTGCAGAAAAATTATATACTCTTGCCATTTCTAAAATCTCCCTTGATTTAATATTTTATAACAATAAAATAATATGTGCTATTCAAAAAATAATGCACATTAAAATATAACATATAAATTATACGCCTATAAAAACCTAAAGTCAATATTTTTTGGACGCTTCATAGGTTTTGCTTAATATTTAACCGTCCTAACCCGAAGATGTACTTCGGATGTTCGGTAACCATCATTACTCATTAATAAAAGTTAAATTATTAATTCAGTCGGGAAACAATGATGTAATTTACTGCAAGCTGTCTGCCCGACCAAAATTGTTCATTGTGAATTGTTAATTGTTAATTTTTCCTATACAGCCGATAATTTCATCTCTCATTCTTATTGCTTCATTTCTTGCAGCAGCAGCGAAATCATCTTCTGTCATACCGTCCTGCTTTTTCCATGCGCACATAATGCCACGGCTTGAGTTGATAATTGCACCAAGACCGTTTTTGTCAAAGGCATTCTTAACATCCTCTGCACCGCCGCCCTGTGCACCGTAGCCCGGCACAAGGAAAAATGTGTGCGGCAGTTTTTCACGCATTTCAGCAAGCTGCTGAGGATATGTTGCACCTACAACTGCGCCCACTGCGCTGTAGCCGTATTTGCCCATAAGAGAACTGCCCCATTCTTCGCACATTTTGCCCATATGCTCATAAACGGTTTCGTCGGTGTCAAGCTTCATATCCTGCAATTCACCCGAACTTGGATTTGAGGTTTTCACAAGTACAAAAATGCCCTTGTCTTTTTCGTCACAAATCTTTGCAAGCGGTTTTATTCCGTCTGTTCCGAGATATCCGTTGACCGTTAAAGCGTCTGCACCGAATGCGTCAATCATCTCACCGTCAACGCTTGTTGTGCCGAGATGTGCAGTAGCATATGCTTCCATAGTTGTGCCGATGTCATTGCGCTTGCCGTCGGTCATTACAAACATACCCTTTGACTTGGCATATGCGATAGTTTCACACAAAGTCTTAACGCCCTGCCATCCGTACATTTCATAGTATGCAGCCTGCGGCTTGATTGCAGGCACAATGTCATAAAGGCTGTCAATTAAAGCCTTGTTAAACTCAAAAAGTGCAGCAGCTGCGCCCTCAAGAGTTTTGCCGTACTTTTCAAAGCACTTTTCCTTGATTGATGCAGGAACATAGTCAAGCTTGGGGTCAAGACCTGCAACGGTCGGGTTCTGCATTTTTACAATGTTTTCAATAAGTCTGTCAAATGCCATTTTGTCCTCCTGTCCTCTTCATAAAGTTTTTTATATCAGTATTATATCTTTATTTATTAAGAATCGGTGTAATAATCGGCTTTCCCTGTCTGTCCAGCAAGGGAGTCAAACCACCCGAGTAACCCGAAATATGATAAAGGTAATTAACTCCGGTCTGCTTATCCACCCAAATCTCGGTAACATTCATAGCGCCCTGAGAATAAGTTTTTTCAAAGCGTTCGTTTTTCACTTTAATTAACCTCCAAATTCATATAATCAGTTATTTATAATATCGTAAAGCTCATTGATAAACCTGTAATAATCCTTGCGTTCTTCCTTGACAAACTGGATTGCCGGACGGGGATGGGTGTTGTACTGACCTGTGAGCATATATGGAATGTCATAGCCCCATTTTACACCCTGTTCTCTGAGCTTTGATGTATGTTCTTCAATAATCTTTACAATCGGGTCAACCTTATACTTTGGATTTTTGAGGAATCCTAAAAGAAGCTCAAGTGCGCAGTTACCTGCACCTCTGCCCATTCCGTCAACAGTAGCGTCAAGATAGCTTGCACCGTAAGTCATAGCCTCAATAGTATTTGCAAAAGCAAGCTGCTGGTTGTTGTGAGCGTGAATACCAACTGACTTCTTGTACTTCTCGGCAATTTCACCGTACATATCAGCAAGTCGTCTTGCCTCTTCGGGATAAATTGAGCCGTAGCTATCAACAATGTAAAATGCATTTACAGGTGTTTTTCCAAGAGCTTCAAGAGCCGCCTTTATGTCCTCTGTTCTTGCCTTTGAAACAGCCATAATATTGATTGTTGTTTCGTAGCCTTTTTTGGCTGCGTCCTCAATCATTTCAATTGCAGCAGGAATTGTGTTGATGTATGTTGCAACTCTGATTAAATCAATCGGGCTGTCCTTTCTCGGAATAATATCGGTCTTGAAGTCTGTTCTGCCTACATCTGCCATTACTGCAATTTTAAGATTTGTTTTATTGTCGCCGACAATTTTGCGAATATCCTCGTCCTTACAGAACTTCCACTTGCCGAAATCCTTTTCGTCAAAAATTTCTCTTGAAGCCTTATAGCCGAACTCCATATAGTCAACGCCTGCTTTTACATTTGCAGCGTACAAATCCTTAACAAACTTATCATCAAATCTGAAATCGTTACAGAGTCCTCCGTCACGAATAGTTGCGTCAACAACCCTTATGTCCTGTCTTACTGACAGCAAATCGCCTTTCTGTGCCATTTTATTTACTTCCTTTCTTTATGTGTATTTATTATAAATAAAATTAGGTTACCAATTAAAATTAACTAAATTATAGTTTAGCGACAGTGGTCGCTTTACCCGTTATAAAG
>DKZL01000051.1 GCA_002493635.1 Ruminococcaceae bacterium UBA7075 | reverse complement strand
GCAGGCCACTGCCTGCTTTTTTGTGCCATATATTTTCTATGTGTCATATTATGTAATGTAGTCTAATACGAATAATAATACAAAAAATTTTTAATATAAAGGTGAATAATATGGAAAATAATCTTATAATATTTAATTCAGTAACTTTTGCAATCAGAAGCAGAGATTTATTAAAGAAAAACAGAATTGATGCAAGGCTTGTGAGAACTCCTTCACACCTCAGAAACCGTTCCTGCGGCTATAGCCTTCTTATAATAAACAGATTTGATGAAGCTAAATCGCTAATACTAAATAACGGAATCAGGATACAGGGTGTTGCCGCTGTTGATTTTAAATGATATATTTTGATAATGGTGCAACAACCTTTCCAAAACCAAAGGGCGTTGCAGCTGCTGTCAACAGTGTGTTGCAGCAATATGGTGCAAATCCGGGCAGAAGCGGTCACAGTATGTCGCTAAAATCAGCTGAGATAATGTATAACTGCCGTAAAAATCTGGCGGATTTTTTTAATGTATCATCACCGGAAAAAGTAATTTTTACCGGCAATTGTACTTCTGCACTTAACACAGTAATAAAGGGAATACTGAAAAGCGGAGATCATGCTGTTATTTCATCTCTGGAGCACAATGCTGTTGTTCGTCCCCTGGAGGAATTAAAAAAGAATAATGTGACATATTCTGTTGCAGAATGTGTGCCGTATGATGATGACGCTACGATAAATAATTTCAGAAATTCAATGAACGAACACACTCGGCTTGTTATTTGCACACACGCTTCAAACGTATTTGGAATAAAACTTCCTGTTAAAAAGCTTGGGGCATTATGCAGACTGCACGGTGTATTATTTTGCGTAGATGCGGCACAGACGGCAGGCGTAACAAGGCTTTCTCTTGAAGATGAATGCATAGATTATCTTTGTATGTCAGGACACAAAGGACTTTACGGGCCTATGGGTACAGGTGCTTTGATTATAAATTCTGATACTCTTCCCGAAAGTCTGATACAGGGCGGTACGGGAAGCCTGTCATATCAAAAGACGCAGCCTGATGTTTTGCCTGATATGTATGAAAGCGGTACGCCTAATTTACCCGGTATTGCAGGACTTAATGAGGGTATACGGTTTATTAACCGCTGTACAATAGACAAGATAGAACGTCACGAAATGCGCCTTGCTCAAATGCTGTATGATAATCTCAACACAATTAAATATACAGAACTTTACACTCAAAGACCTGATTCTCATACAAGCGTGCCTGTTATTTCTTTTAATGTGAAGGACGAGGATAGTGAGGATATAGCGGCTGAGCTTAATAAATTCGGAATTGCAGTTCGCGCGGGACTTCACTGTGCGCCGCTTGCACACGAGTCTTATGGCACTATTGACAGGGGAACAGTAAGGGCAGTGATGTCTGCTTTTAATACCTCTTCAGATGTAAAGATTTTTGTTTCGTCGTTAAATAAAATAATAAAGTTCAAAAAAAGAAATTAAAAAGGTTGAAATTAGTTAAGTATGTGTGTTAAAATATAATTAAACAATATGAAGTGAAAAGGAGGGAAGGATAAATGGAAATTTTTAATGATATTATGTCAATACTGAAAACAATACAGTTTCGTGACATAATTGACATTCTTGCAATTTCACTTATTATTTTTGGCCTTGTGCGTCTTGTTCGTGAAACCAGAGCAGCACAGCTTTTAAAAGGTGTAATTGTTCTCGTAATCATTTATCTGCTGTCATCATTATTTGGATTAGTGATGTTATCATCCCTTCTAAGAATGCTGTTTGAATCCGTAATTGTTCTTATGGTTATTATTTTTCAGCCTGAAATACGCAAGGCGCTTGAACAAATGGGAAGAAACCACACTTACACTAAATTTTTCAAATTCTTTACAAAGCGTGGCAGAAGTGAGGAATGGGAGAAAAACGTAAAAAAATCAATAGTAGATGCAGCGGATACTTCCGTGTTATTTTCTCGGTCAAAAACAGGCGCATTGCTTGTGTTTGAGCGTGAAACTAAGCTTTCTGATATTGCTTCTACAGGCACTATTGTAGATGCTGAAACATCTGTTGCACTTTTCGGCAACATTTTCTTTAACAAAGCACCTTTGCATGATGGTGCAAGCATTATTCGTGACGGTAAACTTTATGCTGCCGGCTGTATTCTGCCGCTTACCGATAACAAAAATGTTGATCCGAATCTTGGCACAAGACATCGTGCGGCATTGGGAATGAGTGAGCAGAGTGATGCGGTTATTTTGGTTGTAAGTGAGGAGACCGGTGCAATTTCACTTGCTATTAACGGCACACTTTTGCGTGATTTTAACAGAGAGGAACTTATATTAAAACTTGAAAAATTCTTGATTGATGATTATGCTAATGAGGCAGAAATTGAAAAGGCTGAAAAAAATGAAAAGCATGAGTTTCCTTTTGTAAGATCATCAAAACGCAAGGAGAGTGAAAGTGATGAATAAGAATAAATTTTCTCTTAATTCTCTTTTGCGAAACAATAAATTTGTTTTGATAGTAGCTGTACTTGTATCGGTTTCAATTTGGGTTTATATGAGTATGGGCTCGTCAAATGATACGACTGTTACCGTTGCAAATATCCCTATACAGATAGAATTACCTGCGGATTTATCTGATAATGGCTTGCAGGTGTTCTCAGGCGGTGATCAGACTGCTTCTGTTACTGTTACAGGTAACAGAGCGATTATAGGATCTATTTCTGAATCTGATATAATTGTGTCAGCTTCGGCAGCATCTATTGATACTTCCGGAGACTACGAACTCAGTGTTACTGCTGCAAAATCAAATCCCTCTGCATCATTTACTATTCAGCAAAATATAACTCCTTCAACCGTAAAGGTTTATGTTGATTATCTTCGTGAATCCACATTCAATATTCAGGACAGTGTTGTTTATAAGGTCAGTGACGGATATTATGCTTCTACCTCCTTATCAAATGATACGGTTGCAATTTCAGGTCCACAGTCTGTAATTACAAAAATTGCAAAGGTTTCTGCTGTTGCTGAAGTCAGCGGAACAATTAATAAATCTACCGAAGCTCCTTGTGAGTTGAGATTATATGATGAGGATAATAAAGAAATATCTACTGATTTATTGACAATGAGTGTGGTGTCAATAGATGCGAAAATTTCTGTTTTACCTGAAAAAACGGTCAACGTGGTTCCGTCTTTCACCAATAAGCCTGAGGGACTTGAAATTACAGATGATATGATTAAGATTGAACCTGAAACTATTACGTTAGCAGCCCCCAAGGATGTACTTGATAAAACAGACAGTGTAACTCTTGAAGCAATAGATTTTACTACGCTGAAAGATACAACTGTTTCATTTGACAACCTTGGCATTAACATTCCTGCTGACAGTAAGAACATCAGTAATACGTCGGTTGCAAAATTCTCTCTTGACTTAAGTGGGTTTGAAAGCAAAAAATTTACTGTTGATAACTTTGAAACAGAAGGGCTTTCTTCTGAATACAAAGCTAATGTTACTCAGAACAGTCTGTCTGTTACTGTTATAGGACCGAAGAGTCAGATTGATGAATTATCCGAAAGCGATATTACTGCTGTCATTGATACTAAGGATTCCAAAGGAACAACAGGTTCAGTACAGATGCCTGTTTCAATCAAAATCAGCGGAGCAGACAGTTGCTGGGCTTATGGTTCTTACAAGGCTAACCTCACAATTACAAAATCATAAATTAATCAGGCAGTCATTAGGCTGCCTGATTTTTTATGAACAAAAAAGCAGGCAGTGGCCTGC
>DKZL01000030.1:11945-14779 GCA_002493635.1 Ruminococcaceae bacterium UBA7075 | reverse complement strand
TTTGATAGCCGCCTGAGCAGCAGCAAGACGAGCGATTGGCACACGGAATGGTGAGCATGATACATAGTCAAGACCAAGCTTGTGGCAGAACTCAACTGATGATGGGTCGCCGCCGTGCTCGCCGCAGATACCAACATGGAGGTTTGGATTAACCGGCTTGCCGAGCTTGATTGCTGTATCCATAAGTTTGCCTACACCTGTCTGGTCGAGCTTAGCAAATGGATCGTTCTCAAAGATTTTTGCATCATAGTAAGCGTCAAGGAACTTACCAGCGTCGTCTCTTGAGAAGCCGAATGTCATCTGTGTGAGGTCATTTGTACCGAAGCAGAAGAAGTCAGCCTCAGCAGCAATTTCATCAGCTGTAAGAGCAGCACGAGGAATCTCGATCATTGTACCAACTTCGTACTCAAGCTCTACGCCTGCAGCAGCGATTTCAGCGTCTGCTGTTTCAACAACCATCTTCTTAACATACTTCAATTCCTTAACTTCGCATACGAGAGGAATCATAATTTCAGGCTTAACTGCCCAATCAGGATGAGCCTGCTTAACTTCAATTGCAGCACGGATAACAGCCTTTGTCTGCATCTTTGCAATTTCAGGATATGTTACTGCGAGACGGCAGCCACGGTGACCCATCATTGGGTTGAACTCGTGGAGTGAAGCAATGATTGTCTTGATTTCTTCAACAGTCTTACCCTGTGCGTCTGCGAGCTTCTTGATATCCTCTTCTTCAGTAGGAACGAACTCGTGAAGTGGTGGGTCGAGGAATCTGATTGTTACCGGGTTGCCTTCGAGAGCCTCATAAAGAGCCTTGAAGTCGCCCTGCTGATATGGAAGAATCTTTTCAAGAGCAGCTTCTCTTTCTTCAACTGTATCAGAGCAAATCATCTCTCTGAATGCAGCGATTCTGTCCTCTTCAAAGAACATATGCTCAGTACGGCAAAGACCAATACCTTCTGCACCAAGCTCACGAGCCTTCTTAGCGTCAGCAGGTGTATCAGCATTTGTTCTTACCTTAAGTGTTCTGTATTTATCAGCCCACGCCATAATTCTGCCGAACTCGCCAGCGATTGTAGCGTCAACAGTAGGAATGATGCCTTCGTAAATGTTACCTGTTGTACCGTCGATTGAAATGCAATCGCCCTCGTGGAATGTCTTGCCAGCGAGTGTGAACTGCTTGTTAGCTTCGTCCATTGCGATGTCGCCACAACCTGATACGCAACATGTACCCATACCACGAGCAACAACGGCAGCGTGTGATGTCATACCGCCACGAACTGTAAGGATACCCTGTGCAGCCTTCATACCTGTGATGTCCTCAGGTGAAGTTTCAAGACGAACAAGAACAACCTTTTCGCCTTTTTCAGCCCAAGCAACTGCGTCGTCAGCTGTAAATACTACCTTACCGCATGCAGCGCCAGGAGAAGCACCAAGACCCTTGCCGATTGGTGTTGCAGCCTTAAGTGCAGCAGCGTCAAACTGTGGGTGGAGGAGTGTGTCGAGGTTACGAGGATCGATCATAGCAACAGCTTCTTTTTCTGTTCTCATACCTTCGTCAACGAGGTCACAAGCAATCTTAAGAGCAGCCTGTGCTGTTCTCTTACCGTTTCTTGTCTGGAGCATATAGAGCTTCTTGTTTTCAACAGTGAACTCCATATCCTGCATATCTCTGTAGTGGTTCTCAAGAGTTTTGCAAACTTCCTGGAACTGGTTGAATGCTTCAGGGAACTCTTCAGCCATCTTAGCGATTGGCATTGGTGTTCTTACACCGGCAACAACGTCTTCGCCCTGTGCATTGATGAGGAACTCACCCATGAGCTTCTTCTCACCTGTTGCAGGGTCTCTTGTAAATGCAACACCTGTACCGCAGTCATCACCCATATTACCGAATGCCATTGACTGTACGTTTACAGCTGTACCCCATGAATAAGGAATGTCGTTGTCTCTTCTGTATACGTTAGCTCTTGGGTTGTCCCATGAACGGAATACAGCTTTAACTGCGCCCATGAGCTGTTCTTTTGGATCAGTTGGGAAGTCAACGCCGATTTTCTCTTTGTACTCAGCCTTGAACTGTGAGCAAAGCTCTTTGAGATCTTCTGCTGTGAGCTCAACATCATATGTTACGCCCTTTTCAGCCTTCATTTTGTCGATAAGCTCTTCAAAGTACTTCTTACCAACTTCCATAACTACGTCAGAATACATCTGAATAAATCTTCTGTAGCAGTCCCAAGCCCAACGAGGATTGCCTGACTTTTCAGCAATTACATTAACAACTTCTTCGTTAAGACCAAGGTTGAGGATTGTGTCCATCATACCCGGCATTGATGCTCTTGCACCTGAACGAACTGAAACGAGGAGCGGATTCTCCTTGTCGCCGAATTTTTTACCTGTGATTTCTTCCATCTTTACGATGTACTCGTTAATCTGACCCTGAATTTCGTCATTGATTTCACGGCCGTCCTCATAGTACTGTGTGCAAGCCTCTGTTGTGATTGTGAAGCCCTGCGGTACCGGAAGACCGATGTGAGTCATTTCTGCCAAGTTAGCACCCTTACCACCAAGGAGCTCTCTCATGTCAGCATTACCTTCGCTGAAAAGGTATACCCATTTGTTTGCCATTTTGTCATCCTCCTAAAATTAGTTAATTGGTTCTTATTAAAGGAAAGAGCCTTTAATAATTACATTACAGCAAAAATAGCATGGATGTTTTGCTGGCTTGTATAAGCCTAAATGTTATTATAACAAAGTTTTCCTGTAAATGCTACACTTTTTTAAATTTTTTTTATTTTTTTGGACGCTTCATACGTTTGTCAGAAAATGAAACCGTCAGACCC
>DKZL01000030.1:0-11618 GCA_002493635.1 Ruminococcaceae bacterium UBA7075 | reverse complement strand
AGACCCGAAGATTTACTTCTGTTGTACAGAATAACTTGTTATTATGCTTTTAGCCGGATTTTAATTAAGGTGCAATAGTTGCATACTAAAAACAAACTTGTGAAGCGTACAAAAATTGTGAAAAATGTTTAAAATGTTATGACAGTGTAATTTTTTTGTAAAAATCCCTTGAAATTTGTAATTAATATGAGATAATATTAATGTATTGAGGTATGCCGACAACAGTTTACAGTAATATTGTTCCCTGATTTTGCCGTTATACACTCTGTTTATTTAGATTAAGTAAGAATGTGGGGAGCTTTGATGGGCAACTGTGCTATTATCCTTGCAGGCGGCGAGGGCAAAAGAATGAAGTCTGATAAGCCTAAGACATTATCTTTGGTGCTTGAAAAGCCTATGCTCTTGTGGGTTATAAATGCGCTTAAGGGTGCAGGTATTGACAAAATTTGTGTAGTTAAAGGCTATAAAAAGGAATGTATCGAGGAATTCCTTGACAATTACAATAAGGAAAATTCCGACTGTATTGAGAGCGTTTTTCAGGCTGAGAGGCTCGGCACGGGTCACGCTGTTATGATGGCAAAGCAATTTCTTGCAAAGTGTGACGGCAATGTTGTTATCTTAAACGGAGATGCTCCGTTTATGGACAGTATGACGATTAAGAATGCTTTGAATCAGCATATTAACGGATATGCGGCTACTGTAATTTCAGCAAAAGTTGACGATCCGACAGGTTACGGAAGAATTGTAAGAGATAAAAACGGAAATCTTAAGGCTATTGTTGAGCAAAAAGATGCCGACGAGGAAACACTGAAAATTAATGAGGTGAACTCGGGCGGTTTCTGGTTTGATGCGCAGCAGCTTCTGAGCGTGCTTGACAGAATTACATCAAACAACAAGGCAAAAGAATATTACTTGCCTGATGCAATTAAGCTTTTGCTTGAGGACGGCAAAAAGGTCGGAGCGTTTATGGCTGAGTGCAGTGATACTGTGTTAGGTGCGAACGACCCTGCTCAGCTTGAGGAACTCAATGAGATTGCAAAAGCAAAGGGTTACGATTTTTAATTAGTTGATACAATTTATATTCATATAAACAAATTTGTAAAATAAATTCAAAGGAGTTATTACACAATGAATTTTCACGGTAAGGACATCAAAATTTTCACCGGCAGTTCAAACCTTGATGTAGCTCAGGGTATTGCAGGCTGTCTGGGCTTGCCGCTTGGCAAGAGTGAGTGCACACAATTTTCTGACGGCGAAATTTCTGTTTCTCTTCAGGAGTCTGTTCGTGGCAGCGACTGCTTTATTGTTCAGTCAACCTGTGCACCTGTCAATGACAACCTTATGGAAATGCTCATTATGATTGACGCTATGAAACGTGCGTCTGCTGCAAGCATTACTGTTGTTATGCCATACTTTGGTTATGCAAGACAGGACAGAAAAGCAAAGGCAAGAGATCCAATCTCAGCAAAGCTTTGTGCAGACCTTATTACCTGTGCAGGTGCAGACAGAGTTCTTACAATGGATCTTCACGCAAATCAGATTCAGGGATTCTTTAATATTCCGGTTGACCACCTTCAGGGTGCGGCTTTGCTTGCAAATCATATGAGGGAAAGAATCGGTGGAAATCCTGATGATTATATCGTAGTTTCTCCTGATCTCGGCTCTGTTACCCGTTCAAGAAACTTTGCTTCAAAAATCGGCACAGGTCTTGCTATTATTGACAAGAGAAGACCAAAGGCTAATGTTTGCGAGGTTATGAACATAATCGGTGACGCAAAGGGCAAAAAGGTTATTCTTGTTGATGATATGATTGATACAGCAGGCACACTTTGCAATGCGGCTAACGCTATTGTTGAAAAGGGCGGTGCAACCGAGGTTTACGCTTGTGCTACTCACGCAGTTCTTTCAGGTCCTGCTATTGAGAGAATCAAGAACAGTGCTCTTAAAGAGGTTGTTCTTCTTGATACAATCCCTGTTCCTCAGGAGAAGATGATTGACAAGTTTACAATTCTTCCTGTTGCTCCTACATTTGCTGAGGCTATTGAGAGAATTTATAATGACAAACCGTTTACAGCTGCTTTCGGCTGATAAATATTGCAAAACTAAATAAGCAAAAACAGGCGGGTTTTCATAAACCCGCCGATTTGCGTTGTAATCGGATTTTCAAAAGTGTAAATTAATTTGAAAGGAAAAATGCAAAGGTGCTTTGCATAGATATATAATATGTTTGGTAAGAAAAATTACGGCGGTTCGGTTGAGTACCTTGTAGTAGGGCTTGGTAATCCCGACAGAAAATATGAAAATACAAGGCACAATACAGGCTGGCTTGCACTTGACTATATAGCCGAAAAGCTTGATTGCAGGGTGAATAAGATAAAATACAAAAGTCTTATCGGTACCTGTGAAATCGGTGATTCTAAGGTTATGCTTATGAAGCCGACAACCTATATGAATAACAGCGGTCAGGCAGTTGTCGAGGCGATGAATTTTTACAAAATTCCCGCTGAAAATGTGATAGTAATATTTGATGACATTTCACTTAATGTCGGCAAAATGCGTATCCGCTCAAAGGGCAGTGACGGTGGTCAGAGAGGAATGAGGAGCATTATAAATCTGAGCGGTTCTCAGGCGTTTCCACGCATCAAAATCGGCATAGGTGCAAAGCCGAATCCCGATTGGGATTTAGCTGACTGGGTACTTTCAAAATTTACGGATAAAGAAATGAAAGACCTTGAAAAAATGTTTGAAAATGCATACAAGGCAGTCGAGCTGATTATTGACGGCAAAATGGACAGAGCAATGAATCTGTTTAATTGAGGTTTTTATATATGAAAATTGAGCATATTGCCGTATATGTTAAGGACTTGGAAAAGGCAAGAAAGTTTTACATTAAATATTTCGGCGCAGTTTCCAATGAAATGTATCACAATATAATTAACAATGAATAATTTTGGTTGGGCAGACAGGTTGTAATAAATGAAACTATTGTTTCCCGATTAAATTTATAATTTAGCACCATATCGTAGGGGCGGATAGTATCCGCCCGATACCTTATAATTATTATAGTCAACATTAATAACATCTATAAAATTAAATTATCTGTCCACTTTATAAAAATGCGATAATAATCGCATTTTTCGGGCGACTGATAGTCGCCCCTACGGGTGTTCATCTTAATTAAAACTATAATATTAGCAGAATTTTTCTCAATAAGTGTAGGGAACAGTCTTTTTGATTTTCTCCAAATCTTTGATTTGGTTACAAAAACTTATGCGTTAGCTGACTGTTCCGTTATTTTACAACCATCTTTTGATACTACGGAACGGTCAAGACCGTTCCCTACATTTGCTGATAAAAGGTTTTACTAAACAGCTAAACTATAATTTAACTTTTATCAGTGCATTATGATGTTTAGATAAAATTTGAAGTTAATCTTCGGGTCACAATCGTCACATACTAACCCAAACTTGTGAAGCGTCCAAAAAATCTTCGGGTCAGTATGGTTACATATTAAAACAAACTTTTGGAGCGTCTAAAAAATATGAATTTTTTGATTGATGTTTTAAAACAGAATAGCACATTTAAAGCTTTGGAAAAGGCCGTGAAAAACGGCAGAAGCCTTTATGCTTCGGGTCTTTCAACAGTGAATAAGGCTAATGTGATTTATGCGTTGTGTCGTTTGAAAAATACTTCGGCACTTTTTATTGCGTCTGATGAAAAAGAGTCGCAGCAGCTCTGCAACGATTTGTCGAGTATGGGGCTTAGGGCGTATGTTTACCCTGTCAGGGATTTGAATTTCCTCGATTTTCAGAGCAGGTCAAGAGAGTACGAGCACGCAAGGCTCAAGGTGCTTTTAAAGCTGATGGAGGGCGACTGTGATGTTGTAATCTCCTGCATTGATGCGGCAAGCCAGCTTACTGTGCCCCAAAAAGTGCTTGAGGATTCAACGCTGATTTTTGAGGAGGGCAGAGAGGTTCCGCTTGAAAAAGCAGTGAGAACGCTTACTCTGCTCGGATATGAAAGATTTGATGCAGTTGAAGGAAGCGGTCAGTTTTCGCTCAGAGGCGGAATCCTTGACTTTTTTATGCCCGACAGCGAGTATCCTGTGAGAGCCGAATTTTGGGGCGATGAAATCTCCGACCTGAATTACTTTGATATTGAATCGCAGAGAAGATTTAAAAAGGCAGGAAAAATCAAACTTTCACCGTCAACCGAGATTCTCATCGAGGACAGGGAGGCTTTGGCGGCGGAGATTGAGCGAAAGGCAGGACTGTTGCGAGGCAAAGCCGCTCCGAAAGCAAAGGAAAAACTTTATTCTGAGGCGGAGCTTATCCGGAACGGTTCGGTAATTTCCAACGCAGACAAGTTTATCAATCAGATTTACGGAAAGCCCGAGTGCTTGTTTGATTACTTTGACAGGAATGCACTGTTTTTTACCTCTGAATTTGCCAATGTTAGCGACAGAGGAAAGGCGATGGACTTTCAAAATACCGAAATGCTAAAGCAGGCATTTGAGGACGGTACTTTGTGCAAAGGCTTTGACAGGTTCACTCTGACATTCAATGAATGTATTGACATATTTACGCAGCACGGCGTAATTATGCTTGAAAACTTTATGCATGGCAATATTCCAATTAAATTGAATGAAGCCTTTGCATTTACAGCAAAGCAGTTATCGCCGTGGGGCGGTTCGTATAATCAGCTCAAAGAGGATATAGATGCAGTATTTAGCGCAGACAGTGCAGTTGTGGTGCTTGCAGGCACTGACAAATCGGCAAAAAATCTTTGCGAAAATCTCAGTGACGACGGATATAACGTTGAGTATGCAGAGGATTTTGACAAAGCGATGCGAGGCAAGGTCTGCGTGATGAGCGGTGCTTTAAGCGGCGGATTTGAGTTTGCTGGTGAAAAGTTTTATCTTTATACCTATGGCCAGACAGCTTATAAACCGCAGAGTAAAAAGCGTAAAAAACAGAAAAACGGCAAGGCAATTTACAGCTTGTCGGAACTTTCGGTCGGTGAACACGTGGTACACAGTGTTCACGGCATAGGTGTGTTCGGCGGTATCAGAAAAATTGACACGCACGGCATTACAAAGGATTATATAAAGATTGAGTATGCAAAGGGTGACGTGCTTTATGTTCCTGTTACTCAGCTTGATATGGTAGCAAAATATATCGGAACGGGTGATGACGCAAAGGTTAAGCTTAATCGTCTTGGTTCTCAGGATTGGCAAAAGCAGAAAGCAAAGGTCAAGTCATCGGTTAAAGATATTGCAAAAGAATTAATTGCGCTTTATTCGGCTCGTATGAAATCCAAGGGATATGCTTTTTCCGGTGATAATGAATGGCAGCATGATTTTGAGGCAAGCTTTGAATATGAGGAAACCCCCGATCAGCTCAGATGCTGTCGGGAGATTAAAAAAGATATGCAGAAAACTGCCCCTATGGACAGACTTTTGTGCGGTGACGTAGGCTTTGGCAAAACGGAGGTTGCACTCAGGGCGGCTTTCAAGTGCGTATCTGACTCAAAACAGTGCGCCCTGCTTTGCCCTACAACAATTCTTGCATGGCAGCATTATCAAACAGTTTGCAGAAGATTTGAGGGTTATCCCGTGCGCATTGAACTGCTCTCACGTTTCAGAACTCCAAAACAGCAGAAGGAAGCGTTAGAGAAGCTCAAAAGAGGTGAGGTTGACATAATTGTCGGCACTCACAGGCTTGTGCAGAAAGATGTTGAGTTCCGTGATCTGGGACTGGCAATTATTGACGAGGAGCAGAGGTTCGGCGTAGCGCAAAAGGAACGATTCAAGGAAGTCTGCAAAAATGTTGATGTGCTCACGCTTTCAGCTACACCGATTCCGAGAACGCTTAATATGGCTATGAGCGGTTTGCGTGATATGAGCGTAATTGAAGAAGCGCCCCATAACCGTCAGCCTGTACAGACCTATGTGCTGGAACACGACGAGGCTGTTATAAACGAGGCTATCCGCCGTGAATTAAGGCGAGGCGGTCAGGTGTTCTATCTGCATAACGATGTCGGAACAATCGAGTCGACAGCGGCAAAAATTATGGAAGCTGTTCCCGAGGCAAAGGTCGGTATTGGCCACGGAAAGATGAAAGAAAATGAGCTGAGCGAAGTTTGGCGCAGTATGCTTGAACAGGAAATTGATGTGCTTGTATGCACAACAATTATTGAAACAGGCGTTGACCTGCCAAATGCAAATACTCTGATAATTGAAAATGCCGACAAAATGGGACTTTCTCAACTTCATCAGCTGAGGGGAAGAGTCGGCAGAAGCGCAAGGCGTGCCTATGCTTACTTTACATTCAGAGGCGGCAAGGTTCTTACTGAAATTCAGCAAAAAAGACTTGCAGCTATAAGAGAATTTACCGAATTTGGCAGCGGCTTCAAAATTGCAATGCGTGACCTTGAACTCAGAGGTGCAGGCAATGTTATGGGTGCTCAGCAGCACGGACATATGTCGAGCGTAGGATATGATATGTACCTCAAACTGCTCGAAGAGGCTGTAAACGAAGAAAAGGGCAATGCACAGCAAAGTGCCGATCTTGATTGTCTGATTGATATTTCAGTTGATGCTCATATCCCTGAAAGCTATGTTGAAAGTCTTACTCTGCGCCTTGATGTTTACAGAAGAATTGCAGACATAAGAAGCATTGAGGACAGCGAGGATGTTAAAGATGAACTGCGTGACCGCTTTGGCGAAATCCCCGAATCTGTACTCGGACTTATTGATATTGCGCTTGTAAGAAACAAGGCAAATTCTATGGGCGTTTACGAAATCAGACAAAACGACAGCAATATGATTATATACGTCAAAGAGATAAAGTCGCCTGTAGTTTCTGATATTCTGATTGCATTAAACGGCAGAGCACTGCTCAATGCAAAGGGAAACAAGCCGTATGTAAGCGTGCAGTCGGGAGGAGGAAAGGCGTCTCTCAAGCTGTTGAAAAGAATTTTTAAGGTCGAATAACAGCTTTTTATGAAAAAAATTATTAAATTTTTAATAAAATATAGACAATATCAAAAAAATTGTGTATACTTATAAAGTACGCAGACTGGAAAAGTGTTTTTCAGTCCGAACTTTTATAATTTGATAAGGACGGTAATTTTTATGAAGTCAAATTTGAAAATCGGTTCATTCGTGCTTGCAGTGCTTATGTGCCTGACAGCAGTTTTTGCTGTTGGCTGCACTCCTACAAGTCTTAACAAAGAATGGGCTTATAAAACAGGAGATAACGAACTTGCAATCGGTGTGTATATTTACTCACTTAACCTTGCATATTCACAGGCGCAGTCATTTGCTTCTGAACAGCTTGATGATTACAGCAAAGCTAACAGCGATTGGCTTGACAAGGAAATTGAGGACGATGACGGCAACAAGCAGGTTGCAAAGGATTGGATTAAAGAACAGGCTGACATTATGTGCAAAAACTATATGGTAGTTGATGAACAGCTTGCAAAGGCAGGTATAGAGCTCAGCACAGAAGACACAGCTGCAGCAGAAGAACAGGCTGAAACCTACTGGAATGTAGGTCAGTATGCTTCATACGGTTATGTTATGCCTATGAAAGACGATTTGGAGCCGTATGGTATTTCTCTTGAAAGCTTTACTTATGCAACAACACTTTACAGTGCAAAATATTCAAAGCTGTTTGAAGCCACTTATGGCAAGGGCGGCACAGAAGAGGTTTCTGACAGCGAGCTTACAGATTTCTTCACTGAAAACTATGTTGATTACAGCTATTTTACAGTGAACCTTTATGAATCAACAACTGATGAAAGCGGCACAGCAAAGGATGCGGCACTTTCTGAGGATGACGCAAAGAAGCTTACCGATGAAATAGACGGCTATGCTGAAGAAATCAACAAAGGTTCATCATACAGCGATGTAGTTGCAAAATATATGGAAAACAACAATATTGAGGCTGATCCTTCAACTTCAAATGTAGAAAATATCAGTACATCTTCACTTGGTGAGGAGGTTCTCAATGCTCTTAAAGAGCTCGACAGCAACAAGGCTTCAACTTTAAAGGTTGGCAGCGGAGACAGTGCTGTTTATTATTTAATTTATAAGAATGACATTAAAAATGATGTTGATGATTATATTAAGAGCGATACAAACAGACCGAATGTCCTTTCTAATATGAAAAATGATGATTTTAAGGATTATCTTGATGGTCTGGCTGAAAACCTTGAGTGTGAAGTAAACACTTCTGTACTTGATAAGTATCAGGCTGATTTATTCTTTAAAGCAGTAATTGAAACAACTCAGGCAGCTACTGAAGGTTCTGATGAATAATTAACTTATCCTTTTATTAAGGAAAGGAGAATCTGTATGAACAGCAAGAAAAAACTCTTAATTGTTCTTTTATCTGTAATATTCTGTCTTTCAGCCTTTACGCTCAGTGTTTATGCAGTCGGAGAGGACGGCGGAGAATATTCTGATGTGATTCCCGGTGATAATCAGGGCGGAGGTGAAAGCAGCGGCGGTGATGTTGTTATTCCTCCGGAAAACAGCGGCAGCGGCGACAATAACGGTGACAATAACGGCGACAACGGCGATAATAACAGCGGCAATGGCGACAATAACGGTGACAACGGCGATAATAACGGCGGCAATGGCGACAATAACGGTGACAACGGTGATAATAACGGCGGTTATATTGATAACAATAATAGCAGCAGTTATGTTGATAATAACGGCACCGATTATGGCAACGATTATAATAACGGTTACAACGATAACAACGGTGATGGCGAACAAGGCGGATATGAGCAGGATTATAATTATGACGAGCCCTCGTATCTGGGCGGCGGACAAACCTATGTTGCACCGCAGAATACTGCTCCTTCAGCGGCACTTTACAATTCAAGCGGCTCAGTAGGAGATAAAACCCTGAACAACAATGACTGGAATGATATTTCTGAGCGGCTGAAAAATGCAAGCAACAGTGCAGATGACGGTGATGATTTCAGCTTTATTCAGAAGAATGACAGTCTGTCTGACAATGGCGGATGGATGTTGGTTGTAAGTGTTGTATGTTTTGCGCTTAGTGCGGCAGGTATTTTGTATTTTATTGTTTTGACAGTACAAAACAAAAAGAAAGGCGCATTTGCTGCTGCAACAAATACAGGCAGAATGTCAAAGTCAAATTCAAGCCGTGATTATTACGGTGACGGATACAGAGCTGCTTCAGCTAAAAGCTCAAAGAAAAGCAGTAAATTTGATACTGCCGAAGTATCATTACCCAAGAATACACAGGGTAAAAGATATAAAAACGGCGGCAGAAGATATAGATGATTTTTATTACCCCCCCTCTTTCTTTATGAAAGCGGGGGGTAATTTTTATAATAAAAAATTTTTTGTTTAAAAAATTCTTTGTAAACTGATGTCAGGCAATATTTACTTTTATGCTTTTGTATGTTAAAATTTTACTGTATGAAATCGGCAGATAACAAGGAGGAATTCAACTTGAATTCAAAGTTAAAAAACGACTCGACAGATTATTTGTTTAAGGCGATTCTTTCGCTTGATAACGAGGAAGAATGTTACAGATTTTTTGAGGATTTATGTACAAGCGCAGAGCTCAGGGCAATGTCTCAGAGATTGGTTGTTGCAAAAATGCTTAAAGAAAAAAAGGTATATACAGAAATTGTCAGAGAAACCGGTGCATCGACTGCAACTATCAGCCGTGTAAAGCGTGCTTTGTTTGACAATGATACATACGGATATACTATGGTGCTTGACAAGATGTCAGACGGAGATGAATACTAATGCCAAGTTATGTTTCTTTTGCTCAATTCTATGACGGTTTAATGGAGGATGCAAATTACAAACAACGCTGCGATTATATCTTAGAGCTTGCAAAGCGTCACAATCACGAGATGGGGCTTACTCTTGACCTTGCTTGCGGCACCGGAAGTCTTACACGTGAATTGTATAAAAGAGGCGTTGACGTGTATGGTATAGACGCAAGTGCCGAAATGCTTTGTGAGGCTATGCAGAAGAGTGCGGATGAGGGTATGGATATAATGTTTTTAAAGCAAAAAATGCAAAACCTTGATTTGTACGGTACAATAAATACCTGCGTGTGCACTCTCGACAGCATAAATCATATGACCAGACTTGAGGATGTCAGAAAGGCGTTTGACCGTGTGGGACTGTTTATGGATAATGACGGTCTGTTCATATTTGATGTAAATACGGTTTATAAACACAGAGAGGTGCTTGGGGACAATACTTTTGTGCTTGAAAACGATAAGGTGTTCTGTGTTTGGCAGAACAGTCTTGAGGATGATGACATTGTAAATATTACCCTTGACTTTTTTGAAGAAGAGGACGGCGTTTACTATCGCTCGAGCGAAAACTTTTGCGAGAGGGCTTATAGTGACGAGATTCTGCGTAATTTGCTCGCTGAGGCGGGTTTTGAGGTTGAGGCAGTGTACGGGGATATGTCTTTTGAAAAACCGCAGGAGGGCGAACAGAGGGTAATTTATGCGGCACGAATGAGAGTGTCAAGAAACAGTATATAAAGAGAGGATAATTTATGGATAAAATAATTCGTTGTATAACATCGGACGGAGCAGTTATGGCGTCGGCTATTGACGCATCAGATATAGTGTTCACAGCCAAAAAACTCCATCATTTGTCAAGAAGTGCCACGGCAGCACTCGGAAGACTTCTTTGTGCAACTTCAATGATGGGAGCTCAGCTGAAACAAAAGGACGCAATTATCAATCTGCGTGTTATGGGTGACGGCGAGCTTGGACCCGTGATAGCAGTAGGTGACAGCAAGGGAAATGTGCGCGGCTATGTAGGTGACAGTGACTGTCCGACTGAATATTACGGCAACGGAAAAATCAATGTAGCTAAGGCGGTAGGCAAAAACGGTACGCTTAGCGTTATGCGTGATTATGGCTCGGGAGACCCGTATATCGGTCAGGTTGAGCTTGTGAGCGGCGAAATTGCCGAGGATATTACAAATTATTTTGCTACAAGTGAACAGATTCCGACCGTATGTGCGCTCGGAGTGCTTATTGATAAAGAGGACGGCGAGGTTATGCTGGCAGGAGGACTGCTTATTCAGCTTTTGCCGGGAGCGTTTGAAGATACAATTGAACAGCTTGAAAAGAATATTGCAAAGCTCGAGCCTGTTACTACAATGCTGGCAAAAGGTATGAATATTCTGGATATATGTAAGACTGCGCTTGAGGGTTTTGAAGTAGAGGTTCTTGACGAAAATCCTGTAAATTATGTATGCACTTGTTCCAGAGAAAAGCTTGAAAGTCATTTTTGTACTATGAGCGACAGTGATTTGCGTTCATTGCCCGATGAAAACGGTCGTGTAATTGCTAACTGCCATTTCTGCAACAAAAAATATATCTTTACAAAAGACGATATTGAGAAACTCATAGAAGAGAAAAACTCGAAATAATGCCATTATAATGCCGCAAAAGTCAATGTCGGAAAAAAATTAAAAAAATTTTAAAAAAAGTGTTGACTTTTGCGTAATGGTATGGTATTATAATACTCGTCGCTGAGAGATACAGCAACCGATACGAAGCGACAAAGGCATGTGGGAGCATAGCTCAGC
>DKZL01000014.1 GCA_002493635.1 Ruminococcaceae bacterium UBA7075 | reverse complement strand
GTGACGGAGGATTGAAAATAAGGGCACATCAACACTTTTTTTAATCCTCAGTCAGCTTCCGCTGACAGCTCCTTTACAAAGGAGCCTTTCTCGTTATCACAATTTCTGCTAACATAAACTATAATTTAACCTATAAATGTGAATTATGATGTTCACCGAATAACCGAAGTACATCTTCGGGTCAGGACGGCTACATTTTATGGAAAACTTATGAAGCGTCTAAAAATATGAAGAGTCTAAAAAAACTAAAAAGTATTGACTTAAAAGAAAAAATAAGGTATAATGCTTATCTGCAAGGTTTTTACTTTCGTTTGATAAGTCAGGATTTTATTCATTTGAATAATGATTGGATTTATACTTTTTAACCTTATAGGAAATTACTCGTAAACAGTCGGGCACAGAAGTTAATTTTTATATGGTGCTGTCTGCTCGGATGAGTGCAGCCCACCGGCGGCTTTTTGTATAAAGAGATATGTAAAAACCGGCTTATGAAACGACAATAAAAGAAAGGGGGTTTTCATTTATGTTGAGAACTTATCAGCCAAAGAAGCTCCACAGAAAGAAGGAGCACGGTTTCAGAAAGAGAATGTCTACTGCTAACGGCAAAAAAGTTTTAGCAAGAAGAAGAGCTAAAGGAAGAAAAAGATTGTCTTATTAAGTAAAACCGATTATCAGTACACTTCTGATTTTCATATTAAAATGACTATATTGAGTGCTTTTTCAGCAGCTATATTATGCTTGCGTGTACTGATTGGACAATCGGCACTTGCTTTAAAGAAAAGGCCACGACAGTGGTCTTTCTTTAATTTAGTGTATTTAGCTTTGCTAACGGGTGGTATCAGTTTATGAGTGAGTATATCACTTTAAAAGAGAACAGGGATTTTACTCGACTTTATAAAAGAGGAAAGTCATTTGTAAGTCCTGTTCTGGTAACTTATGTAATGAAAAATAAATCAGGTAATCTGCGTTACGGCATTACCACCGGTAAAAAAATCGGCAAAGCTGTAAAAAGAACAAGGGCAAGAAGAGTAATAAGAGCAGCTTTTTATGAGCTTTATCCTAATATCAAGAGCGGCTACGATATTGTGTTTGTAGCCAGAGGCAAAACACCGTTTGTTAAAAGTCAGATTGTAAAAGAAGCTATGCAAAAGCATTTGAAACTTGCCGGAACAGTTGATAAATAGATTCATAATTTTTCAGCGAAAGTTATAACTTTGGAATACTGCAATATAGGTAAAATCAAACCTATATTGCGGACTTAAAAAAACAGATTTATATAAGTGAAATATGAACTTTACCAACATATAGAAGTATAAACTCCGGGATACAACGGTTATATATTATACAAAACTTATATAGCGGACTGAAAAAATGAAAAAATTTCTTCTTGCGTTTATACGATTTTATAAGACATCAATTTCACCGAATACTGCAAATCACTGCAAATATATACCAACATGTTCGCAGTACGGTCTTGAAGCAATTGAGAGATTCGGTGCTCTCAAAGGAACGGCACTTACGGTCTGGCGTATTTTGAGATGCAATCCGTTTTCAAAGGGCGGATACGACCCCGTGCCTGAAAAAAAGGTAAGAAAAGTAAAGTGAGGTACATACTATGCAAATATTCGGCTTTTTAGGAAGTCTGCTCGGCTGGATTCTTTGGGCTGCTTTTTATGTTCTTAAGGATTTCGGTCTTGCGATTATTGTATTTACAATTATTGTAAAAGCCTGCGTTTTCCCGTTTTCAATTAAACAGCAAAAGTCAATGGCAGGTACTGCAAGACTTCAGAAAAAGCAGAAAGAAATTCAGGAAAAATATGCCAATAACAAGCAAAAGGCAAACGAAGAAATTCAGAAGCTTTATGAAAAAGAAGGCGTAAAGCCAATGGGCGGATGCCTTACTACAATCATTCCAATGCTTGTATTGTTCGGTATTTTTTATGCAGTAGGCTGGCCTCTTACAAACACTCTTCATTTAAACAGTGCAGATGTAAATGATGCATTGACTTATGTAAATACAATCCCCGGTTATTCATCAGTGACGGGAATGTATAATTATCAGGAAATCAATTTGCTTAAAGTTTTCCCGAATATTGCTAATACAGAAGCAATTAACGCTATTTTTTCTCAGGCAGATATAAGCAAGGTAATGGAGCTTGTAAACGGCTTTAATACATTCGGAATTGACCTTTTAGCTGTACCGAGTGATTTTGGTTTCTTATCTCCGTATATTCTGTTCCCTGTTTTGTGCTTTGCTTCAAACATTGGTTCACAGATTATTATGCAGAAAATCAACAAGAATCAGATGGCTCAGCAGCAGGGTTGTATGAAGGTTATGTTGTTTGCAATGCCGTTGTTCTCGGCTTATATCGCATATGTAGTACCGTGTGCTATGGCTTTCTATTGGATTGTTTCGGCACTTCTGGGACTTGTTCAGTCAATATTACTCGGCAAAATTTTCAGTGCCGCACAGATGACTGCTAATTCAGAGGCAAGACACGCAGCACTTATGTTTGAAAATGAAGCAAGAATTCCGTATGTTTATGCTCCAAAGGAAACTCCTGCTTTAAATAATAATGCAAATTCTAAGCAAAAAAATAAAAAGAAGAAGTAAAGAATTAAGGTGACTATTTTGATTAAAGAAGCAACTGGTACAGGCTCTTCTATTGAAGAAGCCCTTGAAGACGCAAAAAAACAGCTCGGTGTTGACGAAACAACCGAGATTGAATATGAAGTAGTGCAGATGCCCGAAAAAAAGAAGTTTGGTCTTTTCGGCGGAGCACCTGCAAAGGTAAAAATTACTTTAAAGTCCTCACCTGCTGATACGGCAGAGCAGTTTTTAAGAGATGTTCTTGATGCTATGAAGCTTTCAAGCGTTGAGATTGAAAAAACAGAAAAAGAGGACGGCGTTGATTTTAACCTTACAGGTGAAGACGTTGGATATGTTATCGGAAGAAGAGGAGAAACTCTTGACTCTTTACAGTATCTGACAAGCCTTGTTGCAAATAATCATAAGGATGATTCATATCTTAAGGTTACTGTTGATACAGGCAATTACAGAGAAAAAAGAGAAAATACTCTTGAAATTCTCGGCAGAAAGCTCGCTTTTAAGGCTGTAAAGACAGGCAGAAGGACAAGCCTTGAGCCGATGAATCCTTATGAAAGAAGAATTATACATACTTCTGTTCAGAAGGTAAACGGTGCTATTTCCTGGAGTGAGGGCGAAAATGCAAACCGTCATGTTGTTATCGGACCTGACCCTAAGTTCAGAAACACAAGAAGAGGCGGTTATAATAACAGCAGAGGCAGACGTCCGTATAACGCTAATCGCAGTGCGAGTCAGGCAACAACAGCTGACCCCGAAAGAAAACCGCTTAATGAGGGCGGTGCAACAGGTCTTTACGGAAGAATAGATAAAACAGTCGAATAAATTAAATTATAAAAGCTCCCTTTACATAAGGGAGCTTTTTAGTGTATAATGTTTTTCGGACGCTTCACAAGTTTTCCATAAAATGTGACCGTTCCGACCCGAAGATATACTTCGGTTGTTTGGTAAACAGCATAATTCTTTGATATAAGTTAATTTATAGTTTATTAGCGATTCGTAGGGACACGGCGTGCCGTGTCCGCAATGACATCAATTTTTTCTGGACACGGCACGCCGTGTTCCGAAGTTTTGACTTCGGCTATATGTTTACAATTCATAAAGACCTACCAAAAGTAAATTATAGTTTTTTAGCCGCTTCATAAGTTTTACTTAAAATGCAATCATTCCGACCCGAAGATATACTTCGGTTGTTTGGTAAACAGCATAATTCTCTGACATAAGTTAAATTATAGTTTAGCGACGGTGGTCGCTTTATCCGTTATAAAAGTCGGACTTAATATCAACCTCGGTATCTCGGAGTTTAAACTATAAATTTAGCAGAACTTTTCTTCAATATTTGTAGGGGACGGCTTCCCAGACGTCCCTCCCATAGGTTTCTGCTAATTTTGGGGACGTCAAGGATGCCGTCCCCTACACAAAACTTAGTTTATTATTCAAATAAACATTAATTTTGCTTACCGTATGGATAAATAATTAAAAATAAACTTTTAATAAGTGAATTATGATGTTTACTATATAACCAAAGTACACCTTCGGGTAGCAAACGTTACATTTAAAATAATACTTATGAAGCGTCCGAAAACCTTCGGGTCTTAAGTGTTACATTTTAAAGCAAACTTATGAAGCGAGCCAAAATAAAAGGAGATAAAAATGGATACAACTATTGCGGCTATATGCACTGCTCAGGGTGAGGGCGGCATTGGCGTAATCAGAATTTCGGGTGATGATTCACTCCGGATTGCTGATAAGGTTTTTAAAAATATAAATAATAAAAAAGTTGCGGATATGAAAGGATATACTGCGGCTTTCGGCAAGGTTTGCAATAACGGAGAAGAAATCGACGAGGCAGTGGTGCTTGTTTATCGTGCTCCTCACAGCTATACGGGCGAAAATGTTGTTGAAATTTCCTGCCACGGCGGAATTTTTATTACAAAGCAGGTTTTGCGTGCAGTCCTTGATAACGGAGCTGTTCCTGCTCAGGCAGGAGAATTTACAAAGCGAGCCTTTTTGAATGGAAAAATTGATTTGACAGAGGCAGAGTCTGTTATTGACATAATCAGTGCAAAAAGCAGAAGTGCCGCAAGAGCAGCTCTTTGCGTCAAAGACGGTGCTTTAAGAAGAAAGATTGACAAGATTAAGGAAGAATTGCTTTCACAGGCAGCTCATCTTTCGGCTTGGGCGGATTATCCCGAGGAGGATATAGCAGAGGTGTCTGATGACGAGCTTTTTAAGACTTTCAATAATGCTATAAAAATTTTGCAGGGGCTTTTAGATACCTATGACAGCGGACAGGCTGTAAAGCAGGGCATTGACACCGTTATTGCAGGCAGACCGAATGTAGGTAAAAGCACGCTTATGAATTTGCTGACCGGATGTGAAAAAAGCATTGTCACCGATATTCCCGGAACAACCCGTGATATTGTTGAAGACACGGTTGTGCTCGGCGATGTAATTTTGCGGCTGAGCGATACTGCCGGCTTGCGTGATACAGAGGACAGAGTGGAGCAGATTGGCGTTGACAGGGCGAAAAAGCGGTTAGAACAGTGCGGACTTCTTCTTGCTGTATTTGACAATAATCAGATTTTGAATGATGATGATTATGAATTAATCAAAAATGCAAAAAATGCAACAACAATCGCAATAATAAATAAAATAGACCTTGAGCAAAAGCTTGATACGGACTTTATAAACGATAATTTTGAGAATGTAGTCTATATTTCGGCAAAGAGCGGAGAGTGCAGAGAAGAACTGACAAAGGCTGTTGAAAAAATTGCAGGCACAGCAAATCTCAATCCGAGCGAAGGCATATTGTCAAATGAAAGGCAAAGGCTCGCCGTTGCAAATGCTTTGTCGTCAGTTATGGAAGCAAAATCCACACTTGATGCAGGACTTACTTATGATGCTGTAACGGTTTCGCTTGAAGATGCAATTTCAAATCTTTTGGAACTCACAGGTGAAAGCACAAGCGATGAAGTAATAGACCGTGTATTCCACAACTTCTGCGTAGGCAAGTAATTTTAGACGCTTCACAAGTTTGATTTAATATGTAACCGTCGTATCCCGAAGATTTACTTCGGTTTATTGGTAAGTTTCATAACTCATTTATTTTAGTTAGATAAATTATAGTTTAGCGTTTTAATGAAACTTTTTATAAACCACCGTAGGGCGACTACCGTCAAAAAAATATAAAATATACATATTGAGGAATTGTAAATGAAAATTGAAGAAAAAAAATATTTAGCAGGAGTTTATGATGTTGCAGTAATTGGTGCCGGTCACGCAGGCATTGAGGCGGCTCTGGCGGCGGCTCGGCTTGGATGTAAAACTGCAATTTTTACAATTAATATGGACGCAGTCGGCAACTGCCCCTGCAATCCGTCAATCGGAGGTACTGCAAAGGGGCATCTTGTGCGTGAAATTGATGCCTTGGGCGGTGAAATGGGCAAGACTGCCGACGAGTGCTTTTTGCAGAGCAGAATGTTAAACAGAGGTAAAGGTCCTGCTGTTCACTCTCTCCGTGCACAGATTGACAGACGAAAATACTCTGATGTGATGAAGCACAAGCTTGAACTACAGAAAAATCTTGAACTTCGTCAGGCTGAGATTACTGATATAAAAATGCTTGATAATGGTGAAGGTTATGAGCTGACAACAAGAATGCTCGCCGTTTTTAAATGCAAGTCTGTTATTGTTGCAACGGGTACATATCTCGGCGGAAGAATTTTTGTGGGCGAGGTTTCTTATGAAAGCGGTCCTGACGGAATTTTTCCTGCTACGTTTCTTGGCAAAAGTCTGAAAGAACTCGGATTGCCTTTAAGACGTTTCAAGACGGGTACGCCTGCAAGAATTTTAAAAAGCTCTATTGATTTCACTGACCTTGAGGTGCAGAAAGGCGACACACCTCCTCAGCCGTTTTCTTATGAAACAGAAAGTCTTGGTGATAACAAGGTTGACTGCCACATAAGCTGGACAAATGACAACACAAAGCAGGTTATTCTTGAAAATATCCACCGTTCACCTCTTTATGCTGGCAAAATTGAGGGCGTAGGACCGAGATATTGTCCGAGCTTTGAGGATAAGATTATGCGTTTCAAGGATAAAAAACGTCATCAGCTATTTATAGAGCCTTGCGGACTTAATACAGAAGAAATGTACTTGCAGGGTATGAGCTCGTCACTTCCCGAAGAAGTTCAGCTCAAATTTTACCGTACAATCAAAGGACTTGAAAATTGCGTGATGATGCGCCCTGCTTATGCAATTGAGTATGACTGCGTTGACCCGCTTGCAATGAATGCTACACTTGAATTTAAAGACTTTCCTAATCTTTACGGTGCAGGACAGTTTAACGGAAGCTCAGGTTATGAAGAAGCTGCGGCGCAAGGTTTGGTCGCAGGCATAAATGCTGCATTGAAGGTGCAGGGAAGAGAGCAGGTTGTTTTCACCCGTGCCAATTCCTACATAGGAACTTTGATTGATGACCTTGTTACAAAGGGTGCAAACGAGCCTTACAGAATGATGACCTCACGCAGTGAGTACAGGCTTGTACTCAGACAGGACAATGCTGATGAAAGACTGACTACACTCGGCTATGAGATTGGTCTGATAAGCGAAGAACGCTATCAAAAATATCTTGATAAGCAACAACTTAAGCAGCAGGAAATTAAAAGACTTAAAGATACTGTAATTTCTCCGACAGACGAAGTAAATAAGATACTTGTTTCACGTGAAACATCAGAAATTACTACAGGTGTTCGTTTGATTGATTTGCTTAAAAGACCTCAGCTTGACTATGAGTGCTTAAAGCCGGTTGATACAACTCGTCCGTCGCTTGACGCAAACATTTTTGAGCAGGTAGAGGTTGAAATAAAGTACGAGGGATACATTCAGAAGCAGCTTAGGCAGGTTGAGCAGATGAAAAAGCTTGAAAATAAAATTTTGCCGTCTGATTTTGACTATACTAATATAAAGGGCTTGCGGCTTGAGGCACAGGAAAAGCTCAACAAGATTAAGCCCTTAAACATCGGTCAGGCTTCAAGAATTTCGGGAGTATCGCCTGCCGACATCAGCGTGCTGCTAATATGGATAGCACAGAACAGGCAGGAAAAGCAATGAACATAAAAGATTATCTGAAACTTGCAACAGAAAATTTTAAAATAAATCTTAATGACACTCAGCTTGAGCAATTTGAACAGTATTTCAAGTTGCTCGTCGAGTGGAATGAAAAAATCAATCTGACCGCAATTACAGATGAGCAGGGAGTTGCAGTCAAGCACTTTGCCGACAGCCTGTCATTTTTTAATTATATTGATGTGCCCAAGGGTGCAAGCATAATTGATGTGGGTACAGGCGCAGGTTTTCCTGGAATTGTCCTGAAAATTGCTCGTCCCGACATTAAGCTTACTTTACTTGACAGTCTTAATAAAAGGCTTGTATTTTTGCAGGAAGTTCTTGATGAAACAGGAATTGAAGCAAAACTTGTTCACAGCAGAGCAGAGGACGGTGCGAAAAAGGTCGAATGCAGAGAGCAGTTTGATTTTGCTGTTTCAAGGGCAGTTGCACAGCTTAATATTCTTTCTGAATACTGTCTTGGCTATGTCAAAAAGGGCGGAAAGTTTATTGCTCTGAAAGGACCGAATGCAGATGAAGAAGTTATTAATGCAAAAAAAGCACTGCAAATTCTCGGCGGAAAGCTTATAAATAAATACACATTCGATTTGCCAATGGACGGCGGATGCAGAAATATTCTTGAAATTCAGAAGATAAGCTCAACACCGCCGAAGTATCCCCGCAATTCCGGAAAGATAAAAACCAGTCCATTATAAATAATTAATTTTACACCTCCTACTGTTTAAAACGGCAGGAGGTTAAGTTTTATATATAATATATGTCTATACGCCAAAATATAACATAAACTATTAAAAGAAAACATAAAACTTACTCACACTTCGACAAACATTTTGCACCTGATGGTGTATTATAATAGCACAGGGACAACCCCTGATGCTAACAGAAGCGAGGTGGCAAAATGAATTTTGTGCTCAAAAAAGATAATAAAATTTCTGAAATACCGATTATCAAAATCAGACCCAATAAGTCTCAGCCAAGACACGTTTTCAATGAAGACGAGCTTGCGGCACTTTCAAGGTCAATCAGTGAGAACGGAGTTCTCCAACCGATAACGGTACGCAGAATTTCGGCAACAGAGTATGAACTCATTGCCGGCGAACGCCGCCTTCGCGCCTCTGTGCTTGCAGGACTTAAAAAAATTCCTTGCATAGTCATCAAATGCTCTGACAAAGAGTCAGCAGTGTTTGCTCTCCTTGAAAATCTCCAGCGAAGCGACCTCGGATTTTTCGAGGAAGCTCGCGGGATTTCAAAGCTCATCCGCAGGTTTGGACTTACTCAGGAGGAAGCCGCACGCAAGCTTGGAAAGTCGCAGTCTACGATTGCCAACAAGCTAAGACTCTTAAAGCTTACATACGAGGAGCAGGAATGGATTTTAAATGCAGGACTTACAGAACGCCACGCCCGTGCACTGTTAAGAATTGATGATAAAGATGTAAGACGAGAGGCTTTGTCTAAAATAATATCAGACAAACTAAACACACAACAGACAGATTCACTTGTTAGCATAATGTTAAAAACGCTTGAACAGCCTGTAATCAGGCAAAAGGGCATAAGTAAAGTGGTGATAAAGGATGTCAGAATATTTGTGAACACAATAAACAAGGCTATTGACACAATGCGGCTTGCAGGGATTGACGCACAATCCAACAAGACCGACAATGAAAGTTTTATTGAATACACAATCAGAATACCAAAAACGCAAATATCCTCTGGCACAGACAAAACTGCTTAATTAATTTACTTTCCAGATGGATGCGCAAGCATCCGTTCCACTCATACCCATTTCCTTATCTAAACCCCTTGCAAGAGGCCGTACACTATGTGTGCGGTCTTTTGCGTATATATAAATGTTTCACGTGAAACTTTTTAGACGCTTTTTTTAGACGCTTCACAAGTTTTTCTTAAAATATGACCGTTGTCACCCGAAGATATACTTAGATATTTTGGTAAAGTTCATAACTCACTTATCAAAGTTAAATTATAGTTTATGTTAGCAGAAATTGTGATAACGAGAAAGGCTCCTTATTAAAGGAGCTGTCAGCGGAAGCTGACTGAGGATAAAAAAAGTGTTGATGTACCCTTATTTTCAATCCTCCGTCAC
>DKZL01000021.1 GCA_002493635.1 Ruminococcaceae bacterium UBA7075 | reverse complement strand
ACATTTGTTATTAAACAACCTCTAGGCCTGTCTTACGGGTTTGCGGTTTGGTAGCAACGGCCGCAATCCACCGTGACAAGGCTGATTTATATGCACCCCATCGGGGTGCAGCCTCGCTTAACCCCATGTGGCTCAGCCACATGGGGTGGCAACAGAGTGCAAAAACGCATCTTGTAGAGATGCGGCTTCGGTAACGTCATCGTAACCGGTAGTTGTTATACAAGAAACATCTCGTCAAGCTACCACTCCCTCATTTACCGCAACGCAACTTTCGTGTCACACATAAAGATAGAAAAGACAAAAATCAGCTTTAAATTGCTGGTTTTAACCTGCCAATGACATATTATCACCCGATATTTATTATCTTTGCGCATGGATTGGTAAAATCCTTTCCATGACATAGACAAAAAAGAAGCGTTATGCTTATCTTGTTGTTGAAAACATTGGATATTTTCAAATGAGCAAAGATTGCATAGTGATTCTCACGCTATAGCGTGGGTTGCTATTACGACATCTGCACATTAAGTTTTTCCTACGACCATCAACAATGACGTGGCATTGCAGTTCCACGCTTTTACATAATTAACGGCTCAATTTGGAACTAAAGGAGCCTTTTGGAATAAATGAAAATGAGAAAATTTTTAGCTACAATTACCTTAATCTTTGCCGTAACCAACATTCTTGCTCAGGAACACCTTTCTTTTAAAGGCATTCCCCTTGAAGGTAGTGTAACAGAATTTTGCAGAAAGCTAAAAACAAAAGGTTTTACACAAGTGGGACGCGACAACAATGTGACTATGTTCACGGGCGATTTTACCGGCAGAAAGGCAATAGTCGGTGTTGGCGCGACTGATGACGGAAAAAGTGTTCATTCTGTTATTGTTGCATTCGATGAAAGCCGTGAATGGAATGTCCTTGTTAACACCTATGATTATTATAAAGACATATATACTCGCAAGTATGGCGAACCCTCTGTTTGTCAAGAATATAACCCAAGCGATTCGAATAGCAACACCTCTCTCATGTACGAATTAGGACAAGGTACCGTTACTTATGCTAGTGCTTGGAATGTCACTGGTGGAACTATCGAATTATCTATCGAGAAAGCAGGTTTTTCCGGCGGTATTGTTGTCATTCGATACCGTGATGCTCAAAATATCGAGGCCAAAATCCAAAAAGATTTGGAGGACATCTAATGATTTGAGTGTGATATACAAACTTGATTATTAGTTTAGTAAAACTTTTATTTATAACGGCTAAATAAATTCATCCTACAATATGAAAAAATGGCTTATCTATGTACTGGGTATAATCACAGGAATTATACTTACATTCGCTTTCGCATTATGTGTTGCTAACATATCCGATAACTCGGAAATTACTGGACTTGAAATGTTTGAAGAACCCGGAGAACAGATGGACTATTCTCAGTTTAAAGTGTTACAAGTATTAAAATCAGGGTGCGCATTAGCTAATCCAGACCACTCTTTTAGTACAATTGTTTTGATTATCCCTGATGAGACACAACAATTCTATGACAATCAAAAAATCGTTCTTGGGACCAATCAGTATGCTCAACGTGTGGGAACCTATAGATATACTGCCCAGAATGGAATGGGAAAAACTGTCCCCGCGGTTAAAATTACCTATGGAGCAGAATGACAGAATTAAAGCCTTACATTCAAATAAACCTTAGACCATCACTTCACATCTTTCTCTAAATTATCGAGCTATTCCTAATGCCACTCGTGTTTATCTTATTCTCAGCCTGTTTTATAATCTTAGTAATCGCCTGTCTCATTGGTTCCAACCGAAAAGAGCGACGACTTATTGAACAGGTTACGCCCATTACTCGTGGGGAGTGGTCGGAACGTAGACTGGTGATGACTTTATTGAAAATAGGTATTAATCCGAAAGCTATATTTCACGACTTATATATTCAAAAGTCCAATGGGGAGTATGCGCAAGTAGACATAGCGGTTGCTACAAAAGCGGGGATTATTGTCTTTGAGGTAAAGGACTATAGCGGTTGGATTTTCGGTAATGAACATCAGAAATATTGGACACAAGTATTGGCCTATGGCAGGGAAAAGCACCGCTTTTATAATCCTGTTATGCAGAATGCAGGACACATCCAAACCATCAGGCAATGTTTGCCGCAAAATCCCGGCATACCGATTTATTCAGTTATCGTATTTTATGGAAACACCGAGTTGAAGAAGGTTACTTGCAATGCCGACAATACTTTTATAATTTATCCCGATAAGGTAAGACGGTTAGTAACTGATATTTTGTCGCAGCCTGCTGCCGATTACGGAAACAAATACGAAATAATGGACCTATTCACCAAGGCTGTGCAAAATGGCAATGACCCGGCTATTGTTTCCACACAAATCAATTCTGCCGCATATTATAACCGCAATAAGCCTCAGTCCACCTACACCGTTCCATTCACTTCATTATTCCGTTTCCGCAAATTCTCACGCAAAAGAAGAAGAAAAAGAATATTTTGGTAACCCCTTTCACCAAAGTTTATACCCTCTCTACAAAAACAAATAATCTTTTGTTTTCAACTAAATTTTAACATTATGCGTTTATATATGTAAGTTTTTTGTAAACTTCAAACTAAAA
>DKZL01000035.1 GCA_002493635.1 Ruminococcaceae bacterium UBA7075 | reverse complement strand
GCAATTTCCTATAAAGTAAAAAATGGGGCGGTTTATCGCCCCATTTTAAGTTGTGTTATTTATTTTGAGTAGGAGAATGATGATGTCATACCCTTAGAAGGTTTTCCGTCGGTAATATAATTTGTTCCGTTACCTTTCTCTGTAAGACGTCTTACAATCTCCCATTTTTCAGTCGGAGTTGTACTTCCTGAGCCTTTTACCTTATAGGTGATTTCCATCATAGCAGCACCGTCAGTAAAATCATAGCCGTCTATAGCGCTTGAGCCGTTAAATTTTATAATACCCGGTGTAGTTCCGGAATTAATAACACTTCCGCCTCTTGCCTCGCCAACAAATTTTGCTTTTGTGCACTCAAGATATTTTGTGTCATAAACAATCTGCCCCTGAAAATTCTCAATCAGTTCGGGAGTTTTAATGCTGAGAGTACACGTAATTGTGTCACCAACATTAAAGCTTTTTCCGCCGATTTTAAGCACTCCGGAAGCTCCGCCGTTGTTGTCTGAATTATTTCCTGAGTTATTGTTATCATTGTTGTCAGCGTTATTATCACTGTTATTGTCGGAGTCATTTCCGCCGTTATCGTCTGAGTTGTTATTGTTATTATCAGAATTATTTCCTGAGTTATTTGCAGCATTGTTGTTAGATTTATTACCGCTGTTGCCTGAGCCGTTTTCTTTGTTGTCATCGGATTTGTCGTTACTGTTGCTGTTATTTGAATTACTTTTATATTTACTGTCACCGCTCTTGCTGTCCGATGCATCGCTTGATTCGTCGGAATCATCGCCTGTAATGTCAACCAAATCAGTTACAATCTGAGTTTCAGATACAACCTTAGTTTCTGTAATGGCTGAATCAGGTGTTGCCGAAGTTTCTTTAGAATCACATCCCATCATCATACTTGCAGATGTAACTGTTATTGCAAGCAAGGCAATAAGTGCAATATTTAAGAATTTTTTAGACTTATTGTTTTTTGTGTTTTGCATACCGACACTTCCTTATTTAATATCTTTAATAGAATATCTATATTATTATATCAAAAGATTTGAAAAAAATAAAGTATAAAGTATAATGTAAAAAATATAACACTATTACTACGAATAGTCAAAGCTTTTTAATTAAAGCAGGCATATTTTAAAATTGTTTCTGCCTTAATTTAAAGCTGTTAAGCTTACTTTAATATAACAATAATTGTTCGTGTTTTTTACTTATAAAAACAAAATTTGCATTGAACAAAAATTATATAAATGTTACAATATAAATAATCGCACTGCTGTGTGATAAATATATGAAAAAATTTTGATTTAGGAGTGATAAGAAAATGAAAAAATTAATTTCAGTTATTCTGGCTGTGATGATTATTTCAGGAACGGTTGTTATTTCGTCGATAAGTGCGGCAAATGTAAACAGTGAATCCGAATCGGTTTCGGCAGGAAATATTTCATTTGATACTGTTGAAGCTCTGTATGTTCACGGAGTTTTAAATTCGATGGATACAGAGGCTTGGCAGGCATGGCAGAGTAAGCATGATGAAAGCTTTTATGAAATTGATTCTGATGTAAAGTATTTTTTCCTGCCTACATCGGCAGACAGTTCCAAGGTTGATGTGTATAATGCGTTCTCATCTGCTGTTACGGTCAACGGTGTAAATATTCCGTCAGGCGGAACTGCAACTGTCAGCTATGAGGAGAATAAGTCATATTCGATTTCTGCTGGCGGCAGCACATATACGCTTAAATTTATGAAGTCGAATGCAGAAGCAGGCATATACATCAATAACAGTGACGCTGACGGCAACGGAACTGACCTTATGTCATATATCAATGATGATAAAAGCATAAGTGCAGATGCAACAGGCGCAATAGTTGATGCAGAAGGTAATGTTGATAACACTGAAATTAAAAAAATCAAGGGCAGAGGTAACACAACATGGGGAAAGCCTAAGAAAGCTTATAATATTACATATAAGGATAATGTTAAAATTGCCGGTATGAGCAAGAGTAAAAAATATTCACTTCTTGCTAATTATCAGGATGATTCGCTTTCAAGAAACAGAGTTCTTTATGATCTTTCTGATGCAGTCGGAATGCCGTATGCGTCGGATTCAAGATATGTTGACTTTTATGTAAACGGCTTCTATTGGGGCTCATATCAGATGTGTGAAAAGATTGAGGCAGGAAAAAATAATCTTATTAATGATATTGATGATACCGCATATCTTAACGAAGACGGTACAATCAACGAGGATTTTCCTTTCTTGTGCGAGGTTGATGCCGGTGCGTCGGACTGGGAGGATTATTATGTTGATTGTGAAGACGGAAACAAGGTAACAATCAAAGCTCCTGAGCTTGAAGTTGGCGATGTCGGTTATAATGAGGTCAAGGAGTATGTAAGAGATAAATTTAATGCTCTCTATAATGCCGCGAAAGATACGAGCAATGATATTTCCTCGGTTGCAGATGTTGAATCTGTTGCAAAGCTGTATCTGATTAATGAACTCGGTAAAAACTGGGACTCAGGTGTTTCCAGTACATTCTTTGTATGGAAACAGGATGAAAACGGTATCTATAAATTTTATGGTTCGCCTGTATGGGACTACGATAATTCACTTGGCAATGCAGTAGGTGTTAGCCGTGATTTAAGAAATATGGGTGTTGATGACTATGAAGAATATACCGGTTGGTGGTGTAAGTACAAGGGCAAGAAGGCTTCTTCAAAAAATTCAACAAATATTATGAATAATTTTGCAAGAAATGAATCTGTAATGAATGAAGCTGCGCAGATATGGTTTAATGATTTTGTGCCTGCACTCAAAGATTTTTACGGCGAAACAGACAAAGGAATTATGATGTCGGTTGATGAATATTACAGCTTGCTAAGGGGTTCTGCTGAAATGAATTATACAAGCGGTTGGATTCTTGATACGGGCGATTGGATTGCGGACCATCAAAATCTGGTAACTGCTTATTATGATGAAAATACTCATAAGATGGTAAAATCGGATAACAAACATTATAATCAGACTTTTGACGGTATGTTCGCTTATATGACGGATTGGATGCAGGGCAGAGCAGCATGGCTCAGTGAACAGTTTTACCCTGATTATATTCCGCCTGAGTTTATGCTTGGTGATGTCAACGATGATGGTAAAATTGATATTGATGATGTTACTTTAACACAAAAATACATTGTAGGTTTAGAAAAACTTACAGAAACTCAGATTTTGGCGGCTGATACAACAAAGGACGGCTTAATTAACATTGATGATGTAACGACAATTCAGAAATATATTGCTAACATCATAAACGAATTCTGATTATATTTTTTATTTTGACCTGCTCTGAAAAAGGGCAGGTCATTTTCGTTTTGTAGTATGGCATTTGAGTGAATATGCAAAATTTTTGGAATATTTTACAAAACAATGATTGAATTTAGTTGCAGCATAATATATAATATATGTATTAAAATATGTATCAAATAATAATCACATTTTGTATAGGAGAAAATTTATGAGAAAAACGAGAATTGTCTGTACTATCGGACCTGCATGCAATACCAAAGAAACTCTATTGCAGATGATTGATGCAGGTATGAATGTGGCAAGAATTAATATGTCGCACGGAAAATATGATGAGCTTGAGGTTATTTTCAGTACACTCAAAGAGGCAATCAGGGAAAGCGGCAAGAATGTTGCGATTTTGCTTGATACAAAAGGACCTGAGGTCAGAGTCGGTACATTTACAAACGGTTCTGTAGCATTGGAAAACGGCAGTGAGTTTGCGTTTTATAAGGAAGCAGTTGACGGTGATGAAAACGGCGTAAGCATTTCATTTCCAAAGCTTGTTGATATTTTTTATTCAGAGGGTGAAAAAGCAAAGGGCAGAGAGCTTTTGCTTGACGATGGTCTTATTTCGCTTGTTGTTAAGGATGTAACTGACAGCAAAATTATATGTACCGTAAAAGAAGGCGGTGTGCTCAAAAACCGCAAAAGCATAAATATTCCAAATTATCATATTAATATGCCGTATGTCAGCGCACAGGACAGAAAAGATATTGAATTTGGTCTTACTCACGGTGCAAATGTTGTTGCCGCTTCATTTGTAAGAACTCACGAAGATGTAAGCACGCTCCGTGATTTTATCGACAGTCTTGGTTTTGATTATGTTGAAATTATCGCAAAGATTGAAAATCAGAGCGGTGTTAATGATATGGATGCAATTATAGATGCAGCAGACGGCATTATGGTTGCAAGAGGTGATATGGGCGTTGAAATTCCGTTCATCAAGCTTCCTGAAATACAGAAACAACTTATCAGAAAATGCGTTGCTAAGGGCAAATATGTTATTACTGCAACACAGATGCTTGAAAGTATGACAACCTCGCCCCGTCCTACCCGTGCAGAAATCAGCGACGTTGCCAACGCAGTTTATGACGGTACAAGCGCTGTTATGCTGTCAGGTGAGTCGGCAGCAGGAATGTATCCCGTTGAGAGCGTTAAGGCACTTGACGCTATTTGTTATGAGGCAGAAAGAAACGGAGAATTTACTGCACTTTATAAATATATTGAAGATCACGGTATTGAGGATAAAAATACAATCAGAGGAAGCATCTGCCGTGCCGCAAAGGCTATTGCAACCGAAATCGGTGCAAAGGCTATAATTGTTGAAAGTGCTACAGGTAAGGTTGCAAGAGCTATGATTCATTACAGACCCGAGGTGCCGGTAATAGCAGTTACTACCTCTCTTTTAGTTTGCAGAAAGCTCTGTCTTAACTGGGGTGTGACCGCACTTGTCGGTGAAGAAAAGCGGACATCAGACGCTATTACAAGACAGGCAATGGATAAGGCTCTCAGTACAGGTCTTGTCAAAAAGGGTGATACGGTTGTTGTGCTTTCGTCCAACAGAACCTATCCCACATCAAGCACAGACTCACTTAATGTAAGGATTTTGTAATATGAAAAATGTTGTTTTAATCGGTATGCCCGGCTCGGGAAAAAGTACGCTCGGTGTACTTCTTGCAAAGGCTATCGGCTATTCATTTATTGATACCGACCTTGTTATAAGCCGCAAGGCGGATATGACGCTTCAGAAAATTCTTGATACAAAGGGACTTGACTATTTTCTTGAGCTTGAACAGGAGGTAGGCGAGGACCTTGAGTGTGACCACACTGTAATAGCTACAGGCGGTTCAATGGTAATGAGTGACAAGGCTATGCAGCACCTTGCTAAAAACGGTATTGTTTTGTACATTGATGTTCCGCTTGATGAAATTAAGCGGAGGGTGACAAACATACGAACAAGGGGAATTGCATTTCATAAAGGTGACACTCTTGATGATGTTTTTGACGAGCGTGTTCCGCTGTATGAAAAGTATGCCGATATAAGTGTGGTTTTTGAAAATGCTGCTGATATTGAGAAGACTGTTGATAAAATGGTTGAAAAGCTGAATGATGTTTTATAAATGTATCACTGCAAAGAAAACAGGGACTGTTAATTCAACAGTCCCTGTTTTTTGCAAAAATATTATGTTTTATGCCGAAATATTAATCAATTTCAACCATAATTTTTTCATCGCTGCGGATTGCTGCACTGCGAGCAATTGTGCGGATAGCTTTGGCAATTCTGCCCTGCTTACCGATAACTCTGCCCATATCACTCTCTGCAACATGAATATGATAAACGATTGTGCCGTCCTCTCTAGGTTCGTCTGCGTCAACGCTTACCGATTCAGGAGAATCAACAAGTCCTTTTGCGATAATAGCAAGTAATTCCTGCATTGTAAAGTCCCTTTCCTAAGGCGATTAGTCAATTACGCCGTTCTTCTTAAGGAGAGCCTTAACTGTGTCAGTTGGCTGAGCACCGTTAGCAATCCACTTCTTAACAGCCTCTGCGTCTACCTTGAACTCTGATGGCTTCTTGAGAATATCGTAAGTACCGATTTCTTCAATGAAACGACCGTTTCTCGGGTATCTTGAGTCTGCTACTACTACTCTGTAAAAAGGAGCTTTCTTTGAACCCATTCTTCTAAGTCTGATTTTTACTGCCATAAAATTTCACCTCTTAAAAATATTGAAAAATATATATTCACCAAAATGTTATTGGATGAATTACTTATTATTTGAACGGAGGCATTCCGTCTATCGGGGGCATACCGTTCATCGGCATTCCGCCAAGACCGGGCAACCCGCGCATCATTTTTTTCTTTTTGCCTTTTTTGCCCTTTGAGTTAAACTGCTTCATCATTTTCTGCATCTGCTCAAGCTGCTTGCAAAGACGGTTGACCTCTTCAACGCTTCTGCCTGAACCTGCCGCAATTCTTTTTTTGCGTGAAGGATTGAGCAGTGAAGGCTTTTGTCTTTCCTCGGGTGTCATTGATAAAATAATAGCCTGAACCCAGTCAATCTGTCTGTCATCAATATCAACATTGTCAAGCTGTTTGCCCATTCCCGGAATTTTTGAAAGAATACCCTTTAGCGGACCCATTTTCTTAATCTGCTCAAACTGATTGTTGAGATCGTTGAAGTCAAACTTGTTGCTGAGCATTCTCTGAGCTGCTTCCTCAGCCTTCTTCTGGTCCATTTTACTTTGTGCATCCTCAATAAGAGTAAGCACATCGCCCATACCAAGAATTCGGCTTGCCATTCTGTCGGGGTGGAAAACCTCAATGTCTTCAAGCTTTTCACCCGTACCTGCAAACTTTATCGGTCTGCCTGTAACCTCTTTAACTGAAAGAGCCGCACCGCCACGGGTGTCGCCGTCAAGCTTTGTAAGAATAACGCCTGTAATATCCAGCAGTTCATTAAAGCTTTTTGCCACGTTTACTGCATCCTGACCTGTCATTGAGTCGATAACGAGCAGAATTTCGTCGGGATTGACCTCTGCCTTGACCTCTTTAAGCTCGTTCATAAGTGCTTCGTCAATGTGCAGACGACCTGCTGTATCAAGAATTACAACATCGTTGCCGTAATCTTTTGCGTGCTTTATAGCTTCTTTTGCAGTCTTGACAGGATTCTGCGTGCCTTTTTCAAAAACAGGTACTCCTGCTTTGCCGCCGACAACTTTAAGCTGGTCAATAGCCGCAGGTCTGTAAATGTCACAGGCAACAAGCATAGGGCGTCTGTTCTGATTTTTAAGCATAAGAGCAAGTTTTGCAGCGTGAGTTGTTTTACCCGATCCCTGCAAACCGCACAGCATAATTACTGTCGGAGGTTTTGATGCAAACTCAATTCTTGCTCCCTCGCCGCCCATAAGGCTTGTAAGCTCTTCATTTACGATTTTGACAACCATCTGAGCAGGAGTAAGGCTTTCCATAACATCCTGACCGATTGCTCTCTCTGTAACCTTGTTTGTAAAGCTTTTTGCAACTTTAAAGTTTACATCAGCCTCAAGAAGCGCAAGACGCACTTCTCTCATAGCTTCTTTAACGTCGTTCTCTGAGAGTTTACCTTTGTTTCTTAATTTTTTAAACGCATTGCTTAGCTTTTCCGAAAGTCCTTCAAATGCCATTAGAAACCTCTTATTCTTTAAGTGAGCCTGCCTTTCGCTCAATGCTTTGTGCAAGGCTTTTAATTTGAATGTCGTCTGAACTGCTGTAAATTTTCTCAGCCAAAGCAAAAATTTCATCAAGTCCGCTTTCAAGCTGACCGAACCTTGCCAAAAGTCCGAGCTTTTCTTCAAAGTCAAAAAGCTGTTTTTCACATCGCTTTATGCTGTCTCGGACGCCTTGACGTGTTATTCCTGTCTGGTCTGCAATCTCCGAAAGAGATAAATCTTCGTTATAGTACAGACGGACAGCTTCTCTGCCCGACGGCTTAAGCAGTTCGCCGTAAAAATCAAACAGCAGGGAAACCTCCATATTCTTTTCCATAAAAACAGTCAGCTCCTTGCTGCCTGTAAAGATATTTTCTTTACACCTCTGTAATTATATTACATTTGCGTTATATTGTCAAGTCCCTTTTAGATGCTTTGCAAATTATTTTTACGGTTGGTTTTTTGCAACATAAGAAATTGCAAATATTTTATATTTTGTCTTAAAAGTATGCTAAAAAGAATAATTATTACAAAGAAAGGACACTATAAATATAGATTATTCGTTATTATATACAAAAATTTAATTTTTAGTAAAAAAAGCCATATTTTATGTGAAATGCAATCAAATTTGTGTTATAATTACAGTAAATAATGGATTAATAGGAGTTTTGCACTACGGAACAAGTTATCAATCTCGACAGAATGGAAACTGCCGTCGCTTTATTCGGCAGTTTTGATGAGAATATCAAACTAATTGAAAAAGAGTTTAATGTCCGCATAATGTGCCGTGACAGTGAACTCAAGATAGACGGAGATGCTTTGAATACATCAAGGGCTTGCAAGGTAATTGAAAGCCTTCTGCAATTCATAAATCGTGGTGAAGCGTTGTCAGAACAGAACATCCGTTACTGTATTTCTCTTGTGAACGAGGGCAGTGAGGACAAGATTGAACAGCTTGCAGGCGATTGCATATGCATAACCTCAAAAGGAAAGCCGATTAAACCAAAGACTATAGGACAAAAGCGTTACTGTAATATGATTGCAGATAATACTATTACTATCGGGGTTGGTCCTGCCGGAACAGGCAAAACTTATCTTGCTGTTGCAATGGCGGTTACAGCATTTCGCAGCAAACAGATTAACCGAATAATTCTTACCCGTCCTGCTGTTGAAGCAGGAGAAAAGCTCGGATTTCTTCCCGGTGATCTTCAAAGCAAGGTTGATCCGTACCTCAGACCGCTCTATGACGCACTTTTTGATATGCTTGGTGCAGAAACCTATCAGAAATATGTCGAGCGCGGCAACATTGAGGTTGCTCCTCTTGCTTATATGCGAGGCAGAACGCTTGATGACAGCTTTATTATTCTTGATGAGGCGCAGAATACAACATCAGAGCAGATGAAAATGTTTTTAACTCGTCTTGGATTTAATTCAAAAATGGTCATTACGGGCGATATTACTCAGATTGATTTGCCTCGGGGCGCAAAAAGCGGACTTAAGGACTGCATAAAAATTCTTCGTAATATTGACGGAATCGGCAGCTGTACCTTTGATGAAAAAGATGTAGTGCGTCACAGACTTGTGCAGGATATTATCAAGGCATATGCTAAATTTGAAAATAAGGCGAATAACTAAGTTGCACAAACTCTAACCGGTTTGGTAAATATATTAAGATTTGGGTTATAAAAATTTTGTTGAAAGGGAATGGTTATTATGGCAGAGAAAAATAAGATTAGAGTAGTTATTACGAACAAACAGAAGACAGTAAAAATTCCAACAGGTATTCGTATGCTTGTGCGCCGTTGCTGCAATGCTGTTTTGCAGCTTGAAAAATTTGAAGGTCCTGCTGAAATCAGCGTAACTTTTACGGATAATGCAGGAATTAAGGAGCTTAACAAGCAGTACAGGAACAAGGACATTGAAACCGATGTGCTTTCATTTCCAATGGGTGAAAACGGTGTGTATGATACCGATATGGAAACAGGAGCAAAAATCCTCGGCGATGTTGTAATTTCAATGGAAAAGGCGAGAGATCAGGCAGAGCTTTACGGTCACAGCCTGCAAAGAGAGGTTGGATACCTTACAGCTCACAGTGTTCTTCACCTTCTGGGTTATGACCATATGGAAAATCTTGAAAGAGTAAGAATGAGAGAAAAGGAAGAGCTTGTAATGGAGCAACTCGGACTTCCGGCTTCATCAAGCTACATAGTTGAAGAATAATAATAATGAAAAAACAAATTTTAAGCTTTAGAAATGCATTTAAGGGTGTATGGAATACAATAAAAAGCGAAAGTCATATGCGCTTTCATATTGTTGCAGGTATTTATGTACTTGTGTTTTCGCTTTTTTATGATTTCACGGACGGACAGCGTGCGTTGCTGATTGTGCTTGTTGCGTCGGTTATGGCTGCCGAAGCCGTAAACACCTGCATTGAAGAGTTTTGCAATTTGACGTTTGATCATTTTGAGCCGCTTGTAAAAATTATTAAGGATACAGCGGCAGGTGCTGTATTGATTTTGTCGGTTGCAGCGGCGGCAGTTGCTGTAATTTTCTTCCTTGATTTTGAAATAATCGGAAAAATTATTTCATTCTTTTTGGCGAATCCTTTGCTTATAGCGGTGTTTGCACTGTCGGCAGTTATTTCAATATTTTTTATTGTATTGGGACCTGTCGGTATCAAGAACAAAATTATGCACCTGAAATTTATAACAAAAAATAGTTGATAAGGGGCACGCACACGCTTGCCCCTTTATAATTAACAATTAAGATGTGAAATTTTTAGATGCGATCATTAAATATAGTAAGGCTGTATCTAAAAAACTTCTATAACAGAAAGGTAATTATGAATACAAACACTAATGATAAATCAGCTTTCATTGCTATTGTCGGCAGACCGAATGTCGGCAAAAGCTCAATTCTTAACAGACTTTTAGGACAGAAAATTGCGATTGTTTCAAGCAAGCCGCAAACAACACGCAACCGCATTACAGGTGTGCTTACAGAGGGAGAGAATCAGCTTGTTTTCTTTGATACCCCCGGTATGCATAAACCTAAAAATTCACTCGGCAAATATATGGTGCGCTCCGTTAATGAATCTGTCGGCGGAGTTGATTGCTGTATGCTTGTTGTTGAAGCAGGCAGAGAGGCAGGACAGACCGAGCTTGACTTGATTGAAAAGTTCAAGATGATGGATATGCCTGCAATCCTTGCAATCAACAAGATTGATATGTTAAAGGAAAAGGATGCTTTGATGAAACAAATTCTTGCATACAGCAATTTGTATAATTTTGAGGCTGTTGTGCCTGTAAGTGCGCAGGACGGAAACGGAATGGGAGAATTGCTTGATGAGCTTAAAAATCAGGCGACAGAGGGCGGACACTTTTTTGACGATGACACCCTCACCGACCAGCCTGAGCGTGTTATTGTTGCAGAGATTATCCGAGAGAAGATTTTACGCCTTTGCGACAAGGAAATTCCTCACGGTACAGCAGTTGTAATTGAAAAGATGAAGACAAGGGATAACGGAATTTTAGACATTGATGCAACTATTTTCTGCGAGCGTGACACGCACAAGCGGATAATAATCGGCAAAAACGGCTCAATGCTCAAAAAAATCAGTACTTTTGCACGGCAGGATATTGAAAAATTCTTTGACTGTAAGGTGTTTTTGCAGACATGGATAAAGGTCAAGGAGGATTGGCGCAACCGTGCTCAAATTCTCCAGAATTTTGGCTATGATGAAAAGAACTTTGATTAGTCTTTTTTATTGGGTGACACTATTTATCTTTGATACTGTTTTATCTGACGATTAAATTTCAAAAAATACCAATTATAAATTTGTCCAAAACAAAAACACTATATTCGGAGGTGTTTTTATGGACGAATGGTATGCGTGGCAGTCGTTTTTCACAACAGGCAGTGTGCTTGATTATATTCGCTACAAGAGCATTCAGGATGCTAAGGATACCGGTGCAGACACAATCAACAGGGAGGAAACCGATGAAATTCCGAACAGAGGGACTGATTATAAAGGAACAGAATATCGGTGAAAAAGACAGGCTTGTTCTTGCTCTGACAAAGTCTAACGGAGTAATACGGGCTTTTGTTAAAGGTGCAAACAATATCAAAAATCAAAAATGTGCAGCAACCTCTCTTTTGTCATATTCCCGACTTACAATATATAAAAGTCGGGACGCTTACATAATTGGCGAAGCACAAAGTATAAAGCTTTTTTCAAAATTGAGGAATAATATTTCAAATATGTGCCTTGCTCAGTATTTTTGTGAGCTTGCACTTACCATATGCCCCAAAGAACAGCCTGCCGACAAGTATTTAAGCCTTGTTCTGAATTCGCTCTATCTGTTGTCAGAGGAAAAACGCAGTCCTCAGCTGATAAAACCTTGTCTTGAAATGAGAATTGCAAGTATGGCAGGGTATATGCCGGATTTGAGGATGTGCAGAGTGTGCGGCGAATATCAGCCGCCTATAATGTGCTTTTTGCCGCAGACAGGTATGATTGAATGTAAATCCTGCCGAAAAAATCCTACCGAGCACGCAATAGATTTGAATCCGTCAACGCTCACGGCACTTCGCCATACAATTTATGCAGATGACGATAAGCTGTTTTCGTTTGCACTGCCTGATGATGACCTTGAAGTGCTAAATTCAGCAAGTGAAAGCTATATTAAATATCGTTTTGAACGTGATTTTAAAACGTTGACTTTTTATAAAACAATTAACAATTAGCAATGAAAAATTAACAATTATGGTCTGGAAGATAGTTTGTAATAGAGGAAATATATGTGCCCAACTGAATTTATAATTGTAGATAATAGTTTAGCAATGGTGGTCGCTTTGTCCGTTATAAAAGTCGGATTTAATATCAACCTTGGCATCTCGGAGTTCAAACTATAAATTTAGCAGAATTTTTCTTCAACATCCGTAGGGAACGACCCCTGTGTCGTTCCTAATATAGTACATTGCTATTTTGGAAGTTAGGAACGACACAGGGGTCGTTCCCTACAATGGTTTAATAAAGGTTCATATAAATCGCTAAAAAACTATAATTTAGCTTACTTATATAAGTGAATTATGAACTTCGCCATACAACCGAAGTTTGAGCTTCGGGAACAACACTTTTATATAAAATCAAACTTTTGAAGCGGAGATAAAAAGAAAGCGGAGATAAAAAGAAAGCGGAGATAAAAAATATGAATAGACATTATAGAACGCTTGAGCTTGACAAAATTCTTGAGCGTCTTGCAGAGCAAACCTCAATTGAGGATGCTCATAGAATGGCTCTTGAGCTTGAGCCGCAATTTGATTTAAAAAAAGCTCAAATGCTTTTAAAGCAGACTGATGATGCGTATGTTGTCAGCGGAAAATTCGGTGCTCCGTCATTTGGCGGTGCAACAAACTGTGCGGGCAATCTTCGTCGTGCTCAGGCAGGCGGCTGTCTTACAACAAGCGAGCTTTTGGCAATCGCACAAACACTCAGAGTAATTCGCACCGTCAAGGAATGGCATAGCAGATGTGCCTCAGGCAATACATCACTTGACGGATATTTCAGCGGATTGATTTCAAATAAATTTCTTGAAGAGAAAATTACTACGGCTATTATCAGCGAGGATGAAATTTCTGATAATGCAAGTGTGGCTCTCTCGGACATTCGCCGAAAAATCCGAACAGCATCTTCAAAAGCAAGAGAAGTTCTCGACAAAATTATACACAGCTCGACATACATAAAGTATTTGCAGGATGCAATAGTTACTCAGCGTGACGGCAGATACGTTGTGCCTGTCAGAGCAGAATGCCGAAACAATGTTCCCGGTCTGGTGCACGATACCTCATCAAGCGGACAAACTGTTTTTATTGAGCCAATGGGCGTTGTGCAGGCTAATAATGACATCAAGATGCTCCGTGCCAAGGAAGAGGACGAGATTGAGCGTATTCTCTTTGAACTTTCTGCGAATGCAGGAGATTTTGCCGAAAGCATTATGAAAAGCTACTCAAATCTTGCCGAGCTTAATCTGATTTTTGCAAAGGCAAATCTTGCTTACTCAATGAAGGCTACAATGCCGATTCTTAATGACAGGGGAATGATTGACCTCAAACAGGCTCGTCACCCTCTTATAGTCAAAGAAAAGGTTGTGCCGATTGATGTAACTCTCGGAAAGGAATTTGACACCCTTGTTGTAACAGGTCCGAACACCGGTGGTAAAACTGTAACGTTAAAGACAATCGGACTTTTAACGCTTATGGCAATGTGCGGACTTTTAGTTCCGTGTGCCGACAACAGCGAGCTTTCGGTATTCAGAAGAGTGCTTGTTGACATCGGCGATGAGCAGAGCATAGAGCAGTCGCTTTCGACATTTTCAGCTCATATGACAAATATAATTCAGATAATTAAACTTGCAAATGCAGGCTCGCTGTGCCTGATTGATGAGCTTGGAGCAGGTACTGACCCTGTCGAGGGTGCGGCTCTTGCAATTTCAATTCTTGAAAAGCTCCGTTCCCGCCGTGCAAAGATTGCTTCTACAACTCACTATGCCGAATTAAAGGAATTTGCACTCCGCACTGAGGGGGTTGAAAACGGCAGTTGTGAATTTGATGTTGCAACTTTGAAACCAACATACAGGCTTTTAATCGGCGTTCCGGGCAAGAGTAATGCCTTTGCAATTTCAAAGCGGCTCGGAATGGAAAGCGATATTGTTGAGCGTGCACAACAGCTTGTTTCAAATGAGAACAGACAGTTTGAGGATGTAGTTTCAAAACTTGAAAAACAGAGACAGAGTCTTGAAAAACAAGTTGAAAATGCAAACAGACTTACAGCCAAGGCGAACACCGAAAAGCAGAAGGCTGAAAATGAGGTAAAAAAGGCTCGACAGCAAGCTGAACGGGAAATTGAAAAGGCAAAGCAGGAAGCTCAGCGTATAATTTCACGCACTCGTGCAGAGGCTGACAGGCTTGTTGAGGAGCTTAACAAGGCGAGAAAAGAAAAAGAACTCAGCGCTGACGCACGTAATAAACTGAAACGAAATATAGATAAAATGGAGGCTCAAGCTGACCCGATTCAGCTTAAAAATACTCCGTCTGAGGAGTACAAACTGCCCCGACCGCTGAAAGTTGGCGACACCGTTTTGATTTATGACATTGATAAAAATGCAACAGTGCTTGCACCGCCGAGCAAGGACGGTCAGGTGCTTGTGCAGGCAGGTATAATCAAGACCCGTGTTGATATAAAAAATCTTCGCCTTCTGAAATCGCAGGTAAAACCGCAGACAAGCCGTTTTCCTTCAACACGCAATGTGCCGAGCAGGATGGATGTTCGCCCCGAAACTGAGATTGATGTCCGTGGCGAAACAGCATATGATGCAATTCAGATTGTCGATAAGGCGATTGACAACGCAGTGCTTGCAGGAGTAAGCAAGATGACAATTATCCACGGCAAGGGAACAGGTGTTTTAAAGCGTGAAATTAATGCGTATCTTAGAACAAACAAAGCTGTAAAATCCCACCGCCTTGGCGTTTTCGGCGAGGGTGAGGACGGCGTAACAATCGTTGAACTAAAATAAGCAGGCGCGGCCTGCACCAGTCCGAGCAGACAGCATCATATAATAATAAACTTCTGTCCCCGGTTGCTTTCGGGCAAATTCCGATAAAGATAAGATAAAGCCAAGTGAAAAAATAATCACTTGGCTTTATCTTTTTGATTTATTTCAGATTCCACTTTTTCCTTATTTTTACAATAAACATAACCGATGCAACAGCAATGACAGCTAAAAATGAATATATAATTATATATGATGTTGTCAGTGAAATAACATTTCCGAGATAATCAGTTGCAAGCCCCTGCACAAACCCTCCAACAAAATCAACTGCAAAATGTGCAAGCAGACAAATCAGAATGCCGATAATATCTTTTTTATGTTTAACAAAATACCATACAAGCACGGTTAAACCGATATGGATTGTAATAGTCAAAATTCGCTCAAACCCTCCAAGCAAAAATGTTGATGGATTTGTTCCTATCAGCTGTTCTTTTACTGCCGTTAAATTTGATGCGTTAATACCTTGTGTTGAAGTTTGCTCAACAATTAAGTCGAAGGTATTTGTGTTAATCATAAATGACAATACAAGATTTGAAATATATGTCATACCTATTATGATGATTGACTCAATTCCTCCGTGTCCGAGTCCTGCCGCAAAACTGCGCTCAAATGATAAATCTTTTCTGAGAATTTTGGCGACGCCGTATCTTGCAATTACTTCAAATAAGGCAGCGGTAAAGGCAAGAATAAGGCAGTACAGAACATAGTTGCTGCTCACAAAATCTAAAAAACCGTCGGTTTGTGAAATCAGGCTTAAAATCGGCGTGCGGATTACAATTTGCATTACAAAGAATCCGAGTGCACCGAGCAAAAGTGCTGAAATCGTTTTTTTGCCCTTATTTTTTACACACCAGATTATTGCAAAAATCAGAGGTAGAAGAGTTGATACTATAAGTGTGGTTACAATAGCGATAATTGAAAATGTACTAACCATTGTTTTTCTCCTGTTTTGCAATTACATTTGCGTAAATGCAGGGAATAATAAAACCTGAAATCAAGTATATACCAATACCGATGAAAAATACGGGGACTACAGTTTTTTCAAATACAGTACCGATAATTCCGCAGATTATTAAAGCTATACTGCCGATAACGCCAAGGATTCCTGCAAGTCGGTGTGTTTTGTTCCAGACAGTAGTACTGCTCAGCGTTGATTTTGTTCTTATGCCTAACATAGTGTTTTGTCTTGCTTTCGGAATAAAATTGCTGAAAGCCAAAAACATTCCCCCCATAATGACTGCGAGGATTGCAAAGTATGAATTGCTCATTTGCGCCTTGCACTGCAAGGATAGTATCACTACATACCATATAACAGATAATATATATACAAAAGCTATTAAGAACACTTTATCTGTAACTTTTCTGTTTTTATTACCTTTCTTTTCGGCAATAATTGAATAAACAAGATATATAATACCGAATACAACAGGAATTGCAGCGGCAATCATAATTTCCCATTTTGATGAGTAACGGTCTGCATATCCGTTTATTCCATAGTGTATTGGCAGAATTGCATATGGGGACAGATACAGGCATAAGGCTGTAATTCCTGCATTAACAAATGAAATTATAAGGTAAATAAACTTTTTCATAACTAATCCTCATTTCTTTTTGTAAGATTTGAAAGCGTGCTGAGCATATCCTCAATAACGCTTGTTTTGATTGAATAAACTACGTTTTGTCCTTGCTTTTCGGAATCTACCAAATCAGCTTGTTTTAAAATGTTTAAGTGATTGCTGATTGACGGCTTGGTCATATTAAATTCTGCGGCAATTTCGCCTGCATTCATATCACTTTTTTTCAGCAGCTCCAGAATCTTCCGTCTGGTAGGGTCGGCAAGAGCTTTCCAAACATCACCCATAAATTGCTCCTTTCAATAAAGTTGATTATTAATTAATTAGATAAATGTCTAAATATCTAATTGATGATGTTATTATAACATACAAAAATTGTTTGTCAAGTATTTTTTGAATAATTTAAAATAACAAAATAAAAAATCACGAGCAATATTTAAACTCGTGATTTTTATAATACTTTATTCTCGGTCTACAAAGTGTTTTATTTCTGATACAGAATTAAAACCTATATCTTTATAAAATTTGGGATAAATCGTTTTACCGTTCAGATTATCCAAATCAATCCATTCCAGATATTCACCGTCAGGACCGTCTTTTGTAAGATGACCGCTTTTAATATTCAAAAGCTCTTTGTTCGGCTTGATTAAGAAGAAAATCGAAATCTCGTGAAATTTTACTCCGTCATCATCAGTGAAGAAGTTTTCGTGAATAGCCGCCATTCTTTCAATTTCACAGTCTATGTTGGTTTCTTCCTTTAATTCTCGCAAAACAGCGTGTTCAAGCTCTTCTCCTGATTTAACCCGTCCACCGACAGAGTAATAAAATTCTCTCTCTTCGTTAGGGTTTCTTGCAAGCAATACCTTTCTGCCGTTTGCAATAATTGCCCCGACACGAAAGTTAAATTTTCCGTCATCAGTTTTAAATGTGCAATCCATCTTTTCCTCCAAAATTATTATTTATCAGACACGGTTGATACTAATATTAATAAAGAGGTTAGTATGAGTAACTCAAAAATTATAGCACATTTGTATTTTGCGGTCAATCAGGATTATCGTTTTTATTTTCCCGAAATTCAGCCTGCTGTTTAGAAAAAATACAGCCGCAATAATTCTGTCTGTAAAGATTATATTCCTTTGAAAGTGTGATTGAGCGTTTGTAACCCTCACGCTTTTTAAAGTCGCTGAACAGCCAGTTTACGCCGTGATTTTCAGCACACGCACTGCCGATTTCATTGAGTACTTGAGCATTTTTAAGAGGACTTATCGTAAGCGTTGTGGTGATGTAATCAGCACCGATTTCTTTTGCTTTTTTACAGCTTTCGTTAAGTCGGAGTTTAAAGCATTCAAAACAGCGGTTGCCGCCCTCGGGTTCGTTTTCAAGTCCCTTTGCAACACCAAAAAATTCGTTCGGGTCATAGCGTGACTCAATAATACGAACGGGATTTTTGAATTTCATCTCGCTTATAAGCCGTTTTTCTTCGCTAAGGCGGTATTCGTATTCTTCTTTATAAGAAATATTTGGATTGTAATAAAATACAATTATATTAAAATATTCTGACAAATATTCAAGGCAGTAGCTTGAGCAGGGGGCACAGCAGACGTGAAGCAAAAGTGTGGGTATAATGTTGTCCTTTTGAATTTTCGCTATGACCTTGTCAAGTTCCTTCTGATAATTTATTTTATTCATAGCTTTAAAATATACTCCGTAAGTTCCTCGGCAGTTGACGCCACAAACGGTGCGCCTGTTGCCAGAAGTTCCGCTTTACCTCTGAATCCCCACTCAACTCCCGCCATATGCACTCCTGCATTTTGCGCTGTCAGCACATCAACATCACTGTCGCCGATATAAATGCATTCGTCTGGTGTTATTCCGTACATATCGAGCATTGCAGTCAGAGCCTCTTTGTCAGGCTTGCGTTTATACTCAGGCTTTTGTCCCCAAGCCTCGGTAAAGGTGTGGTCGGGATAAACTTTTGCAACAATGTCACCTACGAATTCATCAGGCTTATTTGAAAGTACGGCGGTTTTTATGCCGTTTTCAGCGAGCGTTTCAAGCATTTTGTCACAGCCGTCATAGCCTTTGGTGTTGTCGTTGCAGTGAATTGCGTATTCGGCATTGAAAGTGTCAGTTGCAATTTTAAGCAAGCTTTCATCCTTGGATTTTTCACCCATTGCAAGCTTTACCATAACCTCTCTGCCATTGCCGACATACTGCTTATAATTTTCGATAGGCTGTTCTTTGCATCCTGCTTTTTTCAATCCCTTGTTTACATTCAGGGCGAGGTCGGTAAGCGAGTCAACAAGTGTTCCGTCAAGGTCAAATACAGCTATTTTTATCATTTTCGGTTAAGCCCCTTTTCCTGTTCAAGTAAGATAGCACGGCACGGAGCCGCCTCAATTCCGCCGAGTTTTACGGGAAATGCGCATAAATCATATATGCCTGGAGAAATTCTGGACAAATCGAGATTTTCAAGCGCTACTATGCCTGCTCTTGCGAGCACCCTGTGAGTGCGTTCCTCGTCAAACGAGGGTGCAATTGATATTGCGTCTGTGCCGACAAGTTTGACTTTGCTGGACGCAAGCACAATTGCGGCTGACTGCGACAAAAAAGTCTTGCCGTTGCCCTTGAACAGAACTCTCTGCTTGCAATAGGGTAGTAACCTTTCCACATCGTCGCCTGTGAGCACACCCGTGATTTCAATTACGGTGCACTTGCCGTAAAAAGTGTTGAGCCTTATGTTGTCAATGGCATTGCCGTCCTCAAGATAATGAAGCGGTGCGTCAATATGAGTGCCTGCGTGAACGCACATTGAAATCTGCGTAAGATTACATTCGTCACCGTTTTCAATGCTCATCAGCTTTTCGGCTGTCGTTTGCGGATCGCCTTCATACACAGGGGTTTTCATAGTATCTCTTGAAATATCGTGAATAATCATACTGACACCTCGCTTATAAAACATATATAAATATTATAGCACAAAATTTACTATAATGTATATAGCTATGATAAATTTGTTTCTGATAATTTACACGTGTAAAATAAAATGGTATTCTAAATATAACGAGTTAGTTCTATGTTTTGAAGGTTGCGCAACTAAATTTAACATTCAATGTAAGTATAGGTTGGTAGAAAACGCATAAATACTGAGGTATGATTAGTATGAAAGGAATGAAAAATATGATTGATGCGAATATTAAATTTCTTAGGAAAAGGGCAGGACTTTCGCAGGAGGAGCTTGCCGAGAAAATTGATGTGTCAAGACAATCGGTTGCTAAGTGGGAAAACGGTGAGTCGCTTCCCGATATAGTAAAATGCAGGGATCTTGCAATGCTTTTCGGAACTACGATTGATAATTTAATTAATTATTCGTTTGAAGATGATGAATTGACAGACAATGAAACAAGTGAAGGCAAATATGTTTTCGGTCTTGTCAAGGTTGGCGAGAGAGGTCAGATTGTTATTCCCAAAAAAGCTCGTGAGATTTTTAACATTAAAACAGGAAACAGGCTTATTGTGCTTGGCGACACAAAGCAGGGCGGAATTGCCCTTGCAAAGTTTAAGTTTAATTGATATAAAATAAGGTGAATCATCTATGCTTGCTATTGAAACTCGTAATTTATCAAAAAAATACAAGGAAAAATATGCCGTAAAAAATCTTAATCTTACCGTAAATCACGGTGAACTGTACGGCTTGCTGGGCGTAAACGGAGCGGGAAAATCTACTACAATAAAGATGCTTTCCTGTCTTGTCCCTCCGACCGGAGGAGATGCGTGTCTCAACGGACACAGTGTTGTGAAAAACACGCAGGAGGTTAAGAAAATCATCAGTGTTTCTCCTCAGGAAACGGCAGTTGCAGAAAAGCTCAATGTACGTGAAAATCTCGAATTTATCGCTCAGATTTACGGCTTTAACAGAAAGAATGCAAAGCAAAAGGCTGAGGAAATTATAAATCAGTTTGAGCTTCAGGAATTTGCAAAGCAGAGGGCAAAAACTCTGTCGGGCGGATTGATGAGAAGGCTCAGCATAGCTATGGCATTGATTACTGAGCCAGAAATTCTGTTTCTTGACGAGCCTACACTCGGTCTTGATGTTTTGGCAAGGCGTGATCTGTGGCAGGTAATTTCAAAGCTGAAAGGTAAAATTACTATCATCCTTACAACGCACTATCTTGAAGAAGCTGAAAGCCTTTGTGACAGAATAGGCATTATGTCAAAGGGCGAGCTTAAGGCAGAAGGCACTGCACAGGAACTTAAAGCTTTTGCGAAAACAGATGACTTTGAAGATGCCTTTGTAAAAATATGCAACGGAGGTGCTTTGTAATGAGAGCGTATGTTTTTGCTTCAAGAAATACCAAGGAAATTCTGCGTGATATACTTACCCTGTTTTTCGGTCTGGCTTTTCCTCTTGTAATTTTATTGCTTTTGTATGCTATAGGTTCAGCTGTTCCCGAAGAAGCGCATCTGGATATGTTTGATATTGAAAATCTTACGCCGGGTATTACGGTGTTCGGACTGAGCTTCATTGCACTGTTTTCGGCTCAGCTTATCGCAAAGGATAAGACAACGAGCTTTATGATGCGTTTATTCACGTCGCCGATAAAGTCAAGTGAGTTTATTTTGGGCTACACGTTGCCTTTGATTCCAATGTCGCTTGTTCAGACGTTGATTTGCTATGTAACTGCAATTATTCTGGGGCTTGAATTTACACCGAATATTTTGCTTGCAGCTGTTGTGAACATTCCGATTGCGCTTGTTTTTATTGCACTCGGCCTTTTATGCGGTACGGTACTCAGTGAAAAAGCAGTCGGAGGAATCTGCGGAGCACTGCTCACTAACCTTTCGGCTTGGTTCTCAAACATATGGTTTGACACTGCTCTTGTAGGCGGTTGGTTTGAGGGTATTGCTAATGCTCTGCCGTTTGCTCACGCAGTTAATGCGGCGAGATATGCGCTCAACGGCGAATTTGAGAGTGTTATGCCCGACCTTTTGTGGGTAATAGGCTATGCAGTTGTTCTGCTTGCAGTGGCGATTGTTATATTTACAGTCAAAATGAAAAGAAATAAGTAATGTGATTATCTCTTTTAGTCAGCCTGATTTGTATATTGGTGATAAATTATAGTTTTTTCGGACGCTTCATAAGTATTATTTTAAATGTAACGTTTGCGACCCGAAGATATACTTCGGTTATTCGGTAAACATCATATTTTTCC
>DKZL01000075.1:63573-197732 GCA_002493635.1 Ruminococcaceae bacterium UBA7075 | reverse complement strand
ATATCAGTTGTCAGCGTTGGATTATCTGACAACACCCTGCCTGACGGTCTGACAATGGCTCGGATTAATAAATATTCAGGTGCGCTCTACCGTACAGACAGGGACGGAACTATTGTAATCAACTCGGACGGAAAAACTTTGAGTGTGCAAACAAACGCATAAACACTTGACTATAAAAGATTTTCAATATATACTTTAATATGTATAAATTTATAGATAGATGAAAGGATTTGTAAAAATGGGAGTATATGAAGAACTCGTTGCCAGAGGACTTATTGCTCAGGTAACTGACGAAGAAGAAATAAGAGAGCTTGTCAATAACGGCAAGGCTGTATTTTATATTGGATTTGACCCGACAGCAGATAGTTTGCATGTAGGTCATTTTATGGCTCTGAGTCTTATGAAGCGTTTGCAGATGGCAGGCAACAAGCCGATTGCACTTATCGGCGGCGGTACTGCAATGATAGGTGACCCGTCAGGCAGAACAGATATGCGTCAGATGATGACAAAGGAAACAATCAATCACAATGTTGAGTGCTTTAAAAAGCAGATGGAGCATTTTATTGAGTTTGGCGAAGATAAAGCAATGCTCGTAAACAATGCTGATTGGCTGCTCGACCTTAACTATGTTGAGGTTCTGCGTGAGGTTGGTTCTCATTTCTCGGTAAACAATATGCTCCGTGCCGAGTGCTACAAGCAGAGAATGGAAAAGGGTCTTTCATTCCTTGAGTTCAACTACATGATTATGCAGTCATACGATTTCTATGCACTCTATCAGAAGTACGGCTGTAATATGCAGTTCGGCGGTGACGACCAGTGGAGCAATATGCTTGGCGGTACTGAGCTTATCAGAAGAAAACTCGGTAAGGACGCATACGCTATGACAATTAATCTTCTCCTTAACTCAGAGGGCAAGAAGATGGGCAAGACTCAGTCAGGAGCTGTATGGCTTTCAGCTGAAAAGACATCTCCGTATGATTTCTATCAGTATTGGAGAAACGTTGATGACAGCGATGTTATCAAGTGCCTAAAAATGCTTACTTTTGTTCCGCTTGAAGAGATTGAAGAGCTTGCAAAACTTGAGGGCAGTGAGATTAACAAGGCTAAGGAAGTCCTTGCATACTCGCTTACAGAGCTTGTTCACGGCAAGGAAGAGGCAGACAAGGCTCAGGAGGCTGCAAGAGCATTGTTCGGCAGCAAGACAAACACCGACAATATGCCTTCAACCGACCTTACATCAGCAGATTTTGAGGATGGCTCAATCAAAATTCTTGAACTTCTCAAAAAGTGCGGACTTATTCCGTCAAACGGAGAGGGCAGACGCCTTATCCAGCAGGGCGGTGTTTCTGTTGACGGCGAGAAGGTTACAGATGTATTTGCAGATATTCCTGCATCAGCCTTTGAAAAGGGCTATGTAGTAATCAAAAAGGGTAAAAAGGTATTCCACAAGGCAAACCTTGTTTAATATATTTTTGATGAGGATTAGGTATGAAAAAGTTTTTTTCTGAATTCAAAACGTTTATAATGCGTGGCAATGTGCTTGATTTGGCTGTTGGAGTTATCATAGGTGCAGCTTTTCAGGCAATCGTAAAATCACTTACCGATGACATTATCTCGCCTTTGCTCGGATTGTTCGGCGGAATGAACTTTGACCAGTTTGCATTCAGCTTCAACGGCGTTACAATCGGTTACGGAAAATTCATTACAGCGGTAATCAACTTTATAATTATGGCTTTTGTAATATTCCTGATTGTAAAGCTTGTCAACAAGATTATGACAATCGGCAAAAAGCCTGAAATTCCGGCTGCTCCGACCACCAAGAAATGTCCGTACTGCTTAAGCGAGGTTGATATCAAAGCAACAAAATGCCCGCACTGCACAAGCGACATTCCTGCCGAAACAGAGGAAGAATAAGCAGTTTTCGAAAAGTAAAAAACAAACACCTTGTATGTCTAATCGGCAATGCAAGGTGTTTTCTATTGCTTATTATTTAATTTTGTATTGTCAGGCGTTGATGAACTGACTTTGTATTCGGCAATATCTGATAAATCACATCCGAGAATTTCACAGAGCTGATTTAAGGTATAAGTGCTGACATTTCCGTTTTTTCGCAGTCTGTCAAGCTGACCAGTGCTTATATGATAAGTTTTTATTAACTTGTATTGGGAAATGTTCCTCTTTTTCAAGGTTTTCCACAGCTTGTCATAAACAATCATAATAGCAGACCTTTTTGTTTAGTATATGTAAAAATCATAATAAATACAGTATATTTTAATGAATGTATATTGACAATAGCCCGTAAGTGGGCTATAATGAAATTGAAATAATAGTGCAAATCCACTATTAGAAATTTTTATTATATAAAAATAAGGGGGATATTTTATGAAACACAAATTCAAAAAGTTTATTTCAATTTTACTTGCTTTTATTATTATGCTTAGCGTGTTAACCGTTGCACCGTTTACGGTTAGTGCGGTAAGCGCAATTTATGGAAATGGAACAAATGGTATATACATTGATATTTGGTCAGCACCATATACAACTTATAAAAATAAACCATACGGAAATAATGCCTATACTGCTGTAGGTTGTGCTTGGTTTGCGTCAGCCAGAGCATATCAAATAACTGGTGTAGATTCACCTATATTTAGTGGTAGTAGTTGGTATAATGGACAATATGCTAACTACGGCTATTCAAGAGGTAGCACCATTCGAGCAAAGGCACTTGCTTGTTATAGCAATCATATTGCGGTTGTTGAAAAAGTTGAAGGTAATACTGTTACGATAAGTGAAGGTGGAATTTCCGATTACCGCTATGCTGATAGCGGATATTGTGCTATTAGAACAATGAGTGTAGCAGATGTGCAATCAGCTAGAGGTGGTAATTTCCTTGGTTATGTATATCTTGGAGGAGGAAATTGGTACGATTCGTTACCGCTTGCAAACATTGGCGATGATGTATACGCTTCTTTTTTAAAAAATGACGGTTGGGTAAATTTATGTAATGTTAATGACAATGTTGAGATTGACAGTAAAAGCAAGAATAGTTCTATCATATGGCATTTTATGAGACAGAGTGACGGTTCATATGTGATTTATAACTGTAAAAATAACAAAGTGCTTGATGTAGCAAATGCCGGTAAAACTGCCGGAACTAATGTTCAGGTTTGTACCTATAATGGCAGTGACGCACAGAAATGGTATATATATGGAAGATGGTCTGGGGAGTATGTATTAAGACCAAAGCTTTGTGACAAGGTACTTGATGTAACCGGTAATGGCAATGCAGTGGGAACAAATGTGCAGATATGGGATTATAATGGTGGAAATGCTCAAAAATTTGCTATTTATCCGGCTGAAAAAGCCGGTTCATCTGTCCTTTGGTAATTGCAGGTGATTCTGCTACTGAAACAAAATTCACTTGGGCAGCAGCAAGTGGTGCAACACTGTACAATTTAAGAATTAAAAGCGGTGTACCCGGAAATACTGCATCGTATCAAGATATATGGGGAGTAACGGAAACCTCATACAATATAGTTTTACCTGCCGGATATTATGAGGTATATGTTGATGCCGCAAATTTTTTTAGTTATGCCGCCAGTAATACAGTAAAATTTTATGTTGAAGAATGTGACCATATACATGATTTTTCGAGTAAAGAATCTATAAGTGATGATGAACACCAACTTATATGTTATATCTGCGGATATACAAAAACAGAAAGTCATAATAATGTAAACGGTGTATGTGATGTATGCGGTAAATCAATTTATTATGATTATACTATTCTTGATGACGGTACTGTTGAAATTACTAGAAATCTGAAAAAGAATAGAGAAGAAATAATTATCCCAAATAAGATAGAAAATAAGCCTGTAACAAATATAGGTGCTTATGTTTTTAATAATAGTTATGTTATTAAGAATATTGTAATACCTGATAGTATAATAAATATTGATGAAGGAGCTTTTTCCGGTTTGTACAATTTGCAGAGCATTACAATACCTAATAGCGTTGCAGAAATAGGAGATGTTGCATTTTCAGCTGATACTTCTTTGGAAAGTGTTACGATTCCTGATAGTGTTAAAGTTATAGGTACTAATGCATTTAGTTGGTGTGGCAATTTAAATAGTATTACTATTCCAAAGAGTGTTACAAGTATTGGAGAGTATGCATTTGCGTGGGACGATAATTTGACGAGTGTTACTATTTATTCAAACAATGTAAATATTGGTGAAAAAGCCTTTGGATATATTCATGGAAGTAATGGTAATATTGATAAAATGAAAGGTTTTACAATCATCGGATACAATGGTTCAACAGCTGAAACATATGCAAAAGAAAATGGCTTTACATTTATTCCGTTAGATGAAACATCTAAATTAGGCGATGTAAACAGTGACGGCAAAGTAACCATTGACGATGTAACTTTAGTTCAGAAGTACCTTGCAGATATTTCTGAGCTTACAGATACCCAAAAAAGTGTTGCCAATGTCAATAATGACGGAGATATTTCTATTGATGATGTAACAATGATTCAAAAATATCTTGCAGGTATAATAACAAAATTAGGATAATTCTAAAATAGAATAAAAAGAGATGTTCGCATTTTGTCGAACATCTCTTTTTTGCTTTTTGAAAATTAATGTTTATTCTAAATCAGAAATAAGAATACATATCCAATCATTATACTTATTGCCATTCCCACAATAACATCTCTGACATAATGAACTCCTGCAAGCACTCGTGAAAGCATAATAATAAAGCTGACAGCCAAAAATCCGATTCCCAAGTACGGATTAATTCTAAGCATAACCATTGATATAATGAATGCGCTTGCCGTGTGCCTGCTCGGCATACTTTTGCCTTTTGTGTTTTTAGCAAAAACAGGCTCAATCCCGTATTTTTCATACGGTCTTTGTTCATTAATCAGTTTTCTGAGTGCCGTGACCATTAAAAATACGCTGAGCGGTACAAGTACAAACTGAAAGAAAATCTCACTTTGCTTAAAAAATACCCACACAATTCCAATCGGATATAATATAAAAATAAGCAGCGGCAGATATTTATATACAATTCTCAACGCAGTATTTGCGGCTTTATTGTTCTTAAAAAAGCTTGTTATTATTTCGTACTTGTTCCTGTTCATTTGAACTTCCTTAATAGTTTGTTTTGATTATTGAAATAATTTTACCACACCGTTTAAACTATTTCAATGTTATATTTCTCAACCCAGTAGTCAAGCTCTATAATATAAGCTAAAATTTGCGGTGCTTGCATCAGCTGACCATACCACGGAGTGGTTATCTTTTCGGGATGTTCTATTATACTTTCAACAGCTTTTTTGTCAAGCATATCGGTGAGTGCATTTTTCTTTTTCAGAATATTTCTGACCTGTTTTGCACACGCTTCAAAATATATTGGGTTGTGTGTTTTGGGATAAGGACTTTTCTTTCTCCAGCAGATTTCATCAGGCAAAATATCCTCAAACGCTTTTCGCACGATTCCTTTTTCCCGTCCGTTATATGCCTTTAAATCCCACGGCATATTATACGCATACTCCACAAGCCGATAGTCACAGAACGGCACTCTGACTTCAAGTCCGTTGTACATTGAGCACCTGTCCTTGCGTTCAAGCAGACACTGCATAAACCAATAAAAATTAAGATAGAACATTTCTCTCATTCTCTTGTCAGTTTTGCTGTCACTTTTCAGCTTAGGAGCTTCGTTTATTGTGTCAAGATACCTCTGACGAACATATTCTTCGCCGTTTTTAAGTATTCCGTCCTTTAGAATAAACCGCCTTACATCCTGACTGCGTGACCAAGGAAAGCAATCCTCAAACAAAATTTCTTTGTTGTGATACCACGGATAACCGCCGAATAATTCATCTGCGCATTCGCCTGACAGAGCAACGGTGTATTCCTTTTTAATTTCGTTACAGAATAGTAAAAGGGAAGAGTCGACGTCAACATATCCCGGCAAATCCCTTGCTTCAACGCTGTCGTACAATGCTGAGGCAACTTGTTGATTGTCAAGGATTATTTCCGTATGATGTGTGTTTGCATCTTTTGACATCATTCCGATAAAGTCATAATCGGCATTCGGCTGAAACAGACTTTTTTCAAAATACTTTCTGTTATCGTCATATTCAACTGAATATGTGTTTATTTTGCCGAGCTTGTGTTCTCTGTAATAATTTGAAGCTGTTTTAACAATAATACTGCTGTCAAGTCCTCCCGAAAGGAAAAAGCACAATGGCATATCGCTCACAAGCTGTCTTACAATTGCGTCTGTCAGCAGATATCGTGTCTTTTCAATCGTTTGTTTTTCGTTGTCAGTATGTTCCATAGCCTGAACGGTAAAGTATCGTTTTCGTGTCAGCCTGCCTTTTCGGTATGTTGCACATTCACCTGCATTAAGCTCAAATACATCTTTGAAAACTCCACAAGACGGTGTCCTTGCGGGCCCGAGGAAGAATATTTCATTAAGCCCCTGCTCGTCAATTTGCGGCTTTACAACACCGCTTGCAAGCAAAGTCTTAATTTCCGATGCAAATATCAGTCCACCATTATATTCATAATAGAACAGCGGCTTAACTCCGATTCTGTCCCTGCATAAAAAGACTGATTCATCTTCGCTGTTATAAATTGCAAAAGCAAAAATACCGTTGAGTTTTTCCGCACATTTTTCTCTATATTTGATGTATGTTTTCAACACAACCTCGGTGTCGCTGTGTCCTCTGAAGTGGAATCCGTCGGCTTTCAGTTCTTCACGCAAGTCAGATGTATTATACAGCTCACCATTATACACAATAACATATTTTGCATCGTTGTGATTAACTACCATAGGTTGTTTGCCATTCTCTTTGTCGATTACCACAAGCCGCCTGTGAATAAGCGCAGTACCGCCCTTGATGTAAATTCCGTTTTCATCAGGACCTCGTCTGTCAAGTGTTTTTGACATTGTGTTTAGTAAGGAAATTTTGTTGCTCATTTCAATGTTTTTATCAATCCAACCTGCTATACCACACATAAAATACCTCCGTTAATTAGCTTTGTTGTTTTTTAATGTATATAAAAAGCACAGCATAACCAAAACAAGCACCGCTCCCGAGATTATTGTCCCTCCACTGGTACTCGCTTTTTCAACCGTACTTGTTGAAAACACCATAGTTTCAACTTTTAGCATACTCAATCCAAGGTGAGTGAGCAATGCAGTAATCAAACCTTGAATAATTCTGATACAGAAAAATAAAAGTCTGTTGACCTTAATTTTCCTGAGGGCTGAATATATCTGAAAATGAACGCATATTCCGCCGAAGCCTGATGCAAATGCAATCATTTCAATCGGACTGTTCTCTGCCGATGTACTGACAGCGGCACATACCTCCAGCAAACAGAGTATGCAGTTTTTGAATAATCCGTCACTTATTATGCTATCCAAAATTCCGCAGAAAGCCGAAAATAATACTACAAATATGCATATGGTAAGCACTCCTTTTGCACTGTCAACAGCTGATTCAACAACAGCGCTTCCTAATGGCTCTCTGATAATTTTATATTCTGATACGGAATTATAATTTGATTTTTTTCTGTCAAAAAGATTCAGCATTATTCCCAACAGAATTACCGAAATAATCTGAGAAGCAAGAATGATAATACCAATCGTCTTATTTTTATAGATTGACATACCTACAAAGTTAATCAGAAATCCCGGTCCTGAGCAAACAGCGAACATTGCCGCTTTCTTTGCCTGATTTTCACTTATTATTTTGCTTTCATAAAGAGCCGATATTCCTTTTGCGCCGATAGGATACCCACCAATCATAGTGAGCAAAAGCACAGGCGCAAAGCAGTCGTCAAGCCCGAATATTTTCTGCATTATCCATTTGAACGGTTTCCCAAGCGTTTGGGTGATACCGCTTTTTACCATAAATGAAGACAACGCCATAAACGGAAACAGCGACGGCACAAGCACGCTCAGACACATTTCAATTCCTTTTATTGCACCGTCCGAGCATTCCCGTGAATATATAAGTAATCCTGCACATAGTAACAGAGTGCATATTGTAATTGCCACAGTTGACGTTTTATGTACCACTGTATTAACAAACATATTTAATCACCACTAATATATATGACAGCTTTTGCATAAAAATAAATGAAGAATAAAAACAGGGGAGATTTTTTTGGCACGAAATAAGCAAAGGCAAACGCCTTTATATAATCAGCTTCCTATTTCAATGGGCGGAGCACCGCTTATTGAAATGACGGGCAATAGGCGAATAACTCTTGAAGGTTCAACGGGAATTTTGCTCTATGAGAGTGAAAATATTAAAATTAATACCACCAAAATGATAGTTTCCTTTTGTGGCAGAGGTCTTACCGTTCGTTGTATTTCCTGCTCCTGCGTTGAAATTGAGGGATTTATTACGGCAGTTGAATTTATAACCTGAGGTGATAATATGCTGGTCAGTTTAATAAGATTTTTCAGAGGTTATGTTGATTTTACGGCAAATGGAATGTTCCCTGAGCGTTTTCTCAACGTAACTGCAAGAAACGGAATAAATCTTTGGAATAATCATCCTGCCGAAAATGGTCTTTGTGGTTCAATGACATTAAACGATTATCGGCATATCAGAAAAACTGCACGAAAAGCAAAGGTTACTCTAAGAATAATACAAAAGCACGGCTTACCGTTTATTATCAATAAATATAAGCCCAGAATAGGAGTGCCTGTCGGTGCAGCTTTAGGTTTTGCTGTTATTATGTTACTTTCAAATTTTGTTTGGTCAATAAGTATTACAGGTACACAGACAATCAGCGATACATATCTTCTGGGAGAACTTGAAAAATACGGTGTGAGTGTAGGCGCATACAAGAACAGCATTAATGCAGATGAGGTAAAGCGTGCAATTCAGATTTCAAATAAGAAAATCGGTTGGATGTCTGTAAACATAACAGGCAATATTGTTTCTGTAGAGATTAAAGAAAATGTAGAAAAACCTGAACTTGAAACTAATACTAATCCCTGCAATTTAAAGGCAAAGTGTGACGGAGTAATAACAAAAACAAACGTAAAAAACGGTGTTACAAATGTTATGGTTGGCAGCGGTGTTGCAAAAGGCGACTTGCTTGTCAGCGGTGTGTCCGAAAGTCATACGGAACGCTATGATACGCTCACTTATCTGAGGGCAAGCGGAGAAATTTTCGCTGATGTTAATTCTCAAAAAGAACTAAGCTTACAAAAGAAAACTGAATATTATTCTCCAAAAGAAGATACTATAGAGCGTAGCCAAATATCGCTTCTATGGTTCAGGTTGCCATACAGTATGTCTTTTACTCAGTTTCCGTATTACGCACGAAGCTATAATACTCATTGCATTAATCTCAACGAAGTAACTTTGCCTTTGGGAATCACAACTCAAACTGATTACGAGCTTTCGAATATTGATATTGCATATGATGCCGAAACTGCAAATAATATATTTGAAAATGAAAGCTTAATTTATGAGCTTTTCTCTAAGGGAGAAAGTACGCTGAAAAGCCGTGAACTGCAAATATCAGAGTCTGACAGTGAGTATAAATGCAAAATAAACTATGTATTTAACGAAAATATTGCTGAATGTGTTGAATTTGCAGTGACAGAATAAAATAAATGTGTTATTATATTTTTGTGCTCACATATAATAATTGATTTTTGATTTTGTGATTTTAATAATAATGGAGTAAATTATGAGAATATTATGTATTGGTGATGTTGTCGGCAGTATAGGCTGTAATTTTTTACGGAAAAAGCTGCCTGTTTTCAAAAAAACAATGGGGATTGACTTTGTTATATGCAATGCCGAGAATTCAGCAGACGGCAACGGAGTGACGCCGACATCAGCAGAATTTCTTTTTGACAGCGGAGTTGACGCAATAACTCTCGGTAACCATACTTTCAGACGAAAAGAAGCATACGAATACATTGATGAAAATCTTTTTGTAGCCCGTCCTGCAAATTTTCCGTCAGGAACAACTCCGGGAAGAGGCATAATAAATGTAGATACGGGCAGAAAAATTGTTTCTATAATCAATCTTATGGGCAATATGAGTATTGATAACAATCTTGACTGTCCCTTTGAATGTGTTGACAGTATGCTAAAGCAGGCTGAAAGCAATATAATCATTGTAGATTTTCACGCCGAAACTACGAGTGAAAAGCGTGCTATGGGTTATTACCTTGACGGAAAAGTATCAGCGGTATTCGGTACACATACGCATGTACAGACTTCTGATGTGCAGATTTTGCCGGAGGGAACAGGTTATATAACAGATGTAGGAATGACGGGAACAATTCATTCCGTTCTGGGTGTAAAAACCGAGATTATAATTGAAAAATTTAAAACAAAACTTCCTCAGCGATTTGACCTTGCGTCGGGTGACTGCAAAATGGAATGTGTAATATTTGATATTGACGACAAAACAGGCAAATGTACAGATGCGGAATCTTTCAGAATTGAATAAGTAATTTAATATTTCTATTGCAAAAAATATATAAACAAGTTATAATATCTATAACTGTGAACAATTTTTGTGCATAAAAAAGGATGTGCTGTAAAGTGATTAATGGTGAAATACTAAAAAATGCGGTTATTTCCGGTGCTAACAATATTAGTGTTCAGAAGAACCGTATAAATGATCTGAATATTTTCCCTGTTCCTGACGGTGATACAGGTACAAATATGTCTATGACTGTTATGGCTGCTGCAAATGCACTCGAGAAGTATGATGGTACAAACGCAGGAGAGGCTGCAAATATTATTGCCTCGGCAATGCTGCGTGGTGCAAGAGGAAATTCAGGCGTTATTACTTCTCTTATTTTTCGGGGATTTGCACAGGGTCTCAAGGATATGGAAGAAGTCAACGGTAAAAATATTGTGGCTGCACTTGGAATCGGCGTAGAAGCTGCATATAAGGCAGTAATGAAGCCTACCGAGGGTACGATTCTTACAGTTGCCCGTATGGCTTATGAAGCGGGTGTTGAGGCTTCCAAGGAAAACTCTGACGCTGTTTATATTATGCAGGTGATTGTTGACAAAGCAAATGACGCTCTCGCTCTTACTCCCGAGCTTTTGCCTGTACTCAAAAAAGCAGGAGTTGTTGACGCAGGCGGCAAAGGACTTTGTGCGATTTTTGAGGGTATGCTTTCATATATTAAAGACGGAGTAATTGTTGAGTATGACAGTACTGAAGAAGCTACTGTTGAAACATTTGAAAGCGCAGCTGCCGAGTTTGATGATGATATTCAATTCACATATTGTACTGAATTTATAGTAGGACGTGATTCAGAACTTGAAAAAGAACCTGATGAGCTTCGCACATATCTGCAATCTATAGGCGACTGTGTTGTAGTTGTAAATGATGATGAAATCATCAAGGTTCATGTCCACACAGAGAATCCCGGTAAAGCTCTTACAAAGGGACTTGAATACGGTCAGCTCCTGACGGTAAAGGTTGAAAATATGAAGGAGCAGCATAAAAATACAAAGAAGACTGCTTCTAAAAATGAATCTAAAGAAGAATTTATTCCGGCTGAACCGACTGAGCAGATTGGTTTTGTATCAGTTGCGGCAGGTGAAGGATTAAAAGAGCTCTTTAAAGATCTGGGATGTAGCAATATTGTATCAGGCGGACAGAGTATGAACCCAAGCACAGATGATATTTATGACGCTGTTATGGCTACGCCTGCAAAGAATGTACTGGTGCTGCCTAACAACAAGAATATCATTTTAGCTGCCGAGCAAACTGTTCCTATGGTTAAAGATAGAAACGTAATCATTGTTCCAACACGTACAATTCCGCAAGGTATGACAGCTATGCTGAATTTTGATCCTGAAATTTCTGCTGAGAGCAATGCTCAGCTTATGATGGATGCGGCTCATAATGTTGATACAGGGCTTGTAACATTTGCAGCACGCAACAGCGAATTCGGCGGCAAAAAGATTAAAGAGGGCGACATAATTGCTCTTGAGAACGGAAAACTCACAATTACAGAGGAAAATGCTGTCAAGGCAGTAATTAAACTTGCAAAAGATATGGTTAAGCGTGATTCATCCTTTATCACACTTATTTACGGAAACGGAATTACAGAAGAAGAAGCAAACAGAGCTTACGAAAAGCTTCGTGACAAGTTCGGATCTCGCACTGATATTTCGCTTGTTAAGGGTGATCAGCCTGTTTACTACTTTATATTAAGCATTGAATAATCAGTGCTTTCCTAAGATTTGCTCAGGGGCATGATGACTTTTCATGTCCCTTTATTAACATTATAGAAATTTCATTATAGAAAATTGCTCAGTTGTGCTCGGGCATAGAAGTTAATTTTTATATGGTGCTGTCTGCACGAATAATTGCAGGCCACTGCCTGCTTTATAAAGGGTGGGAATATGGCGTCTCTTTACAAAATCTCGGTTTCAAATCTCGGCGGAATAGGCAATAAACGTGCAGAGCTTTTTGCAAAACTCGGAATAAACAGCATCGGTGATTTGTTGAATTTTTATCCGAGAAGCTATGAAGATTGGAACTTAGTTGAAAAAATTGAAAACCTTGAATACGGAACAACAGTATGTATCAGAGCGACACTTGCTACATCAGTTAATGATGCCCGTATAAGCGGCGGAAGAATAATTTCAAAGGCTATGGTATTTGATGATACGGGTTCTTTGCAGATTGTATTCTTTAACAACCGTTATATCAGTTCTATGCTTAAAAGCGGAACTGAATATCTGTTTTACGGAAAAGTAACTGCCGATTCATACGGAGCACAGATGGTAGCGCCTACATTTTCGGCGGTACAGGATGCCACAGCTATATATCCTGTTTACAAGCAGGCAGCGGGACTTCCCAGCAAGAATATTGCAAAAACTGTAAAACAGGCACTTGCAATGCTTCCAAATACAATAAAAGACCCTTTTCCTCAGCAGGTGAGGGAAATATTTGATTTATGTGATCTTAGAACTGCACTTCAGAATATTCATTTTCCAAAAGACCATGAAGCTCTTGAACGTGCAAGAAAGCGTCTTATAATTGAAGAGCTTGTTGTGCTTAACCTTGGTATGCGTTATTTGCAGGAGAGCAACAGAGGAATGAGCGGAGTAAAAATCAACATTGACTATTCCAACGATTTTGAAAGACTGCTTCCCTTTGAAATGACTGATGCTCAGAAACGCGCAGTTTCAGATTGTATTAAAGATATGAAGCAGAAGAACGCACAGATGAACAGACTTGTTCAGGGAGACGTAGGTTCCGGAAAAACTGCCGTTGCTGCTTCTGTTTGTTATACCGTTGTCAAAAACGGTTTTCAGGCGGCTTTTATGGCGCCTACCGAAATATTAGCCCGTCAGCATTATGAAACATTCTGCAAATTATTTGAAAATACAGATATTAAGGTAGGGCTTTTAACAGGTTCGCTCAAAGAATCTGAGAAAAAGAAGGTAAGACAAAAGCTTGCAGACGGTGAAATTAATTTGATTATAGGTACTCACGCACTTATAACCGATAAAACAGAATTTAAGAATTTAGGTCTTGCAGTTACTGATGAGCAACACAGGTTCGGTGTTGCTCAGCGTTCAAAGCTTCTCGGAAAGGGTGAAAATCCGCATTTGCTCGTAATGAGTGCTACTCCGATTCCTCGCACCCTCGGATTAATTATATTCGGAGATCTTGACATATCTGTAATTGATGAACTGCCGCCGTCACGAAAGCCTGTAAAGACTGTGTGGTTTCGGTCAAATCAGCGTGACAGGGTGTATTCCTTTATCCGCAGTGAAGCCGCAAACGGCAGACAGGCTTATATAGTCTGTCCTCTTGTTGAAGAGGGAGAACTTGATGATATTGCAGCTGCTGAGGAATATGCGGCTGAGCTTATGCTAAGAGAATTTGCAGATATTCCAGTAGGACTTGTTCACGGACAGATGAAATCCGATGAAAAAGAAAAGGTAATGCAAAAGTTTGTATCGGGTGATTACTCCATACTCGTGTCAACAACAGTAATTGAGGTCGGAGTTGATGTTCCGAATGCCTCGGTCATTATGATTGAGAATGCGGAGCGATTTGGACTTTCACAGCTTCATCAGCTGAGAGGACGTGTGGGCAGAGGACAGTTTCAGTCTTATTGTATACTTATAAGCGATAAAAGCGGTCAGCCCACTAAGGAACGGCTTGAGGTTATGTGTTCAACAAACGATGGCTTCAAAATTGCCGATGAGGATTTGCGTATGCGCGGACCGGGCGACTTTTTCGGCGAACGTCAGCACGGTTTGCCCCAGATGGCAATAGCTGATTTTGCAGATACAAAAAGCCTTGAGCTTTCACAAAAAATTTCAGATTATATTTTATTTACATACAAAGACATCCGCAACGAAGAACTTCGTGCGCTCAAGGGCGAAATTGACAGACTTTTTAATCGGGGCGGACACAATTCACTTAATTAAGGAGTTAAAGGTATGAAGAGAACTTTCAGAAAATTACTTTCTTTGGCTTGTCTGATATGTATAGCTTTGACTGTGTCAATTCAGACGGCAGGAGCAATTTCTTATCCTAATGATGTAAAAACCACGTCAAAGTCAATTTTTCTTGTTAATATGGATTCCGATCAGGTTGTTTTTGAAAAGAATGCTGATGAAAAGAAATATCCTGCGTCAACAACTAAGATTATGACTTACATAGTTGCTTATGAACATATTGACGATATTGATAATACAAAAATTGAGATAAAACAATCGGTGCTTGATGAACTTGAAGGTACAGGCAGCTCGCTTGCTAATGTTGCAGAGCATGTAGGCGAGAAGATGTCGGCTATCGACCTCTTGTACAGTATGATGGTTCCTTCAGGAAACGATGCCGCAATGGTACTTGCCGATTATGTTGGTAACGGCAATATAGATGCTTTTGTCGATATGATGAATGAAAAGGCAGAGGAGCTTGGATGTGAAAACACTCATTTTCAAAATCCTGACGGACTTCATAATGAGGATCATTATACAACAGCACGTGACCTCTACAAAATATCTTCCTATGCGCTTACACTTCCAAAATTTGCAGAGATAAGCAACACCGATTCATATTATTGTGAAGGTGATACTGTTCCTCTTATCACTACTAATTATCTTATTGATTCATATCGTGGCGGCGAATATTATTATATGTATGCCAAAGGCATCAAGACGGGTACTACTGATCAGGCAGGCAGATGTCTTGTAACAACTGCGTCAGCAGACGGTTATTCATACCTTCTTGTTTTACTCGATTCACCATACAAAGAGGGGGAGTATGAAGAATACGGTACTTTTACCGATGCTGCCGACCTTTTCCGCTGGGCGCTTACGAGCCTTGAACTGCAAACAATTGCAACTTCGGAAACACCTGTATGTGAGCAAAAAGTCAATCTTGCATGGGGTAAAGACAAGGTTTTACTGGTTCCGCAAAATAATTTGAGTGCCATTGTCCCAAAGGAAATTGATGATGAAAATCTTATTATAGAAACCGATGTTCCGGAAAGTATAGACGCACCCCTTGATAAAGACACAGTAGTCGGAACGGAAACTATCTATTTTAAGGACAGTAAAACAGGTGAAAAGCAGGTTATTGCAACGGTTAATCTTGTTTCTTCCGAAAAAGTTGATCGCAGCGGTATTTTGTTTGTACTCAATGTAATAGGTACTCTGTTTCAGTCGTATTGGTTTCTTATGGTTATAGCAATAATAGTGCTTATCCTTCTTATCTATTTTGTTATTGCAAAAATCCATAATTCACGCAGTAAAAAAAGAAAAAAAGTGAAGCGTTATCGTAACTTGTAATTAAGAAATTTGTGTAATCATTTTGTAAATAATTCTTTACTTGAATTTTAACTGAATTGTGCTATAATAAATTATATAATACAATATGTAGGGATGTGTGCGGATGAAATGTCCATTTTGCAGCTTTGAAGAAAGCAAAGTAATTGACTCACGTTCAGCAGATGACGGTGAAAGAATCAGAAGAAGAAGAGAATGTCTTAAGTGCGGCAAGCGCTTTACTACTCACGAGGTAATCGAAACAGTACCCCTTATTGTTGTAAAGCGTGACAAGTCACTTGAGGTTTTCGACCGCAACAAACTTACAGCAGGTATTTTAAGGGCTTGTGAAAAGCGTCCCGTATCACTTGAGCAGATTGACAATATCGTTGATTCAATCGAGGGTAAGTTGCAAAGCAGTGTTGACAGAGAGGTAACGTCAATGAAAATCGGTGAGCTTGCAATGGAGCAAATCAAAGAAATTGATGAGGTTTCATATGTTCGTTTTGCTTCAGTATACCGACAGTTCAAGGACATCAATACATTTATGGATGAGCTTAACAAGCTTCTCACTGAAAAGAAGTAAATTTATTTACAGTTAAATTTTAAGGCTGCCCGTTTAAGGGCAGCTTTTTTGCTTTATAGGAAGCTGCTCGGAAAAAGAGGGGTATAAAAGTGTGCTTATATATGATGCCGGTTAATAGGACGTATACAGTTCTCAGATCGATTTTATAAAACAAAAAACGGTAAGTTTTGTGACTTACCGTTTTTTAGAATAATTTATTTTTAATGTTTACTGCAAAAGTTTTTTATGAACCATTCTTATTGCCGGTACAAGCAAACCGCCTATGGCGTTGCCGAGTGTAATAACTAAAAGATAACAGAACGTTCTCAGCGACCATACCTTTGCAACGGAGAAGTAAAACATATCAGCAATGCTGTGTTCAAAACTGCAAAAGATAAAGGCTACTACGCCAAACAGCAATCCTAAATATTTTCCGGTGATATGTTTGTTTGTGTTAAATTCATCAACTGCAATAAATATGAGCAGATTACAAAAAATCGCAAGAACAAACATGCTAAGCATATTGTCGCCAAGCTTTGCGGTGCAAATTAAATTTGCTTTTTCAAAAATTTCGTTGCTGATTCTTGTAAGTCCCAAAAGTACGGCTGTAAGCGCCGTTCCTGCAAGATTACCGAGCCAGATAATAAAAAGGTCAATAATATAAGACGGTTTATTCTCAAGCGCATAAGAAACTTTTCCGGTATAAAGGTTAAACCCCATTGTACATATTGTGAAAAGTCCGATTGTAAACAGGATTGCTCCTATAATATTATTTTCTGTACATAAATAGGCAGTACCGCCGAGTGCAATACAAATTCCGCCCATAACTGCATACAAAAATGTGTCTGCGTAACGTTTAATCATCCGAGTCCTCCATCTTAAGGATGCTTTAATTTAAATGCAATCTGAAAATTGCCTCTAATACTTTATCATAAAATGTTTCGTTCGTCAAATATTGACAAATGTTTTTTATTTTATAGTAAACTGTATTCATCATAACTACATATTCAATAAAGTACAGGGGAACATAAATCAGTGAAGAATGAAATGTGATATTAAAACTAAACTGTATAAATATGTAAATTTTACATAAAAAACACAAATATTGTTGATATTTAAGCATAAAGTGCAGTAAATGGCAGAAAAGTAAAGATTTATTTGCATTTTATTCTATATGTGTTATAATTACAAAGAGATATTATGTGTTATGGAGGAAATATGGGAAATTCAGTTATTTCTGTTATTATTCCGTACTTGGAGGATAACAACAAATTAATATATACCTTATCTTCTGTATTTAAACAAAAGAATTTTAAAATGTCAGACTTTGACGTTATTGTTGTGGATTCAAGTAAAAATAAATCCAGTAAAGAAGCGATTCATAGTTTTTCGCTTTGTAAGGTAATTGATGCGAAAGCCGGCATAACAGAAGCGGATGCTTGCAATCTTGCTATGAAAAGTGCAGTCGGTCAATATATTACGGTTTGCCGTTGCGGCGATATTTTTAGCAAAAACTACTTTGATGAATGTTTTAAATCAATTAAGCGTCGCAAGAATGCTCCTTTTGTTTTTGCTCCAAAATACTGTATTAACCCGATATTCAGTGAGCGCAAGGCGTACAGACTCAATAAAGACAGACTGGATGCAGGAAATGTTATTAACATTAAGGAAAATCCTAATCTTATTGTACCTCAGGTTTGCGGTACATTATACAGAACGGATATTTTTAAGAATTATAAATTTAATGCCGGGCTGAAGTATGAGTATTTTGCTGACTTTGCTTTAAGAGTGCAGATGGATTATCCCGAGTATGTTACTGCTGAAAATGCAGAATTTGAATATTTTATGCCGGATGAAGATGATCCTCTGTATTATATTCCTTCTAATTATAAGGACTGGTACACAGATTCATTTAATAAATTCTTGATTCCCTTAATTGAGGACAGTAAGAAAAAATACGGTGCTGTGCCGGAATTTATTCAATTCTATACGATGTTTGCTGTTTCTACCCGCTATCTTGCAAATATGAATAACCGCAACAAGCGTAATATGAACAAAGAAGAGCTTGAAAAGTTTATTGCAGCTTCAGGAAATGTATTGCAGTACGTGGATAATGGCTTTGTCTTGAACAAAGACAAGTATAAATCATTCTCTTTCAGCGAAGAAGCAGCTGAAATGTTCTATATGATTAAGCATAACGGAACCTTTAAGGATATGCCGCTTGTAAATGTTGAGGGCAAAAAAGAGGTTTATCTTAACTGCGATAATATTTTTGTTTCAAGGCTTACTCAACAGAGAGTAGGTATGCATGTAATTGATTACCGTGACGGTAAGTTAATTATAGACGGTTCATTCAGAAGAGTCTTTGACCTTGATGAAATTGAGCTTTACGCAGTATTTAACAACAAAAAATATAAACTTGATAATAACGACCGTTATTCATTAACTAAATATTTTGGAATCAGTGCATATAAAAAGTTTACCTTCCATTTGGAACTTCCACTCAATCCAGATGCAGAAGAGCAGAGTCTTACATTCTTTGCAAAATACAAGCTTACTACAATTCCGCTCAACCTTTCATTCCTGCATCACTGGTCAAAATTTACACTTAAACCAAAGGGCTCGTACTGGAGATTCAATGATTATGTTGCTTTTCTTGATAATAATCGTTCAATAATTATCAGAAAAGCTTCTGCGTTAGATACATTAAAGCGTGAACTGAGATTTTTGCCTGCCGTATTTTCGGAAAGCAAGCGTTGTTTTATATTAAGGCTTCAGTATTGGCTGACACGTCCGTTCTTCAAGAACAAAAAGATATGGCTTATGTATGACAAGCTTTATAAGGGCGGCGACAGCTGTGAATATCTTTACAGATATTGTGCTGACAAAAAGGACGGAATTTCACGTTACTATATCATAGATAAAAATACATCGGATTATAAACGCCTTAAAAAGGACGGCTTGAAGCCTGTAAAAAATCGTTCCTTTAAGCATAAAATGCTGTTCCTGAATACGGATATAGCTTTAATTACAAACTCCAATGTATTCCCATTTAACGGATACAGTATGGATAAATCAAGATTTATCAGAGGATTGTGTAACTTTCCGTCAATGTGTCTGCAGCACGGACTTTCTGTTCAGAAATGCGCAATGGCTCAGCAGAGAGTTGTTGACAATACGCAGATGTATTTTCTTGCTTCCGAATATGAGTATAAGAACCTGAGCAATCACGCATACAATTATCAGGATTTTGACATTCTCAAGCTGACAGGCATCGGAAGATATGATGGACTAATAAATAACGACCAAAAACAAATCCTTTTGTCTCCGACATGGAGAATGTACAACGCTATGCCTGTTACAACCAGTGAGGGTGAACAGCGTGCGTACAATCCTGAATTTAAAACAACAACCTATTATAAAATTTATAATGATTTAATTAACAACAAAAAGCTTATTGATACAGCAAAGCGTACAGGCTATAAAATCAAATATGTTCTGCATCCTATTTTAAGCTCGCAGGTTGATGATTTTACGCCGGATCCGTATGTTGAAGTTGTTTCATCTGTAGGTGATTTCAATTATGAAACCGCTTTTCAGCAGTCAAGTCTTATGGTAACAGACTACTCGGGCGTTCAGTTTGACTTTGCATATATGAGAAAGCCTTTGGTTTATTTCCATCCTTCACAGTTGCCTGCTCATTATGAGGACGGCGGATTTTTCTATGACACAATGGGATTTGGCGAAATCTGCACGGAAAGCGATGAGCTTGTTGACCTTTTGTGTGAATATATGGAGAACAACTGTCAGATGAAAGAAAAATATCTGAAACGAGTTGAGGACTTCTACAAGTTTGACGACCATAATAACTGCGAAAGAATTTATAAGGAAATTCTTGCATATCAGCAGCAGGTCAATAAAGACAAGAATAAATAAAATTAATGACCATCTGCATTTGCAGGTGGTCATTTGCATATTTTTGTACGTTTGTGCCAATAAATATAAATATGAATGATTCGTAATTTTTAATTAAAGTTGTTGATTAAATATCTATAATGATGTATAATATTTAAATATACAATAATATACAACAATCACCGACTTTGGCTGGTGAGTGGAGGTAAATAATGGAATTTGTTGCTAACGAAGGAAAAAATGTTGAAATTACCGTGAATGGCACTACATATATGCGTCATGCAATTAAAACTCATTTTGTAAAGCAGGGTGAGGACTATATTGAAATCTTCAAAAAATATGTTGAACCTCTGTATGAAGAAGGAGACATTGTTTCGTCCAGTGAAAAGATTATTGCCTTATGTCAGAACAGAGTTGTAAAAAGAGAAGAGCTAAAAATAGGATTTTGGGCAAAATTTCTATCTAAATTTGCTTCACACCCAGATACAGGTGTAGGCGTAGGTGAAACAATAAAAATGCAGTATGCAATTTCAAAGGTAGGCGTACTCAAGGTTTTGTGGGCAAGTATTGCAGGCGGCGTTTGCAAGCTGTTCGGTAAACGAGGTGTGTTCTATGAAATTGTAGGTCAGGAAGTTGCAGGTCTTGATGGCTTCTATGACCATGTATGGTCGGAGTACCGTGACATTGGAATTGAAAATCCTGAAAATCCGAACGGTGTATGCGACGAGATAAAGGAAAAACTCGGTATGAGTTGTATGATTGTTGACGCTAATGACCTCGGTCAGGAGGTACTTGGACATTCGTCGGACATAACTCTTACTGATGAAGAGCTTCACGGCCTTATAGCAGATAATCCGTGCGGACAAGGCAAGCAGACGACACCCATTATCCTCATTCGTAAAAAGAATACTGTTTCATCTGAAACGGACGAGCAATAAATATAAATTTTGAGGGAGCTTTTGCTCCCTTTTTACTTTATAGGAAACTTCTTGTATAAGTACAGCCCACCGGCTGCGTTTTTATTTGTTGAAAAAACAAGGAAAGTATTCTATAAATCAAAAAGTAATTATCTTTATCAGAGGTTATACAAAATACAACAAATTCTCAAAGATGTTTTCTGTATGATGATATTACAGGAGGCATAAAAATGAGGAATTTAACAAAAGATACCGGATTTATAGTGAGCCTTTTTACAATATCAGTACTGATTATTTCAATTATTTTCAGCTGTGCAATGAGCATTTCCAACAAAGTTGAGGCAAAGGATATTTCAGAAAATATATTGTACAATTTATACGATAAGAGCAATACAGACAAAACATATGTTTCTGCTCAGGAATACGGATATTTTAAGCTTGATATGCTTCCGATTTTACAGTATCCCGAGCTTCCTACAGGCTGTGAGATTACCGCTCTGACAACTGTGCTCAATTATTATAATTGCAATGTCGATAAATCATACCTTGCTGAGTATTATCTTGAACAAGGCAATGTCGGTCAGACAAATCCGCTCGACGCTTTTGTAGGCTCACCTTTCAGTGATGAGGCTTACGGATGTTATTCCGATGTAATTGTAAATGCGGCACAAAGCTACATCAATGATTATAGAACAGATTTGAAAGTTGAAAATATATCTGAGCTTGATTTTCCTCAGCTCTTAAATTATGTAAAAAAAGGACAGCCTGTAATTTTCTGGACAACAATGAATCTTAAAAAGCCGTATGAAAGTACCTCTTGGCTGATTGACGGCGAAAAAGTACCGTGGTATGCGTATGAACACTGTATGGTACTCATAGGGTTCGACTATGACACCGATTGCTATATAGTCAGTGATCCGCTGAAAGGCATTACCGAATATAAGCGGGAGCTTATGGAGAACAGATATAATCAGATAGGAAAGCACGCAGTGCTTGTTTATTAAATTATACTTTGTCCTCTGGCATAAAATTTTAAAAAAAGTAAATATTTTTGATTTAGCACTTTACTTTGATAATGTGATAATGCTATAATGTATAAGTATCAAATGGGTACAATTAATTAGTGGAGGAATTAAAATGAAAAAAGTTATTGCATTATTAATGGCAGCTGCTATGACAGCAACAGCACTTGTTGGTTGTGGCGGATCATCGGACTCATCTTCAAAAGCATCTTCCGATGCAGCAGGTTCAGGCGACTGGACGTATATTGAGCAAAAGGGTGATTTTGTAATCGGAATTACATATTTTGAACCGATGAATTACCTTGATGAGACCGGCGAGCTTACAGGCTTTGAAACAGAATTTGCAACAAAGGTCTGCGAAGAGATGGGAGTTACACCTAAATTCCAGAAGATTGACTGGGATTCAAAAGAGGTAGAGCTTAACGCAAAGACAATCGACTGTATCTGGAACGGTCTTACAATTACTGATGAAAGAAAAGAAAATATGGGAATCTCAACACCGTATATGGAAAACAAGCAGGTTATGGTTGTAAAGGCTGATAAGGCTGATGATTTTTCTGCCGACAAGGCACTTACAGGTGATGTAACTGTTGTAGCAGAAAAGAAGTCGGCAGGCGAAGATGTTGCCAAGGGCGATGAATTTTTTGCTGCTGCAAACTATGTTTCAGTAGACTCACAGGCTAAAGCACTGCTTGAAGTTAAGTCAGGTACTGCTGATGTTGCGATAATTGACTATGTAATGTCAATCGGAACACTTAAGGATGGCTCAGATTATGGTGACCTTACAGTTGTTGAAGATATGAGCTTTGCTCCTGAGCAGTACGGTATTGCAATCCGCAAGGATAGCACAGAAACTCTTGAAAAGCTTAATGAGGCAATTCAGAAGGTTGCAGATAACGGCGAGCTTGAGCAGATTGCAGAAAAGTACAATCTTAAAGACCTTCTTCTTGTTGAAAAGTCAAAGTAATATTCAGGGTTTAGAAAATGGAACAGTTTATTAATGTTTCTCAACAGCTCTTAAAGGGATTTGGAGAAAACAGTTTTATCTTTATTATAACATTGCTTTTATCCCTGCCTTTGGGCTTTATTGTATCAATGGGTTCAAGGTCCCGCTTTGTCCCCCTGAAGATTGTGACAAAACTTTTTGTCTGGATTATCCGCGGAACACCGCTTATGCTCCAGCTTTTTGTAGTATTCTATGTTCCGCCGCTTATGTCGGGCGGTAGCTTTAACTTTCCACGAATGAATGCTGCTTTAATTGCTTTTGTCATAAATTATGCCGCTTATTTTTCGGAAATTTTCCGAGGCGGTATTGAAGCTATTCCTAAAGGACAGTATGAAGCAGGACAAGTGCTTGGTATGAAGAAAAGCCAGATTTTTTTCAAGATTGTGCTTTTGCAGGTTATCAAGCGCATAACTGCACCGATAGGCAACGAGATTATTACACTTGTCAAGGATACTTCTCTTGCAAGCGTAATTGCTATCCCCGAAATTCTTATGAATGCAAAGGACTTTTCAATGCAGGGATTAATTTGGCCATTGTTCTATTCAGCGTTGTTTTTCCTTGCATTCTGCGGTGTTCTTACATTGCTGTTTTCATTCTTTGAGAAAAAGCTTGATTACTATAAGGGTTAAGGAGGCGGTTATATGTCACTGTTGAATGTGAACAATATACAAAAGAGCTTTGGCAAAAACGAGGTTCTCAAAAGTATAAGTTTTTCGCTTGAAAAAGGCGAGGTTCTGGCTATAATCGGGTCTTCGGGCTCAGGCAAAACAACGCTTCTGCGTTGCCTTAACTTCCTTGAAACGCCGCAAAAGGGTAAAATTATAGTTAATGACAAGGTTTTGTTTGATGGCGATGATCCCTCTAAGAAAACTGACAGTCAGATAAGAAAAAACAGGCTTCACTTCGGCTTGGTGTTCCAGTCATTTAATCTTTTTCCGCAGTATAAGGTAATTGATAATATCACACTTGCTCCTATGCTTGCGGCAAAAGAACAAATTAAAAAATCAGGCGAATATATGGGGGCAAAAACCTATAAACAGGCACAGGAGATTATCAGAGAAAACGCTCTTTCCCTGCTTGAAAGAGTTGGACTTTCCGAAAAGAGGGATGCTTATCCCGGTAATCTCAGCGGTGGTCAGCAGCAGCGAGTGGCTATTGCAAGAGCACTGGCACTCAATCCTGATGTACTCTGCTTTGATGAACCGACCTCTGCTCTTGATCCTGAGCTTACAGGTGAGGTGCTTAATGTTATCAAGGGACTTAAAACATCGGACAGCACAATGATTGTTGTAACTCATGAGATTGACTTTGCCAGAGATGTTGCCGACAAGATTATATTTATGGACAATGGTGTGATTGCTGAGGAAGGTGCACCCGAACAGGTTATAGGAAATCCTCAGAATCCCCGTACAAAGGAATTCTTGTCACGCTTTAATCAGTTTTAATATTATTGAAAAATAGACTATCTCAAGAGGTAGTCTATTTCTTTGCATAATATCTCAAATTATATTTACTTACAGATAAAAAACGATTATAATATTTGCGGAGGTGTAAAAATGAAAAAATCAGAAATTTTTCACCGTTCTTTTGCAGAGCTTTGCTATGCCCTTGATGAAAATAATTTGAAAATAAGTATATATACAGGATTAGATGCCGTGAAGGTAACAATTTGTCAGGGGGATCCCTACCTTGCTGGTATTATGGGAGGAAGCGGCAGATGGAGCGGTACAAATGTTGAGATGAAGGATGTAAAAATCCTTGAAAATCAAAAGCTTTGGTCAATTATTATTGCTCCGGAATTCAAAAGACTGAAGTATTATTTTATAGTTGAGAGCGAACACGAAAAGCTTTATTGCTTTGAAGAGGGAATATACACCAAAGCGGAATATAAAAAGACTGATATGCCAAGATGTTTTTTGATGTCATGGATGAATCCCTCGGATGTTGCAAAGACTCCCAAATGGGTTGAGAATACAATATGGTATCAGATTTTTCCCGACCGTTTCTGCAATGGTGACAGCAGCATCAATCCTCTTGACTGCAAAAAGTGGAAATGCTGTAAGGTGCATAATCTTGATATGTACGGTGGAGATATTGAGGGAATTATTCAGAAGCTTGATTATATCAAAGAGCTTGGTGTATCGGGCATATACTTAAATCCTATATTTAAATCAAGCTCTAATCACAAGTACAATACTGAGAATTATGAGGTAATTGACCCTTGCTTCGGTGATGAACAGACATTTATAAAGCTTGTTGATGAAGCACACAATCGTGGAATAAGGATTATGATTGACGCTGTTTTTAATCACAGCGGATGGGATTTTGACAAGTGGCAGGATGTTGTGAAGAACGGTGAGAAATCACGCTACAAAGATTGGTTTATGGTAAACTATTTTCCAATCAAAAAAACCGGTGATGCTAAGGATAAAAATTTCTATACATTTGCATTTCACAAAGGTATGCCAAAGCTTAATACCAACAACAAAGAAGTTATAGATTATTTTATAGACTTGTGCAAAAAATGGGTTGCTGATTGGAAAATAGACGCTATACGTTTTGATGTTGGCAATGAAGTAAGTCACAGATTTTTACGTAGGCTTCGTGATGAAGTGAAAGAAATTAATCCGAACGTATATCTTGTAGGTGAAATCTGGCACGATTCTATAAATTGGCTTATGGGGGACGAATACGATGCAGTAATGAATTATCCGCTCACTGAGGGTATCAAACGATTTTTCAATGAACCTCAGCTTACTTCAAAATATCTTGAGTATCATTACAACAGAATGTCATCAGCTTATCCCGAACAAATTTGCAGAGTACAGATGAATATGTTTGACTCTCACGACACAATAAGACTGATAAATTCTATTGATAATAATATTGATAAATTTTATCAGATGTTTGCTGTTTTATTCACATTATACGGCAGTCCGAGCATATACTATGGTACAGAGATAGCTCTTGAGGGCAGTTATGACCCTGACTGCCGCCGATGTATGCCGTGGGACGATATTGAAAGCGGAAAATATTCGGATGTATATGGCAAAATCAAATCGCTTATCAAGCTCAGAAATGAGCACAAAGCTGCAAAGAGCCTTAATCTGAAGTTTACGCACAACTCTAACAGCCGCCTCGTAGCATATACAAAGCAGGAAGGCGAATTAACGCTTACGGTTTTGTTGAATTGTTCTGATGTTGATGAAAATATTTCAGCAGAGGGAAAGATATTATTTGCAAACAAATTTAACAATGGAATTTTGAAAAAAGACGGAGTAGTAATTTTTGAATAAGATTTTAAAAATTTTTCTTGCGTATTATCTGAAACTATGATATAATCTAATTAATATGAGGGAGTAATCGGTACACATTTGTGTATAGTATTATCGTCAATACGGCTTTTGCCCGGTATTACTTTAAACGGTGAGACTCACAGACAGTTTTTGCTGCCTGTGAGTCTTTTTTTGTTTACTATAATCAGCCGTCGGTAAATAGTCTGGTAATAAAGTGTGTAACTATATTATGCTTTCTGTATGGACAGGTGCAGTCCACCGGCTACTATTTTACTTTATGGTAAATTCCTTTGAAACAGTCGGGCACAGAAGTGCGTTTTTACATGGTGCTGTCTGCACGGGTATATGCAACCCACCGGTTGCCAGCCCACCGGCTGCTGTATTATATTTTTATTTGATGTCATAATAATTATTGTTGACAAAAAAGGAGAGAAGATTAAATGGATATTTTTATTCAGATACTTTTGCTTGTGCTGGGTTTTTCAATGCTCATAAAGGGTGCTGACTGGTTTGTTGACGGTGCCGCAGGAATTGCAAAAAAGTTTGGTATTCCGTCGCTTGTAATTGGTCTAACAATCGTAGCAATGGGAACAAGTGCGCCGGAAGCGGCAATCAGTATTTCAGCGGCATTTAAGGGAAGTGCGGATATTGCCGTGGGAAATGTTCTGGGAAGTAATATAATGAATATTCTAATTATTCTTGGACTTACAGCAATTATTACTCCTCTTGCAGTGCAAAAATCAACTATAAAATACGAAATACCGTTTATGATATTGATAACGGTTGTTTTCGGACTTCTCGGATTATTCGATAATGTGCTTGGGATTTTTGACGGTATAATTTTATGGGTGCTTTTTCTTGCGTATCTTGTTTATCTTTTGTTTATGGCAAAAAAGGGAAAGGGCGAACAGGAGGACAGTGTTGATATACCGGGAAAAACGAAAATGCCAAGGCTCATTATATTAGGTATAATCGGAGTGGTTCTCATAATATTTGGCAGTAACATAACTGTTGATGCTGCAACTAACATTGCACGGACTTTCGGAATGAGCGAGCGTTTTATAGGATTAACTATTGTGGCACTCGGAACATCACTGCCTGAGCTTGTAACAAGCATTACGGCAGCAGTTAAAAAGAATGCCGATATTGCTATAGGTAACATTGTAGGCAGTAATATATTCAACATTCTTTTTGTTATTGGCACATCAGCTCTTATTACGCCTGTTGCATATCAGCCACAGTTCCTGTTTGATACAGTTGTCTGTGTTGCGACTGCCGTTTTACTTCTGCTCTGTCTTTTTAATAAGAATCAAAAATTGAAACGTTGGGCAGGTATTTTGATGCTTCTGTGCTATGCAGGTTACTTCAGTTATATTATAATGCAATAAGAAGAGCCGTTCGCAACGAACGGCTCTTCTTAATTAATTGCAGTTTTTTATCAAATCATTAATAACCTCACCGGCTATAATCAGACCCGCAACCGACGGAACAAATGCTGTACTTCCGGGTGTTTGTCTGCGTTTTATACCTGTATTTTGCTGCTTTTCATTTTCAGAAAATTCGGTTTCATATGGTTTTATCGGTTGTTCCTTTGAGTAAACAACCTTTAATTTTTTTACTCTGCGTTTTTTTAGTTCGTTTCTCATTACTCTTGCAAGAGGACAGACAGATGTTTTGTAGATGTCGGCAACCTCAAAAAGCGCAGGATTTGTCTTGTTGCCTGCACCCATTGAACTTATAATAGGAATATTTGCTTCGTTTGCTTTTATAACCAGCTCAATCTTGCCTGAAACCGTATCTATTGCGTCAACAATATAGTCATAAAGTGAAAAATCAAATTCTCCTGAATTCTGAGGGGTAAAAAATGTTTTGTGCTTTGTTACTTTGCAATTCGGATTAATGTCAAGTATTCTTTCCTCAGCTGCATCTGTTTTGCTCATTCCAACTGTTTTGTGAGTGGCAATAATCTGACGGTTAAGATTTGAAAGGCAAACATCGTCATTATCAATAAGGTCAATAGCTCCCACACCGCTGCGCACAAGTGCTTCAACAGTATATCCGCCTACACCGCCTATTCCGAATACTGCGATTCTCGCCTTGTTGAGCTGTTCCATAGCGGGTTTACCATATAAAATTTCAGTTCTTGTGAATTGTTCACACATAGTATCTCCTTAATTTATATAAAGCTTGTATGTCTTGTTATATTTTTTATATTACGTTCCGAAAACTGAATCAGATTAAACAGAGATGACGCACCTTTTTCAAAATATGTTGAGAGAATATCAGGGGAGAGAGGAATAGAAATATTATTTTGTTCAATTAATTCATTTATAATTTCAAGGTCAAGAATCATAGATGCGCTGCAAAGGTTACTGTAACGGCTTCGGCTGATTGAGAATATTGACTGCGAGTTGTTTGATTCAGCAGAATAAATTACTCTGAATATCTGATATTCTGCACTCATAAGATAATTGCTTACAGCATTCGTGAGATTTTTGTTTCCAATTTGTGCCAGCAAGTCGAAAATTACCGAGGTCGTGTTTATTAAAAGCTTTTTGTTAATCTGGTTTATCATATTTCCCTTCAAATAGCTTATTTCATCGCTGTCGGGAATATCGTCAGGTGATATTGAAGCTATGTTTCTTTGTACGGTTCTGCCAAGAAGATAATCGCAGGAAACCTCAAAGTAGTCCGAAATTTTAATCAGAAAATCAAGACCGCATTCACGGATTCCCTTTTCATAATGAGAAAGCAGTGCCTGCGAAATCCCCATATCATTTGCGACCTGTTTCTGGCTTAGTCCGCGTTCCTTGCGCAAAAAGGTTAATATCCTTGGAAAATCACCGTTCATACTTGACACCCCTTTTATAAAAATAGTATAATATTACATTATAGATTATTTTGTACAGCATATTATACATATAGTATATTACAAAATAAACCATTTGTAAATAATATAATTTTAAGGAGTATAGAAATATGGCAGATTATAAAATTACACTTTTAAAGGGTGACGGAATAGGTCCCGAAATTGTTAATCAGGCTGTAAAAGTGCTTGACAAAGCGGCTGAAAAGTTTGATTTTACAGTAGAATATGATGAAGCGCTTCTTGGCGGCTGTGCTATTGACGCAACAGGAGTGCCGCTTCCTGATGAAACTGTAACAAAATGCAAGGCTTCTGACAGTGTGCTTCTGGGTGCCGTCGGAGGTCCTAAGTGGGACAACCAGCCGGGCAATAATCGTCCCGAGGCAGGACTTCTGGGCATCAGAGGTGCTCTCGGACTTTTTGCAAATCTTCGTCCTTCTGTAATTTTCGGACCGCTCAAGAGTGCTTCTCCGATTAAAGACGAAATTATAGGCGGCAACCTTGATATAATGATTGTCCGTGAGCTTACGGGCGGAATTTATTTTGGCAAGAAGGGCAGAACCGAAGTTGACGGAAATCCTGCTGCATGGGATACTGAGATGTATTCAGTACCTGAGGTTGAACGCATAGCAAGAGTTGCATTTGATCTTGCTATGAAGAGAAATAAAAAGCTTACAAGTGTTGATAAGGCTAATGTGCTTGAATCATCACGTCTTTGGAGAGAAACCGTTATCAGAATCTCCAAGGAATATCCTGAGGTTGAACTCAATCATATGTATGTAGATAATGCCGCAATGCAGCTTGTAAGAAATCCCCGTCAGTTTGATGTTATCGTTACATCAAATATTTTTGGCGATATTCTTTCTGACGAAGCGTCAATGATTGCAGGCTCAATAGGTATGCTTGCGTCTGCTAGCCTTTCGGACGGAAAGCTTGGACTTTATGAGCCTATTCACGGCTCTGCACCTGATATTGCAGGTCAGAATATTGCAAATCCGCTTGCAACAATTCTTTCGGTTGCAATGATGCTGCGTTATTCGCTCTCGCAGCCAAAGGCTGCTGACGCTATCGAAGCTGCCGTAGCTAAGGTTCTTGAAACACATCGTACACCGGATATTTACGAGGAAGGCTTTACAAAGGTTGGTACAGAAGAAATGGGCGACCTTGTTTGTGCTGCCCTTTAATCGGAGAGATACCTATGCAATTTTATGATATGCACTCGCACATTTTGCCTGAGTTTGATGATGGTGCAAAGTCTGTGCAGGAAGCCCTTGATTTGATTAGCGTTCTGAAAAAACAGGGTGTAAATAATATTTGTCTGACGCCGCATTTTTATACTCACGAAATGAGCCTTGAGGATTTTGTAAAAAGCCGTAATGAGGCTTTTGAAAAGTTCAAGCCATATATTCCTGAGGATGTAAACATTGTTCTCGGTACAGAGGTTTATATAACAAGATATATTTTCGGTAATGATGATTTGTCAGAGCTTTCATACGGAAATTCCCGTTATATTCTAACTGAGTTCGGATATAACTCAAGCTTCAGCGAAAACACAATGAATCGGTTTTATTCGTTTATTAACGACTATGACCTTATACCTGTAATACCTCATGTTGAGCGTTACCAGACACTTATGGAGAACCCTTCAATTATTGAAGAACTTAAGGATATAGGCGTAGTTATTCAGACTAATATTACTAATTATACTAAAAAAGCTTCTATGTTCAGGCGCAGAAAGCTTCTGAAATTGATTTCAAAAGGCTTGATTGATATTATCGGTTCTGATGCTCATTCTCTTAGCCACAACACTCCCGAGGTTTACAGGGAAGCAATTAATTGCATTTCGTCAAAATGCGGCAGACAGGTTGTTGCTGAAATGATGGAAAAATCTAAAGAGATTTTTGAAAATGCTGTGTAACAGACTATTCTGATTAAAAATTCTTTGCAGTCCGTAAAGCAGGAGTATGAACTTCAAAAGTAAAAGCTGTAATATATTTAGCTACGGAGCGAATTTGAAATATGAAATCTTATATAATTCATTTTATACGTCACGGTGCGATTGACGAAACTCTCGCAGGCAAATACATCGGTACAACTGATGTCCCCCTTTCGGACAAGGGAAAAATGGCACTTAAAAAGCTTGATTTTGAGTGCAAGTATCCCGGAACACAGGCGGTATTTACAAGTCCGCTGAAGCGCTGCGTTGAAACCTGCAAAATTTTATACCCTGAACAGAAACCGTTGTCAATAACCAATCTTTCCGAATGTAATTTTGGTGAGTGGGAGGGTAAAACTGCCGACGAACTCAAAAACTCTTCTGACTTTGAAAAATGGCTTGCAGGTGATAACGAAGTTAAACCGCCAAGGGGAGAGAGCAATTCAGACTTTGTACGCAGGATTTGCCTTATGTTTGAAAGTATTGTTGAGGGATTAATGAAAACAGGTACAACCGAAAGCGTTATTGTTACTCACGGCGGAGTAATAATGACCTTGCTGGCAGTATACGGTGTACCGCAGGCAAAACCGTTTGAGTGGACTATGGATAATGGTTACGGTTATTCTTTGCGTGTGACGCCGATGCTGTGGCAGAGGGACAAGGTTTGCGAGGTGTTCCAGACAATCCCCTTGTTAAAGGAAACTGAATAATAAAATAGTTCGATAAATTTTGAATATTAAATAAAGAAAAAGGCTTTCAAGTTCAAATGCTTGAAAGCTTTTTTGTACTTATTTTTTGTTATTGCTTTTGGTTAATGCTGTTTTCCTTCCGAATAAAAACGCAAAAGAAAGCACAATAACAATTCCGAATCCTATTAATACACCGATAAAAATATAGCTTGCTTTGTTGTCATTAACAGAATTTAAAGCTCCGAGATTATCGACAGTTGATTGTGAAGTTGTAACTTCATTTCTTGTACTTTTACCCTTAGAAGATTTATTGCTGTCTGAAGTATTTGCAGATTTCTCGGAATCGCTGCCTTCACGTTTATTGCTATGCGAACTGCCGTTTACTGTAACTTTTGCCGATGTGCAGTTATCAATCTGCATAAATTCAACATTCTTATCAACACATTCATATACTCTGAAATCTATGTAACCCGTTCCTTCTTTTATAGCTTTTAATGTAATTGTAAAAATTGTCTTGCCATTTCTTATATCCGTGCCGTCAGCACATAAATATACGGTTTTAACACAGTTTACCGTTTCATTTGATTTTATACTTGCATTTGTATTATCCGTCTTTGCTTCCCTGAATTCAAACATACTTTTGTCATAGGTAAACTCAACCGTTACTGCACAGAGGTTTTGTCTGCCATTTGCAATGACTTCTATATCAATAAGTCTGTTTATATCGCACTCAGCATTGCTAAGTTTAAAATCTACATTTTCTGCTGCACAGACTGAAAAAATTGTGTTTAAAACGAATAGCAAGGCGATGCAAGAAATTATTATTCTTTTCACTGTATCACCATAATTTGTTATTATAAATAATATTATCATAAAATTTCCTATTAATCAAGAAAATATAGCACAATACAATCAAAATCGCCACATTGCAATGTTTATTTCCGGATATAATTGCAATATTATATTTTTTGATGTAAAATTTTATAAGTATAATTATAAAAAAACAGGTAAAAAACAGATTTTTATAATATTATTTAACTGGTGGTACAATGAACAGAATTTTATTGGTTGAAGATGACAGAGAAATCGAGATATGATTTGTCGCTTTTTTCAAATGAAAAAGGATAACATAATTGTTGATACGGCTAAAGACGGCGAAGAAGGGCTTGAAAAGATTTTTGAAAATCAATATGATTTACTTTTGCTTGATGTAATGATGCCTTGCCTTGACGGCTTTGAGGTTTGCCGTGAGGTAAGAAGATACAGCGATATTCCGATAATGTTCATCACAGCCCGAACCACACAAGAGGATATGCTTACCGGATATGCTCTGGGTTGTGATGATTACATTATAAAACCGTTTCCGTTGCCGGTGCTTTATGAAAAGATTAAGGCGCTTATAAAACGCTCAAAAGGACTTGTTCGTTCAGACCTTCTTTCGGCGGGGGAAATAACACTAAATCCAAATAACGGTGTTGTAAAGTGCGGCAGCCAAGAAATTTCATTAAAGGCAAAGGAATATGGAATTTTACGTGTTTTACTCGAAAATAAAGGTAATATCGTAACACGCGAAACACTGCTTAATAAGGTGTGGGGGTACGATGCACTTGTTGATGACCGTGTGCTTGACACACATATAAAAAATTTGCGGAAAGCGTTGGGAATTTGCAAGGAACAGCTCAAAACTGTACGCCGAAGAGGCTATAAAATTGAGGTAGAACTATGAAAAAGCGACTTGTTCACGAAAGCCGTATGATGTTTATAAAAATTATGTCAATATTTTTGCTTGTAAGCATTTTGGTGTCTGTACTGTATGTGTATGTTACATATAATGGGGAAAAAGAAATATTGCTTGATGATTGTGAGGATCATTTTTCCTCTTTTATGAATGAATCTCTTGTTTATACGAGTATCGATTCAGGTAATTTATTTTCTCTTGATATGGATGGTATGGAATACACAATAAACAATTTTCAGAACAAAAGCAATAGGAATGTTAATTTTCAGGCAGTTGTCTTTGATAAATCGAACGAAATGCTTTACGCTTCTCAGAATTGCTATGTCGGAAATTATTCATGGTATTTATATGGTTATGGCGAGAAAATTCTATCAGACAATATATCACCCGGATATGTAGTCTTTTTCTATGATAATTTTATTGACAGTTTAAATGATGAGCAAATTGAACAAATCAGAAGCTACCTTACTTGTCAGAAAAACGCTGACGGAAGCTATTATGAGCTTATCTGCAAAGAATTTTATTATGAAAATGAACCTGAAATTACCGAAGAAAAATACGGTGATGATTTTATAGTAAATGTTCAGTATTTGATGAATACTCGTATTATTCCCAGCAAGCTTGAAATTGTACTGACAAATGACGACCATGACTGGTATGTTCAGGATGAGGTTATTGCTGAGTTTGAAGTTGATCTTGATCAAGAATTTATAAATACCCACCATTTTATCGGTAAACAAACAGAAACAAAGCGAAATGTTATAGACAAGAATTTTGTACTTGGAAAATATGAGCAGGAGGATTTGTATTCAGAACTGTCTCAGAAATTCGGTGATGCATGGATTGACAATAAAGGTGAATTGGCGAACACGGTCGAACATACTAATGGATATTATCAGATTTCTCCGTTTGAATACATATACTGCGGCTATGACAATAGTTTAGGTGCTTATAATAAGAATGACGAAAAAGAACTTACTTCAAAAGATTTGCAAATAGTAAAAATAAGATATTTAGAAAAAATCAATGTATTAGAAAGCTGTATAAACCGTATTGGTATGACTTTTATATATACCTTCATTATTTTGCTGATTGTCGGAGTAGTTGTATGGTATATTTCATGGAATACGCTAAAAAAACAACTGGAACTTGAAAAAAAGCGCCGTGAATTTACAAATTCAATGGCACACGACCTGAAAACACCGTTGTTTGTAATCAGCGGAAATGCTGAGAATATGCTCTTGTGTGCAGTAAATGAAAATGAAAAATATTATGCTCAGAATGTTGTTGATAAGGTTAATACCGTAAATGATATGATACATGATATGCTTGAGCTTTCATCTTTTGAATCTGATAAAATCCGCATCTGTACCGAGCATTTTAATCTTAGTGATATTGTTCAGAGTATAATTGATAATTACATAAGTATGATGGATTTGTGTGATATTCATTTTGAGTGTGCGGACGGAGTTATGATTGACGCTGATAAAATGATGCTTCAGCGTGCAATGCAGAATCTTATTGATAATGCACTTAAATACACGGATGATAAAAGGTCAATTTCAATCAGGCTTGACAATCACAGCTTTTCCATTTCAAACAGTGTTTCTGAGAATGCAAAAATAAATCTGAAATACATATGGGAACCGTATTATCGCAGCGAAAATACTGCTCGCAAGGATGGCAATGGACTTGGCTTGACAGTAGTGAAATCAGTTTTTGAGCTTAACGATTTAAAATACGGAGTCAAGTTTAAAAACAATATAATTACATTTTGGTATTCCTTTTAGTTCATTTTATAAAAACAAAAATCCACAGTCTGACTGATGTCTGCTGTGGATTTTTGTTTTAACCGATTAATAATTTTTTCTGAAGCATATGTAAAGCTGACTAATGTACTTTTATCGTCTGTAAAAATTTATAAAACACAGTTTTTAAAATGTAAAGTAGAATACAATTTTATCGTTTTCAAGCTCTGCTCCAAAGTCAAAATTATGAGCCTGCATAATGTTTTTTACAATGGAAAGACCAAGTCCGTTTCCGTTGTTGCGAACGCTGTTTTCGCCCACATAGTAGGGCTCCCAAAGCCGTTTAACCTCGTTTGCTTTAATCTTTGTGCATTGGTTTGATATTTTAAACTTGTTTGAACTTATATCTATAATTGCCTGTTTGTTTTCGCTGTATTTTTCAGCATTCTGAATAAAATTTGAAATTGCTCTTTTGATTAAACCCTTATCTGCTGTAATATTTGCTTTGTCAATTCCTTCAAGAAGTATGTTGAAGTTGTTTGAGCCATTGAATTGCAGAAGTATTTCTTTTGTTGCGCTGACCAGATCAAATTCTTCTTTTTGTGGATTAAAGCTGTTGCTTTCAAGCTTTGACAGCTCAAGCATATTATGCACCATTCCATTCAGTTCGTTTGCTTTGTCGTAAATCATTTGTGCGTAATGGTCTTTTTTGTCTGTATGTACATTTTCAAGAAGATTTTCTGCGTATCCGCTTATTACAAATAGCGGAGTTTTCAGGTCGTGTGCCATGGAGTTAGTCAGCTCACGCCGCTTTTCTTCAAGCATTATCTGTTTTTTAAGAGTATGCCACGACATAAATGCGATTAATATTCCCATTGTCGTAAATGATGTAAGTATGTAAATCATCATAGTAATTAGTTCATCTGAACATTCACTTAATATATTGTATTTGTGAAAATAACAGAATCTGTCGGTATAATTTTGAGTAATATTATCTGCCATTTCAACATTATAATTTTCGTTAAATGTATTATAGTAAATATAATTAAATTCTCCTGCGTCATAGATGCTGTTGAACTGACCGTTTGATGTGTTATCAAAAACCGTGTCAATTTCTTCATCAGTTATACAGCTTTGGTAAAATATACCGTCAAAAAAACTCACTGCAATTTCGTTTAAATAAGTTTTGCCGATTTTGTTTGTTCTTGTTTCCGAGAGTTCCATATAACTTTGGTCGAGTATATATTCTTTGACTTTTTCTGCTTGATCATACCAGTCAATATTATCGTTGATTTTTAGTACTTCTAATTTTGTAGGATAAATAATGCTTGTGTAATGTGGTGATTCTGTATTTTTATAGCCATAAATACATTCTGAACATGAAAGTGTATATCTTGAATTAAAGTCTTTTTCATCAGGTTTTTTATGTATATACTCATATATTTCCTGATAATCTTCATCAGAAATGGAATTTCTGAAACTTTCATATTCAATAATACCTGTATAATTTTCGGTTGAAACACCCGTTTCGTTTGCAAATGTGAATGGCAGACAATTACCCGATTCATATGTAGGTTCTTTGTGTCTTTTAAAAACAAGTGATTTTTCATAATATTTTATTTTTGTGTTGTTATCGGAATTTGATTGTATAGTATGTTGCAGAGAATTATAGGTATTGTAGCAGGTGTTTACTTCATCAAGAAATTCTAAAAACATTTCATTTGAATGTGTTTGCTGAATCTGTTTTTCATTATTTAAAGTAATATAAGCGTAAACGCCATATACAATTATTCCAAATAAAAACATAATTGAAATAGTTCGTGTAAATATTTTTATCCCTTGCTTTTTAAAACTTTTATATTTACTCTTCAATTTTATACCCCCTTCGTATAACAGTTTTAATCAGATAAGAATTATTTCCAAGAGCTTTTCTCAGATTTTTGATGTGTGAATCCAGCACTCTTTCGTTTTTGTCACTGTCATATCCCCATATACTCAAAAACAGTTTTTCTCTTGATACAACAGTTCCTTTGTTTTCCAAAAGTATTTTTAAAATTTTGTATTCAGTTGCAGTAATATTAAGCTCAATGTTATTGCTTTTCAGAATACCGTTATTCGGGTTAAGCGTAAGCGAGCCTGCACTGAGAGTCTGCGAACGCACAAGTCCCTTTGAACGTCTGATAAGGGCTTCTGCCTTCTGATAGAAAACAGGCAGAGAAAACGGCTTTACAATATAGTCATCACAGCCCAGAGCATAACCGTTGAGCACATCTTCCTGCGCAGCTCTGGCTGTAATGAATATAATCGGTACATCGCTTTGCTTTCTGACTTCTCTGCAAACAGAAAAACCATCAAGTTCAGGCAGCATAATATCAAGAATAAGTAAATCATAAATTTTTTCATATGCTTTTTCAAGTGCAGTCATACCATCTTCTGCCATGTCAATACGCATTTTACCTTTGCTTTTGTCATCAAAAAAGTCATAAATCACTTCTCTGATATTTTTATCATCTTCAACAAGGAGAATTTCAAACATCTGATCACCTCAATTTAAGTTTATAAAGATAATGTGGAGATTGTATGGATATATATAAGTATTTATATTTCTTTATTATCAGTCTTTTGCTTCATATGGTTTGGTGTTACCCGAATTTTTTATATTTGTAAAACTTTAAAAATATATGGATAATATTGAATATCTGCAATTTAAGTGTTATAATAAATATATAAAGTCAGAGATAAGGTCAGAGAATTTTTTAAGCAGGTATTGCAAAGATATGAGAGGAGTAATGTAAATGAATAAATTGTCAAAAAAGGTGATAACCATCATTTGTGCAGTATGTATGACTGCTTCGGTTGCTACGTTATCGGGATGCGGTAATTCTGACTCTGCTTCAAGCGGAAATGGTGCGTCAACTGATGTTTCAAAGGCGGGGGATGTTTCCTGGAGTTATGATGAAAATGATAAAATTTTGACAATCAGCGGCAATGGAAAGATGGATGATTACGCAACAGGTTCGGAATTCCCGTGGCATGGTTGTTCTGAATCAGCAACTTCTGTTGTAGTTGAGGATGGTGTTACCTCAATCGGTAAAAATGCTTTTTTTAATTTTTCAAAGCTTGAAAGTATCAAAATTCCTGATAGCCTCGAAAGTATTGGAGACAGTGCTTTTGTAAAGTGCGAAAGTCTTGCCGAAATTAGTATTCCCGACAGCGTAAAGAAGATAGGAGCTTCAGCATTTATGTGCTGCACTTCTCTTAAGTCCGTAACACTTCCTAAAGGTATTACGGAAGTCGGAAAAAGCGTGTTTAACGGTTGTACGTCGCTTTCTTCTGTTGATATTCCAAGCTCGGTAGTTAAATTTGATATGAGTGCTTTTTACAACTGCACATCACTGTCGGATATAATTATACCAAATAATGTAGAAAAAATAAATCAGTGGGCTTTTTATAATTGTTCAAGTCTGAAAAGTATTGAAATTCCCAATAGTGTAACTAAGATTGGTAAAATGGCTTTTCAAAAATGTTCTTCTCTGACAAGTATTGCTTTTACAGGTGATGCGCCAGACATTGGAGAAAACGCATTCGGCGAAGTAAAGTCTGAAATATCTTATCCAAAAGATAAAACAACTTGGACAGAAGATGTTAAGCAGCAGTATGGCGGCGAAATTGAATGGAAAGAATCATAAGCATAATATATAAGATATAAAAAGTCTGGGCGGCAATTTGCCAGGGGTAGATAACGATACCTTCTTTATATATGGTATCAATAGCTATCCCTGTTTTTTATTTAGACTACGGTACTGCTGTCTACGTCTGTGCCGCTTTGCCGGAAATAAGATATTTAACTATTATTATTATATTTTAGTCTCGTTAAAGTGACAAACAAGCACAATGTCAAAATTAACAAAAAAACTTCTTTTTATTATGCAAAAAATAAATTGAACTATTTACAACTATTTGATATTATTAAGTTGTAATTGTGTGAATTTTGTATTTACATTTTACAGCATTTTTATTTAGGAGTGATAATTTTGAGAAAGAAATTAACTTGCGTTATACTATGTCTTTGTATGATGCTATCCTGCCTTGCAATCGGAGGTTTTACTTCGCAGGCAGCGACTATTGATAACTCTTTGGTGTCATCAAATTCTGATACTGAAGCGGTTTCAGCAGCAGACTACGGTCTTGCCGACAATGTACAGGAAGGTGTTATATTGCATTGCTGGAACTGGTCATACAATAATATCAAAAAATACCTTCCACAGATAGCTCAGGCAGGATACACTGCCGTTCAGACATCTCCTGTAACACAGCCTAAGGACTATTACTGGGAGGGCATTGCTTACGGTAATGTCGGCATTCCTGACGGCCTCGGCGGTTATGACGGCAACTGGTGGAAAAGCTATCAGCCTGTTACTGAATCCTTGTGCAATAACGGATATACTTGGTATGGAACTAAGGCTGAATTCAAGTCAATGTGTGATGAAGCTGAAAAATACGGTATTAAAGTAATTGTTGATATCGTAGCTAACCATATGGGAAATATCAAGGGTTACAAAATTGGCTCGGTTGAAGAAGTAATGGGTGACATTACTCCTCAGGTTGGTCAGTTCTGGAATCCGGATATGATGACAGACCCATCATATTGGCATATTAGCACAAGCTGGACTCATTCAAGTGACGGACGTTTTGATGTAACACAGGGCAATATGGGTATGCCTGATCTTAATACAGGTGATCCAAAGGTTCAGAATATGATTCTTAACCTGCTCAAAGAATGTATCGACAACGGTGCTGACGGCTTCCGTTTTGACGCTGCAAAGCATATTGAAACTCCCGCTGATGAAGCAAAATTTGCAAGTGAATTTTGGAATGTAGTTTTGGATGGTGCAACAAGCTATGCACAGTCTACAAAGAATTTCACACCTTATTATTACGGTGAGGTTCTTAACAGAATTGACAGCAATGCTGCTGAAAATTACTATCTCAGCAAAATGTCTCTAACAGATAATTCAACAGGCGACAATATCAGAAATTCACTTAAATATGGTCAGGTAGGCGGTGCTTCAAATTCAGGCTACTGCGGCTATGTACACGGACAGGGAAATAAGGTAGTTCTTTGGGCAGAATCACACGATACCTATATGGGCGGCGGTTCTTCATATGACTGCAATGACTCAACTATTAACAAAGCATGGGCTATCGTTGCTTCAAGAAAGGACTCAACAGGTCTTTATTTTGCAAGACCTTATTATTCCTATGAAAGACTTGTTGATGATATGAATGGCTTTGATTCAAGAAAAGATCCTGCTCAGATGGCTAAAGAAATCGGACGCCAAACTCAGATGGGTGAGGTAGGAACTCTCACATGGATGGATCCTTGTGTTGCAGAAGTAAACCGCTTTAGAAATCACTTTATTGGTCAGAACGAAAATCTTGGTAGTGCAAATGATACACTTTTCTATAATGTAAGAGGCAATAGCGGTGTTGTTCTTGTAAGTTCAAAGGGTGCTTGCGATGTAAGTCTTAACCTTCAGGGCAAGATGAAAGACGGAACATATACTGATCAGGTAACAGGCAACAAATTTACTGTTTCCGGCGGAACAATTAAAGGCTCAATTACAAATTCTGATGGTATTGCTGTAATCTATAATTCAGATACAGTTCCGAGAAATACAATAGAAGCACCAAGAGAGCATTTTGTAACTGATACAGCCGAAATTACAGTAGGTCTTAATAATGCTACTTCAGGAACTTACAGCATTAATGGCGCTGCTCCGGTGTCATTTACAAAGGAAACAACCTTTGCTATAGGCTCGGGTGATGAAGTTGGTACTGATTATGTTATAACACTTACAGCTACTGACGGAAGCAAAAGCACTTCTTCAACATATACCTTTACTAAGGAAAGCAAGACTGTTACATATCCGACAGAACCAGGATATACAAAGCCTACTGTACCGACTGAACCTACAACAGCGCCTCCAACTACTCAGCCATACGAAAGAATTCTTATTGGTGATGTAGATAATAATGGAGAAATTACTATTGATGATGCAACTGATGTTCAAAAATATCTTGCTGATTTACATAATTTATCAGATAAAGCACTTTTAGCTGCTGATACCGACGGTATGGATGGTATTGATATTTCTGATGTAACAAGAATTATGTTTTATATTGCAGATATGAAAGATCGTTCAGGCAATTGCGGCAAATATATAGGCGGAAGTGTTGATCCTACAACCCCTTCAACAGCACCAATTTCTGATAATTATATTTATGCAAAGGGATATTCTTATGGATATTTCTGGAATGACACACAGACTAATCTCGGAGGAGCATGGCCGGGAGTAGCTATGGAGAGCATAGGAAATAATGTTTACAGAGTTGCAATCCCTGATGGAGCAAAATATGTTGTATTCAGCAATGGCGGAGGAAGTCAGACAGGCGACCTTACAATTCCGAGTGCCGGTCAGATCTATGAAAGCGGTTCTTGGAAATCTTATAAATAACAATATAGTATAACTTTAAAAACTCTCTCAAATTTATAATTTGAGAGAGTTTTAACTTTTTTATAATATAGGATGCTTATCGCAAGCAATAGGGGACAAAAGTGAGTTTTTGTATTGTGCTGCTTCTTGAATGAATCCAGACAATCGGTTGTTTTATCAGTAATAGAATCTTATAAACTTTATATTATAAAAATCACAGGTGGTAATGTCATTGGTATCAAGCTCGTTAAGCAATATATAATTTTGTGCAACACCAAGAAGATAGCCTGACTTTGAAACCATATTATCAGAACCGACAAGAAAATCAATAGTTACTCTTCTACCGATTTGAGTTCTTATGAATCCATTAAGATACTGTATACTTTCCGGTGTGACAGGGTAGGGATTTGCAAAATCGGTAATGCTCATACCTAAATCTTCGCGGACCGTTGTACCCATTGTTGCACCATAGTTTAAAACAGTTGCAGGCGTTTCAGGAAGCGGTTCTGATGTAATTACTCCTTCAGGAATTGTGTTGCCGTTATTGACATTTGTCTGCGGTTGCAAAGGGGGGCGATTTCCTGCATACGACTGGTTTTGCTGCATACTGTTTGGGTTCATATAGCCAACTGATGGAGCACCTAAATTATATGCTGCTATTTCCTGAAGTGAAGGTATATAGTATCCCGTGTTTATTGTATTAGGAACGCAGTTACCCTGCATACATCCGTTTGAAGAATCAAGTCCGTACAAATTGTCTGCATCAATCTGATTTGGTAAAGTATTATTCGGTGTTTTTTCTGAATTAGCCATAATTATCTCCTTATGTTTTAGAATATGCCGATGTAGGTGAATAAAAACAGTGATCGCCTACTCGATTGTAAATAACACCATTGTTTGAAGGAAAATAGGTTGGACAACTGCTTGAGAAGGGATTAAAATAAAATATTGAATCTCCAACAGAGCTGTCTGTGTTGCCTGCTAATGCCCAATCAGCAATTTCGTAGTGAATAGCTTCAGGAGTCATATTGTATATATTCTGAGGATTGTATTCACCTCCTACTGAGGTTTTAAGGCACGTGAACTGCCCGGGTTGCTCTATTATTGCTCTTACATCACCGCCGTTACTCACTCTTGCAAACTCGCCATAAGGTATATTTGCTCTGTTAATTATTATGGATGCAACCGCACGCATACCATCAATTCCTTCGCCACCGGCTTCGCACTTTATAAGTCTTGCGAACAGTTCTCTTGTATCGAATGCCACATTTTCACCTGCCATCACGTTTATTCATTTTTATATTATGCAAAATGATAATAATCTGTTCATTTATCCTTGACAACATAAGAAAAAATCGTTAAAATATATTGTAGCATTACAATTATTAATATATAAATACGGAGACGTATCGAAGTGGTCATAACGGGGCTGACTCGAAATCAGTTAGGGAGCAATCCCCCGCGGGTTCGAATCCCGCCGTCTCCGCCAGCGTGACGCTGGACCCAATTCGTTCTTTGGGTTCAGCGTTGTTTTTATTTTTGCAGCTCGACTGAAATTGACGTCTCTTTCGTAACCTGTTGACATTAATAGCTGCATAAACACTTTTCTATGCAGCTTTTCTATATCACAATAATTGATTTAGATGGCATTTATTCCCCACAAATTATCTTCATAAAATATTGATTAATTATTGTATGTGTGCTAAAATATATTTGTTTGTTATTTTATAAATTCAACGTTTAGGAGTAAGGCTATGAAGGGGATTATTTTAGCAGGTGGCTCAGGAACAAGACTTTACCCGCTGACAAAGGTAACATCAAAACAGCTTTTACCGGTATATGACAAGCCAATGATTTATTATCCAATGTCTGTACTTATGAATGCCGGTATTCGTGATATTTTAATTATTTCAACACCTCAGGACACACCCAGGTTCGAGTCTTTGCTTGGTGACGGAAGTCAATTCGGAGTAAATCTGTCTTATAAAATACAGCCAAGCCCTGACGGACTTGCACAAGCATTTATTATTGGTGCGGACTTTATAGGTAATGATTCTGTTGCAATGGTACTTGGTGACAATATCTTTGCCGGACAGGGCCTAAACGACAGACTTAAAGCAGCAGTTAAGAATGCAGAAAGTGGTAAAGGCGCTACAGTATTTGGTTATTATGTTGATGATCCTAAACGTTTTGGCATTGTAGAGTTTGATAAAACCGGCAAGGCAATTTCAATTGAAGAAAAACCGGAAAAACCAAAGTCAAACTACTGTGTTACAGGTCTATATTTCTATGATAATAAAGTTGTGGAGTATGCCGGAAATTTAAAACCATCAGCTCGTGGAGAGCTTGAAATAACTGACCTTAACAGAATTTATCTTGAAAATAATAAGCTGAAAGTAGAACTCTTAGGGCAGGGCTTTACATGGCTTGATACAGGTACACATGAAAGCTTAGTTGAAGCAACAAATTTTGTATATACAATGGAAACTCACCAGCACAGAAAGATTGCTTGCCTTGAAGAGATCGCATATCTCAATGGATGGATTTCAAAAGAAGATGTTTTAAAGGTTTACGAAGAGGTTAAGAAAAATCAATATGGGCAGTACCTTATGGATATTATAAACGGAAAATACATAGATTAAGGAGAATAATATTATGACAATTATCGTTACAGGCGGTGCAGGTTTTATCGGTTCTAACTTTGTATTCCATATGCTTAATAAATACCCGGATTATAGAATTATCTGTTTAGACTGTTTAACATATGCAGGTAACCTATCTACTCTTGAATCGGTAATTCACAATCCGAATTTCCGTTTTGTAAAGGCAAGTATTACCGACAGAGAAGCTGTTTATAAGCTATTTGAAGAAGAAAAGCCGGATATGGTTGTAAACTTTGCTGCAGAAAGCCATGTTGACCGTTCAATTGAAAGTCCGGAGGTGTTTCTTGACACTAATATTAAAGGTACAGCTGTACTTATGGATGCTTGCCGAAAGTATGGCATTACTCGTTATCATCAGGTTTCAACTGATGAGGTATACGGTGATTTGCCGCTTGACAGACCTGATCTTTTCTTTACAGAAGAAACACCAATTCATACATCAAGCCCATACAGTTCTTCAAAAGCAGGTGCTGACTTACTTGTTCTTGCATACCACAGAACATATGGCTTGCCTGTAACTATAAGTCGTTGCTCAAATAACTATGGTCCATATCACTTTCCTGAAAAGCTGATTCCGCTTATGATCATAAACGCTCTCAACGATAAACCGCTTCCGGTTTACGGTGAAGGCATCAATGTTCGTGACTGGCTTTATGTTGAAGATCATTGCAAAGCTATTGATCTTATAATACATAAGGGAAGAGTAGGTGAGGTTTATAATATCGGTGGTCATAACGAGATGAAGAATATTGATATTGTAAAAATTATTTGTAAAGAATTAGGAAAATCAGAAGATTTAATTACGTATGTAGCAGACAGAAAAGGTCACGATATGCGCTATGCTATTGATCCGACAAAGATTCACAACGAGCTTGGTTGGTTACCGGAAACAAAATTTAAGGACGGCATCAAGAAAACTATCCAATGGTACCTTGATAATAAAGAATGGTGGGAAACTATCATCAGCGGTGAATACCAGAACTATTATAAAAAGATGTATGGTGAAAGATAATGAAAGCTTTTGTTACCGGTGTAGGCGGACAACTTGGTTATGATGTAATGAATGAACTTATATCTCGCGGCTATGAAGCTGTAGGCTCTGATATTTTAGAGTCTGTGTCTTATGATTTTAAATATATTCAGCTTGATATTACTGATAAAAAAGATGTAAATAAATGTTTAGCTGAGATCCGTCCTGATGTAGTTATTCATTGTGCAGCCTGGACAGCAGTAGATGACGCCGAGAAGGAAGGATTTAAAGAAAAGGTTTATGCAATAAATGTTAGCGGAACTGAATATATTGCAGAAGCCTGTAAAAAACTTGATTGCAAAATGATTTACATTTCAACAGATTATGTGTTTAACGGTGAGGGTACAGAGCCTTGGCTGCCTGATTGCAAGGACTACAATCCGATAAATTATTATGGCGAAACTAAGCTAAAGGGTGAACAGGCAGTAAGCACAATTGTGGACAAATATTTTATTGTAAGAATAGCTTGGGTATTTGGACTGAATGGCAAAAACTTTATTAAGACTATGATTAATGTAGGGAAAACTCATAAGGAAGTAAAAGTAGTTAATGATCAGATAGGCACTCCAACCTATTGTCTGGATTTAAGCAGACTTCTTGTAGATATGAGTGAAACAGAAAAGTACGGATATTATCATGCCACCAACGAAGGCGGGTACATTTCATGGTATGATTTCTGCGTAGAGTTTTACAAGCAATATGGACTTGATACCAAGGTAATTCCTGTTTCAACTGAGGAGTATGGGCTAAGTATAGCAAAAAGGCCTGAAAACAGCAGACTTGAAAAATCCAAGCTTACCGAATCAGGATTTAAGCCACTACCTCTATGGCAGGATGCAGTAAAAAGATATTTAAGAGATGCAGAGCTTTAAGGAGATATTATGGGACAGATTACAGTTGAAAAAAATGTATCGGGAATTCAGGGACTATGTGTTATAACTCCTGCTGTACATGGTGATAACCGTGGATACTTTATGGAAACATACAGCCAAAGAGATATGGAAGATGCAGGGATTAATATTAATTTTGTACAGGACAATCAGTCTATGAGTACAAAAGGTGTTTTGCGTGGACTTCATTTCCAGAAAAACTTTCCTCAAACAAAACTTGTAAGAGCTATTAAAGGCTCGGTTTTTGATGTAGCAGTAGATTTAAGAAAAAATTCAGAAACTTATGGAAAGTGGTATGGAATAGAGCTTAGCGAAGAAAACAAAAAGCAGTTTTTAATTCCGAAAGGGTTTGCTCACGGTTTCTTAGTTCTCACTGATACAGCGGAGTTTTGTTATAAATGCGATGACTTCTACCATCCGAATGACGAAGGCGGATTGGCTTGGAATGACCCTGAAATTGGTATAGAATGGCCAATGTTACAGGGAAGATATAACGGTACAGCTAGCGGCAAGGGCTATACTGTTGATGGCACACCACTTAACCTCAGCGACAAAGATCAGAAGTGGGTAGGTATTAAGGACACATTTAAGTTTTAATTTTATGCAGATATTTAGCTATCACCGGCAACAGTAAATTATTGTTGCCGGTTATTCTTTTAACGCTTATTACAGAGTAATGAGATCAAATCTTTATGGTGATATGACATAATAAATTGATTTCCTAAAAAAGCTCTTGCAATATAAAATATTTGTGTTAAAATAGATATAAAGACGAGAATAATTCTTGTTTTTTAAAAATGTGCGGTTACATATTAATAAACACTTTTTCAGTATACTAATATCATAAGCCGCAATCAGATTTTAGGAGGTAAAAATGAAAAATCAATATGCAGGTACAAAGACCGAAAAAAATTTATGGGAGGCTTTTGCGGGTGAATCACAAGCAAGAAATAAATACACTTATTTTGCTTCTGTTGCTAAAAAAGCCGGATATGAACAAATTGCAGCTCTTTTCTTGAAAACTGCTGAAAACGAAAAAGAACACGCAAAATTATGGTTTAAGGCATTGGGCGAGCTTGGCGGTACTGCTGAAAACCTCTTGCATGCAGCAGAAGGTGAAAATGCTGAATGGACAGATATGTATGACCGCATGGCTAAAGAAGCTGACGAGGAAGGTTTTCATGAACTTGCTGAACAGTTTAGAGGAGTTGCTGCTATCGAAAAGCTTCACGAAGAAAGATATAGAGCTTTATTACATAATGTTGAGGCAATGCAAGTATTTGAAAAGAGTGGTGTTACAATTTGGGAATGTCGTAATTGCGGTCATGTAGTAGTTGGTACTTCTGCTCCTGATGTATGCCCTGTCTGTAAACATCCTCAAAGCTATTTTGAAGTAAGACAGGAAAACTATTAATTTATTCAGTCAAAACAAAACAGGCTGCAATTTGCAGTCTGTTTTTATAATGTTATTTGGTTATATATAATTTAATAAATCCGATATAATTGTATTTGAAACCAAAAAGCCTTTTGGAGTTAACGCAATTCTGTCAGGAAACACTTCCATATATCCGTTTTTTGCATAAAGTTCAGATTTGCTGATCAGAGCAGAGGGAAGAGATTTATTATATCGTTTTTTGAATTCATTGAAGCAAAGACCGTTTCTCATGCGTAATGATAGCATAACGAATTCCTCTTCATTACCTCCTGTACCATCATATATAATTTTATTTTCTGTAAATTCTTCTGAATTTCTGCCATAATAAAAGCGTTTCCCTTCATAAAATGAATGTGCTGACGGTCCTATTCCAATATACTCGCTGCATTTCCAATAATTGCAGTTGTGCCTGCTTTCAAAGCCTGTTTTTGCAAAATTTGAAATTTCATATTGTTTATATCCGAGTGTGTTAAGATAATCAACAGCAAATAAATAAAGCTCTGCCTGCTCATCATCATCCGGAAGAACAAGGCTGTCTTTTATCTGATAGAATTTCGTCTTTTCTTCAATTTTAAGAATGTATGATGAAATATGTGTAACTCCGCAATTATTACAAAAATCTATTGAATTTTTCAGGCTTTCTTTTGTCTGATAAGGAATCCCCATCATCAGATCAAGGGAAATGTTTTTAAATCCTGCCGCTCTTGCTCGGTTTACCGTAAGTCTTGCATCTTCAGGTGAGTGAATACGTCCAAGTGTTTTTATTTCTTTTTCAACTGCACTTTGAAGCCCTATTGAAATTCTGTTGAATCCGCATTTGTACAACTTAACAAAATCCAGAATTTTACCTGTATCGGGATTGACTTCGACGGTAATTTCAGCAGTTTTACAAATTGAAAATTGATTAATTATTTCGGATAATACACTGCAAAGTCTGTCTGCACCAAGCACACTCGGAGTACCTCCTCCAAAATAGACGGTAGACACTTCTTTGTCAGTTTTTTTGCTCCAGAAATTTATCTTATCAATCAGTACACTTGTATATTTATCGTAATCGCTTTCACTTGCTTTAGTACTGTAAAAATCACAATACGGACACTTGCTTTTGCAAAAAGGAATATGAATATAAAGGCTTATTGCTTCACTCATAGAAAAAACTCCATAAAATTATTGAGGCAGAAACATATGTTTCTGCCTCGGGTTGGAAGGTATATGAAAAAAAGAAAAATTCATTATTTATATCTTTATAAAGATAATATATCATTTTTTGACATTTGTCAATAGATAGAAATAATAAAAAATATGATTATTTCTATCTATTCGGTTGACATCAGTATGTCAAAAATAGTAAAATAACTAATTGGTGAGTATAATATTTCCGAAAGGATTGTAATAAAATGGCTTCATACACAAATGAGATTTCAAAGCGTCGGACTTTTGCTATTATTTCGCATCCTGACGCCGGTAAAACAACACTGACTGAAAAGCTTTTGCTTTACGGAGGAGCAATTAATCTTGCTGGTTCTGTAAAGGGTAAGCGTACTGCAAAGCATGCTGTATCTGACTGGATGGAAATAGAAAAACAGCGTGGTATTTCAGTTACTTCGTCAGTTTTACAGTTTAAATATAACGGATATTGCATTAATATTCTTGATACGCCCGGACACGAAGACTTTTCTGAAGATACCTATCGTACACTTATGGCTGCTGATTCGGCTGTAATGGTTATCGACGGCTCAAAGGGTGTTGAAAAACAAACAATCAAGCTCTTCAAGGTTTGTATAATGAGAAATATTCCAATCATTACATTTATTAATAAAATGGATAGGGATGCAAAAAATCCCTTTGATTTGCTTGAAGATATTGAAAATGTACTGGGCATTCATACTTATCCTGTTAACTGGCCTATAGGTTCGGGTAAAGAATTTAAGGGCGTTTACGACAGAAATTCTAAAAAGATTTTAGCGTTTACGGCAAACAACGGTCAAAAAGAGGTTGAAAAACTTGAGCTTGCACTTGATGATCCGTCGCTCGAAGATACAATAGGTATTTATCATAAGCAGGATTTGTTTGACGATATTGAGCTTCTGGACGGTGCAGGAGATGATTTTGATCTTGATGCTGTCAGAAACGGTCAGCTTACACCTGTATTCTTCGGTTCTGCCCTTACTAACTTTGGCGTTGAACCTTTTCTTGAACAATTCTTGCAGCTAACAACTTCTCCTCTTCCAAGAGAAACTGTTGATGAACAAATTGACCCGATGTCTGACGATTTTTCGGCTTTTGTTTTCAAAATTCAGGCAAATATGAACAAGGCGCACAGAGACAGAGTAGCGTTTATGAGAATTTGCAGCGGTAAATTTGAAAAAAATATGGAGGTATTCCATGTTCAGGGCAATAAGAAAATGCGTCTCAGTCAACCGCAGCAGATTATGGCTCAGGAGCGTGAAATTGTAGACGAGGCATATGCAGGTGATATTATCGGTGTGTTTGATCCGGGTATCTTCTCAATAGGAGATACAATATGTACTGCTTCACATAAGGTAAAGTTTAAAGGTATTCCGACTTTTGCACCCGAACACTTTGCCCGTGTCCGTCAAAAGGATACAATGAAACGCAAGCAGTTTATAAAGGGAACAAATCAGATTGCACAGGAGGGTGCAATTCAGATTTTTCAGGAGCTTGACGCAGGTATGGAAGAGGTTATCGTCGGCGTTGTAGGTACTCTTCAATTTGATGTGCTTAAGTACAGACTTGAAAATGAATATAATGTTGACATTATAATGGAAAATCTGCCTTATGAATTTATCCGTTGGATTGTTAATGAAGATATTGATCCTAAAACGCTTGATCTTGCCTCAGATACAAAGCGTATTCAGGATCTTAAAGGCAATCATCTATTACTGTTTACAAGCTATTGGAGTATAAACTGGGCGCTTGAACATAATAAAGGACTTGAACTCAGAGAATTCGGTACAAATTGATTTATATAATAAGGAGGATATATGCTGCACGATAAGTTGAAAAAATACTCAGATAGCGGTATATATCCTTTTCATATGCCCGGTCATAAGAGAAATTTAGATGATGATGTTATACCGTATAAAATTGATCTTACTGAAATTTTTGATTTTGATAATCTTCACTGTGCAACAGGCTGTATAAAAGATGTCGAAAATAAAGCAGCCCAATTTTATTCTGTAAAACACGCAAATATTCTTATAAACGGTGCTACAGGCGGAATTTTAGCTGCAGTCAGAGCTATGACAAATTACGGTGACAAGGTAATTGTTGCCAGAAACTGTCATAAATCTGTTTACAATGCTATTGAATTGTGCGGACTTGACGCAGAATACATTCTGCCACAGAAAAATAAGGATTTTGGCATATTTGCATCTATATCTCCTGAACAGGTTGAAAGTAAGTTGAAAAATACCGGTGCAAAGCTTGTAATCCTTACTTCGCCTACCTATGAAGGCGTTGTATCAGATATTAAACCAATCGCCGATATTTGCAAGAAATACGGTGCTAAGCTTTTTGTTGATGAAGCACACGGAGCACATTTTCCGCTTTCTTCGTTTTTTCCTCGTGAAGCTGTATCCCTTGGAGCTGATGCGGCTGTTGTAAGCCTGCATAAAACGCTTCCTGCATTAACACAAACAGCACTTTTACTGACTGATAACAGTCAATTATCCAAGGTATTTGAAAAGAATCTTGCAATATTTGAAACAAGCAGCCCTTCATATGTTTTAATGAGTTCAATTGAAAACTGTTTTGATTTTATTGATAAAAATAATGATAAAACTTTAGAATATGTTTCAAATATAAGCTCATTCAGACATAAATGCAAAAATCTGAAACATTTAAAATTATATGAGAAAACAGAAAATGATTTTGATTATGACTTTGGAAAAATTGTAGTTTCTACAAGAGACACAAATATAAACGGCGTTGAATTATCAGATAAATTAAGAAAAGAATACCAAATTGAACTTGAAATGGCATATACTGACTATGTAATTGCAATGACTTCTGTTTGTGATACAAAGGAAGGATTTGACAGATTATCAAAAGCTTTGTCTGAAATTGATAGTCAGATTGATAAAGTCCTCAACATCAAAGACGGATATAATTTTTCTGAATGTTTACCTGTTAAAGCAGTAAAGTCATCTGATATTAGTTTTTCAAAAGAAACTTCTGTTCCGTTTGAATTATCTTCGGGTAGGGTTTCTGCTGAATATGTATGGGCTTATCCGCCGGGGATTCCGCTTATTGTAAGCGGAGAAGTGATTGATAACAAATTAATAAAACATATTAATTATCTTTCAGAGTGCGGGGTAGAGGTTTATTCAACAAACAGAAATCTGCCAACTGCCATTAATGTAGTTGAATTTGATTGACAAACTTTTACTTATATGATATTATTTATTTAAACAATTCTTACAAGGAGCTTGATTTACTATGAAAAGAATTAAGACTATTGATACTCGTGACCTTCAGAAGAGCGTAAAGAACGGCGGCTGCGGCGAATGTCAGACATCTTGTCAGTCAGCTTGCAAGACTTCATGCGGCGTTGCTAACCAGCAGTGCGAGAAGTGCATCAGCGAGAAATAATTTTAATTTTTAGATTAAGGATTAACTGCCGTTTTACCTTGAGGTTTAACGGCTTTCCTTTTGTCTGTATGGAGATATTTATGATACACCAATATAAATTAAACGGATATAATATTGTTCTTGATGTTTACAGCGGAAGTGTACATTGTGTTGATGATGTTGCATATGATATTATTGCAATGTATGAAAACAGTACAAAAGACGAAATAGTTTGTTCTATCCTTGAAAAATACAGTTCAAGTGATGAGGTAACAGCAGAGGATATTGCAGATTGCATTGACGATATAGAAGAACTGAAAAATGCCGGAAAGCTGTTTACTGAGGATAAGTATGAAGACCTTGCATTTGACTTTAAAAAGCGCAATACAGTTATCAAAGCTTTGTGCCTTCATATTGCACACACATGTAATCTGAATTGCGAATACTGCTTTGCAAGTCAGGGAAAATATCACGGTGACAGAGCTCTGATGAGTTTTGAAGTAGGCAAGAGAGCTATTGATTTTCTCATTGAAAACTCCGGCAGTCGTGTTAATCTTGAGGTTGACTTCTTTGGCGGAGAGCCGCTTATGAATTTTGATGTTGTAAAGCAAATTGTGGCATATGCAAGAAGCATTGAGAAAGAACATAATAAAAATTTCAGATTTACGCTTACAACAAACGGTATGCTTATTGACGATGATGTAATTGAGTTTGCAAATAAGGAATGTCATAATGTTGTTTTAAGCCTTGACGGCAGAAAAGAAGTTCACGATAACTTAAGAAAAACCGTAAACGGCAAAGGCAGCTATGATGTAATAGTACCGAAATTTCAGGAGTTCGTTAAGAAGCGTGGTAATAGGGGATATTATGTCAGAGGTACATATACCCATAATAACTGCGACTTTACTAATGATATTTTCCATATGGCAGATTTGGGATTTACCGAACTTTCGATGGAGCCTGTTGTATGCGCTCCTGACGATCCTTATGCGCTTACATACGATGATTTGCCAGTACTCTTTGAACAGTATGAAATCCTTGCTAAGGATATGCTGAAAAGAGAAAAAGAGGGGAAGCCGATTACATTCTATCACTATATGATTGATTTAAACGGTGGTCCTTGTATATACAAGCGAATTTCCGGCTGCGGTTCAGGTACGGAATATATGGCTGTAACTCCTTGGGGCGAGCTTTATCCCTGTCACCAGTTTGTAGGTGACCCTAAATACAGTCTTGGAGACATATTTAATGGTGTAACAAATACGGAAGTTCAGGATGAATTTAAACTGTGTAATGCCTATGCTCGTCCTGACTGCAAGGATTGTTGGGCAAAACTTTATTGCAGCGGAGGATGCGCTGCAAATGCGTATCATGCGACAGGCTCAATTACAGGTATTTATGAATATGGCTGCGAGCTGTTCCGCAAAAGAATGGAATGTGCAATTATGATGAAGGTTGCGCAAGCGCAAGAATAATATTTTTGGGCAGATACTTTGCGTATCTGCCTGATTTTTAGGATGATTTTATGGGTGAACAAATTATTATGCTTGGAACAGGCAGTGCAATGGCAACAAATTGTTATAATACTTGCTTTTGCCTGATGTGTAATGATGAATATTTTTTAGTTGATGCCGGCGGAGGCAACGGTATATTAAAGCAAATTGAGGATGCAAATATTAATTGGAGAAAGCTTCACAATATGTTTTTAACCCATTCTCATACAGATCATATTATCGGTGCAGTCTGGATTATCCGCAAGATTGCTTCACTTATGTCAGAACGCAAATATACAGGCGAATTTTACATTTATTGTCATGATGAAGTTGTAAAAGCTATAAATTCTATATGCAGTTTAACACTTGCACCCAAATTTTTACGCTATGTCGGAAAGAGAATAATGGTAATATCTGTCGGTGATGGTGACAAAATATTTACAAAAAATTTTGATTTTGTGTTTTTTGATATTCATTCCGATAAAACCAAGCAGTTCGGGTTATGGGCAAGACTATACTCAGGAAAAACACTTGTTTGTCTTGGCGATGAACCATATAATGAAAAGTGTAAAAAATATGTTGAAAATACCGATTATTTGATGTGTGAAGCATTTTGTCTTTATTCTCAGAAAGAAATATTTAAACCTTATGAAAAGTATCATAGCACTGTGCTTGATGCTGCAAGGCTTGCGAAAAGTCTGAATGTCAAAAATCTTGTTCTATATCACACCGAGGATAAAACTCTTGCAACACGAAAGCAAACTTATACAGCTGAGGCAGAAAGCGTATTTGACGGAAATATTTATGTTCCGGATGACCTCGAAGTAATTGACATAAAATAATATGTGACCTGAGCCTTCATAAGACTCAGGTCTTTTTAAAATAATGACGCTATACCGGATACTATTGCACAGCAAATAATGCCTAAGATTATTGGCATAAACGCAGAGAATAAAGTCCATTTTAAACTCTTTGTTTCTTTATGAATTGTGAGTACGGTTGTAGAACAAGGGGAATGCATTATGCACATTATCATTGTGCAAATTACCGTTGTAACTGTCCAGCCATTAGCAGAAAACAGATTAAACAGCTCTTGATAACTTGAATATTCAACCATTGTTCCGCTTGCCATATATGACATTATCATAATTGGAATTACTGTTTCATTTGCGGGAAATCCAAGTATAAAAGCCATAATAATTACACCGTCAAGACCAAGCAGATGCCCGAACGGGTCAAAAAAATCAGTGCAGTATTTTAGAAGCGAAATATCGTTAATATTTAGATTTGCAAGCAGCCAGATTAGTGCACCGGCAGGTGCGGCTACTATAATTGCTCTGAACAGAACAAACAATGTTCTGTCAAGAAACGAACGCACAATAGTCTTTAGTATCTGAGGTTTTCTGTAGGGTGGAAGCTCAAGGCTGAATCCTCCGTTTCCCTTAGTTTTAAGGACGATTGATGATAAAACTTTAGAAACAGCAAATGTTGCAAGCACACAGAGTACGATTATCAATAAGAGTATTGCGGCAATCTCAAAAGAAGATATTACTGTTAATGCACCGCCTGCAAACAGCATCATAATAAGTGCAATCAGCATTGGAAACCTGCCGTTGCACGGCATAAAATTGTTTGTAACTATCGCAATTAATCTTTCTTGCTTTGACTTTATAATTCTGCATCCCGTTACGCCGCAGGCATTACATCCTATTCCCATAGCCATAGTAAGACTTTGTTTGCCGTGTGCTCCGCAGCGTGAGAAGAATTTGTCAAGATTAAATGCAATCCTAGGCAGATATCCTGAATCTTCCATTAAAGAGAATAAAGGAAAAAAGATAGCCATAGGAGGCAGCATAACCGATACAACCCATGTAAGCGTTGTATACACACCGTCAATTATTAAACCTGTTATAAAATCAGGCGCATTCATAGCATCAAACAGAAGATATAATTTTTCTTTTATAAAGCTAAACAACATACTGAGCCATTCACTTGGATAATTTGCGCCTACTGCAGTAATCCAGAATAGCAAAGCGAATATCAAAAGCATAATGGGTATTCCTGTTGCCTTTGAAGTGATAATTTTATCAAGCTTAAGCGAACGGTCATTTATTTCTTTCTTGTTGTATGTGACGCATCTACTGCAAATCTGTTCGCTTTTTTCCAAAAGATTCTTGACGTTTGCTTTATGCTTTTTTTCGTCAAAAATATCAATATCTTCGTATAGTCTTGACACACAGAAACATTTTTTCTTTTCAGTGCAAATGTCGTATATTGCATTTTTCAGCTCGCTTAATCCTCTGTTTTTTGTTGCGCAGGTACAGACAACAGGTATTCCGAGATTAAGAGAAAGCTCATCAGCATCAATGCATATTCCGTTTTTTTCTGCCTCATCACAAAGATTAAGACAAAGAACTGCATTTTTTTTAACAGATAAAACCTGCAAAGCAAAAGACAGATTACGTTCAATTATATTTGCGTCAACTACTATTACTACACATTCCATTTCATTGTTTGCAAGGTAACTTGCCGCCGCTCTTTCTTCGGCAGAAAATGACAGCATCGAATATGTTCCCGGCAAATCAACAACAGAAAACGATTTATCCTTAATTTTTGCTATACCTGAAGCACACTCAACAGTTTTACCTGTCCAGTTACCTGTGTGTTGCTTCATACCTGTAAGAGAATTAAATATAGTGCTTTTTCCTACATTCGGATTACCTGCAAGAACAATCTGATAATCCGTTGTTCTTAATTCATTCTCAAAACACACTTCTTTTGTCGAGTTTCTTGCAAACAAAGATATACCTCCTTATTTTAGAGGGTTGACTATGATATTTTCGCAATCCTTTCTTCTCAATGCTACAATGGCATTTTTTATAAGGTATGCTGTCGGATCTCCAAAAGGGCTTGCAAATATTGGAGTTATAATAGTGTTTTCAAGTATTCCGAGGTCATAAAGTCGATTTTTTAATGATTCTGAGCATTCAACTTCACAGATTTTTGCACTGTTTTGCAGCGCAATACTGCTTAGTGAACATTTTTCTTCCATGCAATTCACCGATTTCAACATTTTTTAATTATTATATTCATTTGAATATGTCTTGTGATTACATTATTGTTATGTTTAAGTTGACAAGTTGACTATTAAGTAATAATATGATAAAATATAAAAAATAACGAGGTTGTGGTTCTGACAGTTTACTGTCAGGTAAAGGGAATTCGGTGAGAATCCGAAGCAACAGCCATTACTGTATTTGGTTTAATCCATAAGTCAGATTACTCCCACAGCTCTCACGGGTTAAGCATTCTTGGGCAAAAGAAGAAGAGCAACCGATCATAATCTGTACAAAAATTACAGCTTTTTGTACGGGATATTATCCGTTTGCTTTCCTTTTAGGAGGGCATTTTTTATTGCCTTTCAATAGATTTTATGGAGGAAAGAAAATGAAAAAACTATCAAAGAAAATTATCTCACTAACCTTGGTTGTCACAATTATGACAGCAATTATGTCTTTCTGCTTTACTATAAATGCTGCGGAAGATAACAAGGTAAGAGTAATTGTCAGAAATGATGTATTCTCAGTTTCTGACGGCGCTGCTTGGGACGGCATTCTTGTTGATGAATGGGTTGACATTGATGACAGCACTACTATGATGTCAGCTGTTGTTACAGCGCTTGATAATCACGGCTATACTCAGAGTGGCGCAGAGTATAACTATATTACAGAACTCAATGGTCTTTCAGCTACTGACGGTGGTTTTATGGGAGGCTTTATGTGCACTCTTAATGATTGGTTTACAATTCAAGGAGCCGACGCTTACACTGTTGCTGACGGAACACTTGAAGCAGATGATGAAATCTGCATAATGTATTCTATGGCGTGGGGAGCAGATGTCGGAAGTTTATGGGACAATAATGATGTCCGCCTTTCTGATATTAAATTTAGCACCGGTACTTTAAATAATGAATTTAATCCGGATGTTAAAGACTATACAATTACAGTGCCTGCTGATACAGAAAGCATAATTGTAACTCCGACTGCTATTAATAAAAATTATCAGGTAAGAACATATCTCAATAATTATACACCTGCTGAAAACGGAACAGAATATAAGAGAAATGCTGAAATTCCTATTACAGACGGCAGTAAGATTATTGTAGGCGTTGGTGATGAATCATGGCCTTCAATGAATACCACATCAGGCGCAGATATTTATACTTTTACAGTGGAAAAGGAAAAATCTTTCTCACTTGTTGAAGATAAGTTGAATTCAACTTCAGCTTATTTACAGACATTGCCAACACCGCTTGTAGGTTCAGTTGGTGGTGAGTGGCTTGCACTTGGACTTGCAAGAAATGGTAGTATTTCTGAGGATTTTGCAACAGGCTACTACAATAATGTAGTAGATTATATAAATGAAGTTGGTTCATCAAAGCTGCATCCTGTAAAATCAACTGATAACTCCAGAGTTATTCTTGCACTCACTTCAATCGGCAAGGATGTTACTGATGTAAACGGCTATAATCTGCTTGAACCGCTTGCTGACTTTGATTATCTCTGTCAGCAGGGCATAAACGGACCTATTTGGGCACTTATTGCTCTTGATTCTAATGATTATGAAATTCCTGTTGACAGTACTGTTGCAGAACAGACAACGAGAAAACTTTTAATTGACACAATTCTGTCCTTGCAGCTTGAAGACGGTGGCTGGGCTTTCTTTGGCAACAAGGCTGACCCTGATATGACAGGCATGGCTATACAGTCACTTGCAAAATATTATGGCAAGAATGAGGATGTAACAAACGCAGTTGATAAAGCGCTCAACAAACTTTCTGAAGTGCAAAATTCTGACGGAGGATTTAGTTCATGGGGCTCAACAAGTGTTGAAAGCTGTGCTCAGATAGCTGTTGCGCTCACAAGCATTGGAATTAATCCTGCAACTGACGAAAGATTTGCCAAGAGCGGTCATACTCTTATTGACGCTATTATGTCGTTTAGCACAGAAGATAATTCCAAAAACGGCTTTAAGCAAATTCTTAGTGGCAACTACGACCAAATGGCTACAGAGCAGGCATTTTATGCACTTGTTTCATATAAAAGACTTATCAGTGGTCAAACATCACTTTATAATATGACTGATGTTTTTGATAGTCCTTATCTGCCTTATGATGTTGATTTTGACGGAAAAGTTTCTATTGATGATGCAACACTTATTCAGAAATATATGGTTGAATTGAGTGAACTTAATGCAGAGCAGATTAAGATTGCTGATTGTAATAATGATGGTAAAATTACTATTGATGACGCAACATTTATTCAAAAATTTCTTGTTGATTAGTTGATTATATTTATAAGTAATGGTAATTATGGATAAAAACAAATTTAATTTAAAAAACATAATTGAATATATTAAGAGAAAAAAACTGTATTTTGGTGTAGCTTTAGTTGCTGTTGTGCTGCTTGTTTTTGCTTTCTTAGCAGGTGGAGAACTAAGCAGTACACCTCAATCTGATTATTCTGTGCCCAAAATCTTGGCTGTGTCCAGCAGCGATGAGGCTGCACAAGAGGTATCCCCCTCGGCTGTTACTATTACACAAAAGGATAAAGAATCAGAAGATAAAAGTGATAACACTTCAAAATCTAAATCTGATGAAATTGAAAAAAGTAAGTCTGAACAGAGCGTAAAGGAAAGTTCGACACTATCCGATAACTCAGGTTCAGATTCTCAGAGTGTGAACACGGATAATTCTGCAAAAAATAATTCTCACTCTTCATCAGGTGTTTCTCCCTACAGCAAGGAGTACTACTATCCAGTCAGTTCCGATTCATCTGCAAATACTTCTTCGGAAAGCGCTCCGAACTCGGATAGCAACGGTAAAGATAAGTACAAAACAGATCCAATACCTGAGGGTAAGCCAAAGCCTGTTGAGCCACAGGATCAGGAGATTGAGGATAACCATCTTACCTGCACATTTTCAATCAGTTGTGCAACAATCCTTAATAATCTTGATAAATTCAATCCTGAAAAAATTGAACTTGTGCCTCAGGATGGATGGATTTTAAAGCCGACAAAGGTTACATTCGATGAGGGCGAGTCTGTGTATGATGTGCTTGTTAGAGTTTGCAAGGAAAATAAAATTCATATGTCATCAAGGTGGACGCCTATCTATAATTCACATTACATAGAGGCTATTAATAACATCAAGGAGTTTGATTGCCCTACAGACAGGTTCCACAACACTTCGGGATGGAGGTATTGCGTAAACGATTGGTATCCAAACTACGGAGTTTCACGGTATGAATTAAAAAACGGAGATGTAGTAGAATTTAACTACTCTTGCGTTGGTCTTGGCGCTGATCTGGGCGCAGATTATGCAATGGGAGAATAGGGGATATAATGAAAGATGCTTTTTCGCAAATGCACCCAATAGTAAATTTCATATTTTTTGCATTTGTAATTGGCTTTTCAATGTTTATAATGAACCCTGCTTGCCTTTTAATTTCACTTGTATGTGCACTTTTTAATGTGTTATATTTAAATGGAAAAAAGGCGGTCAGGCTGTCAGTTCTATATCTACTGCCAACAATTATCATTATTGCAATAGTTAATCCTGTTTTTAACCATGATGGAGTTACAATGCTCGCATATTTTCCATGGGATAATCCTCTCACATTAGAGTCAATAATCTATGGTATCGCAACCGCAGTGCTGTTGTCATCAATAGTGCTGTGGTTTTCATGCTTTAATGAGGTTATGACCTCAGATAAATTTATTTATCTGTTTGGTAGAATTATTCCGTCTTTGAGTCTTGTTTTATCAATGGCTCTGAGATTTGTTCCCGGATTTATCTTTCAATTCAATGTAATCAGAAATTCACAAAAATGTATCGGACGGGATATATCCGATGGAAAACTCTTGCAAAGGCTGAAAAATGCTGCAAAAATTATATCAATTATGATTTCCTGGGCACTTGAAAATGCGATAGAAACTGCCGATTCAATGAAAAGCAGAGGGCACGGGCTAAAAGGCAGAACAGCTTTTTCAATTTATCGCTTTAGTAAGCGTGATGCCGCTGTTCTATCAATAATTATTATTAGCGGCATTATATTGATAATTATGTCAGTTTTAGATGTTGCAAAATTCAGATATTTTCCATCAGTCAAGGGTAATGTAATCAGTGCACCTGCAATTATTTACTATGCTCTGTATTTTTCTTTAATGATTATGCCGTTAGCTATTAATGTATGGGAGGGAATCAAATGGAAGCGTTTACGGTCAGCAAATTAACCTTCAGGTACCCTGAAACAGGTATTGATGTATTAAAAAATGTCAGTTTTTCTGTAAATAAGGGTGAATTCGTTACTGTTTGCGGTCCTTCCGGATGCGGCAAAAGCACTCTTTTGCGCCATTTAAAGCCTGTTCTTGCACCTGAGGGGATTAGAAGCGGCATTATACTTTTTAACAGAAATGACATAAACAAGCTTACTCAATATGAACAAAGTAATAAAATCGGATATGTTCTGCAATCTTCGGAAAATCAGATTGTAACTGATAAAGTATGGCATGAGCTGGCATTCGGACTTGAAAGTTTAGGTTATGACAATCAGATTATACGAAAACGTGTTGCTGAAACTGCAAGCTTTTTCGGGATTCAGAATTGGTTTGACAAAAACACCTCAGAGCTTTCCGGCGGTCAAAAACAACTTCTCAACCTCGCTTCTATTATGGCTATGCAACCTGAGGTACTTATTCTTGATGAACCGACAAGTCAGCTTGATCCGATTGCGGCTTCAGAATTTCTTGCCTGTATATGTAAAATTAACCGTGAGCTTGGCACTACTGTTATTATTACCGAGCACAGACTTGATGAGATTTTGTCTGTAAGCAGTCGTGTGCTTGTTATTGAGAATGGTGAAATTGTTTCCTATGACACAGTACAAAATACAGGAAAAAATCTTAAGAAGAAAAACAGTAATTCCTTTCTTTCTTTACCCGCTCCGATGCGTATTTGGGATGCAGTCTGCGGAGATGACAGTAATTGCCCTGTAACTGTAACAGAAGGCAGGGAGTGGCTTGAATACTATTTTAAAAATCATGCGAATCACAAACTTGCGGATGAAATGATTTCTTTCTCTGACAAAATTGCTTTTGAATTTAAAGATGTTTGGTTTCGTTATGACAAGGATTCAAATGACGTTTTAAAAGGTCTGAATATAAAGATACATAAAGGAGAGTTTGTTACAATCCTCGGCGGAAACGGTACGGGTAAATCAACGATGCTTTCGCTTGTAAGCGGGATTAACAAGCCATACAGAGGTAAAGTAATTATAAATGAAGATTTAAGAGTATATCAGATGTCGCAGAATCCTCAGAATTTATTTGTTAAAAAAACTGTTCTTGAAGATTTACTTGAAATATTTGACGGTCAGAAAATTGAAGATAATGAAAAAAGTGACAGACTAAAAGAAGTAATAGGGTTGTGTAAGCTCGAAAAATTACTTAATCGTCACCCATATGACCTGTCAGGCGGTGAACAGCAAAGAGCTGCTCTTGCAAAAATCTTATTGTTAAAACCTTTAATTCTTTTGCTTGATGAACCAACAAAGGGTATTGATGCTGAATTTAAGATTACGTTTGCAAAAATAATAAAAACACTTATAAAATCAGGTGTTACCGTTGTTATGGTAAGCCACGATATTGAATTCTGCGCAAAATATTCTCAAAGATGTATGATGTTCTTTAATGGGGAAATTGTTTCTGAAGACACACCCCGAAAATTCTTTTCTTCAAACAGCTTTTACACAACCTCTGCAAACAGAATGTCAAGGGGGATTATAAAAGATGCTGTTACTGCCGAAGATGTGATATATGCCTGTACGGGCAAAATGGAAGATGATAAAGACGATATTGATTTTAATCTTTATAAGCTGCATACGGATATATCTGTTGATAATAATATGTCTGAGCAAAAAAAGAATCTTCCTCTGTGGAAGAAGATTCTCGGTGTATTCTCTGCTTTTTTATTTTTGTTCGGATTGATTGTAAATCTTGATTATTTTGACTGCTTTAATTCTGATACTCTACCAAACTGGATGAATTTTTTGTTAATAGGGATTCCTGTAATCTTGCTTATGATTTCCTTTGGCTCAAAGTCAAAACGATCTGTAGATGAGGCTTATAATAAATCAGATAATCGCAAAATTTCTAAGCGAACCATGACCGCAACGATTATGATATTGCTTGCGATTCCAATCACAATTTTTATCGGTGTTACATATTTACAGGATCAAAAATTTTTGTTTATATCATTGCTTGTAATGTTTGAATGTATGCTGCCGTTTTTTCTTATATTTGAGGGCAGAAAACCTCAGACAAGAGAGCTTGTAATAATTGCTGTGCTATGTGCAATAGCGGTTGCAGGCAGGGCAGCGTTCTTTATGCTGCCGCAATTTAAACCTGTAATCGCAATAGTTATAATATCCGGGGTAGCATTTGGCGGAGAATCAGGCTTTTTTGTGGGTGCAATGACAATGCTTGTATCAAACATTCTGTTTCAGCAAGGACCATGGACGCCATGGCAGATGTTTGCGGCAGGAATCATCGGATTTATCGCAGGAATATTATTCAAAAAAGGACTTTTAAGTCGACATAGAATTACTCTATGTGTTTTTGGATTTATATCAACTGTTGTAATTTATGGTCTTATAATGAATTTTTCATCAGCAGTAATGGCAAGAGCTACTATTAACATTGCAACCATTTTATCTTTCGTAGTAACGGGCTTTCCAATGGATATTGTGCACGGACTTGCTACCTTTGTTTTCTTGTATTTCTGCGCCGAACCAATGCTTGAAAAACTTGACAGAATAAAAACTAAATACGGTCTTATCAAAGCACAAAAATAAGGTACTGTTTTTTCAGTACCTTATTTTTCGTTCTATAATAAATGTTTAAGTAAGAAATTAAGTCTATAAAAAGTTTTTTATAATTGCAATTTTTCCAGAATCGGTCATTTCAAACGAGCCATTAAAGCAATACTTTTTATTCCACGCTCTTACCTCAAATGTGTATTCACTCATATCAATATTCTGGTATCCATAATCTTGGCGAAGATATTCATAGGTAATGTCATCAAGTAACGATACTTCAATTTCACCACCGAAACGATTCTTCCCGTTTAGGTAAAATTCTATAGCAGCTTTTTCTGCGTTGATAAACGATTTAATTATTTCGATAAGCTCGTTTTTATCAGAAGTATGCCGATGTTGCGTAGCAAAAGAAAAATAGTATTCATAATAATCCCCTGGGTAATAGAAAATCTTAATTATATCATCAAATTCTTCATGTATAATTTTTGCATATTCAGTATTATCTTCTTTAAATTCTATTTCTATTGAATGATTTGGAAATAGATTTTTCAAAAAAGTAAGTTCCATTGTTATCATCGTATAAATTTAAATGTTTAATATGAAATTATTTCGTAGCCATTATCAGTGACAAGCACCTGAATTTCCCACTGAGCGGATACTGAACCGTCCTTTGTGTAAATAGTCCAGCCGTTTTCTTCATCAACAAACACATCTGCTTTGCCCATATTAATCATAGGTTCAATAGTAAATATCATTCCGGGTACCATAAGCATTTCCGTACCCTTTGTTGTTACATAGCTTACCCAAGGCTCTTCGTGAAATTCAAGACCTATTCCGTGTCCGCCGACCTCACGTACAACAGAGTAACCGTTGCTTTTAACATAATCGTTGACAGCCTGACCCATATCACCAAGAAAGCCCCATGGTTTTACTGCTTTTAAACCCTCTTCAAGGCTCTGCTTAGCTACCTCGACAAGCTTTCTGTTCTCGTCACTTACATTTCCAATGCAAAACATTCTTGATGAATCTGAAAAATATCCGTTAAGCTCTGTTGAACAGTCAACATTAATAATGTCACCGTCTTTTAAAATTATATCCTTGCTTGGAATTCCGTGACAAACTTCATTGTTTATGGAAGTACAAACACTTTTAGGGAATCCTTCATAATCAAGCGTAGCCGGAATGCCACCCATTTCAATAGTTAAATTATGCACCCATTCATTTATTTCTTCAGTAGAAATCCCTGCCCTGATATGTTTTGCAACATAATCAAGTACCGCAACATTAATTTGGGCACTTTCTTTAATTTTTTCAATTTGCTGAGGTGTTTTTATTATTGTATGGTTGGGAACAATATGACCTTGTCCTTCAATCTCTTTTATTTTTTCATCAAAATCAATATGACATTTCTTGTATTTTTTGCCACTTCCACACCAGCATACATCATTTCTTCCGAGCTTATCCACAAAAACACTCCTATAATTTTATTTACCATTTTATAATAAAACAAATTATACCACGATCAAAGTGATTTCGCAATATATTTCATAATCTATCGCAGATATAAATCATCACATTTCTTCACAACACAGATTGTATTGACATAATTAATATATTGTATTATAATGTAAAAGAATTAGAATTTTAAATATATAATAATAATTTTATGATTAATTACCAATTTTATAGGTGTCAATAACATAAAAATAATTTGTCGCTTATATCAATTTGATGATTATTACTACTAATTAGGGACTTTTAAAATAAACATATTGTTTTTAGGGGATAAATAAAAGTGGAAAGTTATAGAGATTCATCACGATAACGATTTCAAGAATATTTCCATAAGTGTAAACCTCAGTGATTTGCGAATAGCTTTGTCGTGTATGAAAAACGAGGAATTATCGTTTTTATATAGTGGAGAGTTATCCCCGTCTATAATTACGGACGGAAAATTAAATTACTTAATTATGCCTTCAAGATATTCAAAAACATAATTTCATAGTATAAATATTTAGTTATATAACCAGGCGGGAGTTATCCTGCCTGGTTTACTTTTTGAAACAAATTGCCTATATTTATCTAAAATTGGTATATAATTTATTCAGTAAAGTTTTATTAGTGAAATTCACTAATAATTACTATAAAACTACATATATTATGTAACTTGACTATATTATTGTTGTAGTGTTATAATTTAACTGAAATATTATAAGTGGGGGTACAAAAAATGACAAAAACAAATAAGAAGAATATTCTCTACAGTAGCAACTATTCTCTGTGTATCAATAGGATTAGCATTGTCGACAGAGGTATTTGCATCAACAATTCCAGAAAAAGAAAATCTGGAATATTCATCCTTTGATGATGTTAAGGGCGAAGATGAAGAAATCGGCAACATTGTTACGGAACTGACTGATGAAAGAACAGAAACATCAAAGGAATTTCTGCTTGACAGCGGTACTAAAATGATTGCCGAATACGACACTCCAATTCATTATCAGAATGACAAGGGCGATTGGGTTGAGTACAATAACATCCTTAAAGCAGAAAATTCAACATCAACTGCAGACGAAGCATCAGACGGAGAGTATACTAATATAAGCAGTAATATTGATGTTAAGCTTTCCATTGAAGATTTGGGTTGGAAAATTATTCATGTTACATGTATCAAATAGGAGTGATATTATGAAAAAATAATTAGTATTATTTTTTTATCTGTAATTATTATATCAATAGCAGGAGGCTGTTATAATGCTGCTTATGGCATTGAAGATGGAAAATATGTGTGTGAAACGCCTTATATGACTAAATCTTAATCCGTTTAAATACCGCAGTTATGTGTATGATAACGAATCAGGACTTTACTATCTCCAAAGCCGTTACTATGACCCTGTTACCGGCAGATTTTTGAATGCGGATGATACAACTTATTTAAGCTATACAAGTAATGTTATTAATTCAAATCTATATACATATTGTTGTAATAATCCTATTGCAAATACTGATGCAAAAGGCTCTTTTTGGCTAACACTGTCATATAAATTACTGTTCCATAATTTGTTTGGTTCAGCATTTATTATTGAATACTATAAAATTTCAGTAGCATCATCAATATATAATTATTATTATAACAAGAAATTTCATTTTAATTCTTATATAAACGGTCAAGATTTTGGTGATGCTGCTAAAATTAAGATGGGATTTTATAATGGAGATTATAATGGATGTGGCTGGATTGCAACATACAACACCTTGCATACCTTAGGGAGTAACTTAGTGCAACCGTATAATATAATCTCATATTTTGAATTATGGGGATGTATTTTAAATGGTACTTTTGGTGTGCTTCCGGATGCAATTGCTGATTATATTAGACATGTAGGGTATAATCGTGTAGACGAATACTATTTTCCAAATATTAATGATATAAATATTTATGTTAATCAGTATCGTTCAGTTATTATTTATTATGCACATTCAAGTGGATGCCATTATATTTCTGTGAGATATGATAGTGGACGAAGGGGATATGTTGTTTATAATCATTTCGATGAAGATACATCTGAAAGGTATTATAAATCTTTGTCAACTCATTTTATTGAAAGTTCATATACACTCATAGCATTAATTTGTGTTAAGTAGGTGATATAATATGCGAAAAATAGGCTATTTTATACTTTTTACGGTATTGACTATATCAATTATATTTTCAGGTTGCAGTTGGGCTCCGAAAATTCCGCAAGGTGTTTACAGGGGCAGTGAACCATATATTGAGATACATATTTTTGATAATACCAGTGAAATTGATTATTCAACTCTTGAATATAATGGACAATTATATGAAACTAAATGTATAATAGATCATGATCAGACATTAATTTTCTTAGACCCTGTATTACTTGATGAATGTCGAGATGCCGATAAAGCTACTGTATGCCATCTTAAATATTACTTTTATAATAACAAGAATGTAATGGTTTTAAAAGACAGAAAGACTGATGAAATATTGTATGTATTGAGTAAAGTGGAATGATTTTTTGACTGCATTTTGAATGTATCAAAATGCAGTCAAAACCTCGATGAAATATTATAGAACAATCATTACCTATGATGCTATGGGGCAAGATACTAAACCAAACTGATTCAATAATTTATAACCTTGCAAATCTGAATCCGTTTAAATACCGCAGCTATGTTTATGATAATGAATCGGGACTTTACTATCTTCAAAGTCGTTACTATGACCTGTTCTTTACAAAACATATAAGTCAGTATATAATTAAAAAAGCTTCATTGTTACTTTGTCACGAAAACGCAGATTATGATTTTTAGAAATCATTTTGAAGCATTACATATAACTGATTAATTATGGACTAACATATCAGCGTTTAGTATTTAATTAAAAGTAATAAGAATAACACTTTTCCGCATATAATTATGCGGAGGTAGATTGTTATGAATTGCAGAAAAATACTGTTTTCAACATTATGCATAATACTTCTAATTTCATTCTTAATATTAATGATTTCTGCTGTACCGTCAATAACACTGATGACATCGTCAGATGCATTGAAAAATGTTCCTACCGTGGTGATTGATGCAGGTCACGGTGGGGAAGATGGAGGTGCAGTCAACAGTGACGGAGTACTTGAAAAGGATATTAATCTTGATATATCTCTAAAAACTGCTGATCTGCTAAATTTTTTAGGCTTTGATGTTAAAATGACACGGACTGATGACAATGCTTTGTCGGGCGATGAACAGACTGTTCACGCAAGAAAGGTCGCAGATATGAACAAGCGTCTTGAAATCTATAATTCATCTGATAACAATGTAGTTATCAGTATACATCAGAACAAGTTTGAACAGGCTAAATATCACGGAACACAGGTGTTTTATTCACCAAATAACGAGAACAGCAAAGAAATTGCTGAATGTGTAAAATTTGCAGTAAAAAAACTTATTCAACCGGATAATGAACGTGAATGTAAAAAGGCTGATAGCGGCATTTATCTTTTAAAAAATGCAAAATCTCCTGCAATAATCGTTGAGTGCGGGTTCATTTCAAATAACGAAGAATGCAATAATCTGCTCAATGAAACCTACCAAAAGCAAATGTCATTTGCGATAGTAAGCGGATTTTTAGATTACAATATTACAAAATAACGGAAGTGAAATTATGGCTTCAAAAATTAAAAGTGTATACATATGTTCTGAATGCGGATATGAATCTCCCAAATGGTATGGAAAATGCCCTTCCTGCAATGAATGGAACACAATGAATGAGGAAATCAAGAACACATCAAAAACTGCTGTCAATGCCAAGTCTGTTAAGACATATTCCAGAAATGTAATTCCCTCAACGATTAATGAAATTTCAACAGAAGATGAGCACAGATATGATACAGGTTGTAAAGAACTCAACCGTGTTTTAGGCGGAGGCATTGTAAAAGGCAGTCTTATTTTGCTTGGCGGAGATCCCGGAATAGGTAAATCTACCGTATTAATGCAAATCTGCCAATACCTCGGTGATACGCTCAAAATTTTATATGTTTCAGGTGAAGAATCAAAGCGACAGCTAAAATTAAGAGCAGATAGATTAGGAGTTGACTCACCGAATCTGTATGTAATGACCGAAACCGACGTCGAACTTGTTTGCGAACAGATAAAGCAGGTTAATCCCGATCTTGTTATGGTTGATTCAATACAGACTATGAATCTGACCGAGCTTTCATCTTCTCCGGGAAGTGTGACACAGGTCAGAGAATGTACAAATATGCTTATGCGCACCGCAAAGAGCTGTGATATCCCAATGTTTATAGTCGGTCATGTAAACAAGGAAGGCTCTATCGCAGGACCAAAGGTTCTCGAACACATTGTAGACACTGTTCTGCATTTTGAAGGCGATAAGCAGATGAGTTGTCGCATTCTTAGAGCAATCAAAAACAGATACGGTTCTACAAATGAAATTGGCGTGTTTGAAATGACAGACAAAGGCTTAAAGGAGGTCGAAAATCCGTCTGTAATGCTTCTTTCAGGCAGACCTAAAAATGTATCGGGAACTTGTGTTACCTGCACTATTGAGGGCTCTCGTCCTATTCTGGCAGAAACGCAGGGTCTTGCAACACAAAGTGGTTATGGTAATGCAAGACGAATGTCTACGGGCTTTGATTATAACAGACTTTCGCTTCTGCTGGCGGTGCTTGAAAAACGTGCAGGATATTACTTTTCAAATTGTGATGCATATATAAATATTGTAGGCGGTTTAAGAGTAGATGAGCCGGCTATCGATCTTTCAATAGCAATGGCACTGATCAGCAGTCTGAAAGACACACCAATATCTGAAAATGCCATCGCTTTTGGAGAAATTGGACTTGCAGGTGAAATAAGAGCTGTTTCGCAGGCACAAATGAGAATTAACGAAGCAGTGCGTCTTGGTTTTACTAAAATTGTAATGCCTTATCACAATCTAAAAGGTGTCCAATGTAGCGACGCTGAACTAATCGGCGTAAAAAATATACGACAGGCATTTGAGGCAATTACATAATGAAAAATATTATAATGTCCGATAAATATAGTTGTTTTTGTGACGAGCTATTTAGTATGGGGTACAGAATTATTCCAACAGATACAATTGCTGCTTTTCATACTCCTGAACAAAGACACGCAGACATGCAATGCTTAAAAATAGGTGAAAAATATTTTATTCTAAATGAATGCAATAACTTAAAACGCTGTTTAAAATCACTAACTCCGACTTTAATTTCACAAAAAGCGGGGAAGAACTATCCTCAAAATGTGCTTCTTAATTGCTTATACCTAAACCATACTTTATATGGAAATTTATCTGCGGTAGCAGATGAAGTAAAAGACTATTGCAATAGAAATAACATAAAAACGGTCAATGTTAATCAAGGATATGCTTGCTGTTCAACACTTGTAATTAATGATAAAGCAGTGATTACTGCTGACAATTCAGTAGCTAAAGCACTTGAAAACAATGGGGTAGAGGTATTGAAAATCAACGAAGGACATATTCTTCTTGAAGGCTTTAATTATGGCTTTATTGGAGGTGCAGGAAGTAAAATACACAACAAAATTATTTTTTTCGGAAATATAAAAGCACATCCTGATTTTTATAAAATAGAAGCGTTTATTAAAAAGCACGGCAACGATATTCATATCATATGCCCACAAATGCCTCTTACTGATATTGGAGGTATAATATATAACGGGTAATCAAATGCATTATTTGATTACCCGTTTACTATTTATTTCTTTAGTTAATAAAAATAACAATTTTATTCATCAAATTCAGTCTTCTGTTTTATATGAGAGAGAGGGTTGCTTTCAGCTGCATCTTTCATCTGTTGTGAACTTAAATGAGTGTAAATTTCTGTTGTGCCCAAATTTTCGTGACCTAAAACATCTTTTAAAACTCTTATATCCACACCTCCGTGCTGATACATAAGCGTTGCAGCTGTATGTCTTAATTTATGACAAGAATACCCCTGAGCATCCAGACCGATTTTTGCAAGATACTTATAAACCATAGCCTGAATAGTTTTTACTGACATTCTGTTGTGATTACGACTAATAAAAAGCGCTCGTTTATCCTTGACATCATCGACAGGGCGCACCTTCATATATGAGGTAACGGCATCTGTACAAGCCTGATTAAGATATATTATGCGCTCTTTGTTACCTTTTCCGACAACTCTGATTGTTCCGTCCTGACGTACATCAGTATAGTTAAGTCCTGCCATTTCAGAAACTCTAAGCCCACAGTTAAGGAATAGAGTAATTATACAATAATCACGTTCTTTATACTGCCCCTCAACAGCATTCAACAGTTCTATACTTTGTTCAAGAGTAAGATATTTAGGAAGAGCTTTTTTCTTTTTTGGAACTTCAAGCATATCAACAGGATTGCTTTCAATAGAATGTTTGTTCTTATGCAAAAAATTAAAGTATCCTTTAAGACTTGAACATTTTCTTGCTCGGGAAGTAGCATTATTATGACGTTCATTAACCAAAAAATCCATATACTCGTAAGCGTCATTCAAGGTTACAGTCTTAACCAAATCAAGGGTAACATCATCAATATTAATTTTGCTAAACGTAATATCATCATCTACCAAATGACGGCGATGCTTGATAAAGCGGAAAAAGGTTCGCAAATCAAGATAATATTCATTAACGGTTTTTTGAGATTTATTTCTGATTGTTTGCAGATAATACAGGTAATCAAGGATAACCTGAGGCGCTTCATCACGATAATTGACAGCCATAAAATCACCAGCTTTATTAAATTTGATTAGTGTATAGGTATAGAATAAAAAAGTATATAATTGTCTTTATAAAAAGAGAATATGATGACTGCGAGTTTTTATATAGGCAAATATACAAAATAAATATTTTGTATATTTAAGGGTAGGGGTTAAAATATATAAGAAAGCGCTTCAAAACAAATCTCATAATTTCATGCCAAATTTGCGCTCAAACATTTTATCAGACTTAGTACCAAATTCAAACGGAGTTGTTTCATCAGGTAATCCTACAATTTCGGAAGTTGCAATATACAATAAATATTTCTTTATTTCAAGACAATCACGTACTTTTAAGTGTGCTCCGTCACGTGTCAATAAACCATCTGTTGCAATCTTTTTTGCATCAAAATAAAATCTTCCGCCAGGTGTGTATTTCGCATGTATATCCATGTCAATGTATCCTTTTTCCTTTGAAGCAACAACAAGTTCTGAATAATACCCGCCATTATTAAACATAATATAATCACTGTAATCTATCGGATCACCAAGTTGTGAACCTATTGGTCTGATGCTATCATCATGCATTTTTAAAGCGTTCCATGATTTTAAATATCCTGATTTTATTATCTCTTTAAATGCTATCGGCGTGGTTGTGTGTACAAGAATATCACCTTCATAATTACGAATAAATCTGTCCATACAACAGTGTCCGACATATGCTTTTTGGGCTGCTTCTAAATCTTCAGAATCCACCGCTACAATAATGTTTTTATTGTGAAATTTTTCATACTCAATAAAATCCATTACACAATATTTCCATTGCGGAAGTTGTTTTGTTAGAATAAGTCTGAATATGCCGTTTCCATTATTACCTGTATAGGAAGTGAATTCTGCATTATCGAGCAATTGTATCAATGACCACGAACTGTCATACGTCAAATTATTTCTGTATGGATTTTGTGTAAAACTATTAAATTTGTTGTCCGTATAATATATCATCATTAATTCCTCAAAAAGTCAACAAAACTTCTCATAATTATCATCAGCAGGAATTGGTCTTTGCAATCCAAGGACTGCAGGCCATAATCCTTTGTCATTAATTATAAAACCCATAATTATTCCCATATGTGTATGCAAGTGTCTGAACTGTGCAAGTATTAATGTAAACTTATCATACTGACAATTAGTCGGTCTTGAAAGCAGCTCATCATCAGTTAAAGATTTTATATAATCGATAATCTTATTCTTTATTGAATAGTAGTAATTGTTTAATACATCCCTTGTCAGTTCTATATCGGGTTTTACATCAAGGTTATTTAAATTTAATTTGTGAAAGTCTGGTTCTGAATAAATATCTGGATTAATAAACCATCTGTCAAGTGAATGTAACATATGATAAATATGCTGCCACATTGGTGCATCACAATAAAGCTTGTTCCACAAATCATCAGAAACGCAATCAATAACGTTTTTAACCTCCCGCAAGGCTCTGTTTGTTTGGTCTGCGATAGTATTCGATATATTCATTATGACCGCTCCTTTGTTATGAATTTCTAAATAAAAATTATTTTGTATAATTACATTTTATTATAATAACATAATATTTTAAAAATATCAACCAATTTGATACATAATTAAAAGCCGTACAACTCACAACGAATTGTACGGCAATATTTTTTTATTTAAAGATTACAAAATATAATTAGCAAACACCCTGTGCAATCATAGAGTCAGCAACCTTCTCAAAGCCGGCAATGTTAGCACCTACTACATAGTTACCCTCATAGCCGTACTTCTTAGCAGCAGTAGAGATATTCTTATAGATGTTCTCCATAATGTCCTTAAGCTTAGCGTCAACCTCTTCAAAAGTCCATGAAAGACGCTGTGAGTTCTGGCTCATTTCAAGAGCTGATGTAGCAACGCCGCCTGCGTTAGCAGCCTTACCGGGAGCAAAGAGAATGCCTGCATCCTGAAGCACTTTTGTACCCTCAAGAGTTGTTGGCATATTAGCACCTTCAGCAACAGCAAAGCAACCGTTAGCAACAAGACGCTTTGCATCTTCTTCGTTAAGCTCGTTCTGAGTAGCGCATGGAAGAGCAACATCGCACTTAACTGACCAATCAAATTTACCCTCGTGATATTCTGAATTTGGACGGTAGTTCTTGTACTCTGTAAGACGCTGTCTCTTAACTTCTTTAATCTCCTTAATTGCATCAAGGTCAATACCTTCTGCATCATAAATCCAACCTGTTGAATCAGAAAGAGTTACAACCCTAGCACCAAGCTGTGTAGCCTTTTGAGTAGCGTAGATAGCAACATTACCTGCACCTGAAACGCAAACAGTAGCACCTTCAAGTGACTTACCGTTATCTTTGAGCATTGCATTTGTAAGATAAAGAAGACCGTAACCTGTAGCCTCAGTTCTTGCAAGTGAACCGCCCCAGTTAAGGCCCTTACCTGTGAGCACGCCTTCGTATACATTCTTGATTCTTTTGTACTGACCAAACATATAGCCAATTTCACGAGCACCTGTACCGATGTCACCTGCAGGAACGTCTGTATCAGCGCCAATGTGTCTGCAAAGCTCAGTCATAAAGCTCTGGCAGAATCTCATTACTTCGTTATCGCTCTTGCCCTTAGGGTCAAAGTCAGAACCACCTTTGCCGCCGCCGATTGGAAGACCTGTAAGTGAGTTCTTGAAAATTTGCTCAAAACCAAGGAATTTGATTACGCCAAGGTTTACTGACGGATGAAGTCTTAAACCACCCTTGTAAGGACCGATAGCACTGTTAAATTGTACACGGAAGCCGCGGTTAACCTGAACCTTACCGTTATCGTCAACCCAAGGCACTCTGAACATTACAACTCTTTCAGGCTCAGTGATTCTTTCAAGAATACCATTCTCCTGATACTTTGGATTAGCTTCAAATACCGGTTCAAGTGAAGTTAAAACCTCAGTTGCTGCCTGGATAAACTCAGGCTCATTTGAATTTTTTGCTTTTAGCTTTTCAAGCTGTTCACTTACATATGACATCTGTAAGTTCCTCCTTTTATAATTATTCACATTAGATATAAGTATATCAGCAAGTAATAAATGCTATTAAATTATTAACTCCCTGCCGAACAAATATATAATACTATATTTTTTACCATTTTGCAATATGTTTTTAGATATTCTTGCAATTTTTTTCATTTTTTCTTGAAATTAAGCAGTTTTTAGATTGAATTTGCAACTTTTTATTCTGAAAATCGAAATTTTTAATTTATTATTCCTTCACGATTCTGTTTTCACATAAGATCAAAACGGTTTTAAACAGTTAACTTTATTTTTGTATAATTAGAAAGACTACTTTTAACATTAATCTAACATTGTTTTTAGTTGCAAATAGACATATTGATATGTTATAATAATGTTAATTATACAAATTGTAATATCTGAGGTGTATAAAATGATGAATTACTGTAAAAAGTTAAAGGAATTAAGAATTAAAAATGGATATACTCAACAGCAAATAGCGTTTATATTGCATACTCGTCAGGAACAATACAGCAAATATGAAAGCGGAAAAAGAGAATTACCCGTGCATCATCTTATTACACTATGTTGCCTTTACAGAGTATCGGCGGACTATATTTTAGGCATAGATAAGTTCGTATCAAAATAACCTCTTCCCTATCTTTTATATTAAAACGCAAAATACCCCCTGTTCACCAAACAGGGGGTATTTTGCGTTTATTAATTAAAAATTCCAATCAAAGCTAAAGAATAAAATATATACTATTGACAGATTACAAATCATTTCTGACGAGGTCTTCATAACTTTCACGCTTTATTATTACTCTTGATTCTCCGTTGTTTACCATAACCATTGCAGGTCTTGGAATTCTGTTATAATTTGAAGCCATAGAGTAGTTATATGCACCTGTTGAAAGGACAGCAAGAGTATCGCCAACCTCAACTTCGGCAATCTTTGTATGCTCCTGAACAAGGTCACCGCTTTCACAGCACTTTCCTGCTACGGTTACAATTTCAGTTGCTTCCTTATCAGCTTTGCTTGCATTTACAACTGTATAAGCCGACTGATACAGAGCATAACGAATATTGTCAGTCATTCCGCCGTCAACAGAAACATAAGTTCTTACGTCAGGAATAATCTTTTTTCCACCGACAGTATAGAGAGTAATGCCTGCCTCACCGACAATTGAACGACCCGGTTCTATATAGATATACGGAACAGGAAGGTTGTGCTCCTGCGCCTTGGCTTTTACAGCTTCAGAAACCTTTTCCATATAATTTTCATACGGCACCGGTTCATCATCCTCGGTATACATAATACCAAAGCCGCCGCCAAGATTCAGCTCAGTAATAACTACATTCAGCTCATCTTTGATTTTTCCCATAAAATCAAGCATAATTTCTGCTGCTGTAACAAAGGGTTCAATATCAAATATCTGAGAGCCAATGTGGCAATGAAGTTCTTTAAGCGCAACATTATCATATGTAAGCGCCTTTTTTACTGCCTCAAAAGCTTCGCCTGTTTCAAGGGCAAACCCAAACTTAGAGTCAATCTGACCTGTTCTTATAAAATTATGAGTATGAGCATCTACACCCGGTTTAATTCTGAAGGAAATATTTGCAACTACGCCCTTTTCCTTTGCAATCTCATTGAGAAGTTCAAGCTCATAGAGATTATCAACAACAAACTTACCAACCTTGGAGTCGAGAGCAAAGCGGATTTCCTCAGCGGTCTTATTATTGCCGTGGAAATGTACTTTTTCCATAGGAAAATCTGCCTGTACTGCTGTATAAATCTCGCCGCCCGATACTACATCAAGACCAAGATTTTCTTCATTAGCGATTCTGCACATTTCTTTGCAGGAAAGCGTCTTACTTGCATAAAGCGGCATACCGTTTCCGTTATAGTACTTTTTAAAGGAATTTACATACGAACGGCAAGTATCTCTGATAGTATTTTCATCAAGAACATACAGAGGTGTACCATACTTTTCTGCAAGCTCAACCGTATCGCATCCGCCAATGGTCAGATGTCCCTTTTCATTAACATTAAGACAATCATTTACAAACATTTTATCATACCTCCGAATTATTTAAATTTATTACTGACTCTTCAATAAGCTTTCTGACTTCATCTTGTCCAGATCCAGTTTGTGCCGAAAAAGGAATAAGCTCAATTCCTTCAATCGTACTGAAAATATCCTTATAATATTCTATTTGCTTTTCATACTGCGTTTTCTTGAGCTTGTCACTCTTTGTAAGCACTACTGCAAACTTATATCCGCTTCTATATAAAAAATCAACCATATTCAGGTCATCATCTGTCGGAGGATGACGCAGATCCAAGATTTGAATAATTAGAGCGCATTTACGTCTTTGAGCAAAATACCCCTCAACAAGATTTGCCCAGCGCTCCTTTTCAACCTTTGAAACCTTTGCGTAACCATATCCCGGAAGATCAACAAGGCGAAACTCTTTAAGTTTATAAAAATTAATAGTTGCCGTTTTTCCGGGTTGAGAGCTTACTCTTGCAAGTGCTTTTCTCTGAACAATTTTATTAATCAAAGAAGATTTACCGACATTTGAGTGACCTGAAAAAACGATCTCAGGCAAATCAGATTCCGGTAATTGCTCTGCTACCCCCGCAGCAAATTCAAAGCATACTTCGTTAAAATTCATAATCCTTACCCCTATTGCCTTATTATAGTTGCAGATGTTTCAGAGTTTACCGGAATAACATTAATTTTATTCCATTCCTTCTCTGCAACCTTATTAGTATTTTTTAAAGCTATTGAAATAATTTCAGAAAAACTTTCTACCGGAATAAAGTTTACGTTTTCTTTTACTACATTGTCAACATCTTCAAGGTCAGCTTCGTTTGCCTTTGGAATTATTACAGTTTTAATACCATTTTTATAAGCAGCCATACTTTTTTCTTTGAGTCCGCCAATCGGAAGAACCTTTCCTCTTAGTGTTATTTCACCAGTCATTGCAACATCGTGCCTTACAGAATTTAAAGATAAAGCGGAGTATATTGCTGTTGCCATAGTCACACCGGCGGAAGGACCATCTTTAGGAACAGCTCCCTCAGGTGCATGAATATGGATATCCTTTGTTTTATAAAAATCGCTGTCAATATTAAGTACATTTGAATGACTTCTAATACAGGTAATTGCAATTTTTGCAGACTCTTGCATAACATCACCGAGCGAACCGGTAAGCTCAATTTTACCGCTGCCATCCATTATTGCAACTTCAATCGGTAACAACTCGCCGCCGACAGCAGTCCAAGCAAGACCGTTTACTACACCAATTTCATCATTCTTGGAGTAAGCATCAGGTAAATACTTTTTATGACCAAGCATTTTTTCAACTAAAGTTTCATCAATTTTGAAGAGCTCAGTATTTTCCTCAAGTTTTTGAACTGCACATTTTCTGAGAATTGAACCGATTACACGTTCAAGCGTTCTTACGCCTGCTTCACGGGTATAAAAGTCAATAATGAAATAAAGTGCTTTTTTTGTAAATTTTACTTCTTTTGAAGAAAATCCGCATTTCTCAAGCTGTTTAGGTACAAGATGCTTCTTTGCAATCTGGAATTTCTCTTCTCTGGTATAGCTGTTAATTTCAATTAACTCCATTCGGTCACGCAACGGTGCAGGAATTGCACCGGCATCATTTGCAGTTGTTATAAACATAACTTTTGACAAATCAAATGGAACATCAATATAATGATCAACAAATTTGCTATTTTGCTCACTGTCAAGGACTTCAAGAAGAGCCGAAGTCGGATCGCCCTTGTAATCAGATGCAAGCTTGTCAATTTCATCAAGAACCAGCACGGGGTTATTTGTACCTGCATTTTGAATTGCAGAAATAATTCTTCCGGGAATTGAGCCTATATATGTACGTCTGTGTCCCCTGATTTCAGCTTCATCTCGAACACCGCCAAGAGCAATTCGCTGGCTTTCTCTACCGATAGCTTTAGCAATAGACTGTGCAATTGATGTTTTGCCGACGCCCGGAGGTCCAACAAGGCAGATTATTTGTCCGTTCTTTTTCTCGCTCAAATACTTAACTGCAAGCTCTTCAATAATTCTTTCCTTAATTTTATCCAGACCGTAATGACTTTTTTCAAGATCCTTTCTGACTTTAGCGATTGAAAACCTGTCCTTTGAGGAAATATTCCACGGCAACTCGGTTACTGTATCAAGATAAGTCCTAATAACTGCCGCTTCTTGAGCACCGAATGGCATTTTAGAAAGCTTTTGACATTCCTTAAGCAATGTATCTGTTGATTTTTCATCAAGATTCAGCTCAAGTATTCTTTCAGCATATTCATTAGCTTCATCGGCAGGACTTTCATCTTCGCCAAGCTCCTGCTCGATAATCTTTTTCTGCTCACGCAAAAAATAATCACGTTGGTTTTCATCAATTCTTTCACGTGCTTTTTGTGTTATTTCTTCCTCTATCATCAATACATAATTCTCATTAATAAGAACATCAAGCACACATTCAAGCCGTTCTATTTCATCAAAAATATCAAGTATTGATTGCTTTACATGATAATCCAAAATAAGATTTGAAGCTATAAAATCAGCAAGTTCACCGGGTCGCTTGCATAACGCAACCTTAAAAATTATATCAGAAGGCATTTTGGGAGAAACATCAATATATTTCTCAAACTCTTTTTTTACTGTTCTCATCAGAGCAGATGAATGGGCAGTATGAGGAAGTATATCTTCCTTTTTAACACAAACTTCCGCCATAAGACAGCTATCATCATAAACAGGTGAAATGAGACTTGCTCTGTACTGTCCTTCTATAACTATACGGGTTACGTTTTCAGGCTGTTTTAAAACCTGAACAACCTTTGCAATTACTCCTGTCGAATATAAGTCAAGAACGGTAGGCTCATTTTGTGCAGCATCCTTTTGGGCTGAAAGAAAAATAAGCTGATTATTCTTCATAGCTCTGTTTATTGCGACAATGCTCTTTTTTCTGCCAACATCAAAATGAATTAAAGTCTTAGGAAAAACTACCAATCCTCTGAGCGGAAGAACAGGAACAGTCACATTGCCTGTAATATCTAAACTCATAGTCAATTCCTTTCTACAAGGTTATTATACTAATACTTTTAATTGAATTTTATTATTGGAACTGAAAAAAGCTGTATTGAATTGCAATACAGCTTTAATACATAAATTTAAGACGCTGTGTTACGCTTTGACGCCTCTTTGCATCTTTTTTATAATTAAAACAAAATTACCCTTAACGAGCAATAACAGGCTCTGCATTACCTGATACAACATCCTTAGTAATTACAATCTTTGTAATAGAGTCATCAGAAGGAGTTTCAAACATCAGTGGAGTTAAAATCTCTTCAATGATACCTCTAAGACCTCTTGCACCTGTCTTTTGTTCCTGAGCTTTATGAGCAATTTCTTTTAAAGCTTCTTCTTCAAATTCAAGCTGAACACCATCAAGCTCAAAAAGTTTTTTATACTGTTGAACTATTGAATTCTTAGGAACAGTCAAAATCTGAACAAGCGCATCCGTGTCAAGACCGCTCAGAGCAGTAATAACAGGCAGTCTTCCTATAAGTTCAGGAATAATACCGTATTTTACTATATCGTGAGCAGTAACTTCCTTCATCCAATCAGTTTCATCAAGTTCCTGCTTTGCCTGGACAAGGGATTCAAAACCAATAGTAGAAGACCCTTTGCGCTTTTCAACGATTTTCTCAAGTCCGTCAAAAGCACCGCCGCAAATAAACAAAATATTCTTTGTATCAATTTGTAAAAACTCCTGTTGGGGATGCTTTCTGCCTCCCTGTGGAGGTACATTTGCGACTGTACCTTCAACAATTTTAAGTAATGCCTGTTGAACACCCTCACCGCTTACATCACGTGTTATTGAGGGGTTTTCAGACTTTCTTGCAATTTTATCAATTTCATCAATATAGATAATGCCTCTTTCAGCCTTTTCTATATCAAAATCAGCAGCCTGAATTAATTTGAGAAGGATATTTTCAACATCTTCGCCGACATATCCTGCTTCTGTAAGAGTAGTAGCATCAGCAATAGCAAACGGAACATCAAGCGCCTGTGCAAGCGTTTGTGCAAGCAAAGTCTTTCCAACACCTGTCGGGCCGAGAAGAAGAACATTGCTCTTGGCAAAATCAATAGACTCGTCATTTGCGAAAGCTCTTTTATAATGATTGTAAACAGCAACGCTGAGCGTAACCTTAGCCTTATCCTGACCTATTACATATTCATCAAGAATTGCTTTAATTTCTTTTGGCTTTAAAAGGTCATCAAATGTTGTCAGTTTATTATCTTGCGACATATACGGATAGTTTGCATTTCTGTCATTTTCCATTTGATCTGTAAAGTCGAGCATATTCATACACAATTCTACACATTGATCACAAATATACCCCTCTTTGCCCTCAAACAAACGACCAACCATACCCTCAGGTTTGCCGCAAAAAGAACAATACACATCCATGCTATTGTGCTTATTAGCCATTAGCTATTCCTCACCTTATCTTTTTTCAATTACCTTGTCAATAAGACCATATTCAAGTGCCTGCTGTGCAGACATAAAGTTATCACGATTTGTATCTCTTGCAATAACATCAATAGGCTGACCTGTGTTATCAGAAAGAATTTTATTAAGGCGCTGCTTAATGTCAAGAATATGCTTTGTATGAATTTCCATATCTGTTGCCTGACCCTGTGCACCACCTGAAGGCTGATGAATCATAATGTCACTGTTAGGAAGAGCAAGTCTCTTTCCCTTAGTTCCGGCAGCAAGCAAGAAAGCACCCATACTTGCAGCCATACCCATACAGATAGTTGAAACATCACATTTAATGTAGTTCATTGTATCGTAAATAGCAAAGCCGTCTGTAACACTTCCGCCGGGACTATTAATATAAAGACTAATATCCTTTGTAGGATCCTGACTCTCAAGATAAAGCAGCTGAGCAACAACAACACTTGCGCTTGCGCTGTTAACCTCTTCATTAAGCATAATAATTCTGTCATTTAAAAGACGAGAATAAATGTCGTAGGAGCGTTCGCCTCTGTTTGTCTGTTCAACAACATATGGTACTAATGCCATTTAATCATAACCTTTCTAAATTAATAATTGACAGAAAACTCAAAAGTATTCAAATTAATCACTTTATTATCGCATTATCTTTTACGAGATTAAGTGCCTTTTCAACCTTTATATCCTCAGTAAGTGATTCCTCAGGAATTGAAGCCTTAACCTGCTCAACTTCCATCTTATAGTTTTCAGCGATCTTCTTATATTCTTCTTCTAAATCATCAGAAGATACTTCGATATTTTCTTTTACAGCAACTGTTTCAAGAGCAAGTCTTAATTTAACTCTCTTTTCAGCCTCATCTTTATACATATCAGTAAGACTGTTTGGATCCATACCCATATACTGCATATATGTATTCATATCAAGACCCTGTGAACGCAAACGCATATCAAACTCACGTACCATCTCGTTTGCCTGATTTTCAAACATTGCCTCAGGAATTTCACCCTCTAAAAGCTCCATAAGCTTATTTGCAATCTGATCGTCAACATCCTTGTCAGCTTCATCAGCAAGACGAGCTGCAACAGTTTCCTTGAGCTCTTCTTTCCACTCATCAAGTGTATCCTTATCTGTTACATCCTTCACAAACTCATCGTCCACTTCAGGAAGCTCAGTTGTCTTAATCTCGTGAAGAACAATCTTAAACTCAGCGTCCTTACCTTTGAGCTCTTCAGCCTGATAATCCTCAGGGAATTTAACATTTATGCTAAACTCTTCACCGGTCTTGTGACCCACAATCTGCTCCTCAAAGCCGGGAATAAAGTTGCCTGAGCCAAGCTTAAGATTATAGTTTTCAGCCTTACCGCCTTCGAAAGCAACACCGTCAGCAAAACCTTCAAAGTCAATTACTGCTGTATCGCCGTTTTCGCATGCTCTGTCTTCAACGGTAACCATTCTTGAGTTGCGCTCGCGGATTTTTTCAATCTCTGCGTCAATAAGCTCATCGGTTACTTCTGTTGACTTCTTTTCAACCTCGATACCCTTGTAATTGTTAATTTCCATAGTAGGCTTAACGATTACATTTGTTTTGAATGTGAAACCATTCTTAGAAGCCTCAACAGCTTCAAGTGACTCAACCTTAACAATCTCTATACCTGCTTCTTTTGCAGCGTCATAAAGAGCGTCAGGATAACAGTCCTGCATAGCATCCTCATAGAATACCTCAGAGCCGTACATCTTCTCGACAACTGCTCTTGGAGCTTTACCCTTTCTAAAGCCCTGAATATTAATATTCTTTACCTGCTTTTTATATACTGCATTTACAGCTTTTTCAAATGTTTCACCGTCAACGCTTACTACTAATTCGTATGAATTAGCCTGTTCTTTTTTTGTACTTTCCTTTAATGCCATTGTAATTTCCTCCAATGTAATTTATAATATATCGCTTTATTATATCATAAGACAAATCATTTGCCAATAGATAAATCAAAATTATCGTACAAGCATAGGTACAAACGACAATCTATCGCAAGAAATAAGCTTTAATTCAATACCTTTGTAATTTCCTTCAAAGGCATTTCTGAAATTCTTAGCTCCGTGAATGTGTCCGTAGTAACATTTCTTAATGTTATACTCAAGAAGAACATCAATAATCTCTTTACATTCAATATTGTTATAATACGGCGGATAGTGTAAAAATACTATCGGTTCCTTATGAGTATTAACTGCTGAAGCAATGGAAGTTCTGAGTCTGCCGATCTCTCGGTTCAGCACTTTAACATCCTCAGGGGTGTCATTTTCTAAAAACCAACCTCTTGTACCGCAAACAGCATACTCATCACAAACATAAGAATTATTAAACAAAACAGAAATAGTGTTAAGATTATTTGCATCAAGAAATTTATCAATTTTGCTTTTTGTTCCCCACCAATAGTCGTGATTGCCCTTTAAAAATATCTTCTTTCCGGGCAATTCGTTAATCCACAGAAAATCCTCAAGAGTATCTTCAAGCTTCATTGCCCAGGAAATATCTCCGCCGATAACAACTGTATCATCATTATCAATAAGCTTAAGCCAATTATTTTTCAGCCTGCTGACATAATCATTCCAACCGGCAAATATGTCCATCGGCTTGTCTTCTCCGAGTGAAAGATGAAGGTCAGCTATTGCAAACAAAGACATTATTTGATTCCAAGCGCAGAAAGAACATAGGTTTCCATATCATCTGATTCTGTAACATCAGAAAATCGGGATGTCTTGTTCTTAAGATCAGCAAGAGGTGCCGGAACAGGTGCTTTTGAAATGCTGTTGAGAACATCAACAATCTCAAATTCGCTTTGCGGTAACTCAGAATCCGGGGCAACAGACTCCAAAACAGCTTTAGAGAATTTATACGGACTTGCAGTAGATGCTATTACAGAAGGTGTTGTATCACCTGTTTTTTCAACATACTGCTCATACACATTAATTGCAACTGCTGTGTGAGTATCGCAAAGATAGTTCTGTTCATTAAACATCTTACTGATGGTAGCCTTAGTATCGGTATCATCACAAAATCCACCGAAAAACTTTTCTTTTATTACAGCTTTTACTTCGTCGCTAACCTCGTATTTTCCCTCGGATTTAAGTGAATCCATCCAATTTTTGACAATTTTGTCGTCATCGCCGGAAAGCTTGTAAAGCAAACGCTCAAGATTGCTTGACACAAGAATATCCATTGAAGGGGAAATTGTTGTGTGGAATTGTCTGTTCTTATCGTATATGCCTGTATTTATAAAGTCGGTGAGAACATTATTTGAATTTGAAGCGCAAATGAATTTAGATATTGGAAGTCCCATTAAACTTGCATAGTATGCAGCAAGAATATTGCCAAAATTACCGGTAGGTACAACAACATTAATTTTATCACCGAGTTTAATTTTGCCTTCATTTACCATATCACAATATGCAGATATATAGTAAACAATCTGAGGAAGAAGTCTGCCCCAGTTAATTGAATTTGCAGAAGAAAACAACATATTGTTCTCTGCGAGTTTTTCACTGACTGAAGGTGTTGTAAAAATTTTCTTTACACCTGTCTGAGCATCGTCAAAGTTACCTTTGATTGCACAAACAGTAACATTACTGCCTTCCTGCGTATTCATCTGATGCTTCTGCATAGGACTTACGCCGTCAACAGGATAGAATACAATGATTTTTGTGTTTTCTACATCCTTAAAGCCCTCAAGAGCAGCCTTACCCGTATCGCCTGATGTAGCAACAAGTATTACCGCAGTTTTACCGTCATATGTCTTCTTTAGTGACTTCGTAAGAAGATGAGGTAAAATCTGGAGTGCCATATCCTTAAATGCACATGTAGGACCGTGCCATAATTCAAGTATGTTAAGCTCTTTTCCATCAATATTACATAAAGCGAGCGGTGCAGGATTATTTCCGCCGAATTTTTCGGCAGTATAAGCTTTTTCAACACAATCGCTTATCTCTTCAGCAGTAAAATCAGTAAGAAAATCAGAAAATACCTTCTTAGCCCTGCCTCTGTAATCTTCTTTCAGAAGAGATTGTAATGTTGCTTCATCGTATTTGGGAAATTCCTGCGGTACAAATAAACCACCGTCCTTAGAAATACCCTGTGAAATTGCCTGTGCAGACGAAACGACCTCTGCTGCATTTTGAGTACTGTTGTATAACATTGAAATCTTCCTTTCAAATGGCTTTAAACATCAAATATTTTACTACATTATTCGCTAAATGTCAAAGTTTTCAAAGAAATTAAGGGCATTTTTATAAAAAATCTTATTGACAAGCGTTTCATTGTAATTGTGCCTTAAAAACAATTCATACAATTCAGCCATACTTTCGCCACCCTTTATATCCTCAGGCAAAGTACAGCCGTCAAAATCAGAGCCTAATGCAATAACATTTTCACCACCGAGTGATAAAAATGTTCTGTATGTCTTAAAATATCATAAACAGAAGCGCGATCAGGCTCAATATTCAAAAAAGCATTATGAAAATTAAGCCCTACAAGTCCATTTCTGTCTTTGATTATTTTTAATTGTTCATCTGTCAGATTGCGTCTGTGCGGTGTGACCGTCCTTGAGTCGGAATGTGTAGCAACAAAAGGCTTTCGGGAAATTTCTGCAACATCATAAAAGAGTTTTTCGCTTGCGTGAGAAATATCAATTATAATCCCATACTTTTCCATTTCAGCAACGACTTGCTTTCCAAACGGAGTAATTCCAACGGGCTTTTCAACATTCGAACCGTCACCTATATGATTATGAGCATTCCAGGTAAGAGTCATAATTTTGACACCGAGTTTGGAAAAACGTCTTACATTTTCAATCTTTCTGTTTAGTGCAAGAGCATTTTCAACTGTGAAAAAGGCACTGTTAGTGTTACTTAAAAAACTGGATGTCAAATTTTTTCCGGAGTTCAGAAGTTTTATATTACACTTATCACATTCATTTTTTATGCGATGGGCGGCGGAATAAAACATTTCTTCAGCAGTATCTCCGTCCAAATCATCCGGAAGCCATATTGCATAACACTCAAGCTTGTTGTCATCATCAGAGGCAAGCTTTGTTTCCAATGAACTGTCATTCAGATGAATATTTCGCATTGCTGAAATATAAAGAGCATCACAATGCAAATCAATAAGTTTCATAGTTGCTCTCCTGTTCAAAAGCATTTTCAATGTAATTAATACTGATTAATTTCAAGTTTGAACTGTCAATAATAACCTCGCAAACATCAAAGCTGCAAAATTTATCTGTTTCATTTTTTGTAAGATACATCATTGCTGCTTTGATTATCCGTTTCTGTTTTTTTAAATCTACAGCTTCATATGGCATTGCAAGAGAGTCGTGATGACGTGTTTTTACTTCAACAAATGCAATTCTATCTTTGTTTTCGGCAATGATGTCTATCTCACCAAAGCGAGTATTATAATTCCTGTTAAGAACTTTAAAATTATGCTTTTTTAAATAAATTTCAGCGTATTTCTCACCCTTGTTGCCAATTTCTTTTGACGAATATATTTTCATTTTTTTATTTTCTTTAAAAAACTCATTCTGTGGTATGGGCACGGACCATATTCTATTATAGCTTCTCGGTGAAGTTTTGTGCCGTATCCCTTGTGTTTATCAAAACCGTATTGCGGATATTCTTCTGCATACTTATAACAAAGTCTATCTCTTGAAACCTTTGCAAGAATAGAGGCACACGCTATTGACATTGACTTTGCGTCGCCTTTTATAATATATTCCGCAGGAATTTCAAGATTCGGCAAACGATTACCGTCGATCATTGCATAATCAGCTTTAACATCCAATCCCTCAATTGCTCGTTTCATTGCAAGCATAGTGGCATTAAGTATATTCATTTCTTCGATTTCTTCTACCGATGCAAACGCTATACTGTATGAAACAGACTGTTCTTTTATTACTTCAAAAAGCATTTCTCTCTTCTTTTCAGAAAGCTTTTTTGAATCATTAACACCGTCAATGGTGGTGTTAGGAGGCAAAATAACGGCAGCAGCACAAACAGGTCCTGCAAGCGGTCCTCTGCCGGCTTCATCCACACCACAAACAGCATGATAGCCTCTGCTTATCGCATTATGTTCATATTCAAGCCAATTAAAGTCATTCTTCATAAGGCATCTCCACTGTAATTCTTCCAAGTTTTGCAGCTCTGAACTCATCAAGCAGCATAATAGCGGCACGCTCAGTATTCACTTCACCGCCTGATACTAACATTCCTCGTTTTTTACCTATAAGTTCAAGCAATTCATATGACTCTATATTTTCAATATCTGCATCTTCAAGTTTAAAGCGCTCAATAAAATCCTTTGGTTTTAGTTTTTTGAGAAAATCAAGTAATCTGACTGCAAGAAGCTCAATATCAAGTATCTGATCTTTGACCGCTCCGGTAAAGGCAAGATGTTCTCCCACTATTTTATCATCAAATTTCGGCCATAGTACACCGGGTGTATCAAGCATTTCAAGATTTTTAGCTATTGTATACCACTGATTACCCCTTGTAACGCCCGGTCTGTCCTCTACTTTTGCTCTGTTTTGCTTTGCAATTCTGTTGATAAAAGATGATTTTCCGACATTAGGAATTCCGACAATCATAATTCTTAACATAGGATTAATCATACCTTTTGACTTTAGCTTTTCAAGTCTTTGCGCAAGTACCTTATTAACGGCAGGAGCAAACTGATTAAGTCCTCTGCCGCTTTTACAATCAATGGCTATTGCTGTGATTCCCTGTCTTTTAAAATGTTCAATCCACATCTTTGTAGCTGTCTGATTTGCCATATCACATTTATTGATTAAAACAAGTCTTGGCTTACTTTGAATGATCTGCGCAAGATCCGGATTACGACTGCTTATCGGAATCCTTGCATCTATAATCTCGGCAACAGCATCAACAAGCTTCAGACTTGACTGTATCTTTCTCTTGGTTTTTGTCATATGACCCGGAAACCATTGTATATTTTGCATTTCACTCATAAAAAAAACATCCTTTAATAAAATAAGTCTGTCTCCATTATAAAACAGAAACAGACTAAATTCAATATAAATTAAATAAGCACAGTTACTTAATAAAGATAACCCAAATGATCAAAAGGAAAAGCAACAATCTGTGCCTTACCTATTACATCATTAACGTCAATAAGACCAATCTTTGTGCTACGGCTGTCCATAGAAACCTTGCGGTTATCGCCCATAACAAAAATTTTGCCCTCAGGTATTACATCGGGAATTTCGTTATCGCCGATATTGCCGCAAAACGATGAGCCATCAATATAAGGTTCATCAATTACAATGCCGTCAACAATAATTCTGTCATTTTCATAATCCAGTTTAACGGATTGACCTTCTGTTGCAATAACACGCTTAATAATCGGATTTGCATACTGTGCACCATGAGAAATAACAACAATATCATTGGTTTTTGGAGTATACATAAAGTTAGTAACAATTACTTTATCGTCTGAGGAAAGCGTGTCATACATTGAAGAGCCGTCAACATTTACAAGACGGAACACAAAGGTAAGACAGACTATAACAATCGCTATTGCAAAAATTATGCAGCGAACCCAATCAAAAATTCCTGCAACTGCTCCGTCGGGATCAGCTACTGCAATTTTAATTTTGCCATTCTCGCCTGTTCCTTTGTTACCTGGATTCTTATCTGTTGAGCAGCCGTCTTTCGAAGCAGTCTTGACAGATGAATTATCATACTCTAACTCTTCAGATTCAGAAATCAGATTATTAGTCAAAAATATATTTTCATCTTTGTCCATTATTTCACCTACCGTGAATCAAAGTAAAAAAGGGACTAAAATATAGTCCCCCTCAAAACTAATTACTTGCGGATCTGCTCTTTTACCTTAGCAGCCTTACCTACTCTGTCACGGAGATAATAGAGCTTACTTCTTCTAACCTTACCGTAACGGATAACCTTAACATCTTTAACATTTGGTGAATGGATCGGGAACACTCTTTCAACACCAACGCCATAGGCTACACGTCTTACAGTAAATGTTTCAGCAACGCCGCTACCTCTTTTAGCAATAACAGTGCCTTCAAACATCTGAATTCTTTCTCTTTCGCCTTCACGAATGTTTACTGATACTCTTACAGTATCACCGATGCTGAATTCAGGTGTTGTTTCTTTAACTGAACCAGCAGCAATTGTTTTTAATGCGTCCATAAAAATCCTCCTAATATTACCCGATATTCTTACTTTACAGCAGCGGACTATCAGCTTCAAAATGACGGCTGTGCCGTTATCTGAACCGCGTCGAGAGTAACGACGGTATCAAATGCCTATATATAATAACATAGATTAATAATAAATTCAAGTATTTTTTCTAAAAAAAGAAATTTATTTGCTTATGTTTTCAAGTTTATATAAAAAATGTTGAAAATACTCAGGCAAATCACTTGTAAATTCCAAATAATTTCCCGTTTTCGGATGTACAAAACCAATTTTTCTTGCATGCAGACACTGACCTGTAAAATCAACTTTTTCATTTTTTATGCCATACACTGTATCACCTGATACCGGATGTCCCAAAGACGCCATATGAACTCTTATTTGGTGAGTTCTTCCCGTTTCAAGTACACATTTTATATGTGTATATCCCTTATATCGACATATAACAGAGTAATGCGTAACGGCATTTTTACTGTTTTTATATGTAATACACATTTTTTTACGGTCATTGGGGTTTCTTCCGATAGGAGCATCAATAGTGCCGTTTTCATCCTTGATATTTCCGACAACCACTGCTTCATACTCTCGTGTAAAAGAATGCTCTTTTATTTGTTCAGCAAGAAATGTATGGGAAAAATCATTTTTAGCTACAATAAGAAGTCCGCTTGTATCTTTATCAATCCTATGAACAATTCCGGGGCGCATAACTCCGTTAATACCCGAAAGACTGTCTTTGCAATGATAGAGCAAAGCATTAACTAGTGTACCCTCGTAGTTTCCGGGAGCAGGATGAACAACCATTCCTTTCTGCTTATTTACAACAAGCAGATCATCATCTTCATAGACAATGTCGAGCGGAATATTCTCAGCCTTTGCTTCATAAGGGACAGGATCAGGTATATTAATCTTGACTTCATCACCCAATAACAGCTTATACTTCTTATTAATTTTATTTCCATTTACAAGAATATTGCCCTTTTCAATATGAGTTGCAATTAAACTTCTTGAAATATCAAGTTCTGAATTTGCAAGAAACTTATCAATCCTGATTCCCTGAAATTCGGATATTATAATTTTTTCATTCATTACCGGACGCCTTTACTTTCTTTTGTCCACTGAGGTCTTTTGAAAAAAACAATACATAAATAACAAGAAGAACAGTACCGACAGTAATGCAGTAATCAGCAAAATTACATACCGGATCAAAAAATGAAAGACTGATGTAGTCAATTACATATCCGTAAAATATTCTGTCAATAAGGTTGCCTATTCCGCCGCCGACGATAAGCGCAACACAAGCATAAAAAAGCTTGCTTTTCGGCTTTTTCCTGAACATATAAATAATTATAGCGCAAATCAACAAAGCTGTCAGCACAATAAAAATCCAGCGCATTCCGGAAAACATTCCAAATGCTACGCCACGGTTTTCAACATAAGTGAAATCAAGTATATTATTTATTACGGTAACTGAACCTATGGGTTTTAAATCAACAGTAATAAAATATTTTATAACTTGGTCGGCAACAGCAAGTACCAAACCGACTGCAAGGGCTATAAAAGTCATAAATCCTCCATATAGTTACAAATCGGTGTGTATCAGCACACCGATTTGTAAAAGTAAATTATTTTAAATTTTCACAACAATGAGCACAAATTGTCGGATGTTCTGCGCTCTGCCCTACAGTCTTGCTGATTGTCCAGCAGCGCTCGCACTTTTCACCCTCGGCTTTTTCAACACTTATCTCAAGCTCGCCGTTATTATCAATGATTTCAATAGCAGAAACAATAAATGCGTCTGTAAGTTCCGGCTCAGCCTTTTTGAGAAATTCAAGCTTTTCGCCACCGGCAGAAAGTGTTACCTTGGCCTCAAGAGAACCCTTTATAGTCTTTTCCTTAATTAAAGGTTCAAGCGACTTCTTAACCTCATCACGAAGCTCGTGAATCTTATCCCAGAAAGCCATAAATGCTTCATCTGCATCTACAACAACAGGAGCAGGCATTTCATTGTAAATAATATGATCTGCATTGTCGCTTGCTGAATGAGGCATAAATTTCCAGATTTCATCAGAAGTATACGCAAGAATTGGTGCAACCATTCTTGTCATTGCATTAAGAATTATATAAATTGCTGTCTGTGCAGCTCTTCTTTGAATACTATCAGGCTTTTCAAGATAGAGTCTGTTCTTGAGAACATCAAGATAGAAATTCGACATATCAACGACGCAGAAATTGTGAATGCTATGATACACAATGTGGAATTCATACTTATCATATGATTCCTTAACCCTTGTCTGAAGTTCGTTAAGCTTTGCAAGCGCCCATCTGTCAATAGGCATCAACTTGTCAAGATTAACCATATCTTTATCAGGATCAAAATCAGAAATATTTCCTAAAATATATCTTGCAGTGTTTCTGATTTTTCTGTATGACTCTGATATTTGTTTTAAAATGTCATTTGAAATATGTACATCTGTCTGATAGTCAGTTGAAGCAACCCAAAGTCTTAATACATCTGCGCCATACTGCTTAATAACATCCTGCGGACTGATGCCGTTTCCAAGTGATTTACTCATCTTTCTGGACTCGTCGTCAAGAATCATTCCGTGAGTAAGCACAGTCTTATAAGGAGCTTCGCCGGTAGTTGCAACAGACGTCAGCAGAGAAGACTGGAACCAACCTCTGTACTGATCGTTGCCTTCAAGATACAAATCAGCAGGGAATTTAAGATTATCACGTTTTTTAACAACAGCAGTATGTGATGAACCGCTGTCAAACCAGACATCCATAATGTCTTTTTCTTTCTCAAAATCCGTACAACCGCATTTTTTACATTTTGTACCCTCAGGAAGTATTTCTTCTGCACTGTGATTATACCACGCATTAGAGCCTTCTTTTTCAAACAAATCAGCAACCGCCATCATTGCTTCTCTTTCAATGTGAGCCTCTCCGCAATCCTTGCAGAAAAAAATCGGAATCGGAACACCCCATTTTCTCTGACGGGAAATGCACCAATCTTTTCTTTCTCTTACCATATTGGTAATTCTGTCACGACCCCACGCAGGAATCCACTCAACATTGTTAATAGCGTTAACTGCGTCATCTTTAAAGTCTTCAACAGAACAGAACCACTGATCTGTTGCTCTGAAAAGGATAGGTGTTTTACATCTCCAGCAATGCGGATACTGATGGACAATCTTCTTTAAAGCAAAGAGAGAGCCGTTTTCGTCAAGGTATAAAGCAATTTTCTTATTCGCCTCATTAGTAGTAAGTCCTGCAAACTGACCTGCTTCATCTGTTAAAACACCGTTGGAATCAACAGGGCAGATAACAGGAATTTCAGGATAATTCAAACATACATTATAGTCATCAACACCGTGACCCGGAGCTGTGTGAACACAACCTGTACCGCTTTCAAGTGTAACATGCTCACCGACAATTACAAGAGATTCTCTGTCAAGGAACGGATGAGCAGTTGTAATATATTCAAGCTCGCTTCCCTTTACAGTAGCTACAACCTCGTAATCTGTAATTTCAGCAACTTCAAGAGCTGATTTAAACAAATCAGTAGCCATAACGAGATATTCGTCACCTGTCTTGATGACTGAATACTCAAATCTCGGTCCAACACAAATAGCGACATTTGCAGGCAAAGTCCATGTAGTAGTAGTCCATATAACAAAGCTTACCTTCGATGGGTCAATACCCATTGCAGAAAATACACCTTTATCATCTTTAGTCTTAAACTTGACATAAATAGAATGGCAAGGATCTTCTGCATATTCGATTTCAGCTTCTGCAAGAGCTGTCTTACATTCTGGACACCAATAAACAGGCTTTAAACCCTTATAAATGTAGCCCTTTGCAGCCATTTCTGCAAACACTCTGATTTGCTCAGCTTCAAATTCAGGATTAAGAGTAATGTAAGGATTATCCCACTCACCTATTACACCTAATCTCTTAAACTGTGAGCGTTGGTCATCAATGTAGCCGGTAACAAACTCTTCACACATCTTTCTCAATTCAACTATTGAAATCTCAGCTGAATTACCAACACCGGCTTTTTGTCTTGCCTTAAGCTCTGTTGGCAATCCGTGTGTATCCCAACCCGGAACATAAGGTGCTTTAAAACCAGCCATATTCTTGTATCTTACAATAAAATCTTTTAATATCTTATTGAGGGCATGACCAAGATGTATATTGCCGTTTGCATAAGGAGGGCCATCGTGCAATACAAACAACGGCTTTCCCTCGTTTAATTTCATTAAATTTTCATAAAGGTTCTCTTCTTCCCAATTTTTCAGAGTTACAGGCTCACTTTTCGGAAGACCTGCACGCATCGGAAAATCGGTCTTTGGAAGATTCAGTGTAGAATTATAATCTTGAGACATTATTTTACTCTCTCCAAATCTAAATTATTATTATTCAGCAGAAACATCATAATTGTCGCCAAACTTAAGATGAGCAAATTTACTTGCTTTTTTTGCAGAAGTTTTTCTTGAGTGAACAGGCTCACTGATAACTTCCTTAACATACTCATCAGTTTCCTCAGGCTCACTATTGCCTGTATCGACATCACTGACCTCTGCAACAGTCTCTTCAGTTTCAGGTTCATTTACTTGAATCTGAATATCGTCTGTCGGATATTTATCTTCAATTTCTGCCTCAACCTTTTCGTAATCCTGAACTGTAGGCAAATCACTGATTGACTGAATATGAGATTTATACAGCTCTATAAGCTCGCTTCTCAGATTTACAGCATCAGCCTGAAGCTGAAGATAGTTTTCCTTTTCCTTAGCTGTCATCTTATTAGCATCTGCAACAAGAACCTGTGCCTTTCTCTCTGCATCTCTGACAATTTTTGCAGCCTTATCCTTTGCCTCTTTAACGCAGGCGTCAGATACCTTTTGAGAAGCAAGAAGAGCATTTCTTACAGTTTCTTCGTCAGCTCTGTACTGCTCTACCCTTGTAGCAAGCACGTCAATCTTATGAACAAGGTTTGTCTTTTCTTTTTTCTGCTGCTCAAAAGTAGCGATAACCTCGTCAATAAAAGCATCGACATCTTCGGCTCTATAACCGCCGCTCAAGGTTGCTTTCCTAAAGCTGATATTTTTGATTTCATCAATTGTAAGCATTTACCTACACTCCTTTATCTATAATGTAAAACCGATATTTTTATACGACCTTTTTTTGTTTTCCCTGAAATGTCATTTAAAATAAATTTACCTCTTCCCCTTATCGTCAAGGTAGTATCAATTTTAATAATCCGACTGACATTTTGTTCAGGAACAAAGTTCACACCAACACATCCGGATAAAATCAATGTTTTGGTTTTTTCCCGGGATAATCCTGTAATAGCTGCAACAACATTATCAAGCCTTAGTGAAGATACAATATATGATTGTTCCTCTAAACCTCTGCCACAAGGTAAATTAACCGAATTATATGTATCAAAACTAATTCCGACATTTCCGATTTTGAAAATCTGCGAAGTAATGTAGTCCTTTAACTCAGATTTCACAAAAGTCACACATCTGCCGTCTTCTATCAGAATGTCTCCGACAGCCTCACGTTCGATTCCAAGTGACATAAGAGTACCAAGAAAATCTCTGTGACTCAATTTGTCACATTTTCTGAATTTAAAAGCAATCGGAGAAACAGGAAAATCATCCTCAGAAGGCTCATCAAAAAACAAGCCAAGCACTTTTCGCTCACTGTTTTCATAACCGCCAAAAAAGGCATAATTATCAAAACAAACAGACTTCAAATAATTTTTTGCAAAAATCTGTTTCCTTTCACTCATAAATGAAAAGAAATACGGCTTTTGCCTTGTCAGACAAAGTTCAACAGCATCATCAAGCTTTGAACAAAAAAGTTTGTCCCTATCAGAAATAAACACCGCTGTTTTCTAACTCATCAAGCAAATCATCACCCGTAAGGTCAACATTGCTTGGAATAATAATATATGTATTTGTTGCAACACGCTTAATCTTGCCATCGTTAGCATATGCAACACCGCTTAGGAAATCAAGAATTCTTCTTGCCATATCCTTATTGGTGTCCTCAAGATTAAGTACAACCGTGTGGTTTTTCATAAGCTCATCAGCTATTGTACGTGTTTCCTCGCCAAACCTTTCAGGCTTAAAAATTCCAACCTGAAGCTTTGCTGTAGCATTGATGCTTACAACTTTGTTTCTTCCGTCAAAACTTCTTTCTCTTACACTGCTTCTCTGTTCTCTTGCCGGTTCCTCATAACCATCATTATCTGCTTCATCTGCATAACCGTACTCGTCATATTCATACTCGTACTCGTCATCCGGAGCATCCCACATACGCTTAAACTTGTCAACTATTCCTGCCATAAAATTTATCCTCCTAAAATTATTTATAAATTCTTGCACCAAAAAGTGATGAGCCTACCCGCACCATTGTGGCACCTTCAAGTATAGCTTCATAATAATCGGCAGACATACCCATCGAAAGTATATTCATACTAACATTATCTAATTTTTTCTGCGATATGTCAATAAAAATATTGTGCATTTTATGAAAATATTCAGATATTTTCTGTGAACTATCACAAATAGGCGGTATTGCCATTAAACCTTTGACAGAAATTCCGTCATATTCTGAAATTTCATACAGTAATTCTTCAAGATTTTCAGGAATTACACCCGATTTATTTTCTTCTTTGCCTATATTTACTTCAATGAGAATATCAGATGTCTTACCTAATTTTAAAGACTGTTTTGAAATTTCAGCCGCAAGCTTTACTGAATCAACTGACTGAATCAGATCTACCTTATCAACAATCTGTCTTACCTTATTAGTCTGCAAATGCCCTATAAACTGAAGAGAAGCATTGTCAAGATCGTACTTGTCATACTTTGAAAGCAATTCCTGAACCTTATTTTCACCAATATGGTCAAGTCCAAGTGAAATCGCATAATTAATTACTTCAGGTTCAACAGTTTTCGTTGCTGCCAGTAGTGTAATATCCTCATATTTTCTTCCTGATTTTTCAGCAGCCTCTGCAATTCGTTCAGTAATTAATTTATAATTATATTCAACATCAGTTAATAACTTTTCCGTCATACATTCCCTCTCCTTCCACAATTACCTTGTCATAGAGCGATATTGTTTCACCGTTAAATAAAACATCCGAATTCGGATTCGGATCACAAATTACATAATCATCTTCAGCATAGAGAATTGAAATTTGCTTGAAGTTCATTTCACTGCCATAAAGCACATAAACACCCTGTACCTTTTTTTCTTCTGTATGTTTATTGCCGTTTTCATCAGTAGTTGTTTTTGTTACAATGTCATCGTGTATTGCCTTTTTACTGATTCTTAAGCCTGAGTATGTACCCAAACCGATTTCAATAGGTTCATTGCGGGTATCAATAAGCTCAGAATTCATATAATTACATTTTAAAATCAACAGACCGTCAGAATCTTTAGTTTCCTGATATACTCTTTCTACAGAGGCAGGAATTGTCTCGGATGAAGCGTTTGAAAACAGAACTGTCGCATCTCCGTCCCAAAGGTTAAGCTCTGTTGCCTCATCAGCAGTAACCTTGCATGCTATATACCACTCAACATCGTTTACAACCTTGCCTGCAACCGAACTTGAAACATCGGAGCTTTTTACATTTTCTAAATCATTAAGCTTGATTTTATCAATATCAGTAAATTTTATTGAATTCTCATAACCATCACAATGTGCAGAAAAATATCCTGCCTTTGGAGCAGAAATTGTGCCAATGCTTTTTCCTGAGGTATTGCGCAGAGTTGAAATCTGTGATTCAAGCTCTGCAATTTCAGCGTCAAAATTATCGACTTTTCCGGTAAATACCTGCTGACGATTAATTGATGTAATCAACGAATTTATATTAGAACCGATTTTTGTAATATCGTTATTATTAACTAAATTATAAAATGATACAATGCTGTTATTTATATCATTATTGATAGTATCAATGCCTGTTGTATTGCCTGCGTTAACATTTTGGAGATTCTTTAGTGAATTTACCTTTTCTTCAAGAATATCTGCCTTTGACTGAGCAGCGGCATCACTGTCGGTTGAATAAATTTTTGCAATTTCGCCACTTGATTTTACGGCTTCTCCATCACTTAGAGAATAAGAAAGAACACCTCTTGAACTGTTTTCAATGACTGTTTCGTCACGAATAATGAATCCATTTGAATGAATTGTATCATTAACAGTAACCTGAACAGCATTTTCAGTTGGATACATATCGAAATTTGAACTTACAAGAAGATATACAACGTACACAACTGCAAGTATCGACAGTACAGCAATCAAAATTCGTTTAAAAAGCAATTTATCCATAAATTCCTCTTTTCGTAATTAAAGCAGCAGCATTATAAAGCTCTTCAAAGCAATTATAATCATCTGCATATAGCCAATTTATATCTGTATCACGCTTAAACCAAGTAATCTGCCTTTTGGCATAGCGTCTTGTTTCCATTTTTAATTTTTCAATGCACTCATCAAGAGTTTTTTCATTTCTGAAATACGGTATAAGCTCCTTATAACCTATTGCCTTTACAGATGTAAAACTGAGCTCTGATGACAAAATTCTTCTTGCCTCTTCTATCAGTCCACGTTCTATCATCATATCAACACGTATGTTTATTCTTTCATATAGTTTCTGACGGTCACGGAAATTAATTCCTATTTTTGTAGTTTTATATGGATTTTTCACAAGCATAGAATTTTTATTTTGTTCGGTAATTGTTATACCGTTAGTCTTATAAAATTCAATAGCTCTTATAATGCGCTTGACATTAACCTGCTGTGAAAGTCGTTGTGCAGACTCAGAATCAAATTCATTCAACATTTCAAGTAGTTTTTCTGAACCCTCATCTTTATAAATCTGCATCAATTCTTCGCAAAGCTTTTCATCACGTTTCTCTTCACTGAAAGTTATGTTATTGAGTAAAGAATCAACATAAAGTCCGGTGCCTCCGACAACGAAAGGAATCTTATTTCTGTTGTGGATATCCTCAACACATTTTTTTGCGTCAGTTACAAAATTTGCAACTGAATAAGATTTATCGGCCGGTAAAAAATCCATCAGGTGATGAATGATACCGCACTTTTCCTCTTCAGTCGGCTTAGCTGTGGCAATTTGCATATCTTTGTAAATCTGCATTGAGTCAGCAGAGATAATCTCTCCGTTAAAAGTTTTTGCAAGCTCAACAGAAAGCTTTGTTTTGCCCGACGCAGTCGGTCCGACAACAGATATGATATTAATTAAATTGTCCAAACTATCACACCCTGCCAAACTGTCTTTCAATTTCACTCTTTTTCATTACAATACATACCGGACGACCATGCGGACAATACTTTATCTGAGGATTTTCCTCAAGTTTTTTTACAAGCTCAATTAACTCCTGCGGAGTGCTTTTATTGCCGGCTTTAACCGCAGACCGACATGCAACATTATGATAAAACCATTCCATCTTTTCAGTAAATATATCATTTTTTCCTTTAGCGATATAATCAGCCATTTCTGCGATACAATCAGGAATTTCAGAAGCGTCAATATATTGAGGAGCACTTCTTACAATTACCGTACTGTTGCCAAAATCGTCAACCTCAAAGGAACATTCGGAAAACATATTCAAATTGTTTATCGCTGCATCATATTCCTCTTTTCCGAGAGTAACCGTAACAGGCTGCAATAAAAGCTGTGAAAAAGCACCCGCCTTTTCAGCTTTAAGCTTTTCATAAATCATTCTTTCGTGAGCTGCGTGTTTATCAATAAATAAAATTTCCTTGCCGTTCTTTTCAGCAATTATATATGTAGAAAATGCTTCACCGATATATTTTATATCAACAGCATTCTGTTCAATAATCAACTCTGTATAAGCTTCATTCTTGTTGTCATTCGTTTTATTATCCGATAAATTTTCGGTAACAGGCTCTTCACCTGATGAAATGACTGCATCTTGCTGAATTTCATACTCAGTCTTTTTATTAGGAGCAGACTTTTGCTCATTAGATTTTTTAGAAATATTTTTTAGAGCATCAGATTTATTTTCTCTATATGAATTATTTATAGCTTTTTTTGAATAAATATCAAAAGGTTTATCAGAATCAGCAATCTTTAAACTGTCAATATTTATTTTTGAAGTCTTTCTTTTTTCAGACAACAAATTATTATCATCATTTATTTGAGTAATAATTTTTTCTTCTTTCTTTGGCGATGACACATAGTTAATTTCATCAAAAGGATTGAATTCATTTTTGCTTTTAGGAGAGTATTCCTGCTTTTGTGCATCGGCAGTATTTGCTGTGGACTTATTAAAAATTGCAGGAGCATTTCGGAAAGGATTAAATTTTCTTGAATCCTTAATTTCATTAAATACAGTATCAGTTCTGAAACTTGCATTTTTCCTGCTGTCATTTTTTAGTAGCGAGGATTTTATCGCATGATAAACAGTGTCAAAAACGGGACGTTCATTAATAAAACGTACTTCAATTTTAGCCGGATGTACATTGACGTCAATCATCTCAAAAGGTACTTCTATATTGAGTACACAAGACGGATATTTTCCGACCATAACAGAGCCTTTAAAAGCTTCTTCAACAGCCGCCATAGCAGTTCTTGTCTTAACATATCTTCCGTTAATAAAGAAATTCTGCATATTTCGGTTCGGTCTGGAATTCTGAGGTTTAGACACATATCCATAAACTTTGATTGCATCAAGCTGATATTCAACGGGTATCAAACCGTTTGCAAAATCTCTGCCAAATACAGAGTAAATTGCAGACAAGAGTTTGCCATCGCCAAAAGTTTTAAGCACCTGTTTGCCGTCACGAATATATGTAAATGCAATCTCCGGGTGAGAAAGAGCTGTTTTATCAATAATATTTGAAACTGCGTTTCCCTCTGAAACATCCTTTTTAAGAAATTTTGCACGTGCAGGAATATTGTAGAACAAATCCCTGATAACAAAGGTCGTTCCGATTGGACAGCCTGCGTCGTCAAAGCTTACTTCCTCACCGCCGTTAATTTCATAGCAAGTTCCTATATCTTCATTTTTATTTCTTGTAATAAGCTGAAGTCTTGAAACCGCACAAATTGAAGCAAGCGCCTCACCTCGGAATCCGAGAGTAGAAATGCAGTCAAGGTCGCTTTCAAGTTTGACTTTACTTGTAGCGTGACGCAAGAATGCAACCTTAATATCATCCTTCCAGATACCGCATCCGTCATCGGCAACACGCATAAATGTTGTACCGCCGTTTTTAATTTCAACGGTAATGTTCTTAGCGCCTGCGTCTATTGAATTTTCAATCAGCTCTTTTATTACCGAAGCAGGTCTTTCAACAACCTCGCCTGCCGCAATCAGTTCTGCAACATGCTTGTCAAGAACATTTATAACACCCATACTATGTCACCACCTTTATGTCAAAATTATAACATACCTTTTAACTCATAAAGAAGATTCATCGCCTCAATAGGAGTTAAAGTGTTAATATCAGTTTCATTTAACTTATCAACCACAGGGCTTGAAGCTGAGCTCAAAAGTGAAAGCTGCATATCATCAAAAGTATTTTTCTCTATTATCTTAGTTTCGCCCTGACCGCTTTCAAGCTCTTTTAAAATTTCTTTTGCTCTGTTAATAATCGACTGAGGAACACCTGCAAGCTTAGCAACCTCAATTCCGTAACTGTCATCAGCACCACCGGGAATGATTCTGCGCAAAAAAGTAATATCGTCTCCGCGCTTTTTAACTGCAATGCTGTAATTCTTAACGCCGTCTAAAAGCTGCTCCATTATGGTAAGCTCGTGATAGTGTGTTGCAAATAAGGTCTTAGCACCTAATTTTTTCTTGTCGGTACAATATTCAAGCACTGCTCTTGCAATACTCATACCGTCAAATGTAGAAGTTCCGCGTCCGATTTCATCAAGTATCAAAAGGCTTTTTGAAGTTGCATTTTTTACAATATTTGCAACTTCGCTCATTTCGACCATAAAGGTAGATTGTCCTGACGCTAAATCATCAGATGCACCGACACGGGTGAAAATACTGTCAACAATTCCTATTTCAGCATAGGAAGCAGGAACAAAACAGCCTGTCTGAGCCATAAGAACGATAAGCGCAATCTGGCGCATATATGTTGATTTTCCAGCCATATTTGGACCTGTAATTATTGCAACACGTTCGTTTTCACAATCAAGATTTACATCATTAGGCACAAAGGGTGTATCCTTTAACAGAGCTTCAACAACAGGATGTCTTGAATCCTTAATTTTTATGTTTGAAGAAAGCGTTACTTCAGGACGAATATATCTGTTATCGGATGAAATATTTGCAAATGATGTTATTACATCAAGAGTTGCAATAGCCTTAGCTGTACTCTGGATTCTTTCGAGGTTATCAGCAACGGTTTTTCGAATATTATCAAACAGTGAAAATTCCATTGCAACCGCTCTGTCTTTTGCACCTAAAATTCTGCCTTCAAGCTCCTTGAGCTCCTGCGTAATATATCTTTCGCAGTTTGTAAGTGTTTGCTTACGAATGTATGTATCAGGCACCATTGATTTATATGAATTTGTTACCTCGATATAATATCCGAATACCCTGTTATAACCAACCTTAAGTTTTGGAATACCTGTTGCATCACGTTGCTCAGCTTCAATCTGAGCAAGGATTCCCTTAGAGTTATTCATATCATTGAGTGCGGAATCAAGTTCTTCGTTATAACCCTGCTTGATCATTCCGCCTTCACGCACCGTAAAAGGAGGTTCTTCAACAATTGCGCTGTCAATCAAATGATGAATATCCTCAAGCTTGTCAATATTTTTATAAATCTGCTTAAGGTACGACGCTTTTGTGTCCTTAAGCAAATCTGAAATCCGGGGCAAATTCTCAATAGCCGAGCAGAGTGAACGCAAATCTCTGGCATTTGCCGAACCATACACAACCTTTGTCATTAAGCGTTCGATGTCGAATATGCCTGTAATATTATCTGTTATTTCAAGACGAAGCAAGGTGTCCCTTACAAGCTCATCTACTGCGCTTAGACGGTTGTTAATAGCAGTAATATTCATAAGAGGATGCTCAATCCATGAACGAATAAGACGTTTGCCCATAGCAGTTTTTGTCTTATCAAGCACCCACAAAAGCGAACCTCTCTTTTCTTTGGAAAGCATTGTCTGAGTAATCTCAAGATTTCGTTGAGTATTGTAATCAAGACGCATATACTGGTTCTCTTTGTAAAGCTCAATATGATTAATGCGTTCAAGACCTGTCTTTTGGGTGTCTTTAAGATAATTGATAAGTGCACCGACAGTTGAAATTAATACTTCACTGTCTTCAATAAGCTTTCCGTCTTTTTTGAATTGTTCATCAACCGTTTTTGTGCATACGGACAGATTGAATTTCCCGTCCTCAAGCATCTCAACTCCGGCTGAAAGTTTTGTTTTAATAAATTTTGGTAATTCAGAAATTTTGACAATATTTCCGCCTATTAAAATTTCACGCGGACTATAGCTTGAAAGCTGAGCGGTCAGAACATTGTATGAATCCTTACCGAAAATTTCGGTTGCATATAATTCTCCTGTAGAAATATCACAAAAACATATACCAATTTTTTTATCCTTAGAAAACATACAGCAGATGTAGTTATTTTTGCCTTCATCAAGCATACTTGACTCCATTACCGTACCGGGAGTGATAACACGAATAATGTCACGCTTAACAAGACCTTTAGCCGTTGCAGGATCTTCAGTCTGCTCACATATTGCAACCTTATAGCCCTTTGCAACAAGCCTTGCAATATATCCCTCGCAACTATGAAACGGCACACCGCACATAGGCGCTCTTTCTTCCTGACCGCAATCTCTGCCTGTAAGAGTAAGCTCAAGCTCTTTTGATGCAAGCTTTGCATCATCGAAAAACATCTCGTAGAAATCACCAAGTCTGAAAAACAGAATGCTGTCGGGATTTTCTTCTTTAATTTTAAAATACTGCTTCATCATCGGTGATAACTCCGCCATGTTTTCACACCCTTTCGTAATTTACAATTTAATCAGCCGCATCCGCCACAGGTTGAACAACTGCCTGAACAGCTTGATTGCGTAAGGTCAGCAGTTTCAGGGTCAGCACCCTCTGCACTCTGCTGAATGATAGCCAAAACACGATTAGCAATTACATCAAATTCATCTTTTACCTCATTATAAGCAATCATATTTTTGTTTGACATAATTTTTGAATAAGCCTCACGCATTTCCGTGTTAAGTCTGGACATTTTCTCCTGATCTCTTTCAGCCTTTGATGCCTCATTGTTGATTGACATTCTCTTCATATTAAATTCGCCTATAGCATTCTGAAGCTCCATATCAGCGTCAGCATCAGCCTGCGCAAGCTGTAATTTTTTATAGGATTCCTCCTGCTGGAGCATTTTTCCGAGTTCTCTTGCTTTTTCTATAATATCCATTTCTATTTCTCCTTTTATTCAATCTTACCTTTTAATATCCAATTACGGGCATTTGTAATCTTAACATTCTGAAATGTTCCGATAGTATCTTTCGGCGCTTCAAGCTCCACAATAATATTACCGCTTGTCCTTCCATTTAAAATACCGTTTTTACCTTCATCTTCTACGAGCACCTTTTCTACATTGCCCACCATTGAAGCGCAACGCTTTGCTGCAATTTCCTCCTGAACAGCCAGCAATTCCTGAAACCACTTGGATTTTTCGGAATAAGGCACTGAATCATCCATTTTAGCAGCAGGTGTTCCTACACGGGGAGAAAAAATGAAGGTAAAAAGCGAAGTAAACTCAACCTCACGGATTAATGAAAGCGTTTCCTTGAAATCTTCATAGGTTTCACCCGGAAATCCGACAATTATATCACTTGTAAGTGACAAGCCGTCAATTTTTTCTTTTGCGTAATTTATGATTTCCATATACTTTTTACGGTCATAATGCCTGTTCATAGCTTTTAAAATTCTGTCAGAACCGCTTTGGAAAGGCAGATGAAGGTGACGGCTTATGTGGGTACCGTTTGCAATGGTATCAATAAGTTCCTTGGAACAATCCTTTGGATGCGAGGTCATAAATCTTAACCAGTAATCACCGTCTATGGAGTCAATCTCTTTAAGAAGCTGAGAAAAATTAACGCCGTTTTCAATGGTTTTGCCATACGAATTGACATTCTGCCCCAAAAGGGTTATATCTTTATAACCGTCAGCAATCATTTCTCTTGCCTCACTGACAATGACATTCTTTTCACGACTTCGCTCTCTGCCCCGAACATAAGGCACAATACAGTATGTGCAAAAGTTGTTGCAACCATACATAATAGGAAGCCAGCCCTTGAAAGTCCCGTCACGCTTAACCGGCATACCCTCATAAAGCTTATTATCATCATTTCCCCGTTCAAAAATACGCTTGCCATTCACAAGAGCATTATATACAAGTTCGGGAAAATGATGAAGAGAATGTGTGCCGAACACAAGACCTACAAAAGGAAAGCTCTTGTAAATTCTGTTCGCAATGTGTTCCTGCTCCATCATACAACCGCAGAGTGCAATCAAAATCTGAGGATGACGGCGTTTAAGAGCTTTAAGTGCTCCGACATTACCGAACACCCTGTCTTCGGCATGCTCACGTACTGCACAGGTATTGAACAGGATGAAGTCCGCATCGTCGGGAGCATCAACAAACCCAAAACCTGCATTGGCAAGCATACCTTTTATTTTTTCACTGTCTGCAACATTCTGCTGACAGCCGTATGTTCTTATGTATGCAAGGGGCTTTTCGCCACGCTTGCGAATTTCCATGATTTCTGCAATCAGACTTATATATTCATTCTGCTTTGCAGATATATTTTCAATCAAATTATTTCCGGCAGACACTAAAGTACTCCTTACCTATTGTATTAACCATTTAATTTTACCACAAAATATGTGTTTTTTCAATATAATTTTTTAATTAATCTGTGATTGTAATTTTCCGTAATAGTTTGGCACTGTGCCGATAATTACGGTTTGTGCAAGCTCAAAGTCGGTTGTGAATACTATATCTCCCGAATAATCAAGTGAAGTTGTCATAATTTTTGTAGTAACAATAAGCTTTATATGGTGTATTGTCTGATTGATGCCGGCACTTTCAAATGTACTTATAATTTCACTGTTGACAGCTCCTACAATACTGAAATTAACAGGAATTTCAGGTCCGTAGTTTGATAATACAGTTATATAAGTAAAAGCACCGAGAGGAATTTTTACTTCGTTATCTCTAATTACTTCAATATCATCCTCAACATGCTTAGAAATCATTGATTTCATTTTATTGATTTTTAAAGTATCAGTCTCAATCGCCTGAACATCACCTGCATCCGAATATCTTACAACAGCAAGGTCGCTGTATGAATAATTGAGCCTCTCTAATGAATCCTCTACAGCATCACATACAGTATTCATCGAAAGAATCTCAGCTTGCTTGCGGATATATACGGGACGGAAATCATCAAGTTGATGTTCGCATATAACCAAAACAGCAATAGCCGTAAGCAGAAGCATAATCAAAAATCTTTTAACTCTTATAAAGCGCCGCTTCTCTCGCCTTTGACGATAAAACAAAAAAACACCCCTCGTATATACTATACGAGAGATGTTTTTAATGTGAAAATTATTCGGTATCTTCGCTGCATTCGCTGCAAGAGCAGCAATCATCATCACAGCAATCATCAAATAATCCTGAGAAATCAAATTCAAGAAGCTCACCACAGTTAGGGCACTCAATTTCGCCCTCAAGGAGAACATCCTCGGAAACATTGATTTTCTGATTGCACGCACCGCAAGTAACCTCATAGAAAGGATTTTCATCATCCGTAAAATCATCATCGCAGTCACTGCAATCGTCACAGTCGCACTCACAGTCCATATCGTCGTCATAGACGTCGGATTCAAGTGTTGCAAGATCCTGATCAATCTCGTCAACCTGAGCACTCAGCTCATCATAGAGATCTTCCATATCAGTTACTTCAAGAGCCATATCGTCAAGCAAATCAATAATTGCATTGATAACCTTAACCTCAGCCTTTGATTCATCAAGGCCAAGACCTTCTGCAAGTCCTTTGATATAAGAAATTTTTTCTGTTAAATTCATAATAATTACTCCCGCAGATATTATGCTCTGCCCATATACTCGCCTGTTCTTGTATCGATCTGGATTACTTCACCTTCATCAATAAAGAGAGGAACCTTAATCTCAGCACCTGTTTCAAGAGTTGCAGGCTTTGTAGCATTTGTAGCTGTATCTCCCTTAAAACCAGGATCTGTCTTAGTTACTGCAAGCTCAACAAAGTTTGGAGGCTCTACGCCAAAAACATTGCCTTTATAAGAAAGAACCTTACAAACCATATTTTCCTTTACAAACTTAAAACTGTCGCCAAGAACGCTCTTGTTAATCGGGAGCTGTTCCCAAGTTTCTGTATCCATAAAATAATAAAGGTCGCCGTCAGCGTAGCTGTACTCCATATCCTTTCTTTCAACAAATGCAGTAGGATACTTGTCATTAGGGTTGAAAGACTTTTCGACAACAGCACCTGTAATTACATTTTTGTATTTTGTTCTAACGAATGCAGCGCCTTTACCCGGCTTAACATGCTGGAATTCGATAACCTGAACAACCTGGCCATCCATTTCAAATGTAACGCCGTTTCTAAAATCACCTGCTGATATCATTAACTATACCTCCTAAAATTTGTATTACGAATAAATACTACCGTAATATGTCAGTTATCATTATACATAATTATCTTTAAAAAAGCAAGCATTTTATACAATTATCAACTCTTTTGGAAGAGTTACAAAGTTTATACAGCCAATATCGGTTACAAACAACATATCTTCGATGCGTACACCAAACTTATCAGGAAGATAAATACCGGGTTCATCTGTAATTACCATTCCCGATTGCAGAACAGTTTCGCTTCTGAATGACACTGTTGGATTTTCATGGATTTCAAGTCCTACACCGTGTCCTGTTGCATGTCCGAAGTATTCACCGTAACCAGCCTGCTTAATTATATCTCTCGCAGCATTATCAACATCACTGCACTTAACACCCGATTTCACAACATCAAGTGCTGCAAGCTGTGCTTTGAGAACTGTTTCATAAACCTCTTTCATTTCATCAGTGGCATTTTTTACAGCAACAGTTCTTGTTGTATCACTGTGATATCCTTCATAAACTGCACCAAAGTCCATTGTAAAGAAGTCGCCTTCACAAACAATTTCATTTCCCGGAACACCGTGAGGCAATGATGTCTTTTTGCCCGTTATGGTAATCAGGTCAAATGAAACTCTCTCTGCACCCTTAAGCTTCATAATATATTCTAATTCAAGCGCTATTTTGCGCTCGGAAATATTCGGCTTAATATAATTCAGCACTTCAAGATATGATTCTTCAGCAATTTTCTGTGCTTTTAAAATTTTTTCAAATTCATCTTTTGTTTTTATTATTCTGACGTCTGAAATATTTTCATCAAGCTTTGATGAAATATCAAGCTCTATCTTAAATTCATCAAAGTGCTTTTTATAAAGACTGTATTTTTCAAGAGTAAGATTTGAAGATTCCGTATAAACTCTATTAATTTCTTCTTTTGTACAAATTTCGATTATACTTGAAATAAAGCCTTTGGAAATACATACTACATCGCATTCCGCATACTTTTTGGCGGCTTCGATATATCTGAAATCCACAAGCAATACAGCACTTGTCCTCGTAATGAGCATTGCACCCTCGCTGTGATGAAAAGCAGAAAAATATCCTACATTTATCTCATTTGTAATCAAAATAGCTTCGTTATCTGAAGCAATAGTTTTTCTTATTTTATCGATACGTTTTTTATAAACGTCAGACATTACATCAAATCCTTCAGAGCTTCAATAGCGAGGAAATAACTGTTCTTTCCAAAGCCCGCAATTTGTCCTGCACACACCGGAGCAATAACAGATCTATGCCTAAACTCTTCCCTTGCGTGAATATTAGACATATGCACCTCAACAAAAGGAATTTTTATGCACGCAATGGCGTCACGCAAAGCGTAGCTGTAATGCGTAAGCGCACCGGCATTAATAACAACACCGTTATAAACATCTTTTGATGCGTGGATTTTATCAATCAGGTCACCCTCGTGATTTGACTGAAACACATCTGCATCAAAACCGTTAGAACGAGCATATGATTTTATCTGTTCTTCTATACTATCTGCATCTTCACTGCCGTATATACCTTTTTCACGAACACCGACCATATTAAGGTTAGGTCCGAGCAAAACAAGAATTTTTTTCATTATCTTCACCTTTACGAAAAAATTATTGTAATAACAACATTTACATAAATCAAAAAGCAATCGGTGGTCTTCACTTATCCGAGCAGTTACCTACAAAGTCAAAAAGCGGACAGATATGCTCTGTCCGCTTTATTAGATTACCTGTATTTGCGTTTGCGAGCTGCTTCGGATTTTTTCTTACGCTTTACAGAAGGCTTTTCATAAGCTTCTCTCTTGCGAACCTCAGCAATAACGCCAGCTCTGGCACACTGCTTTTTGAATCTTCTTAAAGCACTTTCAAGTGATTCATTTTCCTTAAGTCTAATCTCTGCCATCTATCTTCCCTCCCATCCGCCATATGGCATGGGTAATTTGCATATAATTGCATTGATTATTATACAATATATGATTATTAAAGTCAATAGAAAAGTAGAATTTTAGGAATTTTTTTATATTTATCGGTTTTTATGGCTTAACAACAAGGTTTACAAGCTTTTTAGGAACAACAATTTCTTTAATAATATTCATTCCTTCGAGTGCTTTCTTAACATTATCATCAGCCTTAGCAAATTCAAGAACACTGTCCTTGTCAGCATCAACAGGGATATTGAGCTTAGTTTTAATCTTGCCGTTTACCTGAACAACAATTTCTACGCTTTCATCAATACATTTTGCTTCGTCATATTTTGGCCATTCTGCCTCTGCAACAATACCATTTCCAAGATTGCAAGCCTCATAGACCTCTTCAGTAACATGAGGAGCAAATGGATTGAGAAGGATTGAGAAAATTCTTAACTCTTCTTTGTTAATTGACTTAACATTGGAAATATCATTTATAAGAGCCATTAATGTTGCAATAGCAGTGTTGAACTTGATATTTTCAATATCCTCGCCAACCTTTTTGATTGCCTTGTTAAATACACCTTCAAGTTCAGGACGAACTGTGTCACCGTCAATGAGAATATTCTGAAGATTCCAGAAACGTTCAACAAATCTGCGACATCCACGAATACTTGACTGACTCCACGGAGCGGATTTTTCAAAGTCGCCGATAAACATCTCATAAAGACGCATTGTATCTGCACCGTACTCCTCAACAATTTCATCAGGATTTACAACATTACCTCTTGACTTACTCATCTTCTCGCCGTTCTCACCAAGAATCATACCATGCGATGTACGCTTTGCATATGGCTCAGGAGTTGGAACTACGCCTATATCATAGAGGAACTTGTGCCAGAAACGGCTGTAAAGCAAATGAAGCGTCGTATGCTCCATACCGCCGTTGTACCAGTCAACAGGAGCCCAATATTCAAGAGCTTCTTTTGATGCAAGAGCATTGTCGTTGTGAGGGTCCATATAACGGAGATAATACCATGACGACCCTGCCCACTGAGGCATTGTATCGGTTTCCCGTTTGGCTTTTCCGCCGCAGCAAGGACAGGTTGTTTCAATCCAATCTGTCATCTTAGCAAGCGGTGATTCACCATTGTCAGTTGGTTCGTATGATTCAACCATAGGCAGCTTAAGCGGAAGCTCGCTTTCATCAACAGGAACATAACCGCATTTCTCACAATGAACGATTGGAATAGGCTCACCCCAATAACGCTGACGGGAGAACACCCAGTCACGGAGTTTATAATTGACCTTAGCGTGTCCTTTGCCCTCTTTTGTAAGCCAGTCAATAATCTTCTTTTTAGCTTCATCAACTGAAAGACCGTCAAGCATACCTGAATTAACCATTATTCCTGTAGCACAATCGGTAAATGCTTCTTCCTGAACATTACCGCCCTCTACAACTTCAATTATAGGTAAATCAAATTTCTTCGCAAATTCCCAGTCACGTGTATCATGTGCAGGAACAGCCATAATTGCACCCGTACCATAAGATACAAGTACATAGTCAGAAATAAAAATAGGGATTTCCTTATTATTTACAGGATTAATTGCGTTAATGCCTTCAAGCTTAACACCTGTTTTATCTTTGGCAACCTCAGTTCTCTCAAAATCTGACTTTCTTGCAGCTGCCGCCTGATATTCACGAATTGCATCCATATTAGAAAGCTTGTCTGCCCACTTTTCGATAAGAGGATGTTCCGGAGAGATTACCATATATGTAGCACCATAGAGTGTGTCTGCTCTTGTAGTATAGATAGTCAGAGTATCGCCGGTAGTTGTTTTAAAATCAACCTCTGCACCTGTGCTTCTGCCAATCCAGTTTTTTTGCTGTGCCTTAACTCTATCGGGATAATTTACAAGCTCAAGGTCATTTATAAGTCTGTCGGCATACTCAGTAATTTTGAGCATCCACTGCGATTTAACCTTGTGCACAACCTCGCTTCCGCAACGCTCGCAAACACCGTTTACAACCTCTTCATTTGCAAGAACGCATTTGCAGGAAGTACACCAGTTTACATTCATTTCTTTTTTATAAGCGAGTCCTTTTTTGAAAAGCTGAATAAATATCCACTGCGTCCACTTATAGTAGCTCGGATCAGTTGTATTAATTTCACGGCTCCAGTCAAATGAAATGCCGAGCGACTGAATCTGTTTTTTAAAGCGTTCAATATTATTTTTCGTAACAATCTCGGGATGAATATGATTTTTTATAGCATAGTTCTCCGTAGGCAGACCAAAAGCATCCCAGCCTATCGGATAAAGTACATTATATCCCTCGAGTCTGCGCTTTCTGGCAACAGTATCCAATGCTGTATAAGGACGAGGATGACCGACATGTAGTCCCTGTCCTGACGGATAAGGGAACTCAATAAGAGCATAGAATTTTTCTTTATTCGTATCCTCACTTGCGTGAAAAACACCCTTATCTTCCCAGATTTTCTGCCATTTTTGTTCAACTGATTTATGATTGTATTTCAATTCAAGTCCTCCCGCTTAATCAATTATATTAGTTAAATCAACAGGCTTTCCATCCTGCCACAATCTGTCAAGATCATAAAATTCTCTTGCCTCGTCCGAAAACACATTTACGATAACATCAATATAGTCAAGCAAAATCCACGTATTTGAACGATAACCCTCAATGTGACTTACAGAAATTCCTGCCTCATCAAGCTTATATTCAACTTCATCTGCAAGAGCCTTTACATGGGTTGTACTTGTACCGGTTGCAATTACCATATAATCTGCAAGCACAGAAACATCGCTGATTTCTATAACCTGAATATCAAGTCCCTTTTTACTGCTTAATGCTTTAGCAGTAAGTATTGATTGTTCATAAGAAGTCATTTGTTATTTCCTTTCAATGATATATTACTCAATACAATTTCGTTATAACAAGCAAGTTCATCAGGATGAATTGCAAGCTCACGCTTTGATAGATCTGAAAATGTAAATTTAAAACCGTAGAGCATTGCTTCATCAAGAGTTTTTCTTGATTTTTTACGCATTGTTGAAACGCCTTTGTATGTACGCTCCTGTGAAGTAAAATCTGCTACAAAAATAATTTTTTCAAGCAGGCTCATTCCTGCTCTTCCTGTTGTGTGATAGCGGATTGCATTCAAAATATCTGCATCATTTATATCGAGATTTTCTTTGATATAAATGCTTCCGCTTATTCCGTGCCAGAGTTTGGGAGCATTTTTCTGTACATTATCTAAAATTATACCACTGTCCGTTATAATTTTCAACTGCTCTTCTACAGGCATTTCTTTAGTTATGTCGTGAAGTATTCCTGCAATTGCAGCTTTCTCTGCATCAGCTCCGTAAATTTTGGCAAGCTTTCGTGCCTCTTTAGACACATTAACACTGTGAACAAATCTGTGCTCACTCATTTTTGATTTTATCAGATTTTTATATTCATCTAAATTCACAAAATCACTTCCGGTATAATTTATTAGAAATTATATAATGATAAACTCTGCTGTCGATTAAATCTTTGATAATATTATAATTCTCAATATTTTCTCTGATATAAGTTGAAGAAACCTGTAAAACAGAATTTGACAAGATATACGCCTTTGCACCCATTGGTGCAATTACATTTTTATAGTAATTCTCAAGCTCACCTACGTCTAAAGTATCTCTCGGGACAACAATCATCGAAGCCTTTTTAAAAATAATGTCGGGATTCTTCCATTTGTCAAGCGACAAAAACATATCAGCTCCCATTATGAAGAATAACTCATCATCAGGATATTTTTCTTTTAATGAAGTAAGAGTTTGATACGAATAGCTTTTGCCCTTTCTTTTAATTTCAATATCGGATACTTCAAAACCTTCAAGCTTATCACATACGATACGACACATATTAAGTCTGTCGATTTCATTTTCCAGATCATCGTTTGCCTTGTGAGGGGGTGAGTAGGTCGGAATCAACAACACCCTGTCAAGTCCGAGTTCACTTTTACAATACTTAGCAAGTAAAATGTGTCCGTTATGAATCGGATTGAATGTCCCTCCCAAAATACCTATTTTACTCATTTTTTATTAGATTTCGGCAATACAATTACAGGCTTTTCATTATTACGCTTATAAAGTACAAACTTTGAACCAATAACCTGCACAACATCCGCTTTACATTTTTCTGCAATAAGACAAGCCGCCTCTTTTGAAGAATATGAGCTGTTTTCAAGCACTTTGCCCTTAATGAGTTCACGAGCCTTTAAGGCATCGGAAGCCTGAGTGATAATATTATCGGTAATCTCGCCCTTGCCGACCATAAGAATGGTTTCGATTGAATTTGCAAGACCTCTGAGATATGCACGCTGTTTACTTGTTAACATATATTTTGTCCTTTCGGCATTATTTTTCTAATCGTTTTTCAAGTTCTGCTTTAAGCTTTCTAAGAGCTGCACCTCTATGGCTTACAGCGTCCTTTTCCTCTGCACTAAGCTCGGCATAACATCTGCTTCCACACATAAAAATCGGGTCATAGCCAAAGCCACCGTTACCGTGAGGTTCAATAGCTATCTTACCATTGCATCTTCCCTCAACGTCAATTCGTGTACCGTCTTCAAGAATACAACAAATAGCACTTGTAAAATGCGCTGTACGATTTTCTGCGTCAACGTTGCTGAGTTCATCAAGCAGCTTCGCATTCTTTTCGGAATCAGACGCACCCTCACCGCCATATCTTGCAGAGTAAATTCCGGGTCTGCCGTCAAGTGCATCAACGCATAGTCCCGAATCATCTGCAACAGCAGGCATACCTGTCTTTATGAAAGCGGCATTTGCCTTTAAAAATGCATTTTCAGCAAAAGTTGTTCCTGTTTCTTCAACATCGTCAAGCGTTATGCCTGCATCCTTTGCAGATATAACCTCAATGCCAAGTGGGAGCAAAATTCTTGAAAGCTCAATTACCTTATGAGCATTATTGGTAGCCATTATGAACTTCATAATTATTCCTCTCCGCTCTTTTCAAACAAAGCTCTTGAAAAAGCTTTTGCATCAAACGGCTGTAAATCATCAATTTGTTCGCCGACGCCAATATATTTTACAGGTATACCAAGTCCCTCTTTAATGGCAAGTACAACTCCACCTTTTGCAGTTCCGTCAAGTTTTGTTAGCACAATGCCTGTAATACCTGTTGCCTGTCTGAACTGCTCCGCCTGATTTACAGCATTCTGTCCCGTTGTAGCATCAAGCACCAAAAGTTTTTCTTTAGCGGCATCAGGTAATTCTCTGTCAATAATTCTGTTGATTTTTGAAAGCTCATCCATAAGATGTTTTTTGTTATGCAAACGACCTGCTGTATCACAAATTATTACATCGGCATTTCTTGCCTTTGCAGCGGAAATAGCATCAAATATTACTGCCGCAGGGTCACTGCCCTCATTCTGCTTGATAATTTCGCATCCGCTTCTCTTAGCCCATATGTCAAGCTGATCAATAGCGGCGGCTCTGAATGTATCGGCGGCTGCAAGCAAAACCTTTTTTCCTTGTTTTGAAAGACTGTTTGCAAGTTTACCTATTGTTGTAGTTTTTCCTACACCATTTACACCGATAACAAGAATAATTGAGGGAGTTGTAGATATATCAAGCTCCTCACCGCCGGAAAGCATATCGGAAATAATTTCTTCAAGCAATGAATTTATCATTGCAGGGTCTTTTATACCTTCTTTCTTAACTCTGTCTCTCAATTCATCACAAATCTTCTCAGCGGTCGGAACACCGACGTCTCCCATAACCAAAAGCTCTTCGAGTTCTTCAAAAAGCTCTTCGTCAATCTTTGTAAAAGATTTAAGCATTGAGTCAATCTGCCCCATAACGGCATTTCTTGTCTTTTTTAAACCTTCTTTAATTTTACTGAATAATCCCATAATATCAGTCCTTTAATTTGTTTCAATACCAAGTTTTGATGCAATTTCGGTAGAACGAAGCTCCAAAAGCTTTGAAATACCTTCGTCCTGCATTGTTACACCATATAACACATCAGCTTCTTCCATAGTACCTCTTCTGTGGGTAATAAGAATAAACTGCGTTTTATCTGTAAGTCTTCTCATATAGCTTGCAAAACGATATACATTAACATCGTCAAGCGCCGCCTCAATCTCATCCATTACACAGAACGGAGCAGGACGGACTTTCATTATTGCAAAATAAAGAGCAATAGCAACAAGTGCCTTTTCACCGCCTGAGAGTGCATCAAGATGTACAACAATCTTTCCGGGCGGATGAACAAGAATATCAATACCGCTTGTAAGAATATTCTCAGGGTCGGCAAGTGAAAGTGAAGCAGTACCGCCGCCGAAAAGTTCCTTGAAGGTGTAAGTAAAGTTTTTATTAATCTGGTCAAAACTTTCAACAAAGACTTCCTTCATCTGTTTTGTCAGATCATTAATAAGTTTCTCGATTTCCCGTTTGGATTTTTCAACATCGTTGACCTGCGTGCTCATAAACTCATATCGTTCAGAAACTTCTTTGTATTCCTCAATAGCTGAAACATTGACATTACCAAGAGATTTGATTTTCTTCTTCAACTCGTTCAATCTGTGCTGAGCTTTTGATGAATCTTCAATATCAATGGCAATTTTCTCAGCCTCGCGTTTTGTAAGCTCGTATTCCTCCCAGAGCTTTGAAATAATCTCATCATACTGCTTTTGTATATTGATTTTTCTTTCTTCAAGTCTTGCAAGCTCTTGACCGGAGGTTTCTCTCTCGTGAGTTTTATCTCGTTCAAAAGAACGAATTTCAACAGTACGTTTTTCATATTCACTGCGCTGCTGTACAATTTTATTTATATCGGAATTAAGCTCCGACTGTTTTGCTGTAAGTTCTTCAATATCCGAATTATACTTTTCAATTTTTGAAATGCTGGCATTTATTCTTGAATTAATTATCTCAATCTGCGCTTTAAGCTCAGCCTTTCGTTCATCATTGTCAGATCCTGAATTCTGAGCAAATACAATTTCAGAATTAAGAACATCAACATCTTTTTGCGACGACACAATTTCAAGACGGATATTCTGTAGAAGCATTGAAAGCTCTTCACGCTTTTCTGTAAGCTCAGCTCTGTTTCCTGTCACGGCATTGACCTTTTCCTCTGCCTTAGCAATTCTGACATTAAGCTCTGCAAGCTGTTCTCTTGCCTGACTGCGACTGTCACTGAGGGAAGAAATTCTTTTATGGCAATCTTCAATTTCTCTTACTGAATTTTCAAGCATAAGCCTGGAATTATTAAGTTCATTTTCGCAGGCACGCTTTTCAGCAAGAAGTCTTGCAAGTTCCTGCTGATTGCTTGAAATATCAGCCCTGATTCCCAAAAGTTCCGCTTCAAAAGAAGCACACTCCTGAGAAATCCTCAATTTATTTTCTTCGGCATTTTTTGCCATTTGCTGAAGCTTATCGGTCTGCTTCTTAAGTTCTTCAATTTCGGATGCACGGCTCAGCAATCCTGTATTTCTGTTAAGCGAACCTCCCGTGAGAGAACCTCCTGCATTTACTACCTGACCGTCAAGGGTAACAATCTTAAATCTATAAGAATATTTCTTTGCTATTGCAGTTGCACAATTAAGGTCATCTGCAATTACTATTCTTCCAAGGAGCGAATAAAGAATACCCTTATATTTGGGAATACAAGAGCAAAGCTCAGCGGCTATACCTACAAAGCCATAACAGCTTTCAAGACCGCTTTCTTTAAAATCCCTTGCCTTGATTGTATTAAGAGGCAAAAAGGTAGCCCGACCTCCGTCAATTGATTTTAAGTACCTTATAGCCTGCTTTGCATCCACATCCGTGTCAGTAACTATGTTCTGCATTGCCGCACCGAGCGCTGTTTCAATGGCAACACCGTATTCAGACGGAACAGAAATAACTCTGGATACAGGTCCGCAAATTCCTTTTAACTTTCCGTTTGACGAAGCGTTTACAACTGATTTTACACTCTTTGAAAATCCCTCAAGATTTCTTTCAAGGTTTTCAAGAAATGAAATTTTACGAAGATGCTCCTTCACATCAAGCGAAAGTTTGTCGCTTTCCTGCTTTAGTTCATCTCTTTTCTTTCCTCTTGAAGCAAGCTTAAGCTGAATACCTTCCAAAGAATTGGTTTGTGAATTAATATTTTCTTCTAAAGAATTAATATCTTCCTCGTACTTAGCAAGCATAGCAGTCATATCGCTTATCTGACTGCTATTTCCTTCATTTGCAGCATTTAAGGCTTCAATTCTTGTATTAAGCTCAGCGATAGTGCTTTCAGATGTCATATCAACTACTCGGGCATCAGCAGACTTTGAGGTAAGCACTGACAGCTCAGCAGTAAGTTCCTGCAAAACATCACTGCTCTTGCTCGAATCCATATTAATTACATTAAGCTGCTCTGACACTTCACTGTACTTCTTTTGTTTTGAAACAATATCAGCGTCAAGCTGTGCAATTTCAATTTTTTTCTCAGCTATTGACTTTTCAAGGTCTTCAGCACTTCTGTCAGCCTGAAGAATTTCATTATTTATTCTCTCTATATTCTCGTTATTATGGAGAATGTCATTCTCTGCTACTGAAACAAGAGAACGGTTTTCTGCAACCTTATTCTCTATTTCAGTAATTTCACTTCTTATTTCTTCAATCTGAGCAGCAAGCTCACCATTTTTTTTATAGATTTCCTCTGTTTCATCTTGAATATTCTGTAAGGACCGTTCCGCTTCTTCGTATTGTGAACGAGCTATTGAAATTTTTTCATCCTGTGTTTTTAATTCATTTTGAGAATTATCAAGAGTCAAAAGCCACAAAGCAATTTCAAGTCCGCGTTTTTCATCTGAGTACTCCAAAAACTGCTTAGCTTTGTCAGATTGCTTGTGCAGAGGTTCAACACGCTCTTCAAGCTCGGTCACAATGTCACGAAGTCTCAAAAGGTTGTCCTCGGTATTTTTAAGTTTTCGTTCAGCATCAATTTTTCTGTATCTGTAACGGGAAATACCTGCCGCTTCTTCAAAAATCTCTCGTCTGTCCTCACCCTTTGAAGAAACTATGCTGTCAATTTTTCCCTGGCCAATCATTGAATAACCGTCACGACCAAGACCTGTATCCATAAAAAGTTCGTTAATATCCTTAAGTCTTACAGCAGCCTTATTAATTAAATATTCACTTTCACCGCTTCTGTAATAACGTCGGGTAACAGCTATTTCATCACCGTTAAAATCAAGAACTCTGTCTTTATTGTCAATATTAAGCGTAACCTCAGCATATCCGAGCCTTTTACGTTTGTCAGTGCCGTTAAAAACAACATCTTCCATTTTTGAACAGCGAAGGCTCTTTGGAGATTGCTCTCCGAGAACCCAGCGAATAGCGTCACTTATGTTGCTTTTTCCCGATCCATTAGGACCTACAACAGACGTAATGCCCTGTTCAAAGGATAATTTAGTTTTATCGGGAAAAGTCTTAAATCCCTGAATTTCCAATGATTTTAAACGCATTCAAAAACCCCTAATTAATGTATAAATCGTACTTGTTAAGCGTATCGTCAAATTCTATTTCAAATCTGTACCCCATATTCAGAAGGGAATTGTAATTACTTTTTTTCTGCCCTAAAAACTTTGACAACGATTTGCTGTTAATAACGACTTTAAAATTTTCTTTGTCAACATCACACTTATTAACAATACCTATAAAATTGTCAAAGAAAATTTTACTTTCGCAAAGCTCCTTAAATGCAGGATGATAATTATCTCCGTAGCTGTTTGTAACAAGACTGTCCGAATAGTGAAGTCCGAGCCTTATAATCTTTATTTCAGCATTTTCAAACATAACAATAAGCTTTGCACACAAATTTACAGATTGTTCAAGCGTGTACGGAATATAAGTTTTGTCTAAGTAATATTTCGCAAGGTCAGTATTCTTCATAATGACAGTAGGATAAATTCTTACCGTATCAGGCTTTAAAGCAATAAAAGCCTTTGCTGTTTCAATATCTTTTTGAACATCCGACATATAAAGCCCTGTCATCATCTGAAGTCCGAGCGAAAACCCGTATTTTTTTATAAGTTTCGATGATTTAATAACATCTAAAGCACTGTGTCCTCTGTTATTTGCATTCAGAACGACATCATCCATAGACTGAGCACCAAGCTCAATAGAAGTCACATTATAGCTCTTCAGAATTTCTAATATTTCATCATTTATACAGTCGGGACGAGTAGAAATTCTGATTCCTTTAAATTTGTCAATATAGTTACGTGTTGCATTTAAAAGAGAAAGCATATAATCTCTGTCGATAGCAGTAAAACTTCCACCGAAAAAAGCAATTTCGGTATATTTGGTATTTTCCCCCAAGTCAGCAACTGCCTTATTAAGCGTTGCTGTAACATCATCGTATGAAGGTTGATATAATTGACCTGTAATGTTTTTCTGATTACAAAAACTGCATTTATTAGGACATCCGTTGTGCGGAATAAAGATTGAAATGTTACTGTGCTTAATAACCCATCAACTCCAAAGCCTCACGAGCAGCCTGCTGTTCCGCTTCTTTTTTACTTTTGCCGCCGCCCTTTCCTATTACATTGCTGTTTAAGTGCACTTCAACAACAAAATGTTTATTATGGTCAGGACCGCTTTCACCTACAAGAACATATTCAATCTGTTCTCCCGGATTTTTCTGAATAATCTCCTGTAAAGTCGTTTTATAGTCATTGATTCTCTTTTTCTTTGAACTCTTGATAGCAGGAATGATAAAATTAAGTATATGCCTTGAAGCGGGCTCCATTCCCCCGTCAATATAAATTGCGGCAATTAAAGCCTCAAATGCATCGGAAAGTATTGAAGGTCTGTCAGCACCGCCGTTATTACGTTCCCCCTTGCTCAGCACTATATATTTACCAAGATCTATTGATTTAGCAAATACATAAAGTGATTTTTCACAAACAAGAGATGCTCTGAGCTTTGTAAGCTCACCCTCAGGAAGCTCCGGACAATTTTTGAAAATATAATCAGAAACAACAATCGAAAGTACTGCATCGCCCAAAAATTCAAGTCTCTCATTATATTTGATATGCTTTGCTTTATGTTCATTCGCATAAGAAGAATGTGTAAGAGCCTCCTTAAGCAAATCAAAATTTTTAAAATGATACCCGATTTTATATTGTAACTCGTCCATTATAAACTCCTAAATCATAGAGAAGATGAAATTTCTTTTATAGTATCAGCACTTACATAGTCCTTGCAAAGTCTGATTGCATTCACAATTGTTGACGCTTTGGCATTACCGTGCGCCTTAAAGACAGGCTTGGACGTACCGAGAATTGCTGCACCGCCATAAGAATTATAGTCAAACTTTACCTTAAATTCCTTAAGATTTTTCATAATAAGGGAAGCTGCAAGTTTGCCTTTTGTACTACTGCTGAAAAGGCTCTTAATCTCTTTCATAAGCGTTATTGCGACACCCTCGTATGTTTTGAGAATCATATTTCCGGTAAAGCCATCGCATACGACAACATCACAAACACCGTTAGGCATATCTCTGCCTTCGACATTTCCGATAAAATTAAGATTACTTTCAGACAAAAGTTCATATGTATTCCTGTAAAGCTCCGTGCCCTTGTGCTCTTCAGTACCGATATTTGCAAGACCGATTCGAGGCTTCTTTATACCCATAACCTTTTCCATATAAATTGAACCCATAAGTGCAAACTGATAAAGCATTTCAGGACGACATTCAATGTTTGCACCGCCGTCCATAAGCATAAAAAATCCGTTGGCACACGGCAGAATCGGAGAAAATGCAGGACGCTTTATGCCCTTAATTCGCTTAATGCCGAGAGTTGCGCCCATACAAAGAGCACCGCTGTTGCCTGCGCTAATAAAAGCATCTCCTTTGCCTTCATTAAGCAATCTGATGCCTACAGCCATTGAGCTGTCTTTCTTGGTTTTTAATACAGCCTCAGCAGTATCATCCATAGTAATGACCTCTGTACAATTTTCAATTTCAATGTTTTCAAGAGAAATTGAATTTTTAGAAGCCGTATTTTTTATTATATCCTGATTTCCTGTTAGAATTATATTTACATCGAACTGACGAACAGCCTCGGCACAACCCTTAATTATTTCAAGAGGTGCATTATCACCACCAAAAGCATCTACTATTATCTTCATATTATACCTCTATTTTATTATCCGTAATAAATTTATCAAGAAAGCGCAACGAGCGTTCCGCATATGCGGCAGCTCTCTCCTTTTTATCTCTCGGTCTTTTCTCAAGTGCAGGCAAAATTCCAAGATTTGCGCCCATTGGCTGAAATTTTTCAATAGTATTGTCAGATATATATCCTGCCAAAGAGCCAATCATTGTTTCATTGGGAAGTACTAATGTTGCTTCATCATTCAGAACACGACAAGCATTTATTCCGGCTAAAATGCCTGATGATGCCGACTCCATATAACCTTCAACACCCGTAATCTGGCCTGCGAAAAAGAGTTTTTTATTTTCCCTTAACGAATAATCCGGGCTTAATAGCTTAGGAGAACAAATAAAAGTATTTCGGTGCATAACGCCGTATCTGACAAAATCAGCATTATGCAGTGCGGGAATTAATGAAAAAACACGCTTTTGTTCACCGAATTTTAGATTTGTCTGAAATCCGACAAGATTATACATTGAACCCGACGCATTTTCCTTGCGAAGCTGCAAAACAGCCCAAGGTCTGTGACCATCCTTCGGATTTGTAAGACCGACAGGTTTCATAGGACCAAAGCGAAGTGTATCATGACCTCTCTGTGCCATAACTTCAACAGGCATACATCCCTCATATACTTTAGGATTATTCACATCAAAGTCATGCAGCGGAGCACGCTCTGCACTGATTAAAGACTCATAAAAAACCTCATATTCCTCTTTATTCATCGGACAGTTTATATAGTCGTCACCATCGCCCTTTCCGTAACGAGAGGCGCAAAAGGCATAATCCATATCAATACTGTCTGCGGTAACAATGGGTGCAGCAGCATCAAAAAATGAAAGAGATTCTCCAAAACGACTTTGAACAGAAGCTGCAAGCAAGTCTGATGTAAGAGGACCCGACGCTACTATTGTAACAGCATCGTTAGGAATTTCAGTAATTTCTTCATTAATAATCTCAATATACGAATTATTCCTTATTCCGTCAGTAACAAGCTGAGAAAAAATTTCTCTGTCAACAGCCAGCGCACCGCCTGCCGGAACTCTGCACTTATCCGCACATTTCATTAAAAACGAATTCATGTGCCGCATTTCTTCCTTCAAAAGTCCTGCGGCACTTTCAACTCTTGCAGCTTTAAGTGAATTTGAACAGACAAGCTCACCGAATAAATCAGAGTGATGAGCAGGTGTTTTCTTTTTAGGCTTCATCTCAAAAAGTTTAACTTTAATTTTTCTTGAAGCAATTTGCATTGCAGCCTCGCATCCTGCAAGACCTGCTCCGATAACATTAATATACATTATGATTCTTCCTGAATATCTGTCTTTGTGTAACCACAGCCTTCTTTTGCACAGAAAAGAACAGGCTTTTTGCCCTTTTTCTTATAGAGTACCTCGCCGCACTGCGGACATTTTTCATTTGTGGGTTCATTCCAGCTTACAAAATCACAGTTCGGATAATTTGAACAGCCATAAAAAATACGCTTGGATTTGGTGTGCTTGACAATAACATCTCCGTCACATTTTGGACATTTTACGCCTGTTTTCTCGACGAACTTCATAACATTCTTGCATTCGGGATAACCGGGACAAGCAATAAATTTGCCGAATCTGCCCATTTTGACAACCATTTTTCTACCGCATTTATCACAGACAATATCTGTTTCGTCTTCCTTAAGTTTAAGTTTTACACCGTCCATATCGGCTTTTGCTGTCTTGAGAGTTTCTTCAAAATCCACGTAAAAATCGCTCAGAACATCAACCCACTGTTCATTTCCACGCTCAACTGTATCAAGTTCCTCTTCCATCTGAGCTGTAAATTTAAGATTTACAATTTTCGGAAAGCGTTCCTTCATCAGTTTTGTGATAACTTCACCAAGTTCGGTAGGCACAAGGCTTTTTGCTTCTCGCTTTACATACTCACGGCTTGTAATTGTCGTGATTGTAGCTGCATATGTTGAAGGTCTGCCTATTCCATATTCTTCAAGAGCCTTAATCAAAGAAGCTTCGGTGTACCGTGCAGGGGGTTGAGTAAAATGCTGATTTTTCTTTAATTCCTTACACTTTGCAGGCATACCTTTTTCAAGCGGAGGAAGCTGTTTTGAGCTTTCTTCTTCCTCATCCTTGCCCTCAATATAAAGCTTTGTAAATCCGTCAAAGCTGACATAATATCCCGAAGCCTTAAAGGTGTACCCATTAGCTTCAATATCAGCCTGCGTTGTTTTCTGAACACACTCAGCCATTTGGGATGCTACAAATCTGTTCCAGATCAGCTTATAAAGTTTGTATTGATCGGATGTAAGACTGTTTTTAATTTTATCAGGTTCAAGGCTCGGCATTGAAGGACGAATAGCTTCGTGACCGTCCTGTGCATTATTCCTCGACTTAAACACTCTCGGCTTTGCAGGTAAATAATCGCTGCCGAACTCATTTTCTATGAATTGTGTTACTTCCTCTATTGCAACATTTGAAACTCTGAGGGAGTCGGTTCTCATATAGGTTATAAGACCTGTTGCACCCATTCCCTCAATATCAACACCTTCATACAGTTCCTGTGCAACCTTCATAGTTCTGCGTGACTGAAAGCCGAGCTTACGGGACGCTTCCTGCTGCAATGTTGACGTAATAAACGGAGGTGCAGGCTGTTTTTTGCGTGTGCCGTTGCGCACCTTAGTGATTGTATATTCTGCATCAAGCAAATCCTTTTCAATTTTGTCAGCCTGTTCCTGATTATCTATTTTTATCTTTCCGTTTTTGTCAGAGTAAAGAGTGGCAGAAAACTGTTTTCTGCTACCCTTTGGAATAAATTTTGCATCAATCGTCCAGTATTCCTTAGGCTTAAACTTTCTGATTTCCTCTTCTCTGTCAACAATAATTCTGAGTGCCACGGACTGTACACGACCGGCAGAAAGTCCTCTTCTGATTTTTTGAGAAATAAACGGACTCAGCTTGTATCCGACAAGCCTGTCAAGAATTCTTCTTGCCTGCTGTGCGTTTACAAGGTCAATATTAATTGAACGAGGATTATTCATACCGTTTGTTACACCTGTTTTGGTAATTTCATTGAATTCAACACGGTTACAATAATCATCCGGTAAATCAAGAATATATGCGAGATGCCAGGAAATTGCCTCTCCCTCTCTATCAGGGTCAGTTGCAAGATAAATATTATCACTTTTTGCAGCGAGTGATTTTAACTCTTTTACAAGCTTTTCTTTACCCTTGATAATATCATATTTAGGTGTAAAATTATTTTTTATATCAACGCTCAGACGTGCCTTGGGAAGGTCACGCACATGTCCCATAGAAGCAATGACCTCGTAGTCACTGCCCAGATATTTTTTAATTGTTTTAGCTTTTGCAGGTGACTCCACAATTACCAAATTAGACATTTACTAATGTGCCTCCATTTATTTTAAAATATATCTACGTCCCTGAAGTGCCTGAATCAATCCTTTCATTTCAAGTATTGTAAGTGATGCAAGCACCTTGAACACAGGAATATTCAAATCAGCAGCAATTTTATCTATGTGAACAGGCTCATTGCCTATATAATCATATACAGATTGAGCTGTTGTATTCAAATTTAAATTTTCTTTATGTTTTATTTCATTAGTTGAATTATCATTCTCTGTTTCACAATAAATTTTTTTATTGTTTTTTTCGTAAGATATTGTTGAAGTCAAATTATTCTTTAACTTCTTTTTCTTTAAATTGGACATACCTTTGACAGGAACTGCTTCAATATCTTCAAGCGAAAGATTGTTAAAATCAATCTTATCACTTGTTGCATACAGATTGTCGAAAGAAGTCAGTATATCCATAAAGTCAGTTACAGGAATAGCTGTACCGTCTTTTATGCGTTCATTTGATCCTTCGTTCTGAGGATTGTTATTACCAAGCAGAGCATAAACCTTTTTGCCCATCTCTCCGGCAAGATTTGCAGTAATAAGTGAACCTGATTTTATTCCCGATTCGATTATAAGCACACCATCCGAGAGTGCGGCAATAATCCTGTTGCGTGCAGGAAAATAATAAGTCCTCGGTGTTTCATCAGGCGGATATTCAGAAATAACTGCACCTTTTTTGGTTATAGCATTTCTCATTCCTGCATTTTCGCTCAGATAACTTGCATTAATTCCGCATCCTCGCACACATATTGTCACACCATCGGCGGCAAGTGAACCTCGATGAGATGCGCAATCAACTCCGAGAGCACCACCGCTTACTGTTGCAACTCCGTATTTAGAGAGAGCATACCCAAACTTGTACGAATTGTCAATCCCGTACTTTGTAGCTCTGCGAGTACCGACTATGCCTATTGTAAGTCTGTTATCAACATCCGGAAGCTTACCGCTTACATATATTACAGCAGGCGGACATTCAATATCACGCAGACACTGAGGATACTTTTCATCATCGATTGCAAGCACTGAATATTTCAGCTCATTGCATCTTGATATAATTTTATCCGCAGCAGAAATATCAGTGTTTCTCAACTTGCTGATGTCATTCTGTGAGAAAATTCCGCAAAAACGCCACTCACGCTCGCCGCCATTATAAAAGTCATTAATATCCGAATATAATTCATAAATTCTTCTGACTTTCGGGGTGTTGTAGCCGAGTACCTGCGTTATCCATATCCAAATTCTTTTATTTGAAGAAATCATTTTACCATTTCCCACATTATAATTGATGCAGCAGTTGAAGCATTTAACGACTCTGCCCTGCCATTCATCGGAATTGTAAATTTAAAATTACACATACTGATTGTTTCTGCTTTCATGCCGTTGCCTTCATTGCCAATTACGGCAACGCAAGGGAGTTCAAAGTCAATTTCAGTAATTTTTTGTGCATCAGATGTTACAACAGCAGCATAGGAGTTAAGCTCGCTGTGCTCAGATAAAAAATCATTAACAGAATCGCAAATCACAAACGGTAGTCTGAAAACTGCACCCATACTTCCCCTTACAACCTTAGGATTGAAAAAATCGCAACAGTCGGAAGACATTATCACACCGTCTATACCCAAAGCCTCGGCAGTTCGCAGGACAGTGCCCAGATTAGACGGATCCTGAATATTTTCAAGTGCAATAAATCTGCTATTCCTATTAATTGTATCAAACTCATTCGTTTTGTCAAGTGCTTTTATCACGCACAAAAAGCCTTGCGGGCTTTCCGTATCACTTATAAGCGTAAATATATCCTCTGTTACAAGATAGGTTTTATCTGCATAGCTCTTAATTCTGTCAAAATCATTCGGATACTTGTCCACTGCCTTTTCTGTGGCAAAAAATATATCTATCTTAGCATTACTGCAAATTGCGTCATTGCAGATTCTTACTCCTTCGGCAATAAATTGTCTGTTCTTTCTTCTGTGCTTAGCACTATTTTTAAGCTTAACAGTATTTTTTATATTTATATTATCCTTACTTGATAAAATTTGCATATTATACACCAAGTCCTAAAAACAGCAAATGCGTTTGGTTTCCCAAACGCAATTACAGTTATAATTAATTAAGCATTTTTAGCCTGCTCAACAAGTGATGTAAAAGCAGCAGGGTCTGAAATAGCAATTTCTGAAAGCATCTTACGGTTAAGTGTAATGTTTGCTTTCTTAAGACCGTTCATAAATGTTGAATAGTTAGTGCCGTTAGCCTTGCATGCAGCTGAAATACGAGTAATCCAAAGACGGCGGAAATCTCTCTTTCTCTGCTTACGACCGATATAAGCATAGTTACCTGACTTCATAACAGCCTGTTTAGCCATTTTGAAATGTCTTGATTTAGAACCCCAATATCCCTTGGCAAGTTTTAATGTCTTTTTTCTTCTTTTGCGAGTCATCATCGCACCCTTTACACGTGCCATATATGTTACCTCCGATTAATTAGTGTAATTAAATTTTAAAATTCCCTTTAAACGATTATTTGTAAGGAATCAAACGCTTAACCTGTGCTGTATTTGTCTTGTCTGTAACAACAGTCTGACGAAGACCTCTTTTACGTTTTGTTGTTTTCTTGTTCAAGATATGACTTTTGTTAGCGTGAGCACGGATAACTTTACCGTTTTTAGAAAGTTTAAAACGCTTTTTGGCACCGCTGTGTGTTTTAATTTTAGGCATAATAATATCCTCCTTAGCTTTGATTACTTATTGGACTTTGGCGCAAGAAACATAAGCATATTGCGACCTTCAAGTTTTGCCGGCTTTTCAATAACAGCAACTTCACTGCAAGCCTCAGCAAAACGCTTCATAGTGTCAAGACCGATTTCCGGGTGACCCATTTCACGACCCCTGAACCTGATTGAAACCTTAACCTTATCGCCATGCTTAATAAATTTTAGAGCATTGTTAAGCTTTGTGTTAAAATCATGCGTATCAATATTAAGGGAAAGCCTTACTTCCTTAATATCAACAACATGCTGATTTTTTCTTGCTTCTTTTTCTCTTTTAGCCTGTTCAAAACGATATTTTCCATAGTCCATAATCTTGCAAACAGGTGGCTTGCTCTGCGGAGCAATCTTAACCAAATCAAGATTCTGCTGCTCTGCAAGATTAAGAGCCTTATCTGCTGACATAATACCGAGCTGTTGACCGTCAGAGCTGATTACTCTAAGTTCTTTGTCACGAATTTCTTCATTAATCTGAACATTGTTTTCTTTCTTGCTGATGGGTAAGCACCTCCAAAGTACCTTAAAATAATAAATGCGGACAGAAATACATCCGTCCGCATAGCAATACACAATTACAGTAAAACTGATTGTATTGACCCGTGCAGACGACACCCCACAGGTGAAAGCATTTCTGCTTTGCTTTATTTTACTTAAGTATTATATTACAACTAAATCCTTTTGTCAAGGAAAATTTTATATTTTATTTTTTAACTTCATATTCAGAATATTCTCCGAGATCCATACGAATAATATCGTGACTAACATGACGCAGACTTACCGGTATCATTTCCATATAATCTCCGTAAAGATAGCTCAGATACTTATCATACTCCTTTGGAATCGGAAGCTTTACATTTTCAAAATCAACATATACAGCCTCATCAAGCCACTGCTTAGGAAACTCTCCTCTTGTAATATTTCGTCCCATACTGTCAAACAAGAAATTCGCATTCTTTTTATTTTTGAATTGCGACATTAATTTATTCTGAATTTTTTCAAGAATTGACAAAGGTAAAATTGTTTTCAAAATATTAGCAACAAAAGAAGAAAACTTTCCATTCGCATTAACTTTTGTCCCTCTCCACTTATCAAGTACAAGCCACCTTGTGCTTGCAGTTGCATGCATATGTAGCTTTCTGAGCAACTTGTTATTTGAAGTCTGATCCTGAGCAAGAACATCAAAGAAAATACCGTTGTGTATATCATCGAAACGAGATGAAAATTCTGTTGAAAAAACGGTGTCATTTATCCTGATTTTAGTAAACGGAAAATGGCTTGTTTTCTCATCATTTTGTATTGCAAAGTTTGCAGGCAATTCATAAGGCAACACTTTCAGGAATTTATCATAATCATCCCTTAACATCATAACATCGGCATCATCGTCCCAAGGAATAAATCCTTTATGCCGAACAGCCCCCAGAAGAGTTCCGCCGGCAAGAAAATATTTTATATTATGTTTTTTACAAATTCTATCTATCTCAAGCAAAAAACCGAGTAAAATATTTTGGATAGTTTCAAGTTTGCCGTCATAAGCGTCAGGAAACATAAAAACTTCATCGCTGTTTTTATATGCGTGTACGGCTATAAGAAGTGCGTCCTTAACATCAACACAGGGTTCAAAGCCGAGCTGTTTAAGCTTTGTGTTGCAAACAGCACAGCCATCTGCATTTAAACCGTTATCATCCGTTGAAAATTCTGTATTCTCAAACAGCTCATTAATAATAACCGTAAGCTCGGTATTGGATACAGTTGCATTGTCCGAACAAGCATTATATGTCGTATTTTCACCCTTTATTATCACATAAAAAAGTGCAGTAAGTAAATCATTAATGTAAATGTATGATACTTTCAAATTAGAATTACAAAGCTTTAAGTTCTGCTTTTCAGAAATAGCTCTAATAATATTATTTACAAAGTCCGAATTTGAAAAATCACTGATAATCGTTGAACATCTTAACACAGAAATATCAAATCCATACTGTTTTGCCGCCGAAAAATACGTGTTTTCAACAGACTGCATAATCATTGTCGGTAAATAATTCTCATTACAAGCAATACATCCGTTTTCATTTTCAGAAATAACAAATCCGGGTTTCAGCCTGCCATAGACTGAATTATCCGAAAGCAAAACAACCTTTGAAGGGTTAATACAAGAGATAATTTTCTCTTGATCAAAGCAAAGATGCAGCATATCTTTTGCCTTGTCCAAATTATTAAATTCAGCTTCAAGGAAATATGTTTCAATAAACAAATCTGCATTTGCAGGCAAAAGTGACTCTGAATTACAAAGATTAAAGTCACTTCTATTGCTAAACAAAGCAAAAATACCATTAGCCTCTTCTTTACAAAAAGCATAAATGGTATTGTTTGAATTAAGCTTATCATTTACAGACAACAACGAAATTACCACTGCACGAGCAATCCCGCTGCTGCCTGATACAATTATTGATTTGTTAATAAACTTTGATAAATCAAGATTTTTGTCACGCATTGGAGCTTCTGCCCAATCACGCTCAAATTGATTAAGAACTGATTTAAGCAACATATCAAACCAAAAAGGTCTTAATTCTCTTCCAGAATATTAACTGACCTTCTAATTCCTTCCTTTAAATCAACAAGCGGTTTCCAGCCAAGTGCCAAAAGTCTTGTACTGTCCATTATTTCAGGAGTTGGTGCAAGTGGAGAGGAATCAACCTCAGGTTCCTTTTCATCCTCCGGATTGGCAAAAGAAAGTGAAATATTTCTTTCAGGGAACACTTCACAAGCAGCCTTTGCAAAACCTCTGATAGTAGTATCGGATTTTTTGTAGGCAATATTGTACGGAACAGTATTTTCCCCCTCAAGCAGAATTACAAGAAGCGCAGTAACTGTATCTGTAACATAGCAGAATGAACGGTTAGTCGCTCCGTTACTTTTAAGTAATATGTCCTGTTTTCTTACAATATTTGCAATGAACTGCGCCCAAACCCTATCGTCCTCAAGACTGCTTGCACCGTAAATATAGCTTGGACGTGCAATTTTTATATTCATACCGTACTGCTTAGCATAGCTTGCAGCCAAAGTTTCAGATGCTCTCTTTCCCACCGCATAACAATTCTTGTATGAAGTAAAATCGAGATAACCTATATCATCTTCTGAAATGCTCTGCTTTCCTGTGTGAAGTTTTCCATATACTTTCAGACTTGAAATGATGAGTGCCGCCTCGCTGTCTGAGGCTTTTGCAAAGTCAAGCACATTTGTTGTACCAATAAGATTAGCATTAATTGTGCCGACAGGATCATTTTCAAACTGAATATTACTTGCCTGACTTGCAGCATGAATAACAAAATCTGCTCTTTCAGCTTTAATTTCAGACGATACATCCTGTACACAAAGCACAAAATCATCTCGCTTCAAAAGCTCACCGTATTTTGCCTGAGCTTTTTGCTCATTTCTTACTAAAGCTATAACCTTGATATTATCGTTATTGACATCATTTCTGTTTAAAAAGCTCAAAACCATAAAATAGCCGATAAAGCCGCCTGCACCTGTAATCAGCACGGTTTTATTATTAAATCTGTCCCATTTAATATCGGCAGATGTAATTTCCGTAATATCTTTATAGATGTTTTTCTTTACATAATCTTTAACATTATAAGCCATATTTTAATTCTTCCTTAGCAAATTGCTTGTAATTATTGTAATAGAACTGCGCGCGCAAGGTTGTGAGATCTTCAGGAGTAGTAACCTTGATATTAAAGCGTTCACCTGTAAAAATATGAACTTCTTCACCAAGTTCAATAAAAAGCTCGCTTGAAGATACAGGATTAGTGATTCCACGATTATACGCTTCTTCGTGTGCCCACAGGATTCTCTCCATAGTATACCCCTGAGGAGCCTGAGTAATATACATTGTACTCCTCTGGTAGCTTTTACTGCAGGTTTCACCGTCTGTGCTGTAAAGCAACGAATCAATACTTGGTGTAACCGGAACTGCTGTTTTATACTTCTTTGTATCTTTAATACAATTCGTAATAAGTTCTTCTGAAAGCATCGGACGAACGCCATCACATATAAGTATAATATCATCAGGATTTTTTGAAAATTCTGCCGTAGCAACAACACCGTTGTGAATTGAATCAAATCCGTTTGCTCCGCCCGGAACTATTGATTTAACCTTAGGTACATTAAAAGCTGCGATAAGTTCCTTGAGATAACCTATCCAATCCTCTTTGCAGGCAATAACAATATTATCAACCTTAGGATGTCTTGCAAAATGTTCCATAGTGTGAATGATAATAGGCTTGCCGCCTACCTCAAGAAATTGCTTTGGCATATCAGAATATTTCATTCTCGCACCAATGCCACCGGCAAACAACATTGCAGTAACCATATTAACCCATCCTTTCATAAAAAAGAAAATCTGATATTTTATTAATGCATTTTTATATTTTTATACAAGTATATAATATCATAATTACTTATTTGTTGTCAATACAACAATAATGTTGTGTTTTTCTTGAATTATAGCTTATGATATGTTAAAATTAGGCTTGGAGTTGATTTACTTGATTAATAACAGATTATATAATTACAATTATTCACCCTTAGATTATAAAAAAGAATATGATATAAGAAAACTCAGAAAAACATCTAATGGATTGGGTATTTTTGTATTCAGCTATTTTATGACATTGCTTTTCATATCAATCGCATTTACCACTCTGTTTTCGATAATATCTCCTAAAATTAATTTGCTGAATGAAAGTATACCGTTATTTTTTATCGATATTTTTACTTCTGCATTTGCAGCATTTATTCCAAGCCTTTTTTACTTTCTTTTTTCAGGAGCAAGCATTTCTGATACAATAAAAGTAAAATATGTTAAACTTAACATATTAATTCCTATCATATTTTTGGGACTTGGAGTTGCAATGTTTTCTAATACAGCATCGAGTATTGTAGAAAACAACTTTTCAATATTTGGTCTTGAAAACAATTTGAACTTTTCTCAAACAGCAAACAGTATGTTTGAGAAAGTTCTGTATATAATAGCAGTTTCATTAGTACCGGCACTTGCTGAAGAGTTTGCATTCCGAGGTGTCGTAATGGGTACACTGCGCAAGTACGGCGATACATTTGCAATCATTTCATCGGGAGTACTGTTTGGCATAATGCACGGAAACATATCTCAAATCCCCTTTGCATTCATACTCGGCTTACTTTTTGCATTTATTGACTGCAAAACAAATTCAATAATCCCGTCGATTATTATTCACTTTTTAAATAACTTCTATGCAGTCATTATGGATATTTTGCAGAACTCATATACAATCACCAATAAAAATTTTTATATCATTTACTTAGTAATTATTTCAATTTTCTGTATTCTGGGAATTATCTCTTTCTTCATATTAATAAAAAAAGATAAGAAGTTTTTCAGCATTACTTCAAATAAAGGTGTTACATATACAGATAATGATTTATTAAGCTTAAAGGACAAAAATAAAACCTTTTATTTAAGCTTTGGTGTAATGCTGTCTATCATACTGTTTTCAGCAGAAATTATTATTAATTTGGTATAATAAATGTGTGAATGTAATTTAGAATTTATGAGAGCGGCACTTGAAATGGCAAGGGAAGCCTATGCTGACGACGAAGTTCCCGTCGGCGCAGTAATTGTAAGAAACGGCAAAATCATTGCAAGCGGCAGAAACAGACGGGAAAAAGCAAAGAATGCCCTGTTACACGCTGAGATTGACGCAATCAACAATGCCTGCAAGGAGCTTGGTGGGTGGAGATTGTGGAACTGCGAGTTATATGTTACTCTTGAACCCTGCCCTATGTGTGCAGGAGCGATAATAAATGCTCATATACCGCAGATTTACTTCGGTGCATATGACTTTAAAAATGGCTCGTGCGGCACAATTACTAACCTGTTTGAAATGCCCTATAACTTCAAACCAAATTCAACAGGCGGCATAATGCAAGAAGAATGTTCGCGGTTATTAAAAGATTTCTTTAAAAAATTAAGATAAATAAAAATCCACCGGCAAAGCC
>DKZL01000075.1:59632-63305 GCA_002493635.1 Ruminococcaceae bacterium UBA7075 | reverse complement strand
CAATCGGGGGTTTTCGTTATACAACAAACAGAACCACCGTTTTTAAGCGGTGGTTCTGTTCGTTTCTAAAGTAATTCAATTTTTAGTAGTTGTCTGCCTTTTGATAGTCGGCTTTTAACTGTACCCTCGGGGATATGCAGAATATTTTTTATTTCCTTTACGGAAAATTGCTCTCCGTAATAAAGCATAAGAACTGTACGGATTTTGACAGGCAATTTTTCAAACATCTCTTTTATTTCTATATCAGAATAATCATCACTGTCACTTACATCATTAACATATTCTGATTGATATGTTCTCTTTCGCATTCTGAGCTGTTTATTGCAGACGTTGATTAAAATCCGCACAAGCCAGGTTGTAAAATACTCTTCATTTTTTAGCGTACTGAGCCTTTCATAAGCAATAAGAATTGCATCCTGAACAGCATCCTCGCAGTCCTTTTCGTTTTTGAGCATTGACATTGACACCCTGTAAAGCGTTGTTTCGGCATCAAGCACCTTGTTTGTAAACATTTCTTTATTCATAGTGCCTTACCTCTCAAGCGGAAAACATACAGCATCTTCTCTGTTGTCAATGGCTGACCATCTTCGTGAAAAAACTGAAAAATATAAGTTATCAAGATGATCTTCATCGACAAAGAAACCAACAACAACACCTCTTGTTTCTCCTTCATCGATCCAAAGCAAATTCATACCTTCATCAACGCCGTTATTGTAAACCATCGTGCCCACAGCATATTCTTTCGATTCCTGTGTAAGCTTATCATTATCGTCATATTTTAAATTCATAAGCAATAAATCCATAATATCAAAGCCTATATTGTAATCATCCAAAGGCTTTAGCCCTGTAATTTCAAGCTCTGCAAGAACAAAATGTCGCTTTGCTTCGACTTCGTTTGATTTATCAATACTGTTTATTCCGTCACCGTAATCTGTTTGAATACGAGTATAGTCTGGAATTATATCTCCGTTTTCATCAAAATACGTTTCATATGTATCATCCGGTTCGTTATATCTATACTCGATAAAATTAAAATTGTTCTTATCAAGATCTGACACATTGTCATGCAATTCAAATGACTTTACATTAACAGAAAAATCACCCTCATCCTCATACTCAAATGATTTTCCGTATATTCCTGCTTCATAATTGCTTTCATACGGATCAACTATACCATAAAGATATTCTTCCTCTTCCTGATGATTTGTAATTTGCTCAGAAAGCTCAGAAGCCAAATCTACTCTTTCAAAATGGTCATCCTCTGTACCTTCTGAAACTTCTGCACCAGCAATAATCAGTTCAACCTCCTCATCGGTTACCGTGTTATCACACCAGCCGACAAGTACTGCTCCGAGATCATCAAAGTATTCATAAAAAATTGTTTGTGTAATATCAGATTTATCCTCAAATTTGCGAGTATTAATAATAACCCTGTTACCGTTTATAATTTTCTCATTTGAGTCAACTATATAGCTATTGGTAATATTGAATTCATCATCAAGCAATACAACTGAGAAACTGCAACATTTAAAAACAGCCTGACCTTTTAATGAATATTTTTCACCAAGAGTGTAAGGAGTTACAATAACATCTTCGGGAAGATAATCCAATGTTAGCTTTACATATTCAGGTAATTTTTTATCTTCTTCAGTTACAATATTAACGTTCATTCCGTAGTTGCTGACTTTATCGGTGAATACACCGTAAAAATTACTTGCGGCAAGCACAGATGTTGTACATAAGCAGGCAATTATAATACAAATTATAACCAGCTTTAATACTCTGTGCCTTTTATAACGCCGTTGAGCCTTTTCATTTAGCCTGACAAGCGAACAAAGCATTGCGTTGTGAAAGTCCTGCGTTGAATTTGAATAGATATTTTTCAAGTCATTCGGTTTCATTTATATTCATCCCCCTTTTGCTTATTCACTTATTAGAGCATATAAAAGTCATTTTGGTTCATTTTATTTTTCAAAAAAATTAAGGAGCTTACAAAAAGCAAGCTCCAAAGTTAATTATTTGCTTAAATCTTTAAGAATTTTGTCTGCTGCAAGCATAATGCCAAGCTTACCACCGTGAAAGTTAAGTCCGCCTTGCATCCAGACAGCATACGGGGGTCTGATTGGCGCATCCGCCGAAAGTTCAATAGACGAACCAAGCGTAAACGCACCTGCCGCCATAATAACCTTATTCTCATAGCCAGGCATATCGGATGCAACTGGCACAACAAAGCTGTCAACTGCTGAACCGCTTTGGATTCCGCCGCAGAAACTTTCGAGCTTTTGTTCATCACCAAGCATAATAAGCTGAATGATATCACCACGTTCATCGTTATACTTTGGTGTTGTTTCGTAGCCGAGAATTTCAAAAAGCGCCGCTGCAAACACTGCTGTTTTCAGTGCCTCGCCTGTAATGTGAGGAGCGTGATAAGCGCCCATAAACATCTCACGGCTAACATCAAGCGTTGCACCGATTTCCTTACCTGTTCCGGGAGTTGTCAATCTGTATGCACACATTTCAACAAGCTCTTTTTTGCCTGCTATGTAACCGCCTGTCGGTGCAATTCCGCCGCCGGGGTTCTTTATGAGCGAGCCAGCCATAATGTCAACACCGACTGACAGCGGCTCAACCTTTTCAACAAATTCGCCGTAGCAGTTATCAAGCATAACAATAGACTTTGGCGACACTCTTTTTGAAATATCGCATATCTTTTTTATCTCTTTATATGTAAGTGAGTTGCGTAAGCTGTAACCCCTTGAACGCTGAATATATACCATTTTAGGTTGCTTGTAGGCAATTTGTCTTTCAACTTCTTCATAATCTACAGTGCCGTCATCTTTAAGCTCTGTCATCTCAAAATTTATGCCAAAATCTTTAAGCGAGCCGGGATAATCGCCCTCAATACCAATAGCCGAACGAATTGTATCATACGGCATACCCGTGACTGAAAGCATTGTATCATTCGGGCGTAACATTCCAAACAGTGCAACAGTTAAAGCGTGTGTGCCGCTGACAAAGTTGTGGCGAACAAGTGCGTCCTCAGCATCAAAGCAATAGGCATATACTCTATCAAGTGCATCTCTGCCTGCATCGTCATAACCATAGCCCGTTGACCCCTTAAGGTGGCTTTCACGCACACCTGCAAGCTGGAAAGCCTTTATCATCTTGCGTTGATTATATTCCTGAATTTCATCGATTTTTTTTAGTTCTGCCGAGCAAAGCTCCATAGCCTTTTCTGCGGCTTCAATTATTTTTTGGTCAATATCAAAAAAGTCCACTGTTTATCCTCCAAAATAATATTCCTTCCATCTGCCGATTTCTTTAAACCCTAAATTGGCATAAAAATTAGCATTTGCATTCTCAGCTCTATGTAAATATACAGTTTTCCCCTCATCAATCAGAGCATTAGTAAGGTGCCTGACAACGGCAGAACCATAGCCGTGTTTGCGATATTCAGGGTCGCAGGCTACAGCACCGAGAACTGCGGCATTACTGCTTTCGGCAACAGTCATTGCTACTGCGGCTAAACCATCATTTGAATTAATTGATGCAATTCGTATTGCATTGTGTCTTATTTTGTGATTTACATCAACATAGAATTCATCAAACGCAGGCGGTGTAAAATTATCGTCTGTACACTTTACAAGCAAATCATAAACTGCTTTTATATCAG
>DKZL01000075.1:0-59279 GCA_002493635.1 Ruminococcaceae bacterium UBA7075 | reverse complement strand
CCATACAAATCAAGTTCAAATTTATCATCACATAACACACTTGACGCTCCTGCAACTCTGATGAATGCAGAAACCTCCTCATTTACACTGTCATCGTATAAATATACTATAAAATTTGTGCCATTTCTGGCAACGGCACCCTTGCATTCACCTGTTTCATCAGCATTTACAAGCCAATAATCAACAAATGCAAGTTCAGCATTATAGCTGTTGTAAAGTGAAATTATTCTGCACGCAAAAGGGTCATTACCGGCAACAGATAGCAATACACTTTCAAAATCAACAGCTTCAATAGCAGATATAATCATTAACACATTTCCTTTTCATCGATTCTTCCGCCTGCAATTTCATTTGCAAGCTCACGTACAATTTTAAGTGTGCTTTCGCAATCTTCAATATTCACTATGCAGGACGGTGCGTGCAGATAACGACAAGGCAGTGATAACGCTAAAGTGCGCACTCCTCCCCTGCTCTGATGGATAACACCTGCATCATTTCCGCCTGCAACCGCACGCTTATACTGCGCCTTTGCTCCGCATTTTTCGGCAATATCAAAAGCGACTTTAACAAGCTTCTTATCATAAATTGTTCGTCTGTCCATTACAGAGATTACTGCACCCTGTGAAAGATTACACACCTGTTTGTCCACATCAATCTCGGGCACGTCAGCTGCTGTAGTTGTTTCAACAACAATAGCAAATTCAGGGTCAACTGAGTATGCGGCAACTTTTGCTCCTCTCAGTCCGACCTCTTCCTGAACAGCAAATACAAAATGAGTATCATACTCAAGCTCGCTTTTTATCAGCTCAATAAGCACATAACAGCCAAATCGGTCATCAAGTGCTTTCGACTTGATTGTCATATCGTTATACTCAAAATCAGTCACAAAATTAACGCTGTCACCGATACAAACATACTTTTGGGCTTCATCACCGTTATCTGCGCCGATATCAATATACATTTCGCTCATAGCAGGTACTGAACTTCTCTCATCACCCTTTGTAAGGTGAACAGGCTTAATACCGATTACTCCGTTTATTTTAACGGTGCCAACTGTCACCTGCTTTCCAAGCAGAACACGCCTGTCGATACCTCCGACTTCGTCAAATTTAAGATATCCGTCAGTCGTAATATCCGTTACCATAAGTCCTACTTCATCCATATGTGCAGAAAGCATCAGTTTGTGTTTTGCTCTGTTTTTTCCTTTTTTAAAAACAATTAAATTTCCGAGATTGTCCGTTTTTATTTCATCGGAATAGGGTTCGATTTCTTTTATTATTAACTTACGGATTTCCGATTCATCACCCGAGATTCCGTCACTAACGCAAAGTTTTTCAAGCAAATCAAAGTCAATCATCAAATGCACCTCCCGAAAGAACATAGTCGGCAATTAACCGAGCAGTATTTTCAACATCTTTAATTGATATTACCTCATTAGGAGTATGCATATAACGCTGAGGAATTGAAATTACTGCGGTTTTTACTCCCGACTTGCTCACTGAAATGCTGTCCGCATTTGTGCCTGTTGCCGCTGATATTGGTTCAAGCTGATACGGAATTTTTTTACCCTCGGCAAGCCTGATGAGGTAATTAGTCATTGCTTTATTAAGAATAGGAGAAATGCAAATCATTGGTCCTTTTTGCAGTTCAATTTTTGAATACTGCCCCGAAATATCAGGTTGCGAAGCAAAACTTACATCAACCGCAATAGCTTCATCAGCATCAACTGTAAATGAACCTGTTTTAGCTCCTGTACCAAAGGTTTCTTCCTGAGAACTTAACAGGAATACAACCTTATAATCTTCAACACTCTTTGTATTGTGTAAAATTTCTGCAACCTTTATCAGTGCAGCAACACCACATCTGTCATCAAGACACGCAGAGGCGATTTTGTCACCGAGCAACATTCTCGGCTTGCTCTTGAAAGTTAGAGTATCGCCAATAGAAATGTACTTGCTTACGCTTTCTTTATCAATTCCAAAGTCAATCCAGGTTTTTGAAATTGGTGCAGCCTTGTCCTCTTTTCCGTCAGAAAGGTGCGGCGGCAAACAACAGACTACACCCGTAAACTCAGGATAATTCTGCGGAATAACTTCAGTATCCTGCAAAGTACGTATATCAATTCCTCCGCACGCATCAACCTTAACAAAGCCGTTATCATCAATTCCCGTTACAATCAAGCCTATCCTGTCAATATGTGCGTCCAAAAGTATAGTCTTATCTGCATCTATATTGCCCATTACAGCATACACATTACCGTTTGAGTCTGTTGATACTTCAGCATAGTTCTCAAAATATTTTTTTACAATCTCAATTACAGGTTCTTCATTTCCCGAAACGCCGCCTGTACTGCACAAGTCAAAAATTATATCTTTAATTTCCATATCAAAAAATCACTTCAAATTATTTACGATTGTCTTGAAGTGGTTGCCTCTTTCCTCAAAATTCTTGTATAGTCCGAAACTTGCACTTGCAGGAGAAAGCGAAACTATATCGCCGCTCTCAGTCATTTTTACAGCTTCATCAACAGCCTCTTCCATATTATTTACGTTTACAATAGTTATTGCATTTTCGTCATAGTTATCGGAATTCTTGACTGCCTCTTCAATCTTAGGCGCAGTATCACCGAGCAAAATCAGAAGTTTTACTTTGTTATTAATTACAGGTCCGAGCGGCTCATACGGAATGTGCTTGTCATAGCCGCCTGCAATAATTGCAATTTTTTCATCATAAAGCGAAAGCGTACCGAGTGCAGTACGGGTAGGACTTGAAGCAATAGAATCATTGTAATACTTAACACCCTTATATTCACGGACAAACTCTGCTCTGTGTGCAACGCCGCCAAAGTTTTTTGCAACGCTTACAATCGTCTGAACATCAACAATGCCCCAAACGGCAGAAATTGCCGCAAGATAATTCTCAACATTGTGCATACCGGGGATTCTGATATCCTTGATATCCATAATTTGTGTAATCTTGCCGTAATCAGAATAACAAATTGTCGTACCGTCAAGATATGCACCGTTATAAAGTTTTTCTTTGACACTGAACTTTGCAGTTTCACCTCTGACAGCGTCACTGAAACCGTTAGTAATTTCATTATCAAGATTAAGAACGGTCTTTGAAAAAGCGTTCTGATGAAGAATTATGTTTTTCTTTGAGTCAATATATTCCTGCATATCCTTGTGAATATCAAGGTGGTTAGGTGCAAGATTTGTAACAACTGCTATATCAGGGCTTTTACGCATTGAAATAAGCTGAAAACTTGAAAGTTCTACGACTGCATAGTCATCGGGAGAAACCGATTCAATTTCAGGGAGCAGCGGTTTACCAATATTTCCTCCGAGATGAACATTTTTGCCTGCTTTCTTTAAAAATTCAGAAATAATGGTTGTAGTTGTTGTTTTGCCGTCTGAACCTGTGATTGCAATTGTGTTGCAGGGACACAAATCAAAAAATACTTCCATTTCCGATGTAAGCACAGTGCCGTTTTCACGAAGTTTAACAAGTTCATCCTTATAAAAAGGTGTTCCGGGACTGCGGAAAACAATATCTGCTTCAATATTTGATAGGTAATCTTCGCCTAAAATAAGCTCTGCACCGTACTCCTTTGCCTTAATACCGTTTTCACCGAGCGAGTCAAAATCTTTTTTGTCACAAGCAAGCACCTTTGCACCCTTTTCTGAAAAAAGCTTTATAAGCGGCAGATTGCTCGTACCAATACCGATAAAGGCAATTCTTTTTCCCTGTATAATATTAAAAAACTTGTCAACTGAAATATTCATAATGTACCCCTTTACAAGATAATAAATTACATACTATTTAATTATACAAAGTCTTGGCAAAAATTTCAACTGCAAAAGCGATTATTGCAATAATTATTCGTAAATGATACAATATTATCGGTGATTAAAATGCTGTACGATTTTATTATGATAGATAAACACAAAAAAATTCCGTTATACAGACAGATTTATATGTCTGTACGCAATTCTATTGAAAACGGAAGTTTAAAAAGAGGCAGCAAGCTGCCGTCAATAAGACGGCTGAGCGCTGACCTTGATGTGTCTAAGATTACAATTACCAGCGCATATGACCAGCTCTGCTCAGAGGGTTACATAATAAATAAACCGCAAAGCGGATATTATATTGAGGCAAATTTTAAAAATACTCCTGCATATAATGAAAACAGCCGTGAAATCAGTGCAACAAATACAAAGTATTTTGAATATGATTTCAGCGGCAAGAGCATTGACAAAAAAATTATTAATTTAAACGAATGGAAAAAATGCGTTAAGGAGGTTATTAATCAGGATTATCTGCTAACCTCCTACGGCAACGAACAAGGCGAGGAAACACTAAGAAACGCTCTGCAAAGGTATGCGCTTGGAGTAAGAAGCGTAAACACGAGCCCAGAAAATATTGTAGTAGGAGCAGGAACACAACCCCTTCTGAATATTATCTGTTCACTTATAGGCACAAACAAAAAAGTTGCGGTTGCAGATTCAAGCTATGTTCAGGCAGAGTATATATTCAGAAGTTACAGCTATAAAATTGATTACTTTGAATGTGACAACAGCGGTGCAACAATAAGCTCGCTTGAACATATTAAACCAGACATTTTACTTATTAATCCGAATTTTGTCACAAAAAGCGGTGCAAGTATGCCTGTAAACCGCCGACTTGAAATTATTGCGTGGGCAAGGGAAAATAATGCACTTATTATTGAGGACGATTATAACGGAGAACTCAGGTACAGCACACACCCTACCCCCTGTATGCAGAATTATGACAAAGAAAATACAGTATATCTTGGCTCGTTTTCAAAAATTTTACTTCCGTCTGTAAGAATAAGCTATATGGTATTGCCTGAAAAGCTGATAAACAAATATAAGAGTATCAAAAGTTATACAAATCAAACTGCATCTAAATCAGAACAACTTGCACTTGCAAAATACATCAACAATGGAAAAATTGATATTCACCTTAGAAAAGCAAGACGTGTATATCTTGAAAAAAGCAAAACTATTCTGAATTCAATTAATAGAAACTTTTTCAACGATATTGAGATAATATTTAATGAAACATCGCTTTATATTACTGTTATGCTTGATAAATCGTTAGATATGAATAGCTTTATAAAAAAACTAAATGAAAGCTCAGTAAATGTTATGCCGACAACAAATAATAATATGCTGAATCTAAGTTTTTCAGGAATTGACGAAGAAAAGATTGACAAAGGTATTGAAATCATAAGTGAAATACATAAAACGATTGAAAACTTATAATTGTTCTCAACCGTTTTATTATAATTATAATAAATTGTCTTATCAAATCTAATAGTGATTCATGATGTCAATTCGCTATATGTTTTTAATAATATAGCTCTCTTTCACTTGTGTTCTTCAAGATACTGTAAGAACTCAGGAGTTTTTGACCAATATTTTATTCCCCAGTTTTCAAAGTTCCACTCATCCATATAATCGTTGCACTCATAATCGATATACACTATCTCATCATTCTGAACTATGAAATTTGTTGGAAAATAATCAATATTTGTATTAGCAGGATACAAAAGTCTGCACATAGCATACATCTGTTCAAGATAAATATTTTTCATTCTGTCATTTAAGACAAGGTCAAATATTGTATCCCCATCAACGAATTCTTTCAATATACGTTCATTTTGTATATCAACATCTATCATTTCAGGCATTTTTATCCCTATTGCTCTCAGCCGTTTGTAGTCATTTAATTCTGCTTCAATCTTATTGCCGAACTGATAATATGAGCAAGGTTCGTGGTGAATTTGCTTTAAAGTGTATTTTTTGTTATCACTGTCCGTTGCAAGATATGAATAACCACCCTTACCTTTTCCGAGCAGTTTTATTATATTAAATTCTTTGCCGTTGACTGATAAAATTTTAGGATTATCCATAGCCTTACACCCTCATCATACTCTAATTTATTCGACTGTACAACCTTCCTTAATCGGCTTGCACAAAAAGACCTCGCCGTATTCTTCTTTGAGTTCTTCGTAACATTTTTTTGCCCTGCGAGTTGAAGTAAATACAGCAAAGACAGCTGACCCCGAACCGCTCATTCCAACGCCCCTTGCCTTTAATTTAAGCATTTTCCCCTTTAAATCAATAACCTCAGGAATTTTCAGAGCAAGCTCAAAATCATTGAAAATTGTTGTTGTAATACGAAAAATATCACGGCTGTAAAGTGACTTTACCATTTCATTCGTATATGACGGGTGCGGATTTAATGCGTCAACCTTGCGATAGGCGTCGGCTGTTGAAACGCTGACAGCATTCGGCTTTGCAATTACAATGTTTTCGCATCTGAATGTCGGCAGTTTCTTTATTGTTGTGCCTATTCCTGTACAAAGTTTTGTGCCGCCTACAAGACAGAAAGGAACATCTGCACCGATTTTCTCGGCAATTTCGTGCATTTCCTTGGCATTCAGCATTGTACCAAACATTGCATTAAGTCCCATAATTACAGCCGCACCATCGCTGCTGCCGCCCGCAAGACCTGCCTGAGTAGGAATTTTCTTGTTTATATCAATGTGCACGCCCTTGACATCCATTTTGTTATAGTCAAAAAATCGCTTAGCAGCCTTATGACAAATATTGCTTTCATCACAAGGAACACCCTCGTAATTGCAGGAAATGGTAATTTCGCCGCTGTCATTATCGGTTATTGTTACCTCGTCATACAAATCGACAGTCTGCATCACGGTTTCAATATTATGATAACCGTCGGGACATTTGCCCGTTACATCAAGTGTAAGATTAATCTTTGCAGGTGCAAGTACCTTAATTTCCATTTTTTAATTCCTCAAGAAATTCACCAATACGCTTAAGTGCAATTTTTAAGTGATTGATTGAATACGAATATGACACACGCACAAATCCCTCTCCGCTCTCGCCGAAAGCAGTACCGGGAACAACAGCAATATGCTTGTCCATAATAAGGCGTGTACAAAATTCCTCTGATGTCAAACCTGTGCTTTTTATGCAAGGGAAAACATAGAATGCACCCAGCGGTTCAAAGCAGGTAAGTCCCATTGAATTAAAGCTGTCAACAACAAAACGACGGCGCATATCATACTCGTCACGCATTTTAACAACATCCCTGTCACCGTTGCGCAGAGCTTCTGTAGCCGCATACTGAGCAGTTGTAGGAGCCGACATAATGCCATACTGATGAAGTTTAAGCATTTGAGAAATAATTGCCTCGGGTCCAAGTGCATAACCAAGTCTCCAGCCTGTCATTGCATATGACTTTGAAAAGCCATTTATAACAATAGTACGCTCACGCATACCGTCAATAGAAGCAATTGATACAGGAGTTAATCCGCCGTATGTAAGCTCGGAGTAGATTTCATCAGACAGAACAAGAAGATTATTCTCAATAACAATTTTTGCAATCTCTTCAAGGTCACTTTTTTCCATAATAGCACCCGTTGGATTATTAGGGAACGGCAACACGAGAAGTTTCGTTTTTTCAGTAATTGCAGCCTTTAAATCTTCGACTTTAAGTCTGAAACTGTCCTCAGCCTTTGTGTTGATGATTACAGGTGTACCGCCTGCCATTACTGTAAGCGGTTCATAGCATACAAAGGAGGGTTCAGGAATAATAACCTCATCTCCTTTTTCTATAAGGCATCTTAAAGCAAGGTCAATAGCTTCACTGCCGCCGACAGTAACAAGTACTTCTGATTTTGAATCATAAGAAACATTAAATCTTCTTTTATAATACTTACATATTTCAGAAGTAAGCTCTGCAAAGCCTCGATTCGGAGAATACCATGTCTTACCCTTCTCCAAAGTTCTTATTCCTTCGTCACGGATATGCCAGGGAGTCTGAAAGTCAGGTTCGCCTACACTCAATGAAATTACATCATCCATTTCATTGGCAATATCAAAAAATTTTCTGATACCAGACGGTTTTATTGTTTTGATTTTTTTGTTCAAATATTTTTCGTAGTCTATCACAGGATTAAATTCCTCCTGTCAGTGCACTCCTTGCATTCTTTTAGATTCATTCCCCTATCCTTATATCTTCTTAAGATAAAGTGAGTGCTCGTTGAAACAACGCTTTCTATAGTAGAAAGCTTTTTGGCAACAAACATTGCAATTTCCTGAATTGATTCACCTCTTACGATAAGGGCAAAATCATAAACACCTGCCATAAGATAGACAGTTTCAACCTCTTCAAAAGCCATACATTGCTCTGCCATTTCATCAAAGCCTGTTTCCTTTTTTGGAGTTACTTTGAGTTCAATAAGAGCCTCAACAAAGCTGCCTTCAACCTCTTCCCAATTTACAACAGCCTGATAACCCTTTATAATACCCTTATTCGTATATTCCTTAATCTGAGCCTTTATATAATCCTCAGGCTCTCCAAGCATTGTAGCCAATTCAGATGTTGTAAACTCAGAATTGGTGCTTAAAAGCTTTAACAATTTATCCATAAAAATTCCTCCCTTAATGCCGGCAATACCAATCTAAATTTAACCGACATAGAAATTTATAATATTATACCGCCTGTGTTGCACGATTGTCAACTGTGTTTATCAGATTAATACATATGCAGATTGCTACAGAAATAAGTTCATTGGCTTTATCAAATACATTTAGCTCGCAATCTGATATTACCTTTTTATGCGTGGCAACAACAGAATTGTCCACATCAATTATTCCGAAATTCTTAGAAAATGCATCACCCGATATGTGCCAATTAACTCCGTAAAACTGACATTTTATTTCAGCGGTCAAAGGAACACAAACAAATCTTACTCTGCGACTGTTATCCTTTATTGAATAGGTGATCATATTGCCAATCTGCATTTTACGCACCTTACACATAACATCACCGGCAACGGAAATAATCTCAAATCCCGTGAAGTTTTTCTTCATTTTAAGAATAATATGATATTTTTCATAGCCTTGTTCATTAAAAACATCAAAAGCTGTTTTTTCTGTTGAAATATTACGCCTGATAAACAATTTCATATAAATCACCGCATCAAATAAGTAATAATTCTTTATCGTTAATCCTCATATTCCAAATCTTTAAGCCATAAATTAACAGACGCATCGCTCGGCATTCGCCAATCTCCTCTTGGTGACAGCGTTACCGAACCAACCTTTGGTCCATCGGGCAGACAGCTTCGCTTGAACTGCTGTGAGAAAAAGCGTTTGATAAAAACAGTAAGCCATTTCTTGATAGTAGGATTGTCGTATTTTCCTTCAAAAGATTGTTTTGCAAGGTAATATATTTTACTCGGTGAAAAACCAAAGCGTACCAGATAATAAAGGAAAAAGTCGTGCAGTTCATACGGACCGACAACATCCTCGGTTTTTTGAGCAATCTCTCCGTTATTGTCAGGAGGCAAAAGCTCGGGACTTACCGGAGTATCAAGTACATCAAGAAGCACATTTTTCAGAATACCCTCCGATTTTTCAGCTTCATACGCCGTAAGATAGCGCACAAGCGTTTTGGGAATTGATACATTGACTGCATACATACTCATATGGTCGCCGTTATAGGTTGCCCATCCCAGAGCAAGCTCAGAAAGGTCGCCTGTACCGATTACAAGTCCGCTGTACTTATTTGACAAATCCATAAGTATCTGCGTGCGTTCACGAGCCTGTGAATTTTCATATGTTATATCAGTAATACTCTCATTATGATTAATATCTGAAAAATGCTGACGAACAGCAAGAGTTATATCAATATCTTCAAATGACACACCGTACGCTTCGGCAAGCAGTTGTGCATTTGATTTTGTACGCTTTGTTGTACCAAAGCAAGGCATTGTTACTGTATGAATGTTTTTGCGGTCGAGAAACAACATATCAAAAGCGTGCACGCAAACAATTAGTGCCAATGTGCTGTCAAGTCCACCTGAAAGCCCAAGAACTACGTTTTTTATTCCCGTGTGAGCAAGTCTTGTTGCAAGACCCGTTGCCTGCATTGTTATAATTTCCTCGCAACGATTAGCAAGGTCTGTTTTGTCAGCAGGTACAAACGGCATCTGAGGAAATGTGCGTGAAAGCCTTGTTCTCTTCAAATTCATATCAAATTCAATAACAAAATTGTCTTTTTTATGAGGGAAAGTATTCGTTCTTCTGCGTTCCGATGAAAGCTTTGCAACGTCAACATCGGCATAGATTATACCTGTGGTAAAACGCTTGCTCTCAGCAAGAATTGAGGCATTTTCCGAAATAATATTTTGACCGGAAAAAACCATATCAGTTGTACTCTCACCAAAGCCTGAGTCGGAATATATATATCCGCATATAAGCTTACCGCTTTGCATTTTGACTAAGTTGCGTCTGTATTGTGCTTTTCCTATTACATCATCAGAAGATGAAAGATTGCAGATAATATTAGCACCTGAAAGCGCCAGTTCAACAGATGGCGATTCCGGAGTCCACAAATCCTCGCAAATTTCAACGGCAAAGCTGAAATCAGGCATTTGTCTGCAAGCAAATATTAAATTACTGCCGAAATATACATTATCAAATCCGTTAAATTCAAATAAGCCTTCATCAAAATCCTTACCGCTTGTAAAGTGCCGTGCCTCATAAAATTCACTGTAATTAGGAATATTTATCTTAGGTACAATCCCTAAGATTTTACCCTTGTAAATTACAACTGCGCAGTTAAACAGTGACTGTCTTAAAGCTATCGGTGTTCCTACAATAGATATTATGTCCAGCTCTGCTGTTTCAAATACGATTTTTTTCACTGCGTCTTTTGCTGCATTTAGCAGAGCAGACTGCAAAAATAAATCAGAGCAAGTATATCCGGTTACACAAAGCTCAGGAAAAACAACCAAAGAAGCTCCGTTCTTTTCGGCTTCATTGATTTGTGCTATTATCTGATTTGCATTAAACTCACAATCGGCAACCCTTATTTTAGGAGTTGCCCCCGCAACCTTGACAAAACCATATTTCAATTTAATCAGTCCTTAAAAAATAATAACCGCAGGCAACATTCACCTACGGTTATTATACATCATTTTAATGAAATATACAAGATTTGCTTATAATTAAAGCATATGCCGTCCGATACGCTTTCTGTGGAATAAATACTGTGTTTCAAGCATTGTTTCAAATTTTGCAATGTAACAGCTCGTGTATCCCATTAACAGCCAGAACCACATTACCATAAATGAAATATCGTATAACAGAGCCTTTTCAAAAAGCGCATACATCAGATAAGCAAACAAAAAGGAAAACAGGCAAGGATACACATCATCCCTGAAGGTATGCTTCTGCAAGAAAAGATGCTGTGCCGCATGCTTGGCAAACCTGAACCCAAAAATACCGAACAGAACAAATCCAATAATACCAGTTGATACAAGCAGTGTTAAGAAACCGTTATGCAAATCGTTATTGTGATAAGTATAGTTGAGCACACCATCCGAATACTGTTCACTGTAAAAAACGATATTTCCATTCGATATACCAATTATAGGCGAAAGTTTGAAGAGATTGACGGACTCCATCCACAACTTAAATCGTCCACTATCAATATTTTTGTTTTCGTGTTTAAAAGTAACTTTATTTGCATCGGGAACAACAACTTTTATGCCGTCATCAGAAATTATTGTTTCGGTATCTCCTGTCAGCAAGCTTATAAAGGAATTCGTTTTTGTAACAACAACAGAAAAACCTGTTTTACAAATTTCTCTGAGCATCAGCGCAGAACTTATAAGAAATGTTCCGACAAGTAAAATGGCTATGATTTTTAAAAATATTTTAGACTTCGACACAGGTTTATCCGGTTTAGAAATGCCGGTTTTATCCGCAAAAAAGATATATACCACATATACAACAACATACCCCAGAGCTAAAACCATTGAAGCATTTGAATCACATAAGACGAGTGAAAAAAGACTTGTGCATACACAAGATATAATCCATATTTTACTGACTCTTTGCTGCGATACTGACTCCATAAAATCCTTTTTATAAAGCATATGACAGCATACAAGAGCTACAACAGATATAAATCCCAGATTATTCGGATTAATAAATACTCCTGTAAAACGGTTTTCATAAATAGTAAATTTAATCCAGTACCATTCAAAGCTAAAACCGAGCATCAGGCAGATGATGCCGATTATATTTGCAACGGTCGTAATATATACAATTATTTTTGCTATTGTATAAAGCTCTTCTCTAAAATTAAAATCCGGCTCTGTGTGCATTCCGTAAAATATAAAAAAGCAAACAATAACATGAAGCAGCATAATAAAGCTGTATAAAATCGTTATGGAAAGGTTAATAAGCATAGTGAGAAATGAAAAAGCCAAAAATGTGCCTACCCACAAGCCGAAACGCATTTTAAAAAAGGTGTTATTTTTTTGCTGATTGTGTATTACAAGATACACTCCCCAGATGAACAAAAAAACTAAAAGCACATATGCAGGTATCTGCAAAAAAGATATATAGCAAAAGAACAAATCAATTATGTAAATTTTTCTGAATAAAGAAGCATCTTTTATATTAGCCTTTAAAGAAGTCATATCAATACCCCAACATTTAACTGAAAACCTCTTTTACGGTTTTGAACATTAGCTTTATATCTGAGCGAAAACCAAAGTTACGCAAATATTTAAGATTATATTCCATTTTATCGGGCAAAATCTGTTCAACATACACCGTGTCAACATCATCTTTATCGGACAAGAGCTTTTCTTCGTCCTTGTACATAATAGAAGCTAACGATGTAATGCCTGCCGGCATCAGAAGTGTTGCAAGGTATTCCTTTTCATATGAATCCACATATTTAGGCACCTCGGGTCGAGTGCCCACAACGCTCATTTTTCCCGAAACAACATGGAAAATCTGCGGCAACTCGTCCAGACGATATTTACGCAGGAACTTTCCCATTTTTGTTATCCTTCTATCGCCGTCAGTAGTTACAAGTGAACCGATTTTATCAGCTCCAACAACCATTGTTCTGAATTTTAAAATTTTAAAGCGTCTGCCGTATGCAGTTACCCTCACCTGCTTATAAAACACAGGACCTTTTGATGTACATTTTACAGCAATCGAAATAATTATAATTGGTATTATCAGAAATATAAGCATTACAAGTGCCATAAAAATGTCAGTAATCCGCTTTAGCATTATGCTGAACTTCTTTTTACAAAGAATATCGTAATATTCTCTGACCTCATCGCACTGAAACCGCTGCGGCAGTTTATCAAACGAAATCATAGATTAACTCCTATAAATGTAATAATCAGTAGCATTATATATCTTTTGTCTTAAATTTTCAAGAATTATTAAGAATCTGCAACAAAATAGAGCAGAAAGTAAAAACCGACAGCATATTGCCGTCGGTTTTTAGGTAATTTTATGGAGTAATCAAGCACACAGAAAGGAATTTGTAAATATAATCATCTTATATTATGAAATAAGTATATCATGAACTTTGTTTAATGTCAACATTTTTTTACACTTTTTAATTTATTTATATATTTACTATTCAATTACACTTTCCTTTATAATTCTCTTGACTTAATGGACAAAAAAATGTAAAATTAAATTAGCAAAGGAGGTTATAAATATGGCAAACGAATATACTCCCGATCTCATAACTCTTATCAGTGAAGAAGGAGAAGAAATTGAGTTTGAGATTCTCGATATAATTGAAAATGAAATCGGCAAGTTTTTTGTACTGTATCCTTACTACGAAAATCCCGATGACGCAGTTAATGACCCGGGTGAATATTACATTTTCGAGGTTCAGGAAGTTGACGGAGAAGAAGAGCTTGCTGAAATTGAGGATGATGAACTACTCGACAAGCTTGCTGAGGAATTTGAAAAAAGATATAACGAAAGCTTTTTTGATGATGAAGACAACGAAGAGTAAATTCATATCTTTTAACATATAATATTTTAGACAGTTTTTCACCCTGCCTGATACGCGAATGATTTTTAAATAACCCTACAACATTTAAATTGGGAGCCGGACTCTTTCAAGCGGTGTGCAGACCTCCCGTTTTCGGAAGAAGGGAGCCTGATGCTTAAAGGTTAGCACCCACCTGCTACTTCGTAGGCAGGTTATTATCAAAATCATACGGTCAGGCGGGGTTTTATTATGATTTTTACAATATTTACTTATATTAGGAGAAACTATGAAAATTTCTGTTTTGGGATGCGGTCGTTGGGGAAGCTGCATTGCATGGTATCTTGATAAAATAAGACACAACGTAATGTCCTGCGGTCTTGCTGATGCCCCTGAGTTTATTCAGCTTGAAAAAACTCGAAAAAACGATTACCTTGAATACCCTGCTTCAATTGAAATTTCTTCAGACCTGAAAAAGGCTGTTGACAGAGCGGAGGTTATTGTAATCTCTATTTCGTCGCAATACTTGCGTTCATATATGGAGCAGATAGCCGAGCATAATCTTGACGGAAAAATAATCGTTCTTTGTATGAAGGGCGTTGAAGCTGCAACAGGAAAGCGTCTGAGCGAAGTTATTGAAGATTTTGTTGACGAAAATAAGACTCCGATTGCCGTTTGGGTAGGACCGGGACATCCTCAGGACTATGTCAAAGGTATTCCGAACTGCATGGTAATCGATAGCAACAATATATCAATCAAGAAAAAGCTTGTTGAAGAATTCACAAGTGAACTTATCAGATTTTACATTGGAACTGACCTTATAGGCAGCGAGATCGGCGCAGCAGCCAAAAACGTTGTAGGTATTGCAGCCGGTATGTTAGACGGACTCGGATATACTTCGCTTAAAGGTGCGCTAATGGCAAGAGGCACAAGGGAAATTTCAAGACTGATTAAAGCTCTCGGAGGTAACGAAATGAGCGCATACGGTCTTTGCCATCTGGGTGACTATGAGGCTACTCTGTTCTCTCCATGGAGCCACAACCGTAAGTACGGTGAAGAATATGTAAAGGGCAACAAATTTGAAAAGCTTGCTGAAGGAGTTATGACTTCAAAAGCACTTTATAATCTTGGCAAAAAATACAATGTTGAGCTGCCTATTGTTGATGCAATTTACAGCGTTCTTTTTAATGACGAGAATGTTAAAACTGCTCTTTCTAAGCTTTTTATCCGTTCAGTAAAAAATGAATTTTAAATGTAGGGTCAAAAATGAATAAGAATAAAAAATCAAATGTAAAAAATAATAAAACAATCAATACAATTCAGATTGGAAATAAAATTGAAAAAATTGCAGTTAACATTATATGCTTGCTTGTATTTGTAGCTTTTGGTTATCTTGCGGTTATGAGTATAATACAGACAAGCAAGATTGACCCTGCAAACTACGGCAATGAGGTTATATTGTTTGAAACAGACAACATTGCATTGAATTTACTGTTTATGTCGCTGTTCTTTGTATTTTTATTTGCAATGAGAAAACGGTATGACTTCTTTAAAAATGTCAATATGAAAACTCTTGAATTTGCATTGCCGTGTTACGTTGCTATTCTGGGTCTTGTATGGGTTTTATCGGCTCAATCCTCCCCTGCTGCCGACAGTCAGAACATTTTTGAGGCTGCTGTTAATGCCACTCAGGGAAATTATCAGTCTATGCACGACGGAGGAAATTTTTATAACAAAGATTTTTATAACGGATACTCATACTTTAGTTTTTATCCGTTCCAGCTTGGATTTGTATTAATCAGCGAATTTATATACAGAATTTTCGGTATGTCAAGCGCAATGCCGATGGAAATTATAAATGTTCTTTGTGTAGCTTTGGCATATATGGCTATTACAATGATATGTAAATTGTTATTTAAAAAACGTTCTATTGAATTTTTTACAATTATACTTTTGGCAGGCTGCTTTCAGCCGATTTTATTCTGCACCTTTGCTTACGGAAACATTATGGGAATGTGCTGTGCATTATGGGCAAGTTATTTCCTCATAAAATATTTTCAGACTTCAAAATATGTCCTGCTCATCCCCTGTGCAGTCTTGCTCACTTTGTCAACACTTGCAAAATTCAACAATATGATTTACGTTGTTTCTTTTGTTATCATGTTGATTATCCACACAATAAAGCAGAAAAAATGGCAAAGCATTGCATTTGCACTTGCGATATGTATTATGGCTGTCGGAGTAAGTAATCTTGTAATTATGAGTTACGAGAGCCGTGCTAATACCACTTTTAAAAGCGGTGTATCTCAGATACTTTACCTCGATATGGGACTTAATGAAAGTTATATGGCTCCCGGATGGTATAATGATATTGCAAAGAGTACATATATTAATAATGGTTTGGACAACAAACAAGCCGACAAGGTAGCTATGGAAGACATTAACAATCGCTTGAAATATAAGTTTTCGGATGTTGACTATGCGGTTGACTTCTTCGGTAAAAAGATTTTAAGTCAGTGGAATGAACCAACCTTTGAAAGCATCTGGGTCAGCAAAGTAAAGGGTCATTATGTTGAGTTAAACAGTCTGGCTAACGGAGTATATGACGGAAGCACCGGACAGTTTTTGGAAATATATTTTAATTTATATATTCAAATACTTTATTTGCTGTTCGCTGTCGGACTGTACTGTATGTTCTTAAACAAAAAGAATAATATTGAAACAGTTCTGCTTACGCTTGTAATTCTGGGTGGATTTGGTTATCATTTGCTTTTTGAGGGTAAATCTCAGTATGTATTAACATATATCCCCTTGCTTATTCCCGTTGCATCCTACGGAATATCCTGCATATTGAACGGAAAATATACTAAAATAAAAGAATTTATCGAAAAATTAAAGTATATTCCTGAAAATAAAAAAGCAAAATAATAATTAAAAACAAACATCAGATTATGAACAAATTTTTATAAACTAAAAAGGCTTTAGAGATATATTCACTAAAGCCTTTAACCATATAAAAAATCAGAAAGGAAAACACACTTATGAATTTTAAGAAAATAGAAAACAACGGTATTTTATGCGCTTTAACTGAAAGCGATAATATTGTAATTACCGATGTCCAATCTGCACTTGATTTGCTTATGAGTGCGAATTATAATATAGGAACAAAAAATATAATAATTTCTCAAAAGCTTATTACAAAGGATTTTTTTATTCTCAGCACAAAACTTGCAGGCGAAATACTTCAAAAATATATAAATTACGGTGGTCGTATTGCTATTTACGGAGATTATTCACACTACACAAGCAAACCGCTGAAAGACTTTATTTATGAGAGTAATAAAGGCAATGATGTTTTCTTTGTTTCTACAATAAATGACGCTGTTAATATGTTAACAAAATAAATTTAAAAATCAGATTTATTTCTTTTATTAAATAAAGCTCTTGACTTTCCGGCAGTATATCCCAATGCACGTCTTAATAACCTTGTATATCCCCAAAAATTAAAATATATGCGATATATCAGTGATCGTGGAGTATAGCTCTTTCCTTTGCGAAAAAATGCAGTCATTACAGCTATTATCTGATCATCACGGATACCGTGCTCCAAACTGAACTGATTGTCGCCGCACATAACATAACACCCGTCAGAATCAAAATCATTTACACGGTGAAGAACATACTGTCCGTTGTCACGCTTATAGAGAGCAACATCAAACAAGTGAAGCCTCCCCTTCGGCTTTTCAAGTATAACAATATCCTGTCCGTCACGCAGCATTGGCAACATACTTGTCCCCCTTGGGGTAAATGTCACCTTGCCCCCTGCATTAAGCTTTTCTATCATCAAGTCAATGACATCATCAACAGAAACCTGTTTATTCAAGAATATCAGCTTCCTTTACCTTTTCGATAAATATATCAATATCTGATGATGCCTTTTGCTTTGAAACATCATATTCCTCAAGTAATCTAATCAATAATTCGTCCTTAGTTGCACCATTCTGCAAAAGCTCAAAAAGGAACGCTCCTGTCTCGTTCAGGTTGATAATACCGTTGAAATCAAGAGTCATACTGTTTACCGGTACCACAACATAAGTATCCGCAACCTTACGAAGAATAAAATCATCCTTTATTTTCATTTAATCACCTGTCATTTTTTGAATAATAATTATGTAATTTCCTTGAATAATATATAAATATTATAGTATATATACTAATAAAAAGCAAGTGTATTGCCATACGGCAATACACCTTTTCAATATATAATTATTTTATTCAGCAGAACCAAAGGTAATTTTATAATTGTCATAATTAACCTCAACAGCAAGAACTTTACCGTCCACATACTTTACGCCAAAATTGGTATTTGTTCCATCATCAAAATACATATTTACTGTACTGTTGTCAGCAACCTCATATCTGCCTGAATGCGTACCGTCATCGGGTGAGCCGGGACTCATCCAGAAACTGAAGGTATCATCATCACGATACTCAAGTGAACCTTTATAAGACGAATATTCAGTATTGTAAATCTGCGCCATTTCGACCTCGTCCTTGCTCGCATTTTTTGCCGAAACAGGGGTCCAGTAATTTTTGCATAATTCATTTTTGATTTTTGCCGTTTCTGAATTTGTATTCAAAATAACAACAGCAATACTAATTCCGACAACTATTAGAATCAGAGCAACAGGAATAATGATTATTAATTTATTATATGACTTTTTTGCCAAAACTTTATCTTTACTTTTCTTTTTAGATTTAGACTGCTTACTCATTTTGTCACCTGTTAGTTAAGATAAACATAATATCCACCATAATTAATAACAATCTCTGCCGGAGCGTCACCGTTCCATGACGATACAGATACATCCATATTTTTGTCATTAGAATATGTTGCAATCAGTTTATTATCAACAACAGCATACGAACCCCTATCAGATGATGAAGTTGTCAGACTATCCGAAAAGTTGCCGTCGTTGTTAAAGGTTACACTGCCGCCTCCGTAGGAACTGCCGAAAACTTCTTTTAATGAACATTCTTCGTCTGTTGCACTGTCAATAGCTTTGTAGGGAATGAATGAAGCATTGAAATATGTTGCGTTGTCGAGGTTTCCCGGAACCACAACAGATTCCGTGTCAGAGGATTGCATAGGGATTCCCTCCTCAGAAGCCTTTTTATTATCGGATTCAGCTTTATTGCTTTCATTATCGGAATTCTTTGATGATGTTTCCTTCTCATTATCAACTGTATCTTCAGTTTTTTCAGTTGAAGCCTGTTCAGAAGCCATAATTTGTGTCGTTGTCTGCGTGCGTTCCGTAATTGAAGGATGAGTTGCAAACGGAATATTTTTTATTGCGTTGCCGCAGGAGGGAATTAACAAAATTACTGCTATAACAATAATCACAACAACAGCTAATATTGAAATAATGATTATTGCCAATTTACCTGAGCCTTTTTTTCTGTCTTCAGAAAAATGTCTTCCTGTCATTGCCTGTCCCCCTTCGATTGTTGCTTTTGTTTAATAAGTACACTGCGCTTTACCATTTTTCCGTTATAAAATATATACTCATCGCCGTCCTTTGAACTATCTATTTCAAGGTCGTTGAAATCATCAGGGACAAAGGACTTTTCAGGCTCATCATCAAAAAGCTGACCTTTACGACGATTTTCAAGCTTACGGTCAATTTCTTCCGTTTTATTTTTACTTCCTGTAATCATTGAATACATATTCTTATAAACAGCGCAATTTATTATGTATGACATAATTGACGGAACAATAAATAAACAGAGTATTGCAGTTACAATAACCAAAGCAATTCCGTCACCACAGCAAAACAAAGCTGTTGCACAAAACAGTGCAAGAACAAAAAGGCCAAACACTGCAATAAAATTATGTTTCAGCTCGCCGAATGTCATCAGCATACTATTCTTGTATAAATTTTTCATAGAAAGGTCAAATGTAACTGTCATTGAAGGCAAATAGAAAAACGCAAACAAAAAAATTACTGCAATAACAACGCTTATTGCAAGCAAAACATAAAAAAATCCGCTTATTGTACTTGCTAATGATATATACAACTTAATTGAAAAATAGCTGAATACGATTGCCGCAAATGCTACAATACCGTGAACAATAAAACGCAGAAAATTATCCTTTACACCAGATACAAAATTGTGGAAAACATCAACATTCTCTTCTTCTCTTGCCAAATGTGCAGTCACCTGCGTAACACCGGCATAAAACGGAAAAAGCGGAATAACCGCAATAAACAAAACAAAGCTTGATTTGAATATATAAGTCTGAATTAAATAGAAAATTCCGATAAAAACTGCAAAAGGAACCGCAAATAAGAGATTTGTAAGCAGAAGCTTAGGAAGGTTATGAAAAAATCTTGTAAAAAAATCAGACAATGCTATGCTATTTTTTTCAGCAGACATAAACAGCCTCCGTAGTTAGAATTTGAAAGCTCCTGAAAACATAAGCCACAGTACCGTATCGAGTATAGCCGCACAAAATGTCATTATAAGCACAGTCATAGCTTGTGACATATATTTTTTTAATGACTCGCTCAAAACAGTATTTTGTTTTGCCTTGCCTATTACTTGTCTGAATATTTTTGCTGAAAAATAAATTGAATTTACAGACAGCAAAACAAGTGCAAAACAAAACAGAAATGTTCCCGGTAAAATAATCAGCAAATAAAAACCAACTCCCGCAAGTGAATGGAGTGAAACAAGGTACCCTGCTGTAATACCAATGCCGAATCCTTTGAACAGAATTACAAAAGGTATCACAGGGATTCCCCAAGGTGCCATACCGAGCAAGAAAATTGTAAAGAAAAATACGAAATCAGAAGCAAAACAGGCACAAAAAGTGCCGAATACATCCTGCTCAAGACGAGCAGAAATATTAGTAGTAAACAAAAAATCAAGTGAGTTCATCAGCTGTTCATCAGCTTTTCCGGCAAATACAGCACCAACAGCAAGTCCGACAAGCAAAAGCAAAACAAAAGCACAATGCTTTAAATATCGCTTGCAAAAGTACTTTATATCAGATTTGCTTAATCCTCTAAAATGCGGACGAACAAATGACGAACCCTTGAATGAAAAAACTACACCTTTCATAAAAACATTCCTTTCAAATTCAGTTGTCAACAGGACAAACATTAACATTAATTAATATGAGGAATGTTATTAAATTATGATTATTTTCCAAGCTCCTCTGCACGCTTTGTACACGCATCCATAGCATCCTGGACAACTTCGTAAAAATTATATTCTCTTAGCTTGTCAAGTGCTGCGATAGTTGTACCGCCCTTTGAGCTTACCTTATCAATAAGCACATCAGCACTGTCACCGCTTTCTCTGAGCATTGCAGCAGAACCTTCAAGTGTAGCACAAATCAGATTCATTGCTCTGTCATATTGAATGCCGTGAGCCTGTGCATAATCAGCCATAGCTTTTGCAAAAAGATATATGTACGCAGGGCTTGAGCCGTTGACAGAAATAATTTCGTTCATATGCTCTTCAGTAATATATTCACATACACCGCTGCCTGCAAACATATTATAAACTATTTTATTATCCTCTTCGCTGATATTTTCAGATGGACAAAGTGCCGACGCACCTTTTTTTAGAAGCAAAGGTGTGTTTGGCATTACACGAACAACAGGACATTTACATTTGAGTGCATTCTGAACATATGCAATGGAAATTCCTGCTGCTATTGAAACAAAAGTTTTGCTCTCATCAACAGATGCACTCAGCTGTTCAAGCACCTCTGCATAATTCTGAGGTTTTACGGCAAGAACAATTATATCACTGTTTTCGGCAACCTCACTGCCAGATTTGAAAACATTAACACCCAGAGATTGCATAAACTCACATTTCTCAACGCTAACATCAAAAACATTGATAAAATCAGCATTGTTATTATTCTGAGCCATAATTCCCTTGATAATTGCTGTTGCCATATTTCCGGCCCCGATAAATCCTATTTTTTTCATAAAATCCTCTTTTCTTAAAAGCACCCGTGGGCATAATGCCCACAGATGCCATTATTATATACTTATATTTCTATTGCTAGAGCAAGTGTATGAGAAATTCTTTTTGTTATACGAACCGTCACGGGTATAATCGCCATAGAAAAAGATTTCTGCCTCGTCAATTCTTCTGTATAAAAGCCCCCAATAGCAAGAACCCGCTGCGTGATGGTAAGCAAGGAAATTGTTAATAAATGCCTGCTTATTGACTTTATTCAAATCTCTTTCTGTTCCTGATAATGATGCATAGGAAGCGTAAATATAGCCTGTTTTACCGTTAGTAAGCTTTATTTTATACCAATTTGAATTATATAGCTTTCCGTCAACAAATGTAAATTTTGTATTATAGTCCATAGAGGTAATAACGGAATTTCCAGTTCCCGGACCGCTTCTCAAGTTTACATCCGTTGCATTGACATATCCGCTTGCTCCTGACTTTATAGATGACGAACTTCCTGTATTGAGCAACACGGACTGCAAATCAGAATCATTGTAAATTGCACTTGCACCGACATTATATGCAAATGAAACCAAAGCATCAAACTGCTGCTGATTAAATTTTACATTGTTATCAAGAAGGAATTTGTTTGTTCTGGTTGTATAACCACCGCTGTTTACAGTTTTAACAAGATAAGCATAAGCCTCATTTTTTGTAAGATTATTATAGAAATGCTCACCAGTATTAATTACCTTACCGTAGCCAAGAGTTGGGTCTGACGTTATAGAATCAGGGGTCAGTTCAGGCAAAAATCCCTCATAATTTGCAATTAAGTTGATAAGATTATCGCTGGCACGGCGCTCAGAACAAACAGTTGTGGAATTGTCTGTGGCAGTTGAAACATAAACCTCTGCTTCACCTCCAACAGCCGTTGTGCGATAGTCAGATGCACTTGATTCTACATATCTTGCGTATGCTTTTACTGACCATTTGCCTGATTTTGTAAGTTTCTTAGAGCCTGTCCAGATATAGTCATTACCGTCCTTAGTTTTGCTTGAAGCATTGACTGTATACGAAGTTGAACCGTTTGATACCACAAAACGGACATCTACACGGTTAGTATCTGTAATTGCTTTAAAGGTTACAGTTGAATTCAGCGCCGCTGAATTTGGAGAAGCATATGTAAATCTTACATTATCACTCGGGATAACCTCAATAAGACAGGTTGCAGCACCCGATGATGTATAAGCAGTGATTGTAACATATCCCGACTTGCTTGTTGAGTCAACCACGCCATCGTTCACTTTAGCTATTGATTCGTTTGATGATTTCCATTTTACACCGCTCGTTGATGATTTCAGCAAAAGCGATTTTGTTCTTCTGAAATTAGAAATGCTTGTATTTGAAATATTAACGCTTGTTCCGTTTTTAACTGTGATTTTACAGGTTACCGAGTTTTTACCCGACTTTGCAGTAATATTTGCAGTACCTGACTTTTTAGCTGTCACAACACCGTTTGAATTTACCGTTGCAACGGAAGAATTTGAACTGCTCCACGACACTGAGCTTACACCTGTCGCATAAAGAACATATTGATTGTTAACATAAAGAGTCTCGCTTGAAGACGACAATTTTAGATTGCCGCTTGTATTTGACCCGTTATTACCGTTTCCGTTTGAAGGTGTTGTATCATCTTTTGTAGCATATGTACTGAAAATATATCCGCTTTTGCCATTACTGAGCTTAATATTATACCAATCACTGTTATACAATTTTGTACTGATAAATGAAAACTTCGTGTTCTTGCTCATAGTAGTGACAACCGAATAGTTTGTACCGGCACCACCGCGAAGATTAACATCACTGGCATTTACATATCCCGTAACAGTTTCTGACGAATTATTGTTTGATGAATTATTGTTATTATTGTTGTTTTGATTACCTGAACTATCCTTTGTTGCATATGTTTTATAGATATATCCTACTTTACCGTTATTTGTAATTATGTAATACCAATTACTGTTAATAACATCTGTAGTGATATATGTAAACTTTGTGTTTTTACTCATTGTAGTAACAATAGAATAATTTGTGCCTGCTCCGCTTCTGAGATTTACCTCTGTTGAATTAACATAACCCGTATCAGAGGAAGCGCTCTTAGCGTAATCTTTATGAACATAACCTGTTTTAGAATTTGAAAGCAGTTTAATTTTATACCAATTACTGTTATAGGTCTTAGAATCCATAAAAGTAAAAGCGGTATTCTTATTCATTGTAGTAACAACTGAATAGCTTGTACCCGCACCGTTGCGAAGATTAACATAGCTGTCGCTAATATAACCGTATCCGCCAGAAGATATTGCTCCGGCATTCATTGATGTAATTGCAACAGCAGTTATCGAACCAACAAGGAACAAAACAAGTACTATACAAACTATTCTGACAAACAGTTTTTGTTTCATAAGACTCATCCCTTTTAACTTCAAAACTTTAAACTCAAAATTGTACTATTTTCTGATAATTTTATCTCTTAATCTGCAAACATATTGTGCAGCAAACACAGTAACCGCATAATCATATAAAGCAAAGAAAATATTTCCGATTAACAAAAACACCCATGGAACATAAAATCCGAAAAGAGTGTACTCATCAGCAGGAATTGCAAGTAAAAAAGTAGTAATCAGAAAAGCCGCAACAGCCGCCGCATTGAAAATCAAAAATTTTAAAACAAATCCTGCTATTCTGCCAAATTTCTTCTGAAACTTGCTTTCTATTATATTCTTTAGCATCGGATAATAGCCAAAAAGCATTATAAAAAACACAACCGCTTCTTTGTCACTCACTAAAAACAATGAAAGGACTGAAATAACCGCATAAACAAGCACTGCCCATTTCCACCCATACTCAATTACTATTGTAACAAGCAGCATCCCGGCAAAACAAGGAAAAGCATAAGTACCGATAGGCACAAAGCCTGTGAGTAACATAAGAACAAGGCTGAGTGCAGAGATAACACTGCAAACTGCCACACGCATTGTAGACTTTCTTATACCCTTATTTCTCATATTGATACCTTATCTGCAGCAACTGCAAAGACAATCGGCACACATCATTGCTGTACATACATCACAGCAAGTACAATTAGAACCGCTCATATCATTTCCATACGGCTGATTATATCCGCCGTAATTATAGTTGCGCTGTACATTCATATTATTAAGTGCCGAGCGATACTCAGAATTGTTAGGATCCATATTGCAGGCAGTTGTAAAGTAGTTCATAGCCTGCTCGTTAAAGCCTTTTTTATATGCACACATTCCTTTAAGAAAATGCCACTCTGCTGTTCTGTTACTCTGAGGAGTTGTATCAAGAATTTGCTCTGCCTGATTAATCATATTCCTTTGGATGTAAATGCGAACATTGTAAAATTGTGAACCCGAAGCATTACCGTAATAACTGTTTGTATTTGAAGCAGAGCCTGTACCTTTCCCCTTTTGACGCATTTGATTGATGGTGTCATATGCCTCGTTAATTTCTTTCATCTTTTGCTCGGCAACATCGGCAAGCGGACTGTTTGTATAATTATCCGGATGATATTTTTTGGCAAGAGCCCTGTATGCTGATTTAATTTCTTCATCAGTAGCATTCTCAGAAACACCGAGAACTTGATAAGGATTATTCATTCTCTACCTCCGTTTTAAGTTTGCTGATTACCTTATTCTGAATTGCTGGAAATCCAAGCAAAAACATATTGTCAAGAATACCCTTAAAGTCAATTATATTCATAAGATTATAAGCATCATATGCACGAGCAAGCGATTGACTTAGAACAGATTGAATATAATTACAATCTGTTTTATTTGCACGGACAAATGGATTATAGTTTTTATTTTTTATATCTTTGTTCAAATCATCAGCAGCGTCAATAAGATAAATCCATCTGCCAATATGATACCCAAATTCGTAATAAACACGCCTATCAATTTCAGTTTCTGCCTCACGCTCAAATATTTTTGCAAGCATAAGGGCTGTCGGATGAGCAGAGGTGTCAATAGTTGAAACATCAGACGCTTCATCCTCAAACTGCATTGAAAGCATATCTGATACAATATTGTCAAGCTCAATGTATCCACGTTTTTTAACCGCCTTTTTTCGCCAATGGGAAAAGAAAGGCAAAGATATATAGGAAAAAAGCTTTTTTAAAAGTCTGCTGTCGGCAATATTGTCCTTGAGCTTGTAATAAGCCGAAATAACAGAAAATGCCGCCGCCTTGTTGTATGAATCAGAGTTACAAAGCGCAAAATTACATTTTTTGAGAGGATTACATATACATCTTTTACTAACAAAGCCTTTGCAGCTTCGGCTGACAGACATTAAAAGCATAGCATAAAAGGTACAGTCATAGCTTAAAATAAATCTTGTCAGAAAAGAATAGTCCTTTCCAAGTTGTTTGCATAAGCCGCAATATATCGCTTTGTACGAGTCATATTCGCAAACCTTAAGCTCACTTTTTTGTATCTGTAAATAACCAAACAATGCTATTCTCCCAATTATATTGTAAATTACTTATAATTATAGCACCAAATGGATTAAATTGCAATATTAGAATTAAATTTGTAATAATAAATACAAATTTCATTAAATATTGAAAATTCTTCCAAGAACATTTATAATATTACTATGTTATAGAGGAGATTACAGATTACAATGAACGCTTTTGATTTTGATAAAACAATATATGACGGCGATTCAACCGCCGATTTCTATTTTTTCTGCCTTAAAAGACATAAAAAGATTATATTTCTTGCACCTTCACTTATTGCAGCTTTCTTTAAATTTTATGTCTTTAAAAAAGGAACAAAAACTGAATTTAAAGAAGTGATGTATCGCTTTTTGAGATTTTGCAATATTGATAAGGATTTAAAAGACTTCTGGTCAGTTAATAAAAACAAAATCAAGCAATTTTATCTTAAGCAGAAAAAATCAGACGATGTTATAATTTCTGCATCACCTGAATTTTTACTTAAGCCAGTTTGTAATGAACTTGAAATTATTAATTTGATTGCATCACGTGTTGACTGCAAAACGGGAAAATACAGCGGAATTAATTGCCACGGCAAAGAAAAAGTCAGAAGATTTTATGAAATTTTTGGAAAAGATACAAAGGTCGAAGAGTTTTATTCTGACAGTTACAGCGACACGCCTATGGCTGAAATTGCAAAAAGAGCCTATCTTGTTAAACAAGACAAGCTCTTTGATTGGGATTTTAATGAATAATATTTAGTATATAAAAATAATATGTTAGAATTTATCATAAATCAACGGCTCCTCATACGAGGAGCCGTCTTACTTTTATGCTAAAACTATTTAAGCAGCGTGAACATTTGTTGCTATAGGAGCATCAGGATTTGTAAATGGATTATCAAGATAGAACAGAAGCTGAACTGAACCGGTTGAATTAGTTGCAGCATCATCAATTACAATCCACATTTCATTGTCAACACAGCCCTTATAGTCATCGGACTGAGGAGAGCCTGTGCCCTTGGAGATGATTACGTTATAAGAACCGGCACCCTTATAAGTGAAATTATAATCATACCAACCGTCACCATCTTCGTCAGTCAATTTATCTCCAGGCCAACCGCTTGAACCTGCCTGTGTAAAGTTAGATGTATCTTTTCCTGAAAGGTCTGAACCCCAAAGCCAAATATTAGGCTGCCATGTAGCTGTTTTACTGCTGTGAGCAACATGAAGCTTGATATCAAGGTTTGAAGCAGAATAATAGAAATTAATTTCCTTTGAACCATAAGGTATAATTCCCTTTACATCCGGCTGTTCAACAGTTTCATCAACAGCATAACCTACAACCTTAAAGATTTCTGCTTTATAATCTGAACCTGCTCTGCCTGTGAATACAACAGGATCAGTAAGCTTTTTGTATTTGCCGTTCTTGTCGGGATACAAATAATTTACAGTAACAGTACCGCCTGATACAGGTGTACCGGCAAGATACTTCTGAAGCATTGTAACATCATCAACAGACTTAACGCCGTCATAGTTAAAGTCTAAAAGTTTAACTTTGTCATCAGAAAGATTTTCAATATCTGCAAGATATTTCTGGACAGCAGTAACATCATCTACGGTAATTTTTCCATCACCGTTAATATCTACATTTTTCATTGTTTCAGGAACAAAATCAGCGTAGTAATATGTTACTTCTTTTGTACCCTCTTCAAATTTTCCTGTTGTATCGCCTGTTACTTTGCTGATAACATATGTATCAGGAATTGCAACACTTGAAACTACCTGATAACCTGTTCCTACTGAACCTGTAAGAACGGCTGAATCAGCAAGAGGTTTGTTATTGTTTTCATATACATAGTTAACTTTTACTTTACCCATTTGCTTTGCAGGCTGAACATTAGCTGTTTCAAAGCTCGACTTTTCAACGGCAATAATTGCAGAATGTGCAGGAACTGTGAATGTTGAACCAGTTACTTCTCCAAGATTATCAAGACCTGCTGAACCTCTGTTTGCAATAACTACCCAGTCAGTTACTGATGTGTCTGCAAGAGTAATGTCAGTATCAGCATTGTTGCCATTATAAAGAACAGCCATCTTGCTCCACTGACCTTCCTGATCATTTGCAACGGTAAATGCTACTTCAGCTGAAGTGGTGACAGCAGGATTAATAACATATGCGCTTGCATATGTGTTGTCATCACAGGTAAACGGAGCAAAGTTTGATCTAATCTGGCTTAATCCCCTGTAATATGAAATTACGTCAGCATAATCAACAACATTCTGCCAGTTGATTTTATTAATATTAGGTGATGACTTATAGCTGTTTGTGTCACCAAACTTAGTACGGCACATTTCCTCACCGGCAAGCTGGAATGTTGCGCCCTGTGAAGTATAAAGAATAGCAGCAGCAAGCTTATTCATACTAACAACATCATCCTGACGAACACCGTAGTCAGCAAGATTTGTTGTCATGATAAGCTTATCATAAAGTGTTGCATTATCGTGACAAGCAGCATAGGTTACACACTGTGATGGTGCTTGTGCCAGCCAACCGCTTCTTGTTACTGTGTTAGCATTAATGCCTGCAATAATTTTGCTTGCAGAAGCTGCTGTACCCTGAACAAAGCCTGCTTCAGCAGCCTCAAATACGCTTCCCTTGATACCGTCACGGATAGCGTCATTGAAGAAGCCAAATCTTGGGCTAAGGCGTTTTGCGTTTGCCTGAGTCGCCTGATAGAATCTTCCGCCTGAGCATGTGTTTTTTGGATAATTTGAAGTGCCGCCTGTCCAGCCTTCACCCCAAGTTGTAATTCTTGTATCAACCTCATCAAGATTATCTCTTATAAGGTTCATTGTTTCAACATCGTGAAGTCCCATAAGGTCAAAACGGAAGCCGTCGATATGGTACTCATCAACCCAATAACGGCAAGACTGAATCATAAAGTTTCTGTACATTGCACGTTCTGAAGCTGTTTCGTTGCCGCATCCCGAGCCGTTTGAATAAGCGTTTGTCTTAGTTAATCTGTAGTAATAATTCGGTACTGTGTACTGGAAGCTTGAAGTTGTTGAATATGTGTGGTTATAAACAACATCCATTACTACCGAAATACCAGCATTATGTAAAGCCTGAATCATCTGCTTGCATTCTCTTATTCTTACATTACCGTCATACGGATTAGATGAATATGAGCCTTCAGGAACATTGTAATTCTGAGGATCATAACCCCAGTTAAACTGAGTGTCTCCTCCCCTTTCATTAATTGACTGGAAATCATAGAAAGGATTAATCTGGACTGTGTTAATGCCAAGCTCTTTGAGGTAATCAATACAAGTAGCAATGTTACCCTCACCGTTAAGAGTTGTTCCCTCTTCAGTGAAAGCAAGATACTTGCCACGGTTCTTCTCACTTACACCGGAAGCCTTGTCATAAGAAAAGTCCTTTATGTGAAGCTCCCATACGTTTGACTCTGCAACATTGTCACGAAGAACGTGGGTATCGTTTTCCCAACCCTTAGGGTCAGTTGAATCAAGATCACAGATCATTGAACGAACGCCGTTTACACCTGTTGCAACAGAATAGATATCCTGTGTCTCTCTTGTAAGAGCATTACCTCCGGTAGTCGGAGCAGCTGTGATTTTGTATGTGTAATAAATATTCTTGTAGTCGCCTTCAAGAGTGGTTGTCCACACACCGTTCCAAGAACCGGATGATTCATCTTTTATGAGCGGGAATGTGCCGAGATTTTCTGCACCCTCCTCGCTGTCTGAACCGGTTTTGTAAAGATTTACATTGACTTCAGTTGCAGTTGGTGACCATACCTTAAAAACAGTTTTGTCCTTTGAATATGTTGCACCAAGATCATTTCCGCTGTATGCATATTGATCATCAATAGCCTGACAGGCTGTTGAATAAGGTGTATCAGCACCAACTGCCGATGAATCATCAATAACAGCAGCAGATCCTACAAGAGCGCTTGTAGAAGCCAGCATACACACTGCAAGAACAGTAGAAATAACTTTCTTTGTAGTTCTCATTAATATATTCCTCCTTAAAAATTCTATAAATATTCCGCAAAGCGGAAATAACTACCTTAGTCTTCTTCAATGTCCATTTCAGCCATAAATTTACGTTTGCGTGAAATTCTTCCGTAAACAGCTGAAACTGCACAAAGAGCAAGAATTAATCCGGCACCGATATAAACATATACCAGCATATCTTTATACGGATCCGGATCTGATACATAGTTAAATAAAACATTTATTTCACCTTTAACATATGTACCATAGCAATTATCCGGTACTTCAATCAGCTTCATATTTTCATATTCGTTTTCAATAAGAGAATATTCTTCGCCCTCGACACCGGTTATGGTTTTTGTTTCGATAACTTTACCTTCGTCATTCATATAGATTGCATTGACTTTGCATATTGATTCATCATTTTCTTCAATCGGCTTGTATTTATATACAACCTCCATTTTTTCACCTTTGAGCTTTCCTGCGCCGTTTGCAGGAAGTGCATCAAGGTCAAGCATATATCCGCTTACAGAAGGTATTTCAGGAGTAAAATACTGCTGTCCCTCCCTGTTGCTGAGAAGAAAAGGATCTGCAATTTCCTTGTCATCGTCAGTAACAAATTTAAAAGTAAGGCTTGTAGTTACTCCCTTGTATTTCTCAACATAAACATCTGCATAATAAACGGAGTTTGTAAATTCGCCTTGAACGTCGCCGCTTGAAGATACTATATCATAGTTATGCTCAGAAGTAATATGATTAACATCATAAGAAGAACCGAGTTCACCTGTTAATGTCTGTTTCTTTATTAAATCTTTAGTTTTATTGTCATAATAATTTATTACGACAGCACCCTCTTTTGAGGATATACCTGATGAATTATAACTGTCTTTATCAACCATTATAACTGCACTGTGTGCAGATACCTTTACCTTTTCAGAAACCTCTGCAATATTGCGGAGTCCGGCTGACTTTTCATCAGCGACAACAACCCATTCACCCGAAACATTGACGCTCTGGTCACTGTCGGAACCATTGAAAATCACACAAAGCTTTTCCCACTTACCGGATTCGGTATTATTTACAGTGTAGCCAACTAATCCGCTATCAAGATTATCAAGATATTTCAGACTGTTCGCCGTCATAGCTGTGCAGTCAGAAAGAGCAGCAAAATTATCCCTGATCTGATATAGTCCCCTGTAATATTCAATAATATCGCTGAATTCATTAAGGTTATTCCAGTCAATCATATTTTCTTCTCTGCTTGATGAAAAAGAGTTTTCATCTCCGTCCTTGCTGCGGGCAAATTCTTCGCCGGCAAGTACAAACGGTATGCCCTGTGAAGTAATAGTAATTGCACCCGCAAGCTTATTCATTGCAACAATAGTTTCATTGCGCTTGCGGTACTCGCCGTTATTGAGAACCGTATCAACAAGCTTGTCATTAAGACATAGATTGTCGTGACAGGAAGAATAGGTAACGCACTGTGTTGTGGTATTTGCCCAGCCTGTCATTGAATTTGACTGCCCTTCAATACCAATTTTAAGCTTAGAACGACTTGAGCCATCCTGAATAAATCCGCCGCCTGAACCAAAGGTACTTCCCTTTATAGCATCACGGATTGTATCATCAAATGCACCGATACGATCACTCAATTTTTTAAGGTTATTCTGATTAGCCATTACCGTGCCGCTGTCAGCATTTGTAGCCATATCCCATGCTTCACCGTACATAATGATTTTCTTTCCGCTTCCGTCTTCATAAAGGTTGTCAAGAGCAGAACGAATATCATTCATTGTTGTTACATCGTGAAGTCCCATAAGGTCAAATCTAAAGCCGTCAATATGATATTCCTTTGCCCAATATGTGACTGAGTCAATCATATATTTTCGGTACATAAGGTGCTCCGAAGCGGTGTCATTGCTGCATCCCGAGCCGTTTGAGAATGTTCCGTCGTCATTCATTCTGTAATAATAGTTAGGCACAGTATCCTGAAAAGCAGAATCAGTTGAATATGTGTGGTTATAGACAACATCCATAATAACACCGATACCGGCATTATGAAGTGCCTGAATCATCTGCTTACATTCCTTGATACGGGCATAACCGTTATACGGATCTGAGGAATATGAGCCCTCCGGACAATTATAGTTTACAGGATCATAACCCCAATTATATTGCGAGTTAATATCCTTTGACTCGTCAACAGAGCCAAAATCGTACATCGGCATAATCTGAACATACTTTACACCGAGTTTTTTAAGATAATCTATACAGGTTGGTGTGCCGCCCTGTATACCGTTTACTGTTGTACCGTTTTCAGTAAATGCAAGAAACTTGCCTCGGTTATCGGGAGAAACACCGCTTGATTCAGATGATGAAAAATCGGCAACTGAAACCTCCCAGACACTTGCCTGAGTAGCATTTGACACTAAAATATGAGAGTCATTTTCCCAACCCTCAGGATTAGTCTTCAAAAAATCAACAATCATACTGCGTTTGCCGTTGACACCGCAGCCCTTGGCATAAACATCATAGGTTTCTTTTGATTCATCACCATGCTTTACAGTATAGGTATAATACTTTCCGGCAAGATCTCCGTCAATTTTTATACTCCAAACACCTGTTTTTTTATCAAGTGACAATGTTTTTGTCAAAAAGGACCCGGCATCTCCCTCACTGTCACTTCCGTGCTCGTAAAGATTAACTTTTACACTCTTAGCATTTGGTGACCAGAGCTTAAATGTTGTGCTGTCCTTTGAATATGTCGCACCAAGGTCATTTCCGTTATATTTAGTTTTATCAAGATCAGCAGCATATGCTTGATAATCTGTTTTTTTACTTTTCTTCTTATCTTCATCCGAAGCCGCTGATACTCCTGTTAAACACATTCCGGTAATCATCATAGCTGCCAATACTCCTGTAATTAATCTTTTGAAAAGCATTAAAATGCCTCCAAACCTTTGCATAATTATTTAATATATTTTATCATAAAACATCTTATGTTTTAGTTCCGTAATCGAATATAATTTATAAATTGCGTTTATCCGCTGTAGAATTTATCGTCTAAAATATATGCAATATAACGAATTTTATTTTACTCATTTATTACTCTTTACCATAAATTGCAAATAATTCCCTAACTAAATCAATTAGTCAGGGAATATTTATCAGATTTTTAAACAATCAATTAATGCCGTATTGAGCTGAGCCTGCAAGAGAACCTTCAATTCTCAATAACCTGTTATACTTGCATACTCTGTCGGTACGATTAGGGGCACCCGTTTTAATTTGTCCGGAATTTACAGCGACCGCAATATCTGAAATTGTAGTATCCTCGGTTTCTCCGCTGCGATGAGAAATTATTGTATCAAAACCTGCCTTTTGAGCAGTTGTGACTGCATCCATAGTTTCTGTAAGCGTACCTATCTGGTTGATTTTTATCAAAATTGCATTTCCTGCCTGCATTGAAATTCCTTTTTTTAACCGCTCTGTATTAGTAACAAACAAATCATCACCGACAAGATTTACAGAACTGCCGAGTCGGTTTGTAATTCTCTGCCATCCGTCCCAATCATATTCCGACAGAGGATCTTCTAAGGAAATAATAGGATATTTATCCGTAAGCTCTGTAAAATAATCAATCAACTCACTGCTTCTCATTTTTATATTACGTTTAGGAAGATGGTATATTCCGTCATCGTACCATTCTGAAGAAGCTGCATCAAGGGCGATTTTTATGCTGTCAGTTGTATATCCTGCTTCCCTGATTGCAGATATAATCAGCTCTATCGCCTCTTCATCACTCGCAAGATTAGGAGCGTAACCGCCCTCGTCGCCGACGCCGACAGAATAATTATTCTGTTTGAGAATTTTACCTAATGTATGATAAATTTCACAGCACTGACGCAATCCCTCTGAAAAGCAGCATGCACCGACAGGCATAATCATAAATTCCTGTATATCAATATTATTAGAAGCATGTGCTCCTCCGTTGAGAATATTCATCATAGGAACAGGAAGTTTAACTGCATAAATTCCGCCTAAATATCTGTAGAGCGGCAAATTCAGGCACTTAGCTGCCGCCTTTGCACACGCAAGTGACACAGCAAGAATTGCATTTGCACCAAGCTTTGATTTATTGCTTGTGCCGTCGAGCTGAATCATTGCGTAATCTATCGCACATTGGTCAAAAGGCGACATTTCACAAAGCTTAGGCGAAATAATCTTATTGATGTTCTGAACTGCATTTTTAACTCCCTTACCGCCATAACGTGAGCTGTCATTATCTCTGAGCTCTACTACCTCAAAAGCACCTGTTGACGCACCTGACGGAACAGCAGCTTTTGCGCATATACCGTTTGACAACTCAACTTCTGCCTCAACTGTCGGATTACCTCGTGAGTCGATTATCTCTCTTCCTAAAATTTTTTCTATACAAATTTTCATAATAATACCTCCGAATTTATTGTTCCTGCAAGCTTTCAGAATATTCATTAAGTGTCAATAATAGCACAGCTTCATATTATAATACTGACGGACATACAGAAATGTCTTTAGTTTAAGGAGGAAAATATGGAATTAATTAAATATACAGTCAGAGAAGGCAACACTTTGTTTGGCATTGCACAATTCTTCCAAACAACTGTTGCTGATATTCTTCAATATAACAACATTCAAAATCCTGCTATGATTTATCCGGGTCAGGAGCTTACCATTCCGGCAGGTTCTAACATGGCTAACTACCACATTACACGTCCGGGTGAAACATTATGGAGCATTGCACAAATGTACGGTTCAACTGTTGCGGAGCTTACACGTCTGAACGGAATTTCAAATCCTAATATAATTTATCCCGGTCAGGTTATCCAAGTAAAAGCATAAACTTTAATAGCTTATATTTGATAAAATTATAACTTACTCACAAAAAGCAGCCGGTGGGCTGCACCTGCCCGGGCAGACAGCACCATATAAATACTCACTTCTGTGCCCGACTGTTTACGAGCAATTTCCTATAAAGTAAAAATATGCATCTCCAAAAGTCGCAAACTTTTGGAGATGCATATAAAAATGAATGCTGATGTATTCAGGAGATTATTTTAAAAGCTCTGTTATCAACTTTTCAAAAGACTCTTCAAAGCATTCATCATCATTACGTGTTCGCTTTTTAGGGCCTTTTATATGATGCTTAGATTTTGACATTCTCGCTTTTTTTGACAGATGTCTGTCCATAAGCAAACCACCGATGTTATCATCGGTAAAAATTCTTCCCGAATGATGAATGCAGTTACCGCCTTTTGAAAGTGCCATTGCGGCTACTCCGTAATCCTGTGTAATGACAACATCACCTTTATCAATAAGATTTACAAGAGCATAATCAACCGCATCTGCACCTGCACCTATAAATCTGACGTTGCTGTAATCACTATGTAAAATATGATTGGTGTCACACAAAAGTGTAACACCAACATTATATTTCTTTGCAATTTTCTCAATTATCCTAACAACGGGACAAGCATCTGCATCAACTAAAATTTTCATTATTCAAGTGTTATTGAATTAATTACCGGCTGCTCACTTGCAGTAATTGTACCGTGGTTATCCGTTGGCTTTGCATCCTTTGCAATTTTATCAACAACATCCATACCGTCTGTTACAACGCCAAATGAAGCATACTGTCCGTCAAGGAAGGTACTGTCCTCATGAACAATAAAGAACTGTGAACTTGCACTGTTGGGATCGTTTGAGCGAGCCATTGAAATGACTCCTCTTGTGTGTGAAAGGGTATTTTCAAAGCCGTTTTGTGAAAATTCACCTACGATTGTTTCATCGCTGCCACCTGTACCGTTGCCAAGAGGATCACCGCCCTGAATCATAAATCCTTCCATAATTCTGTGGAAAGTAAGACCGTCATAGAAATGCTCGCTTACAAGCTTTTTAAAATTGCCAACAGTAATCGGTGCAATATCAGGCTTTAATTCTACAGTAATTTTTCCGTAGTCCTTAACATCAATTACCGCAGTATTACCGAGATTTGCAACATCGTCAGTTGAAATCTTTGAACTTGCTTCTGTTGCAGAATTTTCCTTAGCCGCAGGCTTATCGTCACCGCATCCTGTAAGAACAAAGCTGAATGACATAACCGACATAATGCAAAGCAGCAAAACTGCTTTTGCTGAAATTTTCTTCAAAGTAGTTTTCATTTTATTATTCCTCGTTTCAAAAATATTATAAATATTGTATCATCTTTCTTTTTACAAATCAACCTTATTTGACACACAAAATTTAATATGATAAAATTTTTATTATAAGTACGGCTCTGCCGTTTATTCAGTTTGTTTATATTGCATCAAACATTTGAATGCTGAACGGGGTGATAATATGCAGGACAACACCGTTACCACGGTTCGCTCAAAGCGCAGACTTTTGAGACTGAATTTATATGAAATCTGGAAGTACCGTGACCTTGTAAAGCTGTTTGTCAAAAAAGATTTTAAAAATACATACAAACAGACAATCCTCGGACCTCTGTGGATTGTTATCAAACCGTTTCTTTCAACCTTTGTGTTTACAATAGTATTCGGTTTGATTGCAAATATTTCAACTGACGGTATGCCTCAGTTCATTTTCTATATGTCAGGCAACATTCTGTGGTCGTTTTTTTCAAGCTGCCTTAATAATTCTTTATAGACTGTTGATGATATTGAAATTAAATAATTTGTATGTAATAAATTGGATAGGAAATAAATTATAGGCAGGAGAAGTGCTATTGACAAGATTCAGAGAATTCATTGAGAATTTTAAAAACTTCAAACTTACAAATTTTATCTTTTTGACTGTTGCCGGTATTATAAACGCTTTTGGCGTTATTGTATTCTTGTCTCCGGTAAAACTGTATGACAGCGGAATTTCGGGCACATCAATGCTTATATCGCAGATAACTCCTAAATGGTGCAGTCTTTCACTGATTTTGATTTTACTGAATATTCCGATTTTTCTTTTTGGATTAAAACGGGAAGGAAAAAAATTTACGGTTTATTCAATTTATACAGTAGTGATTTACTCATTCACATCCTGGCTTATTGCAGATATTTTGCCGATTGATGTAAACTTTGTGTCACCTCTTGCAGGAAGTGATTTATTTTTGTGTGCACTGTTCGGCGGGATAATATCCGGCTGCGGCAGCGGTCTGGCTATACGATTTGGCGGAGCAATTGACGGAATTGATATTATTGCCGTTATGTTTGCAAAAAAGCTTAGTTTAAGTATCGGCACATTTGTTATGATTTACAATGTACTTTTATACATAATTTGCGGTATTGTTATAGGCAGCTGGATTTTACCGCTTTATTCAATAGTCACTTATGCTGCCGCACTTAAAACTGTTGACTTTATAGTTGAGGGATTTGACAGGTCAAAAGCTGCATTTATTATTACAACTAAGCCGGACAATGTATGCAAAGAGCTTTCTGAAACCTTTGAGAATGGTATAACCATCATTAATGCTAAGGGCTATTATTCTGATGCTAAAAAAACTATGATTTATTTTGTTTTAAACAGATTTCAGGTCGGAAAAATGAAAAGAATAGTTCACGAAGTCGATCCAAAGGCATATATAGCTATTAACGAGGTTGCAGATATTTATCCTGAAAATATGTAGACTGTATTTCTTCGAGTAATTTTTATAAAGCAAAAAGGAGCTGACGCTTTGAAAAAGCACGGCTCCTTTTTTGAATTATTAAAATAAAACATCTAACAATTTAACAGAAAAAATAAGTCTTGTATTTATTTTAAAAGCATAGGCATAATTTCACTGCGCTCAATATTGAGTGCGTATTCAATCTCGTCACAAGCCATTTTTTCAGCTTCTCTGAGAAAACGCTCGTCAGAAATATGAAGATGCCTGCCTTTGCTGTTTTGCTCCTTTTCGTGAAAATGCAGCATACGAATCAGATTTACAATAGCTTCAAAATCGCCGCTTGCAATAGTTTCTTTGCAAAAGTCAAAACGCTCGTTTTTACCATCAATCCACTCAGGTGTTACTGACAAATTATCAAGAATGTCCCTTATTGCTTTCTCAGACAGAATATGCCTCATTTTTGATACAAGAGCTTCGTTGTTTGTCGGGATAAAAAGAGTGGAAATCTGTGAAAATAACGGTTTAAGAACATAATACTCCATTACAGTTCCGGCAAGCTTTTGCTTTGAAATCTCCTTTATTTTACACACACCGTTCGAGCCGTACAGAACGACTTCGTCAACATTATACATTAATCTGCACCTCTTATAAAATTCACTCATATTTCGCTTATTCATTATATATATTGTAACATAAATCAAAAAATTTTGTCATAGGCAAAATAACTAAACTGATTGACGTCATAATACGACATTTTTTGCTTTATAATAAACTGCTTGGAAACGGTGCGACACACTTACTAAAACAAACAGCTTGATAACAATATTATAACTGTAGAAATACCAAGCTTTGTTTTAATGTTTTTTATACGAAAATGGCTGAAGAAAAACTTCAGCCATTCTCGGGGTATATTGGGTTATAGAAGGAATATATCAAATAATACAAAAACAATTAAAGGTATTAAACGAACCACGTCACAATTAATTTCAAAACTTCAAAAAACACTAAACAAGTATGCCCATTTCATACTGTAAACAGCATTTTCCTCTCATAACTTGTTTTGTCTGTAAATATTTTACATCTTTCTAAGCTATAATTCCATTGCATTTGCAACAAACAACAATTCCACATATAGAATAAAGAGTCAAATTTTTATGTACTTATTACAAAATTTGATTTTTCCGTAAAAATTGACGGCGTACTTTGATTATCCGAACCAAAAGTCAAATACCTGCTTTTTTATCTCATATAACTGGTTAAGTATCTGCCGGCACATCAACTGTTACCGAGCAGTTTTCTGAAAATAAAAGGCTTACAGCAATTACACTGTAAGCCATTATAAATAGATTATGCGAGAATTTCATCTGCAAGCTGTTCAAGAGCCGCAGTATCACTGTCTTTAAGTGACGCACGAATAGTTACCTTTGTAGGAGCGACAGTAATGTCCTTCATACTCTCAAAATAACCGTTCATAACCCTTGCAGCAGTCGGTGCCCAGGAACCATTCTCAATTATTCCGACTTTTCTATTCTTGTAGCCTTTCATTTTAAGATGGTGCAAAAAGTCATTCATAACAGGGAAAACATCTGCGTCATATGACGGAGCAGCAACAATCATCTTTGAATAACGGAAAGCATCTTCTATACACTCTGCCATATCCTCTCTTGCAAGATCTGCAATCGAAATTTTCTTGTCAGTCTTTGACTGAAGAATATCAAATAGCTTCTTGGCTGCTACTTTAGTATTTCCATGAATTGAGCAATATGCTATGAAAACTCCGTCTGTTTCAGGCTCATATTTGCTCCAGGTATTGTAAAGATTAATATAATATTCAAGGTTTTCTGACAGAATCGGACCGTGAAGCGGACAAATTGTCTTAATATCAAGAGCAGCCGCCTTTTTTAGAAGTGCCTGAACCTGTGCGCCGTATTTGCCGCATATGTTAAAATAATAACGTCTTGCTTCACAAGCCCAATCTTCATCAGTATCAAGCGCACCGAATTTTCCAAACCCGTCTGCTGAGAATAAAATCTTCTCTGTATTTTCATATGAAACCATAACCTCAGGCCAATGAACCATAGGAGCCATAAAAAATTTTAAAGTATGTGAACCAAGCTCAAGTTCATCTCCCTCTTTAACAGTTAAAGTTCTGTCCGTAAGGTCAAGAGTTTCAAAATACTGTGGCATCATACTAAAAGTTTTTGCATTGCCGACAAGCTTCATTGAAGGATACTTATCTGCGAGTGCCTTAATATTTGATGCGTGGTCGGGCTCAAGATGATGGATTATAAGGTAATCAGGAGTTCTGCCATCAAGAGCTTCTTCAAGATTAGCAAACCATTCATCAGTTTTTCTCTTATCAACCGTATCCATAACGGCAATCTTTTCGTCCATAATAACATATGAATTGTATGAAATGCCATTCGGAACAATATACTGACTTTCAAAAAGGTCAATAGTTTTGTCATCAACGCCTATGTATTTAACAGCATCCGAAATTTGAACTTTCATTTTTTATCTCCCCTAAGTACTTGAAATATTTTACTCCATTATACTTTAAATTACAGCTAAAATCAACATCATTCATCATTTTATTTTTATACTCATATTTGGGCTACAGATTTTCTAAGTCCCCCCGATATTTCGCACTATCATTAAGAAATATATCCCCGTTTTGATTGACAAATTGTGAAAATGTAATATAATATAAGTTGATATATTTTAAGAAGAAAAAATATACAATTTAGCAACCATATAATGTTATGCTGAAAATAAAAAATATTAAAAGTTCATCATATAAACTGCTTTCAGCAAATTTAAAAAGATAGGATGTATCAGTTTGTTTTCTATTTTAAAAGAGCACAAGGGCTTTGGCAAGCAAATTTTACTTCTTGCCAAGGACGAGCTAATTAAAACCTATAAAGGCGCAGTAATTGGTCCGTTGTGGGCATTTGTCAAACCTGCTTTTACAATATTTGTTTACTGGTTTGCTTTTTCCTGCGGTATCAAGCAGTTAAGAAATCTTGACATAAATCTCGGAGGTCCGGATCCTTTTACTATTGACTTTTTTACATTTATGTTTGTCGGTATCATTCCTTGGTTTTTCATTCAGGACAGTATAACCCAAGGTGCAAAAACTTTAAGCGTAAACAGGCAATTTATAACAAAAGTAAAATTTCCCGTATCAACTATTCTGACTTACACTTCACTTTCAAGGCTTTTTGTTCATGTTATGCTTGCGATTGTAATGTATATATATGTATGCTTTACGGTCGGCCCAAGCATATATAATCTTCAGTTTTTCCTTTACTGCCCGTTAATGTATATTTTCTTCCTTGCTCTATCTTGGTCAACAGCACCAATGTCAGCGTTCAGCAAGGATTTTGAAAGCCTTATAGTATCTATTATGTCGGGTATTTTCTGGCTTTCAGGTATTATGTATGATACTTACGGATTTGAGGAACCACTCAAAACAGTTATGCTCTTTAATCCTATCAACTTCTTTGTAAACGGATACAGAAACTGTTTTCTTTATAACAGAGCATTTTTCACTTACAAAACCGAGCTTGTAATCTTTCTGGCTGAGTTTGTTGTGATTTTTGCACTTGGAATTTTCAACTATAACAGACTCAGGAAGAAACTTCCTGATGTACTTTAATGGGAGGTAATTTTATGGCTGAACCGATTATTACCTTTAAAAATGTAAGTAAAACCTACATTCTTTACAAAAACGATCAAGCAAGATTCAAGGCTCTTTTCATTAAGCCGAAAAATCCCAAAACTAACAAAGCGCTTAACAATGTGTCTTTCTCAATTAACAGAGGCGAAGCTGTCGGCATTGTCGGCGACAACGGTGCAGGAAAATCAACACTACTCAAAATGATTACAGGAGTTGCTTTTCCTGATGAAGGTGATATAGTTGTCAACGGTCAGGTTGCGGCTCTGCTTGAGCTTACTGCCGGTTTTTCTATGCAGATGACAGGCAGAGAAAACATATACCTCAAAGGCTATATTCTTGGTCTTAAAGACAGCTACATTAAGACTATTGAGGAAAAAATAATTGATTTCGCAGAACTTGGTGATTATATTGACCAACCCGTCCGCACATATTCAAGCGGTATGAAAATGCGTTTGGGATTTGCAATTAATGTTAATATTGAACCGGATATTCTCGTTGTTGATGAGGCACTTTCAGTTGGTGATGCGACCTTCAAGAAAAAATGCAAAAATAAAATTAAAGAGATTATCAAAACCGGCGTTACTGTACTTTATGTAAGTCACAACGCAAGCTCTGTTAAGGAAATGTGCGAACGCTCGATTTATCTCAAAAAAGGTTCTATTATTTTTGACGGACCGACAGAAGAAACTCTGAAAGTTTACGAAGAAGCAAAAGCCGCAGATAAAGCAAAAAAGAAAAAATAATTCAACGCCGCTTTGCAAGCAGTATCGTTTGCGGCGGCGTTTGTTATATAAGGAATAAATGTATGCTAATTAAAGAAATTCTCAACGATTTTGAGCTTGACTGGTCTTCAATGCCGTATAGTGATGAAAATCAGATTAATAAGCTAAAAAATAAAACTATATTGATATGCGGAAAAAATCTTGCCCGCTGTATCTGTTATGCACTTTTGTATCAGAATGAAAACAAAAAACTCAACTCAAAAATCATTCTATGCAATACTGACGGTGTAATATACAACAAGGCATCCGAGTGCAACAATTTTGATTGTATCAGTTATGATTCTTTTAACGAATTATCTGCTATTGATTATATTATCTATACAGGAATCTGCAACGAATACAGCAACAATGAAATTAATACTTTCAAAAGTACAGTTAATGAAATAGGCGAACTTGCAAAAGTCGCTGAAAAATCAAAGGCAAAAACAATTATTATAAATGACAGCAGAATCTACGGAAATACTGTGCCAAATCGAATATATTCCGAGGGTGAATATGCAAATACAGAAATATGTTCTGCACATAATCTTACAGAACAAACCGAAAGAGTTATAGAAAATCTTTGGAATTCTCACAGCAAACAGGGGGAATTTGAACTTATAACTCTTCGCACCGGAATAATCTTAGGTGCAAAAAGCGCCATAAAAACCCCTCTTGACACTGAATTTAAACATCTTGCAGATGATTTGGATTGTTTAATAAACCCTTCACGAAAAAAGTATTCTTTTATAAGCATACACGACGTTTTAAACTCCGTTGTCTTTGCTATGACTAAGCTTAAAAATAAAAATGTATATAATATTTGCGGTAATAATTCTACAGTTTCTATATCTGCCGCAGCCGCCGTACTCAACGGAATTTACGGCAACAAATGCAAACTGCTTTGGGGCGAATACAAAGAAATAGACGGTTGTGCAATCAATTGCGACAAAATAAAGTCACAGGGCTTTGAATTTCAGATTAATCTTGAAACCGCACTTGAGCTTTGCGTTATGTCATATATGAAGAGTGAACGTACTATGCGGCTTTCAAATTCGCATCAAGGCAGGCTCACTGCGATTCAGAGCGTTCAACTGGCATCTCTGCTTGAAATTGACCGCATCTGTAAAAAACACAATATAAAATATTTTCTCGGTGGCGGAACACTTCTCGGTGCAATCAGACACAATGGATTTATTCCGTGGGATGATGACTCCGACCTTATGATGCTGAGGGAAGATTATGACAAGTTCTGTAAGGTTGCGCCCTCGGAGCTTCCGAACGGTATGAGCTTTCAGGACAGCAACACAGACAAGCACTGCTTTTATGAGTTTGCAAAGTGCAGAATTGATAACACTACCTTTGCAACAGGCTTTGCAAAAACCCACAAAGGTATGCACAACGGACTTGCGATTGATATATTTTGTCACGATAAAACAGCAAATTCAAAGTTAGGGCAGAAACTCCATATAGCAATGACACTGTTTACAAGAGCTTTAGTTTTCAACAAATGGAACAACCGTAAAGCTGAAAACGGAAGTAAGCTGCAAAGTGCAGTTACCGACTTTTGCAAAAAGCTCTCCCCCATTCGTTTCAGTATGTGGCTTGAGAAGAAGACTCTAACATTTTTTAAGGGCAAAAAAAATGCAAAATACCTTTATGACGGAATGGGCAGAAATATTTATAACGGTGTGTTCCCAGCCAGACTGCTTGATGAAGTTATATATGCTGACTTTGAAGGATATAAACTGCCTGTACCAAAACGATATGTCGAATACCTCACCTTCCTTTACGGCGACTATATGCAACTTGCACCACTTTCTACACGTCTTGGCTGTCACATAATTGAACAGTGCGACATCGGAGAATACAATAATTTTGATATATTAGAGGATTGATTGTATGTGTGATAATAGACTTGAGGCGCTGAAAAAAGCAGCTTCACTATGTGACAATGTGATTTTTTATGATAACGAAAATGGATTTATAAAGGTTGCAGAAATAAGAAACAACAAATTTTATTTTACAAATGGTTACAGACCCGATTGGATTTGTAAATTTGAAAAAGAGCTTTCAAAATTCTGAGGTGAAAATGTGAACAAAAATGCAATAATTTTTGATATGGACGGTACAATGTGGGACACAACCGCAGCAATACTTCCTGTTTGGAATGAGGTCTTGCAAAAATATTCGAGTGAATCCTCAAAACAAATCAGCAAATCTGAAATGGACAGCTATATGGGCAAAACGCTTGAGCAAATCGCAAGGCTTTCATTGCCTGAGCTTGACATCAAAAGAAGTCTTGAAATTCTCGGCGAATGCTGCAAGACTGAGTGCAAATTTCTTGAGAAAAACGGCGCTGTTATATATCCTGAGCTTATTGATACTCTGAAAAAACTCAAGGAAAAATACACTCTTCTGATTGTCAGTAATTGTCAGGACGGTTACATTCAGGCTTTTCTGAAACACTATAATTTATGTGAAGTGTTCGATGACATTGAGTTTGCAGGCAGAACAGGCAAAACCAAGGGTGAGAACATAAAGTTAATTATGGAACGCAACAATGTAGACAAGGCTGTATATGTGGGAGATACACAAAGTGACTTTGACGCTGCAAAATTTGCAGGAACAGAGTTTATATTTGCCGAGTACGGTTTTGGCAATGCAGAAAACTATAAATATTCTATTAAAGAATTTTCGGATTTACCAAGTGTTACGGACAATATTTTTTAATAATTTATATAAAGTCAGGCGAGAAGTAATTTAACCTCTCGCCTGTTCTTTACTTTAATTTGTATTGAGCATATTTTTCTCTGTCAAAATCTTTTACTTCAACATTATCAAAACTGATATTTGTTGTATGGGTGTATGATGTTACAATACCGTTTGGGGTGTAACACTCAAGGTCAAGCATTATGCCCGTTTCTCTGTCCATTATCAACTTAAAGGTTTCGGCGTTGCCAAATGAATACTGAAACTCAGAAGGTATATTACCTTTTATAATCTGACAATCTCTGCCTGAATATGTTATCCTATCACCTATCTCCCACAAATTAAAATCATACATCAAGTCATTCACAAGCTGTCTTGGATAAATGCTCAATCCTGCCGAAGAATTAATACCCGTAAAATCTTTGTCATAAACATAATCTGCTCCGTAATTGGTCTGAAAATCCGAATTAAAATGGTCTGCATAATTTTCATCTGATTTTAGCTTTTCAATTATTATGCTCTTATTTTGTGTTTTGTTTATATTATCAAAATTGAATTTCAGACCGTACTGAACATATGTTTCATTATCATAATTATTACCGATTTCGTGCTCATAGGCTTTGCCGTCATTAAAGTTCAGGATATATTCAATATTATCTATATCACCGTTATTCATATTAGTCTCGATTTTTCCACTGACCTCGTTATAAAAGTCAATCGAATTCAGCATTTTATTGATATAGTCTTCTTTTGAAACAAGGTCAAGAGTTTTTAGTTCAAACTCAGGTTCAGTTTCAGGTTCTGTTATCGGTTCTGATTTATCTGTAATCTCGTCTGTATTCATATTTTCAATTGGAAATGTAATTTTCCAGTTGCCGTGATATGCGTCATTTGTTGTGTAGAAATCGCCTACAATTTCATAATTTGAAATTTCATTGACAAATTCTTCAAAACTGTAATTGCTATTCGGTTCAATCACGGTTTCATCATACCTTACATTTCCGTCATACCAGGTAACACTATACTCGGTATATAAATCGGTGAATTCATAAAGTCCGTGTGCGGTATATCCATCGAGCAAATCATCATCTGTATTGCTTGGGAACTCGCCATTTTTGTCATGTAGATATATCCTACAATGGTTATCATTCTCAGCATAATCTTCATACTTCATCTGAATGTGCAGACAACTGTCAACATAGCCTATACCGCTGAAACTCATTTTCCCGAAATCGGTTGCATCCTTATAAGTATCCTGCTCCGCCAGCATTTCCATCGCAGCATCTGTAATATTTTCAAGCTGTACATACTGCTTTTGTGTTTTCGGAGATTTATCAATCTTTGACAAATCAATAGGCACAACATAGTCTTCATACTCATTTTTACCGTAAAGAAGCGACCTTACAGTAAATGTCAGCTTATCGCCGACAATCTCCTGCTCTCCCCACTGTGAAATAGTAATCAAAAATGTTGCTGTCCTACTGCTTTCATCATAATCAACTCTTTGACAATGCGCACTGCTGTCAAACGGTGTATTAATGGAATAGCTGTCAAACAAGTCAAGTTTTTCGTCAACAACATTTGCCCCCGTATCACGCATAGAAACATAAATTTCTGCTGTATCATCGTGAATATAACACGCAAGCACGCTCATCTCAACCCCATTGCTCTCGCAACTTTTTTGTACCGGAGTAAAAAACTGCGCCATTTGCGGTGAAATCTGATACATAACAGTGTACACAAAATCATTAGCTGCGGCAAATACCGGGGTAACCGTCAAAACTGCACATAAACATATTATTGCAGCCACAATAAGCAGTTTTCGATGTCTGTATATTACTCTCCTTTTTGATTTTTCTATCTTCTGTGTGCGTTCAAGTGTGGTGTTTATAAGCTCTTCGCTCGGACGAATTTGATTATACAGATTACTGTAATTATCCCTAAACATAGTCTTCCTCCTTCATATAATCTTTTAGCATTGCACGGGCACGGGTTAGCTGTGTCCGAACGGTTGAACATTTTCTTCCAAGTAAATTTGAAATCTGCTCAACCGACATATCTTCATAATAGAACAGATGAATAACCTCCCTGTACTTTGCAGGCAGTTTTTGCAGTTCATAATACAGATTAATATCATTTTCATCTTCAATAGCCAATGCTTCGTCAAGCTCCTGCGTTTTGCTGTACCACATAGACGACATAAGAGTTTTGGAGCAGTTGACTGTCACCTTTATCAGCCAAGCCTTGCGGTGCTCTTCATCATTGAATTTAGGATTTTTGCGCACATACCGCAAAAATACCTCCTGAAACACCTCGTCGGCATCATATTTATTTCCTACCCGTGCAAAAGCAAGCCGGTAAACCATTTGTGAATAGTGTCCGATGATGCTTTCAATGCTTTCGTCAGACAAAGTACCCTGAATGTTCATTGACACCTCCCCTTTCATCTATAACACCATTAAAATACCAAAAAAGCTACAAAAAATTATAATTATTTTAATTATAGCGTTCAATAAGCTTATCATCAACTGATTTACCACAAATTTCGATTATTGACATATGTTATAAGTTCAGTTAAAATTATTTTATAGGCAATTATACTTCAAAAGGACAATGATGATTAATGTACTATACTTATATAATCAGATGTACTGATGATTCGCTTTATACGGGAATTACGACAGATGTTAAAAGACGGTTTGAAGAACACCTTTCACAAAACGAAAAATCTGCAAAATACACACGAACTCACAAGGCAATAAAAATTGAAGCTGTATGGCAAAGTAAAGACAGGATTTCTGCGTCACGCCTTGAATATCAAATAAAAAGACTTACAAAAGTGCAAAAAGAAGAGTTAATAAAAAATAATGATTTTAATGTGTTTAAAGATAAAATTAAAAGTGACGATTACAAAGTAAAATCTGTTAGTTAAATAATAAAACTTCGCCCCGAAATCCTTTATAAAGGATTTCGGGGACACTTTTTTAATATCTGTCCTTATCGTCATTTTACCGCCGTAAAAAACAATCTCGGAAATTTAAAGATAATATCGCCGTTTGCCTGAGCAGGATATTCCTGCATAACTCTATTGAGAAATTCACTTTCAAAATCAGCTTTTTGAGCTTCATTGAGTTCCTCAAGATACGGTCTCAAGCCGGTACCTCTGTACCACTCCAACATACTTTCATATGATTTCATTTTATGAAAATATGTCGTCTGCCACATTTCAAAGCTGTGTGAAATATCAGCAAGCAAGTCATAATAATATTCGCTGAAATTCAGCACATATTTTTCTCTTGGATTTTCAAAACAATCTACCCACTTCTTGCTTTTTGTGATTTCTGAAATAATTTTTTGAACAGGCTCATTTTGATTATATGGAATCTGAACTGCAAGCACACCATTATCGTTCAGTAATGACATAAGATTTTTAATCAATTCATAATGATTGGGTATCCACTGAATACAGGCATTTGAAAACACAACATCATATTTTTCTTGCCTGCAAAACAAATCATTTACATCGCAACAGATAAAATCAAGGTCATTATGCTGTGATTTTGCTTTTGCAATCATTTCAGCAGAACTGTCAATACCAATAATTTTTGAATTTGGAAATCTTCTCTGCAACACCTCAGTACTGTTGCCGGGTCCGCAGCCTATGTCAATAATGCTCTGCGGATTATCAAGGTTAATCCTGTTAGCAAGGTCTATTGACGGCTGTGTGCGCTCATTTTTAAATTTTAAATACTGATTGGAATTCCAACTGAACATTTTATCTCCTCCGTAAATTTTCATACTCACTAATAAGCATTGAGTAATAAAGTCTGTCGATGTACTTGCCTTCATAATAGAAATAGTCACGCAGTGTACCCTCATATGTAAAACCGCTTTTTTCGATTACTCTCTTTGACGGTGCGTTAATCTCTTTGGTTGAAATCTGAATTTTATGAAGTCCGATTATTTCAAAGCCGAATCCGATTAACGCCTTTACCGCTTCTGTCATAAGACCTTTATTTTGATATTCACTTGCGATACAATACTCAATTTCCGCAAAATGATTGTTCGTATTAACAAGGTAAAATGCAATCTGACCGATACACCTCTTACTGTCATTATCCACAATCGCCCAACGGTAATAATCGTTGTTGGCGTAATTTTGTATGTACTTTTCCAGTAACTTGTTCACTTCATCAATGGTATTGTAGGTCGGTTCAGAATACATATGCTGAATTTCAGGCTTGCTAACCCATAAATCAAGCATATCTAATGCATCTGCAAAATCAAATTTTCTTAACATAAGTCTTTCTGTATTTATGGTTTGTGTTCCAATATTTTCCATACTATTTCTCCTATAACTTTTTTAACAAGTCGCTTGTCTTGACTAAGTTATAACACATATGTTATAATTTGTAAAACGAATATTTTTGATTATTTTAATTCATTTTTTCGATTATAAAGGATAGCCATGAACACGGAAAATTTACGTACATTTATCGCATTATCAAAATATAAAAATTTTACTAAAACTGCTGAGTCGCTCTTTGTGGCTCAATCTACCGTTACCAATAGGATTGCTGAACTTGAAAAAGAAGTGGGAAAAAAGCTCTTTGAAAGAGAGAGGAAAAATGTCAGCCTTACCGAAGAGGGTAAGCGTTTTCTTGACTATGCAGTAAGAATTACTGATCTTGAAAAAACTGCTATTGACGACATTAATACAAGAGATAAATACAGATTTAAGCTTAACATAGGCTCAACTAATACAATATATGACTGCCACCTTAAGGACAAGCTTAATCAATTTGTGAAGGACAATCCTAACATCGCTTTGAAGGTCGTGATTTCTCATTCAATGTCGCTCAATCAAATGGCTGTTGACGGCGTGGTTGACTTTGCCTTTACCTGCGTTCAGTACAATAAGGCTGATGTTGATTGCATTCCGTATTGCGATGATGAAATGATACTCGTCACCGATAAAAGAAACACTGAATTTATTGACGGAATCAGACTTAACGAGCTGACTAAAATCAACTGTCTTTACTGCAACTTTACTTTGCAGGGCATAAGCAAATATATTAAGGATTTGTTTCCGAAGCACTATCGCTTTTCTTTTGAAATTGATAGAAGTGCAAATATTATCCCTTATCTTTATGACAGTGACGGTTACAGTTTTTTGCCGAAAAATTTAGTCACTCAGGATTTAAAAAGCGGTAAGTTAATTGAAATTCCGTTGATAGATTTTGAAATTCCATCCATCAAAAGTTTTATTGTAAGCAGCAATAAATTAAATAATCTCGATAAAAAATTCAAAGATGAATTTTTAAAATTAATGATGAATTAAATATATAGTTACACAAAAAGACACGAGCCGAAAACTCGTGTCTTTAAATTTATATATATTTTAAAATTTCATTGTAAGCGAAATTCTGTTCTTGTCAGCGTCAACTGATAGTATCTTGACATTCACAACATCGCCGACTTTTAAAACCTCGCTCGGATGCTTGATATATTTATCGCAAATCTGCGAAATGTGTACGAGCCCGTCCTGATGAACGCCGATATCAACAAATGCACCAAAGTCAATTACATTGCGGACTGTTCCCTTAAGCTCCATTCCCTCTTTCAAGTCCTTGATGTCAAGGATATCACTTCTGAGCATCGGAGCAGGCATCTCATCACGAGGGTCACGCCCAGGCTTTGAAAGCTCCTTAACAATATCGTCAAGTGTAGGCAAACCTATGCCTAATTTTTCGGCAAGAGTTTTTGTGCCTGCCTTTTGAACACGAGCAGCTATATCTGGGAATTTTCCTGTTTTTATTTCTTTATCAGAATATTCAACAAGCGTTAAAAGTTCTTTTGCGCTCTTGTAGCTTTCGGGATGAACACCCGTATTGTCAAGCGGATTTCGGCTTTCAGGCACGCGCAAAAAGCCTGCGCACTGCTCAAACGCCTTTGGTCCGAGCTTTGGAACTTTTTTAAGCTCTGCACGAGATGTAAATGCTCCGTTTTCCTCACGATAGGCTACAATATTTTTGCAAACTGCACTCGTAAGTCCCGAAACTCTTGAAAGCAACGCAGGAGATGCCGTGTTTAAGTCTGCACCAACAGAGTTTACACAGTCCTCGACTACGCCGTCAAGCGTTTCACCGAGTTTCTTCTGCGGCATATCATGCTGATACTGTCCTACACCGATTGCCTTTGGCTCAATCTTTACAAGCTCTGCAAGAGGGTCTTGCAGACGGCGAGCAATTGAAACAGCACTGCGCAGCGTTAAATCAAGGTCAGGCAATTCGGTTGCAGCGAGTTTTGATGCTGAATAAACCGATGCGCCTGCCTCGCTGACAACCATATAATATACCTTATGGTCAGCCTCTTTGATTGCATCAGCTGCAAACATCTCGGTCTCTTTGCTTGCCGTGCCGTTTCCTATTGATATTATGTCAACATTGTGCTTTTTGATAAGCTGCAACAACTTTTGCTTTGACTCTGCAATCTTCTTTTCAGAGTGTGTAGGATACAAAACAGTGGTATCAAGCACCTTGCCCGTATCATCAACAACGGCAGTCTTGCAGCCTGTGCGGTAACCGGGGTCAAGAGCTAAAACGACCTTGCCCTTTACAGGCGGTTGCATTAAAAGCTGCTTGAGGTTTACGGCAAACACCTTCATTGCATTTTCCGATGCATTTTCTGTGAGGTCATTTCTCACCTCACGCTCTATTGACGGAAAAATCAGACGCTGATATGCGTCATCACAAGCCGCCTTGATAATATCTGTACAAAGAGGATTTGACTCCCTAATCATCATTCTGTAGATTGAGTTAAGCGGTTTTTCGCTGTCAAGCTCAACCGAAACTTTAAGAAAACCTTCCTTTTCACCTCTGTTAATTGCCAGAACTCTGTGACCTGCAATCTTCTTGACAGGCTCCTTAAAGTCATAATAAATTGTGTAAACGCTTTCTTTATCGGCATCTGCGGCAACTGAAACAACTAAGCCAAGACTCTGTGCAAAGCTGCGCACACGGCGGCGAACCTCAGCATTATCAGACACCATCTCGGCAAGTATGTCCATTGCGCCCTGTATAGCTTCATCAACGCTGTTGACGCCCTTTTCCTTGTCAATGTATTTCTTCGCTTCCTCTTGAGGATTAAAGTAACGGTTTTGCGACAGAATTGCATCTGCAAGCGGTTCCAATCCCTTTTCTTTTGCAACAGACGCCCTTGTCTTTCGCTTTGGACGGAATGGACGGTAAATATCCTCAAGCTCGCTCATAGTCTGTGCGCCGTCAATAGCCTTTACAATTTCATCAGTGAGCTTCTCCTGTGCTTCAATAAGCGATTTAATTTCTTCTCTGCGCTTATCAAGACCACGCAGATACTCAAGCTTTTCGGCAAACTCACGAATAAGCTGGTCATCCATTGAGCCGTGCATTTCCTTGCGGTAACGTGCAATAAATGGTATTGTATTGCCCTCATCAAGCAAATTGATAATATTCTGAGCATATTCCTGCTTTATATTAAACTGTTCTGATAATGTTATTGAATAATCCATAAAATTCTGATTGCCTCCATAATGTATCTATTTAATAAATTATACCACAAATGGAAATATTTTTCACTAAAATATGGAAAAAATTTGATTGTATTTAGCGGTAGAACGAGCAAAATGGACTGTCGCTAAATCTTTCGATTTGCGACAGCCCATTTTTTCGACTGCATCTGTAAGCCGGGTTCTGTCGTGGACAGCCATCTATCTTGGCAGATTGTTGCCAAAACTGCTCAATGCCACCTCCAAAGGACACGCCGAGCAAGCGTATATGTCCTACCACGGTGTTGCTTCAAATAGGGTTTACACGGCAGACAGGTCTCCCTGCCTCCGGTGAGCTCTTACCTCACCTTTCCATCCTTACCGAACAAGTCGGCGGTAATTTTCTGTTGCACTATCCCTGGAGTCGCCTCCGGCGGCCGTTAGCCGTTATTATTGCTCTGTGAAGCCCGGACTTTCCTCGCACAATTCCTTTCGGAAATTGCTCGCGGCTGCCCAATGCACTCTCATATATATTATATGCCAAAAGTCGTTTTGTGTCAACTTAAAGGACTTTACTCTTGATATGCTTTGTCTTTGGTGTTATAATGTAAAAAGTAAATTTTAAAGGAGTATTACTATGGATATAAGAGAAGAATCACTAAAAAAGCACTATGACTGGAACGGTAAGATCGAAGTTGTTTCAAAAGTTCCTATTTCATCATCAGAGGACTTGTCGCTTGCATACACTCCCGGTGTTGCAGAGCCTTGCCTTGAAATTCAGAAGGACTATGATAAATCTTTTGAACTTACAAGAAGAAACAACCTTGTTGCTGTTGTAACTGACGGTACAGCAGTTCTTGGTCTGGGTGATATTGGTCCTGAAGCAGGTATGCCTGTTATGGAGGGCAAATGCGCTTTGTTTAAGGAATTCGGCGATGTTGACGCTTTTCCTATTTGCGTAAGAAGCAAGGATGTTGACGAAATCGTCAATGCAATCTACCTCATCAGCGGTTCATTCGGCGGAATTAATCTTGAAGATATTGCAGCTCCAAGATGCTTTGAGATTGAAAGAAAACTCAAGGAAAAGTGCGATATTCCGATATTCCACGACGACCAGCACGGTACAGCTGTAATCGTTGCAGCAGGTCTTATTAACGCTTTAAAGCTCGTTGGCAAAAAGTTTGAGGATATAAGAGTGGTAATGAACGGTGCAGGTGCAGCAGGTATTGCGATTGCAAAGCACCTTTTAAATATGGGTGTTAAGGACATTACACTTTGCGACAGCAAAGGAATTATCTGCAAGGGTGATGAACGTCTTAACAAAGCAAAACAGGAGTTAGCTGAAATTACAAACCTCTCTCACCTTACAGGCACACTTGCCGACGCTATGAAGGGTGCTGATGTATTCCTCGGTATTTCCGCACCGAATTGTGTAACCGAAGAGATGGTTAAGAGTATGGCTGAAAAACCAATACTTTTTGCTATGGCTAATCCAACCCCTGAAATTATGCCTGATGTTGCTAAAAAAGCAGGTGCTGCTGTTGTTGGAACAGGCAGAAGTGACTTTCCGAATCAGATTAACAATGTGCTTGCATTCCCCGGCATTTTCAGAGGCGCTCTTGACTGCCGTGCAAGCGATATTAATGAGGAGATGAAGGTTGCGGCTTCATTTGCTATTGCATCACTGGTTAGTGATGATGAACTCAATGCTGACTACATTCTTCCTGAAGCATTTGACAAGAGAATCGGCAAAACAGTTGCAGAAGCTGTTGTAAAGGCTGCAAGAGAAACAGGCGTGGCAAGAATTTAGCAGCCGGTGGGCTGCTTTTTCCCGGGCAGATAGTATGATATTACTGAAACCTACAGTTTTTTGAAATTAAAATAACAAATTCAGGCTGACTTTGATTAAACAAGGTCAGCCTTTTATTTACTATTTAGAATTATGATAAAATTAAAGAGATTTTTCCATATGAATATGCTCGCAATATTCATCGTAGTATATATCGCCCATTTTTTTGTAACCAAGCTTTTCATAAAAGCCGCTCGCACGCACCTGTGCGGAAAGAGCAACAACAGTTCCTCCTAAGTTTTTAACACGTACTTCAACTTCACGCACAAGCATCTCCCCCATATGCCTGCCTCGGTATTCTTTAAGCACGCAAAGTCTGCCGAGATAATATTTTTTAGTATTCCTATCATAAAAAAATCGAACGCAGGCTGCCGCCTTGCCGTCAGTATATAAAACCAAATGAAAGCTGTCATTGTCTATTTCGTCAAATTCATCTTTGAATTTTTGTTCTTCAATAAAAACAGAAGTACGGAGCATACGCTCGTCATAAGTCAAGCTGTCAAAACATTTAACTTCAATCATAATTCCTCCAAAGAAATTTAATCTTCCTTAATATTTTTGCGAATGTGCATTTTCTGAGAATGGTCAATTCCTTTTACCTTATAAATTATAAGATAGCCTGCAAGCAGAGCAAGAAATGTTGTCTGAGTATAAAAAAGCGTATAATTCTTTGAAAATGTATCTGAGTCAGAAAAATCCGATGACAATGCGCTGTTTTCAGGCGATACTGTGTATAAAGGCTCATACTTATCATCTTCAACAGTCAGTATTGATTGGTCGGGAGATGATGCGGAACAGACTGTCGAAACGGAAAAAATACAGATTACAACTGATAATATAACAACAAAAAGTTTTTTCAATGTGTTTTGCATATCTTAAAATCCTTTTAAATTAATTTTCTTCTATATTCTATCATAAATACATCATAAAATACAACAGAAAATATTGAAAGACAGGCATACAAAAGTAAGCCTGTCTTTATTTTGAATATAATTCTAATTTAGAAATTAGTTATTTCTGTTTCTGTTAAAATTACCTCTGCGGTCATTGTTTCTTGGACGGCGAGGACGAGAATTTCTCTCTTCATCAGGATTATTCTCAGGTGTAAGACCGTCAACGTCAATAAGAACCTGACGGCGTGAAAGGTTAAGTCTGCCCTTGTCGTCGATTTCCATAACCATTACACGGATAATATCACCAACATTAACAATATCGGTTACATTCTCTGTACGCTTGATGTCAAGCTGTGAAACATGAACAAGACCTTCCTTGCCCGGTGCAATCTCAACAAAAGCACCAAAGTCCATAATTCTTGTTACCTTACCAAGGTACATTGCACCCGGCTCAGGGTCAACAGCGATTGTATTAATAATCTCAAGCGCACGCTTACACTTGTCAGTATCCAAACCTGATACGAATACATTACCAAATTCGCCGTCTTCCTCAATATCAACCTTAACTTCACATTCAGCCTGAATTTCCTTGATAACCTTACCGCTCTTGCCGATAACCTCGCTGATTTTATCAGCAGGAATTGTTGTTGTGAACATCTTAGGAGCATATGGAGAAAGTTCTTCTCTTGGCTCTGCGATGGCCTTGAGCATTACTTCATCAAGGATAAAGTTACGAGCCTTGTGTGTCTTTTCAAGAGCCTCTTTAACCATCTCAGGTGTAAGACCGCTGATTTTTAAATCCATCTGAATTGCAGTGATACCAGTATGAGTACCTGCAACCTTGAAGTCCATATCGCCAAAGAAGTCTTCAAGGCCCTGAATATCAACCATTGTCATCCAGCGGTCGCCCTCTGTGATAAGACCACAGGAAATACCCGCAACCGGCTCTTTAATCGGAACACCTGCGTCCATAAGGGCAAGTGTTGAACCGCAAATTGAACCCTGTGATGTTGAACCGTTTGAAGAAAGAACTTCTGAAACAAGTCTTAATGCATATGGGAACTCCTCAACCGGAGGAATAACAGGAACAAGTGCACGTTCAGCAAGAGCACCGTGACCGATTTCTCTTCTGCCAGGACCACGGCTCGGCTTTGTTTCACCGACAGAATAGCTCGGGAAATTATAGTGATGGATATATCTCTTCTCAGTTTCTCCGTCAATACCGTCAAGAAGCTGCTTGTCCGAAACGGGACCGAGTGTTGCAACTGTGAGAACCTGAGTCTGTCCTCTTGTGAACATACCTGAACCGTGAACTCTCGGAATTACTGCTACTTCACTTGCAAGCGGACGAATATCATCCATACCTCTGCCGTCTACACGCTTCTGTTCATCAAGAAGCCAACGGCGGACAATAAACTTTTGTGTCTTGTAAAGACACTCGTCAATGAGAGCTTCGCTCTCAGGATAGATTTCATCAAATTTTTCGTGAACTGCCTCATAAATCGGCTTAAGACGCTCGTCACGAACTGTCTTATCATCAGTATCAAGAGCAGCCTTGACATCCTCTTCAGCAAAAGCTTTGATAGCCTCAAACATATCGTGGTCAGGCTCAAGGCTTGCAAACTCAAACTTAGGCTTGCCGATTTCAGCCTTTATACCCTCGATAAACTCAATAATCTTCTGATTAGCCTCGTGACCAGCCATAATTGCATTATACATATCCTCATCAGATACCATATTTGCGCCTGCTTCAATCATAGCAATTCTTGTGCTTGTTGAAGCTACTGTTGTAGCCATATCTGAAACTTTACGCTGTTCTTCTGTCGGGTTTATAATAAAATCGCCGTTAATCATACCAACAGAACAACCTGAAATAGGTCCGTTCCAAGGTACATCTGAAATTGAGATTGCGATTGACGCACCAATCATTGCAACAATTTCGGGCTGACAATCAGGGTCAACGCTCATAACAGTACAAACGATTGAAACATCATTTCTCATACTCTTGTCAAAAAGAGGACGAATCGGACGGTCAATTACACGGCTTGTAAGAATTGCGTGCTCTGACGGTCTGCCCTCTCTCTTAAGATATGCACCGGGGATTTTGCCTACTGAATACATTTTCTCCTCATAATCAACAGAAAGCGGGAAAAAATCAACGCCCTCTCTTGGCTTTGGAGATGCAGTAACTGCAACGTGAACTGTAGTGTCACCGTAGTGAACAAGGCAGGCACCGTTAGCAAGCTGAGTCATCTTACCTGTTTCAACCTTTAATGGTCTGCCGGCAAACTCAGTTTCAAATACTCTGTACTTATCAAAAGTCATAAGTCTGTTCATAATAAAATCCTTTCTAAATAAAATATCATAATTTATTTTAGACGGGATTATACGCCGATTTAGCAATAAAACCGTAAAACAAAAGGAAAACAACCAGTTATTTTATCGTTTTACCGCTAAAAAACAGCAAATAAAAATCCCGCTAAAATCGAAATTTAGGGCAAGCTGACGCTTGCCCTGAGTTTCATAGCATAATTACTTACGGATACCAAGTCTTTTAATGATAGCACGGTATCTTTCAATATCTACCTTTGTGAGATATGCAAGAAGACTTCTTCTCTGACCAACCATCTTGAGAAGACCACGTCTGCTGTGATGATCCTTCTTGTGAGTTTTAAGGTGCTCTGTGAGGTCGTTGATTCTCTTTGTAAGAAGAGCAATCTGAACCTCAGGAGAACCTGTGTCGCCTTCGTGAGTAGCATACTCGGCAATGATAGCCTGCTTTTCTTCTTTTAACATTGTTATTCCACCTTTTTTTGAAATTTGTCACCCAAAGCTCAGGATAAGGCTGTGAAATTCCACATTGTGGCTTAATCCTTATTCCGAAACACGGGTCAACTGCTTTATTTTAGCACATAACGCTTGAAATGTAAAGAGTTTTTTGTAATTTTACGCATTTAACTTACAAATGATACCGTAATGCGTGTTAATCACTCATTATTTTCAAGAAGCTTTCTGTTACGTTCTGCTAAAATCTCATCAAACTTTGCATTAAGCTCAGCTTTTTCCTCAGCTGAAAAAGAACGATAACCTGCAACCATACGCTGCTCGTCCTTAGTGAGGTTGAACATAGGCATTTTAGTGTCATATACGCTGCCCTCGAATCTGTCCTTTTCGCCAAGCACCGAATTAAAATCAGTACCGAAAAGTGATACGATTCTTCCGAGCAAGTCATGACTCGGTTCTGAAACGCCTGTTTCATACTTTGTATAGGTTGTTCTGTTAATATTAAGTACAGACGCAACCTGTTCCTGCGTCAGACCGCAAGCAACACGATATTGCTTGAGTCTGCGACCGACATTCTTGTCGATCTCACTACATTTTCTTTTTGGCACAAAAAACACTCCTGACAATACAAATTTATATTTGTATTTATAAGTATAATATATTTTTTCAACATAATCTATAGTAGTGCTTAACATTCACTGATTTTTCGTATAATTTTAACACTATTTTCAATTAATTAATAAATTTATGATTTATAACTTGAATTTTTGAATCAAGTATTGTATAATTTAGTTTGTTCAGTTATTAATGATTTAAACATAATTAGTATTATTTGCTGGTGTAGCGTAGTTGGTAGCGCAACTGATTCGTAATCAGTAGGTCGACGGTTCAAGTCCGTTCACCAGCTCCACAAAATATAAAACAATCCCGATAAGCGTAATGTTTATCGGGATTGTTTTATTTATACGATTTTATAATAATTAAAATATTTTAATATTATTGAAATTAAGGATAAAAAAGCAGCCGGTGGGCTGC
>DKZL01000038.1:2340-11229 GCA_002493635.1 Ruminococcaceae bacterium UBA7075 | reverse complement strand
AAGCGTCCGAAAAAACTATAATTTGTCACCAATATCGTGTACAAATCAGGCTGACTAAAAGGGATAATCATAATATTTATTATTTCAGAAAAATTCGGAGGTGTCGGACATAGAAAAATTACATATACCCGTTATTGGAAGAATAAGAAAAATTTCTCCGTTAAAAATAATTTTGTTCGGCTTTATAATTCTCATTTTCATAGGTACAATTCTTTTGTGTCTGCCGATTTCATCACGAAGCGGACAACCGACGCCGTTTATGACTTCGTCATTTACCGCAACATCAGCTGTATGCGTTACGGGACTAATCAAGGTTGACACCTATAATTATTGGTCGCCGTTCGGTCAGGCTGTTATTCTGGGTCTTATACAGGTCGGCGGCATAGGCTTTATGACTATTTGTATTACAGCCATATCGCTTTCTCACAAAAAAATCGGGCTTGCTTCCCGTGAGCTGATGCAAAGCTCGGTATCTGCTCCACAGAGGGGCGGCATCGTCAAAATGACACGATTCATCTTAGTTGGCACGCTGTTGATTGAACTTTCGGGTGCAGTACTTTTGTCAATAGCGTTCGTTCCGAGATTCGGGGCTAAAGGTTTATGGTACGCTCTGTTTCACAGTGTATCGGCATTCTGCAACGCAGGCTTTGACCTTATGGGCAGTGGGGGTGAATTTTCGTCGCTTACCTCCTTTGATAAAAATCCTTATGTATGCATCGTAATATCGGCTCTTATCGTAATAGGCGGTCTGGGATTTTTCGTGTGGAAGGATTTAATTGACAACCGGTTCAGATTTAAAATGCTGCGAATGCACTCAAAAGCAGTTCTTATCACGAGTACAATTTTAATATTCGGAGGGGGACTTCTGCTGTATCTTACAGAGCTTCCGAATTCATCATCACAGGAACATTCTGCACTCTATCAAATCGGCAATTCACTGTTTCAATCGGTAAGCACAAGAACAGCAGGATTTAACACTGTTGACCTGTCACAGCTTACGCACTCAACAATATTTATTATGGTGCTTCTTATGATGGTCGGCGGCTCGCCCGGCTCAACCGCAGGAGGTTTGAAAACAACTACGCTTGCAGTTTTGTTTGCATCCGTTATAAGCGTATTCAAACGAAAAAAGAGTGTTGAAATGTTCGGCAGACGGCTTGAAGAAAATGTTTCAAGCCTTGCGCTCTGTATATTTGCAATGTACCTTATGCTTGGCAGTGCAGGCGCAGTCTTTATATCAACAGTCGAAAATGTACCGTTTATTAACGCACTTTTTGAAAGTGCATCGGCAGTTGCAACAGTAGGACTTACCACGGGAATTACCCCTCAGCTTGGAATACTCTCATCAATCGTTCTTATGCTTATGATGCTGTTCGGCAGAGTCGGTTCACTTACAATGCTTCTTGCATTTTCTAACTACAAAAGCCGTCCGCAGTCACAAAAACCACTTGAAAAAATTCAGATAGGATAAAAGGTAAATATTATGAAATCAGTTTTAATAATCGGTCTTGGCAGATTTGGCAGACATATGGCTAAAAAATTTATTGAAGAGGGCAATTCGGTTCTGGCGGTAGACATAAGCGAAGTTCGTGCGGACAACGCCGTAAACATAATAAACAACATTGAAATCGGCGACTCAACAAGCGAGGACTTTATTAAATCGCTTGGCGTAAACAGCTTTGATATTTGTGTTGTCGCCATTGGCGGAAATTTTCAGGCTGCACTTGAAACCACTGTTTTGCTCAAAGATCTGGGCGCACCGTTTATTATAGCCAGAGCGTGCCGTACAGTGCATAAAAAGCTTTTGCTGAGGAACGGTGCAGACTATGTTGTTTATGCAGAAAAAGAAACCGCAGAGCGTTTGGCTGTAAAATATGGTGCTAAGAATATTTTTGATTATATAGAGCTTACAGATGATGTTGCGATTTATGAAATTGCAGTGCCGAATCACTGGATTGGTAAAACTATCATTCAGCTTGACATACGCAAAAAACACAACGTAAGTATTCTTGCAACAAAGCAGGACGGCGTTATTTTTCCTATGCCGTCACCCGAACATTTTTTTGAAAAGGATGAAACTCTTATCGTACTTGCGGAAAATAAATCAATACGGGCAATTACAAAGTAAATTCAGCATAACTAAAGGCGTATCGTTTTTGATACGCCTTATTTTTGGCTAAATTTTTATCTTAGACAGCAGCTCGCCGACCTTTTCGTGAAACACCATATCAGCCGAATTATCAAGCGGAGTTGTGTCACGGTTAATCAAAATAAGATTATTGCCGCTGAAATATCTTACAAAGCCTGCCGCAGGATATACAGTAAGGCTTGTGCCTGCAATAATCATTGTTTCTGCATTTTGAATTGCGTTCAGTGCACCGCTTACGGTTTTATCATCAAGCCCCTCTTCATATAACACAACATCAGGCTTTATAATTCCTCCGCATTCGCAGTAAGGCACTCCGCTGCTTTGCTTTATGAACTCAGCAGAATGAAACTTATGACATTTCATACAGTAATTTCTAAGCACACTGCCATGCAGTTCATACACTGTTTTACTTCCTGCAGCCTGATGAAGTCCGTCAATGTTCTGCGTGATTACTGCGCTTAATTTTCCTGCACGCTCAAGCTCAGCAAGCTTTAAATGAGCGTTGTTTGGCTTTTTATCAAGACAGAGCATTTTATCCCTGTAAAAACGGTAAAATTCCTCTGTATGATTTTTGAAAAATGTATGACTTAGGATTTCCTCGGGCGGATAGTCATACTTTTGATTGTACAATCCATCCACGCTTCTGAAGTCGGGTATTCCGCTTTCGGTTGATACTCCTGCACCGCCGAAGAACACTATTCTTTCGCTTTCATCAATTACCTTTTGAAGCTCATCAACCGTACTCATCTTATAGCGTCCTTCATTGACTTAACATATTCACAAACAGGCTCTACCGAATCTCTGCCGTATTCTGCAACCAGCTTAACTATTGCAGAACCGACGATTACGCCGTCGGCACTCTCGGACATTTTCTTTGCCTGCTCGGGAGTTGAAATGCCAAAGCCTACTGCACAGGGAATGTCGTTTACCGACTTTACAAGGCTTATCATTTCTTTAATATCTGTTGTAATCTCACTGCGCACACCGGTAACACCGAGAGAGGAAACGCAGTATACAAAGCCCTGAGCCTCTTTTGCAATAGTTTTGATTCTGTCGTGCGATGTGGGGGCTATAAGCGATATAAGCTCAATACCGTTTTCATCACAATCAGGCGCAAGCTCAGCTTTTTCTTCAAAAGGTGTGTCGGGAACGATAACAGCTGAAATGCCGCATTCCTTACACTTTGCCATAAACTTGTCTGTACCGTACACAAAAATTGGATTCATATATGTCATTACGGCAAGTGCACACTTTACCTGAGGACGAATACGCTTTACCATATCAAAAATTTTATCCGTTGTTGTGCCTGACGCAAGTGCACGAAGGTCAGCTTCCTGAATTACAACGCCCTCTGCAACAGGGTCGGAAAAAGGAATGCCTATCTCAATAATATCTGCACCATTCTCGCTCATCGCAATGAGGAGCTTTTCGGTTGTTTCAAGATCCGGGTCGCCTGCTGTTACAAACGGAATAAACGCTTTACCGTTTTCAAAAGCCTTTTTTATATCATTCATAAATATCCTCCCCTCTGTATCTTGCAATCGCTGCAACATCCTTGTCACCTCTGCCCGAGAGATTGACAACAATAATCTTATCCTTGCTCATCTGAGGAGCAATCTTCATACAATGCGCAAGTGCGTGCGAGCTTTCGATAGCGGGAATAACGCCTTCTGTCCTTGAAAGATATTCAAATGCCTGCACTGCTTCCTCATCTGTAACAGGCACATATTTGGCTCTGCCTGTATCACTGAGATTTGCGTGCTCAGGCCCGATTCCCGGATAGTCAAGACCTGCTGAAATTGAATAAACAGGAGCAATCTGACCGTATTCATTCTGACAGAAGTATGACTTCATTCCGTGAAAAATACCGAGAGTTCCGTTTGCAATAGTTGCAGCATTCTTTGGATTGTCAACGCCCAATCCTGCCGCCTCGCAGCCTATGAGTTCAACACTTTCGTCATTTATAAAGTCATAGAATGCGCCCATTGCGTTACTGCCGCCGCCAACACAAGCGATAACAGTGTCGGGCAGTCTGCCTTCCTTTTCCATTAGCTGTTGTCTTATTTCCTTGCCGATAACACTCTGGAAGTCACGCACAATAGTGGGGAAAGGATGAGGTCCCATAACTGAGCCGAGCACATAGAGAGTGTCTTCAACCCTGTTTGTCCACTCACGCATACATTCGTTTACAGCGTCCTTAAGCGTCATTGTGCCTGTTTCAACAGCGTGTACCTTTGCGCCCAAAAGCTTCATTCTGTAAACATTAAGAGCCTGACGGATTGTATCCTCCTTGCCCATAAAAATCTCACATTCAAGACCGAGCAAAGCGGCAACCGTTGCCGTTGCAACGCCGTGCTGGCCTGCACCTGTTTCGGCAATAACACGCTTTTTGCCCATTTTTTTGGCAAGCAGACACTGACCTAAACAATTGTTAATCTTGTGAGCACCTGTATGATTCAAATCCTCACGCTTTAAATAGATTTTTGCACCGCCCAAGTCATTTGTCATTTTTTCCGCATAATAGAGCAGTGACGGTCTGCCTGCGTATTCACGCATCAATTTATCAAGCTCTGCAACAAATTCAGGATCATTCTTATATTTGTTGTAAGCCTCTTCAAGCTCATTCACGGCATTCATCAGTGTTTCGGGAACAAACTGACCGCCGTGAATACCAAACTTTCCTTTTGACATTCGTAAATCTCCTTATAAAAACCTTTAATCTAAATCTTTTATATTATAAAACAAATTTTTTATTTAATCAACAAAATCACAATTTTCCGCAGTTAAGCTCGGCAAGCGCCTGTTTTTTATCATCACTGCGCATCAGTGTTTCACCTATAAGCACACCGTTTACTTCTGCTTTTCTTAGATTCTCAATATCCTCGCTTGTTTTGATTCCGCTTTCGCCTACAAAAAGAATATCCTTTGGCACAAGTGAGCGAAGTCTGGTGCAGGTTGTGATGTCAACTGTAAAGTCTTTTAAGTTGCGGTTGTTTACCCCGATAATCCTTGCACCTGCGTCAAGTGCCGATTGCACCTCTTCCTCTGTGTGGGCTTCAACAAGAGCGGATAAGCCGAGAGTATCGCAAATCTTAATCCACTCACGAATTGTATCGGTATCAAGCAATGCGCAAATCAAAAGCACTGCCGACGCACCGATTACCTTTGCCTCGTAAATCTGATATTCGCAAACTGTAAAATCTTTGCGCAAAAGAGGAATGTTGACATTCTGCGAAATTTCCTGCAAAAATCTGTTTTCGCCCTTAAACCACTGCGGTTCGGTAAGCACTGAAATTGCAGATGCTCCTGCATTTTCGTATTCCTTTGCAATCTGTACATAAGGAAAATCCTCTGCGATTATTCCCTTTGAGGGGGACGCTTTCTTAACCTCGCAAATATATGAAATTCCACCTTTTGAAAGCGCCTTTTCAAACGGAAATTCACTGTTGATTTCCATTGCAAGGGCTTTTTGTTTTATCTCTTCAAGCGAAACCGTCTGCATTATTTTTTCGTACCGCTCACGGTTTGCCTGTGCAATCGTTTCAAGTATCATATTTAACCTCAAAATCACTCATTTGTAGCCTTGGCAAATTCTTCAACCTTTGCAAGTGCCCTGCCGCTGTCTATAATTTTCTGAGCAAGCTTAACGCCCTGAGCAATGCTCTCTGCCTTGCCGCCTGCAACCAGACCGAGTGCCGAGTTTAACACAACTATGTCTCGCTTTGCACCTTTAAGCTTACCGCTTAAAATTCCGCTTGTAATCTCGGCATTTTCTGCACCGTCGCCCCCCATAAGCTCCGACATATCATAAGTGCCTAACCCAAATTGCTCAGGTGTGATTTCATAAGTTCTGAAGTGTCCGTTGTCAATCTCGCATATCTTTGTTTTGTCAGTTACGGTAACCTCATCCATACCGTCATTTCCGTGGAAGACAAAACCCCTCTTTACGCCGAGATTTGAAAAAACTCTTGCAACAGGTTCAACAAGATTTTCGGAATACACGCCTGTGACCTGTAAATTTGCACTTGCAGGATTTGTAAGAGGACCTAAAAGGTTAAATACATTGCGGATTCCGATTTCCTTTCTCACGGGTGCAACATACTTCATTGCAGAATGATAATTCTGCGCATGCATAAAGCAGATACCTGTTTTTCTGAGCACTTCCTCATTCTTTTCGGGAGAAATCATAATATTAATGCCAAGTGCTTCAAGACAGTCAGACGCACCGCTTTTACTTGACATTGAACGGTTGCCGTGTTTTGCAACAGGAATATCTGCCGCCGAAATAACAAAAGCCGATGTAGTTGAAATATTGAATGTACCCGTACCGTCGCCGCCTGTGCCTACAATGTCAAGGGAATCCGCATTCTTTTTAATGTGCACCGCCTTGTCACGCATTACCGTTGCACAGGCTGTAATTTCGTCTATTGTTTCGCCTTTAAAACGAAGTGCTGTAAGATAAGCTGCAATCTGCGCCTGTGTGGCTGTGCCGCTCATCATCTCCTCCATTACCTGTGCGGCTTCATCAAATGTAAGGTCATCTCCTTTGGCGACCCTTATAATTGCATCTTTAATCATATAAATTAATCCCTTTCAATAAAGTTTTTTATCATTTGCATACCGTGTGAGGTTAGAATTGACTCAGGATGGAATTGCAGCCCATAAATCTCATAATCTATGTGCTTAACGCCCATAACCTCGCCCATATCGTCCTCTGCAATAACAACAAGCTCCTGTGGAATTGTGTCACGCTTTGCAATCAGCGAGTGGTACCTTGCACCTTCAACAACCTTTGGCATATCTGCAAAAATTTTGCAGTTTGTATCAACATATATATCACTTTTCTTTCCGTGCATCAGCTTGACAGCGTGTGTAATCTGTGCACCGAACACCTCGCAAATCGCCTGATGTCCCAGACATACACCTAAAATCGGATATTCACCCTTTAATTCTCTTATAACATCCTCGCAAACGCCTGCATTTTTCGGATAACCGGGACCCGGAGAAAGAATTATTCGGCTCGGATTCAGCTTTCTGATTTCATCAACGGTAATTTCATCATTTCTCACAACGAGAACATCGGGAGTTACACTGCCGACAAACTGCACGAGGTTGTAGGTAAAGCTGTCGTAATTGTCAATAAAAAGTATCATAATCTGTCAGCCTCCCCTGCATTTTTAACTGCATTCATAACAGCAAGAGCCTTGTTATAGGTTTCCGTATATTCATTTTCGGGTACACTGTCGGCTACAATTCCTGCGCCAGCCTGAACATAAACTTTATCACCCGTTTTAACAGCCATTCTAATTGCAATACAGGTGCATAAGTTGCCGTTGAAATCAGCGTATCCGAGTGCGCCTCCGTATATACCTCTGGGAGTTTTTTCAAGATTCTCAATAATCTCACAGGCTCTTATTTTAGGTGCGCCGGACAGCGTGCCGGCAGGCAAAACTGCTTCTACTGCACTTAATGCATCCAAACCTTCCTTTATCTCGCCCTCAACCTCACTGCAAATGTGCATAATCTTTGAAAAACGAAGAACCTTCTGATATTCAGTAACCTTTACTGAACCGAACTTTGAGATTCTGCCTATATCGTTTCTGCCGAGGTCAACAAGCATATTGTGCTCGGCAAGCTCTTTCTCGTCCTGCATAAGCTCTGTTTCAAGGGCGTCGTCCTCTTCCTTTGTTTTGCCCCTCGGACGAGAGCCTGCAATGGGAAATGTGTTTAGAACACCGTTCTGAAGCTTTACGAGGGTTTCAGGCGAGGTACTTATAATTTCTTCGCCCTCAATATTCATATACACCATATACGGTGAAGGATTTGTAACACGCAGAATTCTGTATGCATTAATCAACGAACCTTTGTAATCAGCTTCAAATCTTCTTGAAATCACACACTGGAAGATGTCGCCGTCAAATATATGTTCCTTGACTTTCTCGACCATTTCACAAAATTCTTCCTTAGTGCAGGAGCTTGAAAATTCAACATTTTTGTCACTCTCAAGCTTTTGCAAAGGTGAAGCGTCAGTTATTACAGAGATAATTTCCTGAATATCGGATTTTGCCTTTTCGTACTGACGTTCTGCGTCAGATGTTTTCATATTCACAACGACAATCAGCTTTTGTCTTAAATGGTCATAGGCAATTACCTTGTCAAACATCATCAAATCAAAGTCATTGGTATCGCCCCTCTTGAGCTTTAATACAGGCTCTGCAACCGAAATCATCGCATAGCCGTAGTAGCCCATAAGTCCGCCCGTAAACGGCGGAAGTCCATCAAAACGAGGTGTTTTGTAGTCGGCAAGATACTCACGCAAAGCCTCATACGGCTTGTCGGTTTTTACAATCCTTGCTCCCTCGCCCGTTACGGTAAGCGTGCCGTTTTTATATGCAAGACGTGACTTTGGATTAAACCCGAGATATGAGTATCTGCCCCACTTTTCACCACCCTCTATGCTTTCAAGCAGAAAAAATTTGTCTGATTTCTGAGCAATTTTTCTGAGCAGTGTAATAGGAGTTACAACATCAGCATAAATCTCTTTGCAGACAGGAATTACGCTGTATTTTTCCTTAAGGCTCAGAACCTCATCAAATGACGGCTTAATCATTTTTACACACCAACCTTTCAGCAGGCAGTAGCCTGCATTTATCCGGGCAGACAGCATCATATAATTATACACTTCTATGCCCGACTACTACTGTAATAATTTTAACAAACAAAAAAGCAGCCGGTGGGCT
>DKZL01000038.1:1198-2056 GCA_002493635.1 Ruminococcaceae bacterium UBA7075 | reverse complement strand
TAAAAATTAACTTCTATGCCCGAGTGCAACCAAGCAATTTCCTATAAAGCAAAAAAGACTTTTGTCCCAACAAAGGGACAAAAGTCTGAAAAAACAACTTCTGCGGTACCACCCAAATTGACGATAATCGCCCGCTTAACAGCATACTGACATATGCCTCTCACTGTAACGGTTGAGCTCCGTCGGAAACTACTTGCAAAATACATTTTGCTTTCGGTCCGCCCTCACAAGTCCATTCACACAATCCTCCGCTGTCGGTTCACACCAACCACCGACTCTCTGAAAGTTTCAAAAAATGCTACTATTCTTGTTCATAGGTTTTTTTATTGATAATATTATATTCCTAAAATTTCTATTTGTCAATGCTTTTTTATAATTCAACATACTGCTTTTATTTATAAATTTTTTTAAAGCTGTCATTGTATAACTCCCATTATTTATATACCTGAAAACAACTTTTGGCATTCGATATTTTCATTTTTTATTTTTTTACTTTTCTTATTTATAAACGCACTTCTTCTAACCATTCTTACCAATATAAAAAACACATCGGTAATTATATCATTGAAAAAAACGAAAAGCCATTGGTAAATTATTCAGAATAACATCAGATTTTATGTTGAAAAATACCAAAATTTCTGTTTATTTATATTTCAAAATAAAGGGCAACTTATGTTTGTCTAAACAGATTATACCCACTACAAACAGTAAAGACTATGCACAAATATTGTATGCGTTTTAAAAGAGTATGTCCATGGCTTGCTGTACGACTGATTCCGAACAGATTGCTATATAATCAAAAAACAGGCTCTTACGAACCTGTTTTTTAAATTTATGGAGCGGATGACGGGGCTCGAA
>DKZL01000038.1:560-898 GCA_002493635.1 Ruminococcaceae bacterium UBA7075 | reverse complement strand
CTACCAGATGAGCTACATCCGCATATTAAATTATAAAAGTATTTTTAGCCAAAACCTTCGTAGGTTTGAGATGTTACAGAAAACATCATAGCCTTAAAAAACTTGCTATTTCTGAAAATATGGTGGGAACAACAGGGCTCGACCAAGCGTTTCACGCTTGATGGCTCGGCGACCCAATGCTACGCATTTGGTACCAGCCTCACCGCTTTTGTCTAAAAACAGTCCACCGGACTGTTTTCTTAACGCCAAAACCTTCGCAGGTTCGAGATGTTACGAAAACATCATAGCCTTAAAAAACTTGCTGTTTCTGAAAATATGGTGGGAACAACAGGGCTCGA
>DKZL01000038.1:0-274 GCA_002493635.1 Ruminococcaceae bacterium UBA7075 | reverse complement strand
GCTGAGCTATGCTCCCACATTTTTCAGAATTAAAGAGCACCTCTTTTGAAGTGCTCTTTCAGTGGAGGCGACACCCAGAATCGAACTGGGGAATCAGAGTTTTGCAGACTCGTGCCTTACCGCTTGGCTATGTCGCCGTATCTCTCACACTGTATATAATATGCAGTTTTAAAAATTTTATGAACCATTCAGAACATAAAAATTGCACTTGACAAAAACCGTATGCTCATCAAGTGCACTGTGGAGCGGATGACGGGGCTCGAACCCGCTACCT
>DKZL01000045.1:507-14748 GCA_002493635.1 Ruminococcaceae bacterium UBA7075 | reverse complement strand
AAGCAGCCGGTGGGCTGCACTTATTCGTGCAGACAGCACCATATGAAAACTCACTTCTATGCCCGAGCACAACCAATCAATTCCCTATAAAGTAAAAAAATCTTTATATTATCAAGAAATGAGGTTTTACTTTGAAAAAATTACTGTCAATTCTTTTATCAGCAATCATTGTTTCGTCTTTTGCCGCCTGTACTAATAATACTGACAAAAGCAGCAGTGAAGTACAGACTACAGTTGCAGAAGAAACCACCGTCGCAGAAGAGCTTGAAACCGACAAGGTTGTTTGGGTTCCTTATAAAGAATATAATCTTGACGAGGATTCGGAAGTCAAAAATATTATTCTTATGATTGGCGATGGTATGGGAGAAAATATTATCAAAGCTTCCGAAATCGTAAAGGGCGACAAGCTTGTTATGAGCAGCATTAAAAACCAGACTCATGTTACAACCTATTCCCAATCGGTAGCCGAAGGCAAAGCCGAATTTACCGACAGTGCTGCTTCTGCCACTGCAATCAGCACGGGTGTAAAAACATACAATCAGTACATAGGCGTTGATGCAGAGGGCAATCCGCTTGAAACAATCTGCGAATTTGCAAAAAAGCTCGATATGAAAACAGGTCTTGTCGACAGGCACTATGTAAGTCACGCAACTCCTGCCGGTATGGCTGCTCATAATACATACAGAGGCAATTACCGTCCAATTTTGCGTGATATGCTTAAAACAGGTGTAGACGTAATGTTCGGCGGCGGCGAGCAACATTACAAATCCTCAAAAGGAACACAATCTGACGTTGAAGAATACGGTTATAAATATATCAATGATGAAAGCTCTCTGTTGGCTTTAACTAAGGATGACAGCAAGGTTTTGGGAATGTTTTCTTATGATAATATGAAAGGAGCTTCTATTAAGCCTACACTTACAACAATGACTTCAAAAGCTTTGGAGCTGCTTGACAATGACAAGGGATTTTTCCTGATGGTTGAAGGAAGCAATATTGACGTTTGTGAAGCTGATGAAGATATGCAGGGTACACTTGAACAGATGCAGTCGTTTGACCAGACAGTTGATTATGTCCTTAATTGGGCACAAGATAATCCGGGAACGCTTGTAATCGTAACAGCCGATCACGAAACAGGCGGTGTAAAAATACCCGAAAACGCAACCGCCGATGATATTAATGACAGTTGCTTTACTTCAGAAGGAGAGCATACAAACACAGATGTTTTGCTTATGGCAAGCGGCGCACAATCGGCAGGCATTTGTAAAGAAGATTTAATTGACAACACAGATATTGCCAAATATATGAGAAAGGTTCTTAATGAATCACACGACAAATAAATTTTTATTTTCCGAATGATTATTTAATAAGCAAACTACAGGAGCAGCGGAAATATTCCGACTGCTCCTGTCCTTTTCAAAATAAATTTTACTTACATTTAACATTTCAGGTCTTTTAATTTAACTTATTAATGGTATAATCATAACATATTCAACACATACAAATTAAGAAGGTGTTATTTTTGATTTATTTCCTTGAAGATGACAACAGTATAAATGAGGCGATATTATATTCCCTCAAAAACAGCGGTTTTGAGGTCAAGGGATTTAATCGCCCTTCTGATTTCTGGAAAGCAATGGACGAAGAAATCCCCGACCTTGTACTTTTAGATATTATGCTTCCTGAGGAGGACGGACTGTCAATTCTCCGAAAGCTCAGGAATAATTCTGAAACAGCAAAAATATCTGCCATTATGGTAACGGCAAAGGATTCCGAATACGATAAAATTATCGGTCTTGACAGCGGTGCAGATGACTATATGACAAAACCTTTCAGTATGATGGAACTAATCTCCAGAATAAAAGCACTTTTGCGCCGTACGCAGAATAATTCCGTCAATAAGGAAATCAAAATCGGCAATCTTTCTGTTAATCCTGAAAAGCACCTCGTTAATGCCGCAGGAAAAAATATTACTCTTACCTACAAGGAGTATCAGCTCCTATTGCATTTAATGCAAAACAAAGGAATTGTATTCTCAAGAGAAAAACTTCTTAATAAAATATGGGGTTATGACTTTGACGGAGAAAACAGAACAGTTGATGTACACATCCGCACACTGAGAACCAAACTGGGCGAATGCGGAGCAATGATTGAAACTGTACGGGGTTTTGGCTACAAGATTGGAGAATAGTATGACTGGAAAAATATTTAAAAATATATTTTTAGGCTGTATTTCTGTTCTGACTGCAACAATATTGATAATTTTCGGCGTTATGTATAACTTTCACGGCAAAGAAATAATGAATGAACTGCACTCGGAACTTAACTCCATTTCCTGCGGAGTTGAACTAAACGGCATAGATTATCTGAATTCACTCGAAAAAAGTGAAAGAGGAAGAATCACCTGGATAAACAATGACGGTACCGTCAAGTTTGACTCTGACGCAACAGCCGACAAAATGGAAAATCATCTTAACCGTGAGGAATTTAAAGAAGCGCTTCAAAATGGTACGGGAGAATCCATAAGAACCTCCGACACCTTATCGGAAAAAACAATGTACTGCGCCAAGCTTCTTTCCGACGGAAGTGTAATCCGTGTTTCAACAAACCAGTATACCGTCTGGATTTTATTGCTCAATATGTTTCAGCCGCTGGCTATTGTAATTATTATTGCTCTTGTGCTTTCGTATTCTATTGCGTTTTTTGCTTCTAAAAAAATAGTTATGCCGATAAACGAGCTTGCTCTGGAAAATGTTGAGGCTGTTTCAACCTACGAAGAAATTGAACCGCTGGTGCACAGAATCAGCCATCAGAACAGAGTTATCAGAGAACAAATCAAAGAGCTTAAACGCACACAGGCTGAATTCAATACAATAACAAGCAATATGAAGGAAGGTCTTATAATTGTTGACACTCAGGGTAAAATCCTGTCTTACAATAAAAGTGCAGTAAAACTTTTGAATATAACGAGCATCAAAGATAAAAATTTAAGAGATTTGAACATTGACAAACAATTTACAGATGATATTACTCTTGCGCTTGACGGTATTCATACAAATGAAGTAATTAAGTTTGGTGACAGATATTTAAACATTTACTGCAATCCTGTTGATGTTGACGGCAAAATAAAGGGTGCAGTTGCAGTTTTACTTGATGTTACCGAAAAACATCAACGTGATATGCTGAGAAGAGAGTTCAGTGCAAATGTAAGTCACGAACTTAAAACTCCTCTCACCGCAATTCTTGCTTCGGCAGAAATAATCGAAGCAGAAAGCACTCCGCAGGAAACCTCTGTTCACTTTGCAGGCAACATAAAAAAAGAAACAAACAGACTGATTACACTTGTAAATGATATTATCAAGCTGTCAAATCTTGACGATAAATCCGTTTTAATGGAAACGGAAGATGTTGACCTTTATGAGCTTGCAAAGAATGTCAAGGATACCCTGACGCCGATTGCGAACAACTGTAAAGTAAAGCTTGAATTATACGGTGAAAAAACTATGCTCAGCGGTGTTCCCACTATTTTGACTGAGATTATTTACAACCTTGCAGATAATGCTATTAAATACAATAGAGAAAACGGCAAAGTCACAATAACAGTAGCACCTGTAAACGGAAAAGCAACACTTATGGTTGATGATAACGGTATCGGCATAAGCAAGAATGATCAGAGCAGAATTTTTGAACGATTTTACCGAGTTGACAAAAGTCACAGCAAGGAAGTCGGCGGAACGGGACTGGGACTTTCTATTGTAAAGCACGGAATTGAACATCACAAAGGAAAAATCAAACTTGAAAGTGAAATAAACAAAGGCACAAAAATAACAGTAATTTTTTAATTTTCTTCAAATTTTTAATATGCACCATACGCTAAATGACCGCTTCTCAGCGGTCATTTTATTTTTGCTTTATAGGAAAACAGTTACCTATGCCGATATACCAAAACCATAATTCATTTTAATTTAACAAAACAAAATATATAATTTACATTTTTACGGTTTTTGATTTAACAAAAGAGTTGTAATATTAGTTTGTACTTAAAAAGTACATATATTTTAAAAAAGAGGTATAGAAAATGAAAAAGTTAATATGTACGGTTATGGCAGGGGCAATGCTCGCCCTCTCATTTGCAGGCTGCGGAAGCAGTAGTTCATCCGCAAACAGCGATTCACCTTCCGGTACCGGAATTACAGGTGCAATTACAGTTGTTTCCCGTGAGGACGGCTCAGGCACAAGAGGTGCTTTTACAGAGCTTTTGGGCATTGTTGACGATCAGAAAAATGACGCCACAACAGAAACTGCCGAAATCACCAATAGCACATCAGTTATGATTTCAACAGTTGCAGGCAACAACAATGCAATCGGATATGTTTCGCTCGGTTCGCTTTCAGACACAGTTAAAGCTGTTAAAGTTGACGGTGTTGAATGTAATGCAAACAATGTCAAGAGCGGCGAATACAAGGTTGCCCGTCCGTTTAACCTTGCTTACTGTGACGGAGAGTTATCCGAAGCTGCACAGGATTTGATTGACTACATAATGAGCAGTGACGGTCAGGCAATTGTTGAAAAAGAGGGCTATATTCCGATTGCGAGCGGCTCAGAATATAAATCCAAAAACCTTGACGGCAAAATTACAGTTGCAGGCTCAACATCTGTTGCACCGCTTATGAATGTAATCGCAGATGAGTACAAAAAGCTAAATCCAAATGTTTCTATTGAAATTCAGGAATCAGGTTCTACAACAGGTATTCAGTCAGCAACAGAAAAAGCTGTCGACATTGGTATGTCATCCCGTGAATTAAAGGATGAAGAGACAAAGACGCTTACTGCAAAACAAATAGCGATGGACGGTATTGCGGTTATTGTAAATCAGTCAAATACAACAGATGATTTAACTTCTGACATAATTAAATCAATTTATCTCGGCAACACAACCGTCTGGGATGAAATTCAATAATAAGAAATGCGGCAGAGGGAAAACCTCTGCCTGTATTTCCATTTATGAGGAGAATAAAGTTGAGTAATTTAAAAGAAGTATTTATGAAGATACTTTTCCTGTTATGTGCCTGCATTTCAATTTTAGCAGTTGCCGTAATTTGCATTTTTATTTTTGCAAACGGTGTTCCTGCTATCGGCGAAATCGGTTTTATGGATTTTATTTTCGGCACACACTGGAAGCCATCATCAGGAGAGTTCGGTATTTTCCCAATGATAGTTGCAAGCATATATGTTACCGCAGGCGCTATCATTATAGGTGTTCCTATCGGAATATTAACAGCAGTCTTTCTTGCAAAATACTGTCCAAAAAAACTCTACAAGTTCATAAAACCTTTAATTAATCTTCTTGCAAGTATTCCTTCTGTGGTTTACGGATTTTTCTGTCTGGTTGTGGTTGTTCCCGTTATTCAACAACTCACACATACAAGCGGCAAAGGTATTCTGACTGCGTCAATTCTTTTGGGTATTATGATTCTTCCTACTGTTATCAACACGTCAGAAGCATCAATAAGAGCAGTTCCCGATATGTACTACGAGGGCGCTCTCGCCTTGGGTGCAACCAAAGAAAGAAGTCTGCTTAAAACTGTTGTCCCTGCTGCAAAAAGCGGTATTATGTCAGGTATAATTCTGAGTATCGGCAGGGCTGTCGGTGAAACAACGGCTGTGGTTATGATTGCAGGAAATCAGGCGGTTATGCCAAACAGCATTACAAGCGGAGTCAGAACTCTGACGAGCAATATCGTTATGGAGATGGCATATGCAACAGGTCTGCACAGAAGCGCATTGATTGCAACAGCAGTTGTACTGTTCGTATTTATTCTTATTATAAATATCTGTTTCTCAATTTTAGTCAGAAAGAAGGAGAAGCAATGAACAAGTTTAAAACATATTTAAAGCACCCCTTCTCCTTTATAATGCTGATTCTTATTTGCCTTGCAGCATTAGTCACGGTTGCATCTATAATTTTCATTATTATATATATTCTTGAAAAGGGTATTCCGAATTTAACTCCGGAATTATTCAGTATTAATTATAACTCTAAAAATCAATCAATGCTTCCTTCAATTATCAATACTGTTTACATAACCTTTTTCACTCTTCTTTGTGCAGTGCCTATTGGTATTTTCTCTGCAATTTATCTTGTTGAGTATGCAAAAAGAGGAAGCAAGCTTGTTAAGGTAATCAGAATTACTACGGAAACTCTTGCCGGGATTCCGTCTATTGTATTCGGTCTGTTCGGATTTTTAGCCTTTGTTCTGGCACTTGGCTGGGGATACTCAATGATTGCAGGCATTCTGACACTGACAATGATGGTACTTCCGACCATTATAAGAACAACTGAGGAAGCACTCTTGGCTGTTCCCGACTCTTACAGAGAAGGCTCATTCGGATTGGGTGCCGGCAAGCTGAGAACGATATTCAAAATTATACTTCCGTCTGCCGTTTCCGGAATTTTATCGGGCGTTATTCTTGCAATAGGACGAATTGTCGGTGAAACAGCTGCATTAATCTACACATCAGGTACGGTTGCCGAAATGTCAACAAGTCTTATGGACTCTGCAAGAACACTTTCTGTTCATTTGTATTGCCTGCTTTCAGAGGGACTGTTTACAAATCAGGCATATGCAACAGCAGTCATTCTGTTGGTACTTGTAGTAGGCATTAACGCTTTGTCAAACTTTATAGCCAAGAAAATAGCTAAGACATAAGGAGATAGTATGAGCAAATTTGATATAAAAAACCTTGAACTCTATTACGGAGATTTCAAGGCGGTTAAAGGTATTGATTTAAAAATAGAAAAAAACGAAATAACCTCCTTTATCGGTCCGTCAGGCTGCGGCAAATCAACGGTATTAAAAACATTGAACCGAATGAATGACCTTGTTGAAAACTGTAAAATTGACGGTGAAATACTTATGGACGGTCAGAACATTTACTCTGATATGGATGTTAATGCACTCAGAAAAAGAGTGGGTATGGTATTTCAAAGACCTAACCCCTTCCCTATGAGCATCTACGATAACCTTACCTACGGCCCTATCACCCACGGAATCCGCAAAAAAAGTAAGCTGAATGAAATTGTTGAACGCACCTTAAGGCAGGCGGCACTCTGGGATGAGGTTAAAGATATGCTCAAAAAATCCGCTCTTGCACTCTCGGGCGGTCAACAGCAAAGACTTTGCATTGCAAGAGCTCTTACCGTTAACCCCGAGGTTATACTTATGGATGAACCAACCTCAGCGCTTGACCCTATATCAACCTCAAAAATCGAGGACCTGACGCTTGAACTCAAAAAGGATTATACAATAATAATTGTTACCCACTCTATGCAGCAGGCTGCAAGAATTTCTGACAAGACAGCTTTCTTCCTGCTTGGTGATGTCATTGAATACGGGGACACTCATCAAATTTTTTTCAAGCCTAAGAACAAAAAAACAGAAGATTACATTTCAGGAAGGTTCGGTTAATTTATGAGAGAAAAATTCAATAAACAGTTAGTGGATTTATATACAAGCGTAAGGGATATGGGTATCCTTTGTGAGAAGGCAATAGATAAGGCTGCTCAGACAATTCTTGCAAACGGGCAAAGCGAGGAAACATATAAATCGCTTGTAAAATCGGTAAATAGCTATGAAAAAGAAATTGACCAAAAAGAAAGAGAAATAGAAAATCTTTGTATGAGATTGCTCCTTCATCAGCAACCTGTTGCAAACGATTTAAGGACTGTTTCATCTGCTCTTAAACTGATTTCCGATATGGAGCGAATCGGTGACAATGCGTCTGATATTACAGAGCTTTTCGGATATATAAGAAATTGCAGTGAAACCCACAAAATTCATTTAAGCAAAATGTTCTCATCCACGATAAATCTCGTTAATGAAGCTGTTAGCACATTTGAAAGCAAAGACCTTGAAAAAGCAAAAAAGGTAATAAAAGGCGATGAGGAAATCGACGCACTCTTTAACAAAGTAAAATCCAACCTTATTAAGATGATTACGGAAGAAATCGATCCCGAAACTTGCATTGACTTGCTTATGGTTGCAAAATATCTTGAAAGAATCGGCGATCATACAGTCAACATAGCTGAATGGGTGGTTTTCTCAATCACAGGTAAGCATAAAGAATAAAATGATTATTTCGGGGCAGTCTAATGACTGTCCTGTATTATTTTCACGAAAACCCGCTTAACATAAATTTAACATAAAAAGCACTTTTGATTTTACCTATATTTGATATATTACTTATATCATAAATTACGAATTTACGGAGAAATGTTATGAGTATATTTAATGTATTAAGTCTGATAGGCGGACTGTCTTTGTTTCTGTTCGGAATGAACTTTATGGGCGATGCCCTCGAAAAGCGTGCCGGCGGTTCGCTTCAGACGGTTCTGTCAAGAATCACCTCAAGCAAATGGAAGGGACTGATCCTTGGCATAGCTGTTACTGCGGTCATTCAGTCAAGCTCCGCAACAACCGTAATGGTCGTGGGCTTTGTAAATTCCGGCATTATGGTCTTAAGTCAGGCAATTAATGTCATTATGGGTGCAAACATAGGAACAACCGTAACCTCGTGGCTGTTAAGCCTTACCGGAATTGAAAGCGACAATATTTTTGTAAGTCTGCTAAAGCCCTCCTCCTTTACCCCGGTGCTTGCTTTAATAGGAATAATTCTGTATATGTTCATAAAGAACAGCAGAAAGAAGGATATTGGTCAGATTCTCTTGGGTTTTTCCGTTCTTATGTTTGGAATGGAAGCAATGTCGGATGCCGTCAAACCCCTCAAGGATATTCCGGAATTTCAAAATATTCTGCTGATGTTCAGCAACCCGATTTTAGGCGTTGCGGCAGGTGCTGTACTTACGGCTATTATTCAAAGTTCCTCCGCATCCGTGGGCATTTTGCAGGCACTCTGCTCAACAGGACAAATCACCTTTGGTACGGCAATTCCTATAATAATGGGGCAGAATATAGGAACCTGCGTAACTGCTCTTATCTCCTCAATTGGTGCAAACAAGGGCGCAAAGCGTTCCGCAGTTGTTCACCTCTGCTTTAATATAGGAGGTACAATAATCTGGCTGAGCATTTTTGAATTTATCAATATGTTTGTTCATTTCAATTTTATGGGCGACAAAATAGGAGTTATGGGCATAGCCGTTGTTCACACCCTGTTTAATGTGCTTTGCACCTTGACCTTCCTACCGCTGACAAAAAAGCTTGAAAAGCTTGCCTGTATAATAGTAAAAGATGACCAGAAGAACCAGAAATTTGAAATCCTTGATACAAGACTGTATGCAACGCCTGCCGTTGCTTTGGAAAACTGCGGAAAAATCGTTATAAATATGGCTTATGAAGCGGTTGATTCAATCAGAATGGCTTGCAATTTATTTTCAAAATATGACAACAGCATTGCAGACAGCATTTTAAAATCCGAAGCAGATATAGATAAATACGAGGACAAAATCGGAAATTATCTGCTTGGATTGACTAATTACAGTCTTTCGGAAAAAGACAATATTGAAACTACAAAGTATCTGCATATTATCGGCGATTTAGAAAGAATTTCCGACCACGCTGTAAATCTTATGAATTCAGCAAAAGAAATAAACAGCAAAAAACTGATTTTCTCAGACAGTGCAAAATCAGAAATTGAGAAAATGTGCAGTGCTGTAAATGAAATTATGGATTATACCTTAAAAGCTATAACTAACGATGATTTAACCGCCGCATCTGAGGTTGGTCCTCTTGAAGAAGTTATCGATGCTTTAAAGAAAAAACTTCAAAAAAATCATATAAAAAGATTACAAAATAATGGCTGCACCATTGAAATGGGATTTGTGCTTTCGGACATTACAACTGTTCTTGAAAGAATTTCAGACCACTGCAACAATATTGCGCTCTGCATAATTGATTTACAGAGAGAAAGCCTCGGATTACACCAGCAAAGTAAATATCTCAAAAAATCAAATCCTGTTTTCCAGCAGAAATACGAAGAATACTACAACAAATATATAAGCATATAATAATAAAACTAAATGGCTTGATACCTGCTAATCGCAGATACCAAGCCATATTTTTTTACTGTATAGGAAATTGCTCGGTTGTGCTCGGGCATAGAAGTTAATTTTTATAAGGTGCTGTCTGCCCGATTAGGTGCAGGCCACTGCCTGCTTTTTTATTACATTATTTTTGATAATCAGCTGTATGCAGAATTTCCTCTGCTCTTTTAATCTGCTCCTCAGTCGGAACCTTTACACCGTCGAGAGGATATTCAATACCCATACTCACCCATTTAGCAAGACCGAGTGTATGATAAGGCAACACCTCAACACGTTCAACTGTTTTGAGCGTTGAAATAAACTCATACATTTTTTTCAAATCAGCTTCATCATCGGTGAGATTCGGCACAAGCACATGACGAATCCACATTTTGTTACTGTTTTCAGACAGCCACTTTGCCATTTCAAGAATGTTCTGATTTGTCTTTCCTGTAAGAGCTTTGTGTCCATCTTCATCCATAAGCTTTAAATCAAGCAGAACAAGGTCTGTATATTCCATCAGTGTTTTGAACTTTTCAAGCCAATCCGGATTTGTTGAGAACGGCTGACCTGCCGTGTCAAGAGCTGTATGCACTCCCGCTTTTTTAGCAAGCTTAAAGAACTCAATCAGAAAATCAATCTGCAAAAGAGGTTCACCGCCGCTGACTGTGACTCCGCCGTTTGACTTCCAGTATTGTTTATATCGGAAAGCCTTTTGCCAGAGTTTTTCCGCCGACCATTCTTCACCGCCTGAATGCCATGTTTCAGGGTTGTGGCAAAACTGACATCGCAGTGAACAACCCTGTAAAAACACAACAAATCTTACCCCCGGGCCGTCAACAAGTCCAAAGGTTTCCAGCGAATGAACATAACCTTTAATATCTGAACCGTTAGCCATAATTACATAGTAGCGTGGCAGGTACGAGAGATAACATCAAGCTGCTGCTCACGAGTAAGGTCGATAAACTTAACAGCATAACCCGATACACGGATTGTGAAGTTAGCATACTCTTCCTTCTCAGGATGCTCCATAGCATCAATAAGCTTCTCTTTGCCGAACACATTAACATTCAGGTGATGAGCGCCCTGATCAAAGTAACCGTCAAGAACCTGAACAAGGTTGTTAACTCTCTCATCATCGTTATGACCGAGTGCGTCAGGATTAATGGTCTGTGTATTTGAAATACCGTCAAGTGCCCAGTGATACGGAAGCTTTGCAACAGAGTTAAGTGAAGCAAGAAGACCATTCTGCTCAGCGCCGTATGCAGGATTTGCACCTGGTGAAAGCGGCTCTCCAGCTTTTCTGCCGTCAGGCATTGCACCTGTTGCCTTGCCGTATACTACATTTGATGTAATTGTAAGAATTGATGTTGTAGGCTCAGAATCACGGTAAGTGTGGTGCTTCTTAATCATATCAAGGAATGTTTTAAGCAGCCAGAGAGCAATCTCATCTGCTCTGTCGTCATCGTTGCCGTATCGTGGGAAGTCACCTGTTGTTTCATAATCAACAGCTATACCTGTTTCATCTCTGATAACCTTAACCTTAGCATATTTAATAGCGCTCAATGAGTCAACAACGTGTGAGAAGCCTGCAATACCTGTTGCAAATGTTCTTCTTACATCTGTATCAATAAGAGCCATCTCGGCAGCCTCATAGAAGTACTTATCGTGCATATACTGAATGAGATTAAGTGTGTTTACATAAAGACCTGCAAGCCAATCCATCATTCTTGTGAACGCAGGAATTACCTCATCGTAATCGAGATATTCTGAAGTGATAGGACGATATGCCGGACCGCACTGCTCACGTGTTTTAAGGTCAACACCGCCGTTAATTGAATAGAGAAGGCACTTTGCAAGGTTAGCTCTTGCACCAAAGAACTGCATTTCTTTACCTGTCTGTGTTGCAGATACGCAGCAGCAGATTGAGTAATCGTCGCCCCATACAGGCTTCATAACATCGTCATTCTCATACTGAACTGAGCTTGTAGTAATAGAAATCTTTGAAGCGTACTTTTTGAAGTTTTCAGGCAATGCTGATGAATAGAGAACTGTGAGGTTAGGCTCAGGTGAAGGACCCATATTTTCGAGTGTGTGGAGGAAACGGTAGTCATTCTTTGTTACCATTGATCTGCCGTCCATACCAATACCTGCAACCTCAAGTGTTGCCCATACAGGATCGCCTGAGAAGAGCTGGTTATATGAAGGTATACGTGCAAACTTAACCATTCTGCACTTCATTACAAAGTGGTCGATAAGCTCCTGAGCTTCTGCCTCTGTAATTGTGCCGTTGTCAAGGTCTCTCTGAATATAGATGTCGAGGAATGTTGATACACGTCCAACGCTCATTGCAGCGCCGTTCTGTGTCTTGATAGCAGCAAGATAGCCAAAGTACAGCCACTGAACTGCCTCCTGTGCGTTTGTTGCAGGCTCTGAAATATCATAGCCATACATCTTAGCCATTTCCTTCATACCGTTAAGGGCACGAATCTGTTTTGCAATCTCTTCACGAAGACGGATAACATCATCAGTCATTGTACCGTCGCCGCAGTTATTAAAGTCCTTCTTCTTCTCTGCAATAAGGAAGTCAATACCGTAAAGTGCAACACGGCGGTAGTCGCCGACAATTCTGCCTCTGCCGTATGTGTCGGGAAGACCTGTGATTATGTGGTTATGACGAACTGCCTTCATCTCAGGTGTATATGCATCAAATACGCCCTGATTATGAGTTGTTGTATATTCATTAAAAATCTTGTGAAGCTCAGGATCAGGCTCATAGCCGTTTGTTGTGCAAGCCTGTTCTGCCATTTTAATACCGCCGAACGGCATAAATGCACGCTTTAAAGGCTTGTCAGTCTGAAGACCTACAACCTTTTCAAGATCCTTTGTTTCTTCACTGATATATCCCGGTTTATGTGAAGTAAGAGTTGAAACAATGCTTGTGTCCATATCAAGAACACCGCCCTTTGCTCTCTCCTCTTTCTGTAACTGCTGAAGAATGCCCCAGAGCTTATTTGTTGCATCTGTAGGACCCTCAAGGAATGAAGCGTCGCCGTCATACGGGCGATAGTTCTTCTGGATAAAATCACGAGTATTTACCTCTTTCTTCCAGATTGAACCTTCAAAACCTTCCCACTGTTTAAAATTAGTCATAATAATCCCCTTTCTTAAAACAAAAATGACTAAGTTATTAGTATAGCAAATTAAGTTAAAATGACAGATATGGGATGTATTTCGTTGTTTTAGACAAAATTAATCATCACATTATGTCGTTTTTATATAAGTTAGCTTAAACTAACTCTCTGTAAAAAATAATATCCAAATTCACTTTTGATTTGCACAAAAGTGCTTTGAAACTGCGTCTGTATTATAACACACTATAACTTACAGTTCAAGGTCTTTACGAATATTTTACAATATTTTTCATTTAACTTATTGCCAATTCTTCCTTATATTTTTTACCATTAACAAAATAATATAAAATTCCTTTTGAAATTGTTAAATTTTTGACAAACAGGGTTGTTTATAGCTAACTCTTATATAACAGTAATAATTCTTATTTTGAAAATTAGTGCTTTTCATAAAAATTATGTTGTTTGATTTTTATTTATGTGGTATAATAAAAATGAATAAATATACAAAGAGGTTGCAAAAAATGAAAATATATCTTGCAAGTCCGTTTTTTAACGAAGAAGAGCTTAAAAATGTTCAGAGAGCAGAAGATATTCTGATGAAAAGAGGTTTTGATGTTTTCAGTCCAAGACTTAATGAAGTGCGAAACGATGAAAACACTCAGCAAAGTTGGTGGTCAAAGGAAACATTTATGAATGATAAGCGTTTTATTGACTGGGCAGATGTGGTGGTTATGCTGTATTACGGCGGATACAGTGACAGCGGTACTGCATGGGAGTGCGGTTATGCGTACGGAACAAACACCCCTGTTGTTGTAGTACAACTCGGCAAAGATTCTAACTTAATGGTACACGAGGGATGCCACACTAATATTACGCTTGAAGAACTTAAAGATTATGACTTCAATATGATGCCTGCAATCCCCTATACCGGCAAAATGTTTTAATTTTTTAGCCCGCTTCAAAAGTTTTATTAATATTACAACTTTTATTCCCGAAGTTTGAACTTCTGTTTACTTGTAAAGTTCATAACGCACTAATAAAAGTTAAATTATAGTTTTTTAGCCGCTT
>DKZL01000045.1:0-196 GCA_002493635.1 Ruminococcaceae bacterium UBA7075 | reverse complement strand
TTCGGTTATTCGGTGAACATCATAGCTCACTTTTTAAAGTTGAGCAGAAGTATTCCTTTACAGTTCGTAGGGGACGGCTCTTCTGCGAAGACGGCAAACCCTTTGCCCTGCGGGCATTTCCCTTAATAAGGGAATACCTGTGTCGTTCCTGAATTAAACAATAGCACTGTACTATTAGGAACGACACGGGGGTCGT
>DKZL01000059.1 GCA_002493635.1 Ruminococcaceae bacterium UBA7075 | reverse complement strand
AGGTGTGCATTATTTGACGCTTACCTTAGAATCATTAACGGATATTCTTTGAATCAGTGACGTTCAATTAATTCCATCCGAACATATCATTCCAAATTGAATTTTCAGAATCCTTATTCTGATTTGTTCTGTTGGACTGTGAAATGTTGTTATCGGAAGGAACATATTCAGCAAGCGTAAGTTCAATATCTATTGTCTTATTATTACGGATGACAGTAAATTTCACCTTATCGCCTACTTCTTTGTCCTTGATAGCAGCTTTTATTTCTGCAGTTGTTTTAACTTCGGTGTCGCCAACCTTCTGAACAAGATCGCCTGCTCTGAAGCCTGCTTTGTCAGCATTTGAATCTGCTGCAACAGAAAGCACATAGCAACCTGTTTTATTTACACCGTAGTAAAATGCTGTTTCGGTTGAATTAATGTCTACAAATTCCATACCGAGGTCAACCTCACCTGTTACATATCCGTAGCTTTTGAGGTCGTCAATTATGTCAAACACATTGTTAATAGGGATTGCAAAGCCGATTCCCTCAATCTCAGTTGCGCTTGATTTTGCATTAACGATGCCGATGAGATTTCCATTTGCATCAAACAAACCGCCGCCGGAGTTACCCGGATTAATCTCGGCATTTGTCTGGAGAAGCGTCATACTCTGCTCATCTATTGTAACCTCACGTGCAAGTGCACTGATAATACCATCTGTTACAGTTCCGCCAAGCTGACCGAGAGGATTACCGATTGCTACAACATAGTCACCTACTGCAAGTGTTGAGCTGTCGCCAAAGGTTGCAGCTGAAAGTCCTGTTGCATCAACCTTGAGAAGTGCAATATCATTTGCTGCGTCAGTACCAATAAGCTCAGCGTCATATGTTGTCTGACCGTCACGAAGCGTCACCTTAATTGCATTTGCTCCGCTAATTACATGGTTATTGGTAACTATATAGCCGTCCTCAGAGATAATTACACCTGAACCAGCTCCTGATGATACATACTGACGGTTGAATGAGCCTGATACAACACTTTCAGTTGTAATTTCAACAACACTGTCAGCAGCTTTCTGCACAACTGATGTTGCTGTACCTTCAATTCTGCTTGAATTAACATCTGTTGCGTTTGCTTCAACCTTGTTTACACTCATACTTCCGCCCGGCTTTGAAAGATTTGAATAAACCATACCTCCGCCAAATCCAAGAGCGGCTGTTGCAGTAATTGCAATAATCAAAGCGCCTATAACAAAACCTCTTGAAGCAGACTTCTTTGGTTTTTTAACCTTAGGCTTTTTTTGATTTTTATAATTTGCCCCTGCATTTGATGTGCTGTATCCGTAATAATTCTGACTTTGCTGATTATAAGAATTAGAACTGTTGTAACTTCCGTACGGATTTGATGATTGCTGTCCATATGGAGAACTACTGTAATTGTTGTAGGTACTTCCGCTGTATGCTCCTTGTGTTGATTTCGCACTTGCGCTGTCATAATTCTGACCGCTGTTCTCAGAATATGAAGCTGATGAATAAGCATTTTCATAATTATTCGGATTATGCGACGCTTTACTATTGTTGCCGTTCACATATGAATAATGATATTCACCGCTTCCGCTTTGTGTGCTGTCGCTGTTCCATTCATAAGAGCTTTCTGTCTGTGAATCAGAATTTACTTCTGAACCTGATGAACTGACAACATCTTCGGTGTTATTGTAATCTGATGAACCTGCCGTATTTTCAGAAGAATTCATATTATAGTCTTCATTATTGAATTTTTCTGTCATTTTATATACCTCCAATTAATCAGCAAATGCTGTTATTATTTATGTTGAAATTATAATAAAGCCGAAAAGTGAAAACTATATGAACCCGCTTTGAATTTACAATGAAAAACAAAAGAAAGTTTCTGAAATTTATTACTTGAAATGTTAAAGGGCAATCAAATGGATTGCCCCGATAAATTATTATTCATATTTTTATATTATGAGCTTTATCTTCTTCAGACCTTTTCTCAACCAGCTTTTTTCTTACAACAACACTGTCATATTTTTTCTTGAAAGTAACTCTGCCCAAAAACTTCTTTGCGCAGTTGTCACACAAAAAATCGGCAGTAAAAGCCTTGTTGTGCACCTTCCATTTAGTGAGTCTCTTAGTAAGTCTTCCGCACGAGAGGCATTCAAAGTACATCTGTGACTTGTCAACATCATCACTGTCAATATTTGTGACAAAGTGATTTTTAAACATCATTCGCTTATAAAATTCCTCTTTACTTGCATCATACACAAAATCAGAAACAGACCTCTTTTGTGAAAGCTTTTTAAGACATTTCAGGCTTAACTCGGCATCTGCAAAAGCACGATGCTGTTCATCCTCTTCAAATTCTATATTCAGCATTTCCGCACAAACTGAAAGCCCAAGCTGACTTGATGAGTCATTAATATTAAGACATGCTTCGCAAAATTCCTGAACATTGCAATACCTTGAAAGAAAAGGCAAATGGAAATCATTCGTATAATAAGAATAGTTTTCGATGAGCGCATGGACATCCGAGGTGCTCCATGTGACAATAACGCTGTCAACTGCAAAATCGGTAAATCTGTCAACTGCCTCCATAAAAGGAATACCATTGGCTTTAAGCTCACTATATGAAATTTTAGTAAGCTGTTTTACCTTTGGTGAAAGTCTCTTGCCAATTTTAGGTACTACCATAACTGAAAAGGTATCAATTATATTAAATTCATCATCAGTTTTTACTGCGCCGAACTCGATAATTTCATTAACAAATTTGTGCAGCATTTTGCTGTATGAAGCATTCCACTCTAAATCAAGAATTACATAACTCATTTCTTTCGGAATGCCTGCTTCATACGCTGTTCTTTGGAGAGTATAGCCTTCCTCATACGAATGCTCTCAGGAGTAACCTCGACAAGCTCATCATCGGCGATAAACTCAATGCACTGTTCAAGCGACATAATCGTAGGCGGAGTAAGCTTAAGAGCGTCGTCAGAACCTGATGCACGTGTGTTAGTTATATGCTTTTTCTTACAGACATTAACCGTAATATCCTCTGATTTAGGGCTTGCACCGACAATCATACCCTCATAAACAGGCACACCTGCGCCAATAAATAATCTGCCTCTCTCCTGTGCGGCATATAATCCGTAAGTAACAGTTTCACCCGTTTCAAAGGCAATAAGAGAACCCTGATGACGAGTTACAATTTCGCCCTTATAAGGCTCATAGCTGTCAAACACATGATTCATAATGCCGTTTCCGTTTGTATCAGTAAGAAATTCAGGACGATAACCCATAAGACCGCGGGACGGGATTCTGAATTCAATGTGAGTTATTCCACCTTCACGTGTACCCATATTAACAAGCTCGCCTTTTCTTGAACCGAGTTTTTCCATTACAGCACCAACATAAGCATCCGGAACCTCGATAATAAGAAATTCAATCGGCTCGTACAGCTTGCCGTCAATCATCTTAGTAATTACCTGAGGACGGGAAACCTGAAACTCAAAGTTTTCACGGCGCATTGTTTCGATAAGAATAGAAAGATGCAGCTCTCCCCTGCCTGATACCTTAAATGTATCGGCACTGTCAGTTTCTTCAACTCGCAAGGCAACATTCGTTTCGGTTTCCTTGAAAAGACGTTCACGAAGATTACGGGAAGTTACATACTTTCCTTCTTTGCCTGCAAACGGAGAGTTATTTACAATAAAGTTCATTGTAACTGTAGGCTCATCAATCTTTACAAACGGTAACGGCTCAACGCAATCATTCGAGCAAATCGTTTCACCGATATTTATATCCTGAATACCGCTTATGCACACGAGGTCACCAAGCTTCGCATCTTCACATTCAACACGCTTTAAGCCCTCAAACTGATAAAGCTTTTGAATACGTACATTCTGAGTTGTTCCGTCAGTGTGGCAAAGAACAGCAGCCTGTCCGATTTTTGCCTGTCCTCGCTCAACTCTGCCTACACCGATTCTTCCTACAAATTTATCGGAGTCGATATTTGATATAAGAATCTGAAGTCCTGCTTCAAGCTCACCCTGAGGTGCAGGAATTTCATTTACAATTGCATCAAACAGCGGCTTCATATCTGTTCCCATCTCATGATAATCAGCACTTGCATATCCGTCACGTGCTGAAGCATAAATTACAGGGAACTCAAGCTGGTCATCATCTGCACCAAGCTCAATAAATAAATCCAAAACCTCATCAACAACTTCTTCCGGACGAGCACCGGGACGGTCAATCTTGTTAAGAACGACAAGAGGTTTTTTGCCGAGACCGAGTGCCTTTTTAAGAACAAATCTTGTCTGCGGCATACAGCCTTCAAATGCGTCAACAAGCAGAACAACGCCGTCAACCATCTGGAGAATACGCTCAACCTCTCCTCCGAAATCAGCATGTCCGGGAGTGTCAACAATATTAATCTTTATATCATTATACATAACGGCAGTCGGCTTTGAAAGAATTGTAATTCCACGCTCCCTTTCAAGGTCGTTTGAATCCATTACTCTGTCCTCAACCGCTTCATTTGCTCTGAATATGCCGCTCTGCTTCAAAAGCTGGTCAACAAGAGTCGTTTTGCCGTGGTCAACATGAGCAATAATTGCAATATTTCTTAAATCTTCTCTTACATCCATAAAAATACCTCTTTTATGACAATTGAATTTTACATACATATTTATTATAGCACTTTGACAGATGCAAATCAATTTATATTTTTAATCACCTTTTCCAACAATATGTATTCATTTTTGAAACATTTCCCCAAATAAAGAATTTAACTGTTATAAAAATTTTAAAATCGAAGATTTAACAATAAATTCACTTTACAACAATAAAAGATTGTTATATAATTAACATAGTTATTTTTTACATATTAATGAAAAATAGCATCAGACTTTCAGGAGGTAATATTATGGGCTACACTATTGCACAAAAAATAATTAAAGAACATCTTGTTACCGGCGAAATGATCGTTGGTACAGATATTGGTCTTAAAATCGACCAGACTCTCACACAGGATGCCACCGGCACAATGGCTTATATTGAATATGAAGCTATGGGCATTCCAAGAGTAAAAACAGAAAAAAGTGTTGCATATATTGACCACAACACACTTCAGACAGGCTTTGAAAATGCAGATGACCACAGATTTATTCAGTCTGTATGCAAAAAGCACGGTATATACTTTTCAAGACCGGGCAACGGTATTTGCCACCAGGTTCATCTTGAAAGATTCGGAAAGCCGGGCAAAACTTTAATCGGCTCTGACAGCCACACTCCTACAGGCGGCGGTATCGGTATGCTCGCAATCGGAGCAGGCGGTCTTGATGTTGCTGTTGCAATGGGCGGCGGCGCTTACTATATTACAATGCCAAAAATGGTAAGAGTAAACCTTACAGGCAAGCTGAACCCGTGGGTTTCTGCCAAGGATATTATTCTTGCAGTTTTAAGAGTTATGAGCGTTAAGGGCGGCGTAGGCAAAATAGTTGAATACGGCGGTGAGGGTGTAAAAACACTCACAGTTCCCGAAAGAGCTACAATCACAAATATGGGTGCAGAACTTGGTGCTACAACATCAATATTCCCGTCTGATGAAACAACAAGAGAATTCTTAAAGGCACAGGGTCGTGAAGAGGATTATACGGAATTAAGCGCTGACGCTGACGCTGTTTATGATGAGGTTATTGAGATTAATCTTTCAGAGCTTGAACCTCTTGCAGCTTGTCCTCACTCTCCTGATAATGTAAAGCCTATCAAAGAGCTTGAAGGTCAGAAGATTGATCAGGTTTGTATTGGTTCATGCACAAACTCAAGCTACCTTGACCTTATGCGTGTTGCACACATTCTTAAGGGCAAAAAGGTTGCAGATAATGTTTCACTTGCTATTGCTCCGGGCAGTAAACAAGTATTTAATATGCTCGCACTCAACGGTGCATTAGGTGATATGATTGCAGCAGGCGCAAGAATTCTTGAAAGTGCCTGCGGTCCATGCATCGGTATGGGACAGTCACCAAACAGCAAGGGTATTTCACTTAGAACATTTAACAGAAACTTTGAAGGCAGAAGCGGCACAGCAGACGGTCAGATTTACCTGGTTTCTCCCGAAACTGCTGCTGTATCAGCTTTAAGCGGCGTATTTACTGACCCAAGATGTCTTGGCGAAGCTGCTGACATTGAAATGCCTGAAAAGTTCTTAATCAACGATAATATGGTAATCGAACCTGCTTCTGTTGAGGATATGGACAGCGTTGAAGTATTAAGAGGACCAAACATCAAGAGTTATCCTGAAACAAGCCCTCTTACTGACACAATTGAAGCTTCATGCTCACTCAAAGTAGGCGACAATATAACAACAGACCACATTATGCCGGCAGGAGCTAAAATTTTGCCGCTCCGTTCAAATATTCCGAAAATTTCCGAGCACTGCTTTACAGTATGTGACAAGGAATTTCCTTCTCGTGCCAAAACGCTCGGAAAGAGCATTATTGTAGGCGGCGAAAACTACGGTCAGGGTTCATCACGTGAACACGCAGCACTCGCTCCCCTGTTTCTCGGAGTTAAGGCTGTACTTGTAAAGAGCTTTGCTCGTATTCACAAGAGTAACCTTATAAATGCAGGTATTCTTCCGCTGACATTCACAAATTCAGCTGATTACGACAAAATAAAGCTTGGAGATATGCTTGAACTGCCAAATGTTAAGGAAGAAATTGCGGGTGGTAAGCAGGTAACTGTTGTAAACAAAACTACAGGTGAAAGCATTGTTGCTGACTGCGAGCTTTCTGACAGAACAAGAGAAATTATTCTTGCAGGCGGATTGTTAGACTACACAAAGGAGAATTCATAATATGGAAAAAATTAAAATGACCACCCCTCTCGTTGAGATGGACGGCGACGAAATGACGAGAGTTATATGGCAGCAGATTAAAGACATCCTTATTCTCCCATATGTTGACTTAAAAACCGAATATTATGACCTTGGTCTTGTTCACAGAAACGAAACAAATGATCAGGTTACTGTTGACAGTGCAAATGCAACAAAGAAGTACGGCGTTGCGGTAAAGTGTGCTACAATCACTCCGAATGCTGCAAGAATGACTGAATATGACCTTAAGGAAATGTGGAAATCACCGAACGGAACAATTCGTGCAATTCTCGACGGCACAGTATTCAGAAGCCCTATTCTTGTAAAAGGAATCGTACCATATATTCCGACATGGAAAAAGCCTATCTGCATTGCAAGACACGCTTACGGCGATGTTTATAAAAATACTGAAATGCGTGTTGAGGCAGGAAGCAAAGCTGAACTTTGTGTAACAAAGCCTGACGGCAGCGAAGAAAGAAGCACAATCTTTGATTTTGCAACAGACGGTGTAATTCAGGGTATGCACAACATTGACAAGAGCATCAGTTCTTTTGCTCGTTCGTGCTTTAACTATGCGCTTGACCAGAAGATTGATGTCTGGTTTGCTACAAAGGATACAATAAGCAAAACCTATGATCACAGATTCAAGGATATTTTTGCAGAAATATTTGAAAATGAATACAAAGAAAAGTTTGAAGAAGCAGGCATTACATACTTCTACACTCTTATTGATGATGCCGTTGCCCGTGTAATACGCAGTGAAGGCGGTTATATGTGGGCTTGCAAGAACTACGACGGTGATGTTATGAGCGATATGATTGCAACTGCATTCGGTTCACTTGCAATGATGACAAGCGTGCTTGTTTCTCCTGACGGCATTTACGAATACGAGGCTGCTCACGGAACAGTTCAGCGCCACTACTACAAGCACCTCAAGGGCGAGGAAACATCAACAAACTCCGTTGCAACTCTCTTTGCCTGGACAGGAGCATTCAGAAAGCGCGGCGAACTTGATAATCTTCCTGAGCTTTGCGCCTTTGCAGACAAGCTTGAGGCTGCTACAATCAAGACTATTGAAGACGGCATTATGACAGGAGACCTTTATGCAATTTCAACACTTGAAAACAAAACAAAGGTCAACTCAACCGAATTTCTTGAAGCAATCAACGAACGTCTTAAAGCAACACTTTAATTATTATATATTTTGCGGCTGCCAAAGCGAATACTTCGGCAGTCGCATTGATGTGAATTTGAAGGAGCACAAAATCAATGTCTAAAGATAGTATATCAATGTCGGTCATAAGACGGCTGCCAAGATATTATCGCTTTTTAAGTGAACTGAATGAGCAAAATGTTGAAAGAATCTCTTCAACTAAGCTTGCTGAAATTATGAATGTGACTGCATCTCAGGTCAGACAGGATTTAAACTGTTTTGGCGGATTCGGACAACAAGGCTACGGTTACAGCGTAAGTCAGCTAAAGGAGGAAATTAAAAAAATCCTCGGCCTTAACAATAACTACAAGGCAATTTTAGTTGGTGCAGGTAACTTGGGTAAAGCAGTAGCCAAACATATGAATTTTGACAGACTGGGATTTGAGCTTATCGCCTGTTTTGACAATAATCCAAACAAGATTGGCGAACAACTGAATGACATTTCAGTTAAGTCAGACAGCGAAATTGAAGATTTCTGCACTCACAATCATATTGATGCCGCTTTTTTGTGTATTCCACGCATTTGCGTTGAAAGCGTGCTTGATCAGCTTTATTCGCTGGGAATAAAAAACTACTGGAATTTCAGTCACTACGACATTAATAACCGCTACAACGATACCGTAGTTGAAAATGTTCACCTGAGTGATAACTTAATGACATTGTGCTATCGAATGAATAACAATGACAAATAAAACATCAAAGAGAAAATGGGGCTGTTGCAAATTAATAAGAT
>DKZL01000019.1:474-6654 GCA_002493635.1 Ruminococcaceae bacterium UBA7075 | reverse complement strand
TTTCAAGGTCCTACGCTGTCTTTTGTAAGAATTAAGCTTTTGTTTTTTTCAAAGCCTTGTCTCGTGGACAGCTTTGTTATTATACATCAGCTGTTTTTATTTGTCAACCCCTTTTTTGAATTTTTTAAAACTTTTTTCAAGTTTATATTCTCGAATCAAGTTTTGTTTATTCAATTTCAGGAGTTTTTTCTTTGCTCTCTCTCAGACAGCTTTGCTATTATATCGCATCCTTCTCCTTTTGTCAACTACTTTTTACTTATTTTTTATTTTTTTATTTTAATAAAATGTGAAGGTTATTCCTTTAAATAACAAAGTATATTTATTCTTTGACAAAATAGTGTTAGTGTTTTTGTATAAAGTGTATCATTTTTATTTATACAATTTAAACAAAGTTGTTTACAAATGATTAAAAGGTATAGATTTTTTATTTTTTTGTGTTATTATATAAAGTAAGGATATTGCAAATTGAATCTAAGGAGCTGAAAATATGAGCAGCAAAAACATTATTACTATCACAAGACAATATGGTTCAGGCGGACATGATATTGGTAAAGCACTTGCTGAAAAGCTTGATATATCCTTTTATGATAAAGAATTAATCTCAATTGCAGCTAAGAAAAGCGGAATCAGTCCCGAAATTTTCAAGGATGTTGATGAAAAGGCAACCAACAGCTTGCTGTATTCGCTTTCAACCGGTTTATATAGTTATGGAAACAGTTTTTCGTCTATGGGAGATTTACCCGTAAATGACAGATTATATATCTTGCAACATAAAATCATAAAGGAGCTTTCAGAAAAAGAAACCTTTGTTGTTGTAGGCAGATGTGCCGACTATGTATTAAGAGATAATCCAAACGTTGTAAAGGTCTTTATTTATGCTAATATCGACAGCAGAGTAAAGCGAGCTATTGCACGTCAGGACATTGATCCTGCCCGTGCAAAGCAGGCAGTTCAGAAAGCAGATAAGCGAAGAGCTAATTATTATAGTTTTTATTCAGGCAAAAAATGGGGCATGGTTGACAACTATGATTTGTGTATTAACACAACCAACATAAATACCGACCAGGCTGTTAATATTATATATGAATACCTTAACGTATTAGGTAACTAAATTTTATTCATAAATGATCATTTTCTGAATATACTATAATGTTTATTTTAAGGAGGTGTTCATTATGAAATATATCATTTTTGATATAGATGATTTTATCTTTGCTGATGAATCTTGGCATGAAAGCGAAAGATAAGAATACTTGTTATGTTTTATAAATTCTTTAAAAGATTATTTAGTTGACATAAAATCGGAGAAAAGGCGGCGAGCATATATAAAACTCGCCGCCCTTTCTCTGCCCTTAAAACGAAACGAGGGCACGCATAATAATATATGATAGAAAAGCGTTAATTATTCGTTATTTCCTATAAATGAAAGCGGATCTGCGTAATTGCCGTTTATTTTTACCTGAACGTGAATATGATTTTCATCCGTTGATTCAAACGGAACAATTCCAATTACGCCTATTTTTGCGCCTGCTTTAATTGAATCACCCTCTTTGACATTGACCGAGCCGAGTCCGCTGTAAATACATACCGCATCATTTATTGAAATCTCCACTGTTTTTCCGAACATTTCATTTTCATAAATCTTAGTTACTGCTCCGTCGCTCATCGAACATACATCTTCACCAAGGTCGCCTGCAAAATCAACAGCCTTGTGAGGTTTCCATACATTGAGAGTCTTGAAATAAACGCTCTTCTCATTATATTCTCTTATTACATTATTGGATTTTAAAGGATAGGTCAACGTCAGGTCTGTCGAAAGCATTGTCTGAAGTGCCGTCATTGAATTATCAGCTGTTGACGGTACAGTTGTTTCCTTTATATCCGGTTCATCGGGCAATGCTGTTGGAACTTCAATGTTCACAGTCGGAACTGCAAGCGTTTCCTGCACACCCGTAACAATCTCGCCTACGGGTTTAGCCTCTGTCGGGGTCTGAAGCACATTTGATGTATCAGCACCGGACAGTGTATTGTATGTTGAGTATACTGCCATACAAATGGCAATAAGGCAGATAGACAAAGCAGTATAAAAACCGATTTTTTCGTTACGGCTGCGCCGCTTTCTCCTGTATTTTCTGTTATTATAATCGCTCATAAAAGCACCTCCGCAAATATTATTGGCAGAGGTACTAATTTTATACAAAATTAAAATAAATAATAATTATCAAATTGAATTTAGCTCAAGCTTCATATTATTATATGTAAGTTCCAAGGTATTACCTGACGGAACATAATCAAATTTATAGTTATGGGATACATCTGACGCAAAAATTACAAATGAATTTTCATCAGCAATATATTTGCCGCTGATTTCTTTTTTTAAATCTCCGTTTTCAAGAATCAGTGAAGCATTACCGTCATTGAAGGAAAGTTCCACTCTTCCCCCGCCTTTAAGATCTGCCTCCCAGCTTTTAGAAATAAGTTCATAAGAATACCCCGATGTATCAACGGTACAGGAGCAAAAAACAAATGCAGTCAGAACACAAAGTACTGCGACATATTTTTTCATATTATTCCTCCGTGTTGTACTATAATGTATTCAAGCTATAATTAAAGTCAAAGCCTGCGAATATATAATTCTTCCTGATAATTATATGCTCCACTTTAAGCCTGTATAACTACCTTACATTTTTGTTATTTTTCTTGATAAGCAATATAATTCTATGCTATATTATTTAATCGGAGGGATTTATTTGCAAAGGGAAATTACTGAAAAACACAAAATTTTTGAGCAGGACGGCAAGGTTATGTGTGCCGGTTGGTCTAAAAGTCCTGTTTTTGAATATAACCAAGAGCAAAGCAAAACATATGGAAAGCACGGAAAAAGAGATTGCTACTTTATAAGCAGTGATGAGGTGGCTTTATATTTGTCAGCCGAAAATTTTGGAAATGAATTTTTAGTCAAGATTGCCGTTGCGGACCTTAAAAGAGGCGGAGTTATAAGTGACTATACAGTTAAAAAGTCAATTTTTTCAAAAATTGACTTGCCGGAATCCAAAAGCAACAATGAATTGCTGTTTACTGACAAGCAGATACAGTTGCAAATAACAAACACTGTTGACAAAAAAATAATCAAGTGTGATTTTATTGATTTTGGTGGAAATAAAAATCTTTATTTTAACATCATTCTTTCCGAGCTTGAAAGCGAAGGTCTATACGAACTGGCTCCGTTTGAGCGTAACAGACGGTATTTTTATTATAAACAGTTTATGCCGAATTTCTTGGCGCAGGGCATAATAAGAATAGGCGGATTAGAGTACGAGCTAAAAGAACCAAACTCAAGAGCATATTTTGATGTTACTCGTTTTTCAAAGCCGCGCAAACACAGCTATCAACGTCTGAGTGCAGACTGTATTATAGACAGCAAAAGATTTTCGCTTAATCTTGCAAGCAGGGTTGGTGACAACCGATATGGCAATGAAAACAGTTTTATTGTAAATGGCAAAACTGCAAAACTTTCTCAAATTAACGTAAAAAATACAAACGGCAGACTTGACCGTCCATGGTATTTCAAGGGGGGCATTTCCGCAGTAGACATCATCTTTAAGCCATTTACAGTCAAGGGTGAACCAATGGCAGTTAATATGGACAAAACAACTATTATTTTCGGGATATTGCTTGGCAATATAAAGCATATTGATTTTGACAATCCCATTGTACTTGACAACTCTCATGCTCATATGATACTTACAGAATTCTGAAATTATCATTTAAGTGAATAAGTAAATGAAATAAGGCAGAGCATAAATTGATATGCTCTGCCCGAATTATTTATATTACTTTTTTTGTGTGTCGTTATCGCCTGTAATTCTGGCAAACATTGACATTGTTGTAAGAAAACAAATTACAATGTAAAGTAAAAGTGCAACGAGTGAACCTATACTCAAAAGATAGCTGACAATAAACAGAATTGAAACAACGCCTGCCAGACAACAAATTATAGAAACAATGTTTTTTAAATTTCTATACTTATCAAATAAGCAGAAGAAAAAACCAACAACAGGTATAATCAGGAAAATAAAGAAGTAAGGTATTGCCTGTTGAAGTGCAGCGCCCGCTGCCGAATCAGGGAACTCACCGCCCATATAGGAAAGGACATCAAAAACTGAGTACGAATAGAAATATCCGTCAGACGCCGTTCCGTTGATATAGGGAAACGAACATAAAAAAATTTCCACAAGATACAGTACACACTGTGCAATTCTTAATTTTTTGCGTGTTTTGTTTTCTTCAATTTTTATCATTATATTTTATTCCTCCATAAAACTGCAAATTATAATGTTATAATATATTTTAACACATCTTTTCAAGTTGCACAATAGAAAAATAAATGATATAATGAAAATTATTAAAATTAACTTTTAAGGAGAATTTTATGAGCTATATTAATGAGTCCGTTATCTATAACATATATCCTCTCGGATTTTGCGGTGCTCCAAAAGAAAACGGCTTTAAACAGGAATACAGACTTGACAAAATTTATGACTGCATCGAGCACTTCAAAAAGATGTCAGTGAATGTCATTGTTTTTAATCCGGTATTTGAAAGTACAAGACACGGATATGACACTATTGATTACAGAAAAATTGACAGCCGTTTAGGCGATAATAATTCTTTTAAGGCAATTTGCGATACTCTTCACAAAAACGGAATAAAAATAATTTTAGACGGTGTGTTCAACCATGTGGGAAGGGAATTTTTTGCATTTAAGGATGTTCAGGAAAAAAAGTGGGATTCACCTTATTGCAGTTGGTTTGCGCAGCTTAATTTTGACGGAAACAGCCCGTACGGCGATCCGTTCTGGTATGAGGGTTGGGCAGGCAACTACGATCTTGTAAAGCTAAATCTTAAAAATCCCGATGTAATAAATTATCTTCTTGACAACGTTTGCTTCTGGATTGACGAATTCGGAATTGACGGTCTGAGAATTGATGTTGCCGACTGTGTTGACATTGATTATTTGAAGACTCTGAATAAAACCTGCAAAGCGAAAAAGTCTGATTTCTGGATTTACGGCGAAATAATTCACGGTGATTACAACCGCTGGGCTAACGCAGATACAATCGACTCTGTTACAAACTACGAATGCTACAAGGGAATTTTTTCAAGCCATAACGACCACAATTATTTTGAGATTGCACATTCGCTTAACCGTCAATTTGCAAACGGAGGAATTTACCAGAATATTTACACCTACAACTTTGTTGACAACCACGATGTAAACAGGATCGCAAGTTCTTTAAAAAATAAAAAACATCTTAATAACGTATATACAATGCTTTATACAATTCCGGGTGTACCGTCAATTTATTACGGAAGTGAATTTGCAGTTGAGGGTACAAGGACAAGGGAGAGCGACTATGAGCTTCGCCCCTGCCTTGACCTTAACAATATTGAAAATGCCGATTTTGATTTATATAATCATATATGTAAGCTTGGAAAAGCAAGGCTTGCTCTTGAGGCACTAAAATACGGCAAATTTGAGAATGTAAACATTATGAATGAAAAACTTGTTTACAAAAGATTTACTGACAATCAAACCGTATTTGTTGCTTTTAATCTTTCCGACCACGAGGAAAAGATAGGCTTTGACACAGGCTGTAATGCCAAACTCACCGATGTTCTTAACAACAACGAGGTTATTGATGTTAACGGCTATTACGAAATTACGATGCCTGCCTGTTCATCACGCATTCTTGTTGTAAATGACGGAAGCTTTAAAGTAAACTTTGATGACAAAATTGAAATTGCAGAGATTGAAAAAGCTCCTCAAAACACAATTCAAAACAAAGAAGCAATCGTCGAAGCTGTTATTGAACAGGAATCTGTTTCTGAAGAAAAAAAGGAGAGTAAAGAAATAATCTGTAATGAAACACAAAAGCCTTTAAACGATGTTCAGCTTGGAAGATACAGGCACTACAAAGGCAAGGAATATGAGGTAATTGGCTTTGCAAAGCATAGCGAAACCGAAGAAAAGCTTGTACTTTATATTGGTCTTTATGACGATAATCAGATGTGGGTTCGTCCGTATGATATGTTCATTGAAACTGTTGAAATTAACGGCAAGCAGATACCTCGCTTTGCAAAGATAAATTAAATAGCAGCCGGTGGGCTGCACATAAT
>DKZL01000019.1:0-171 GCA_002493635.1 Ruminococcaceae bacterium UBA7075 | reverse complement strand
AAATTAACTTCTATGCCCGAGCGCGACCGAGCAATTTCCTATAAGGTAAAAAAGAATAATACAACAAAACCTCCGAGGCTCAGGCAATCTGACTTCGGAGGTTTTTGTTAAACTATAAAAAGCAGCCGGTGGGCTGCACATAATCGAGCAGACAGCACCTTATAAAAATTA
>DKZL01000031.1:1845-2686 GCA_002493635.1 Ruminococcaceae bacterium UBA7075 | reverse complement strand
GACCTTCGGGTTATGAGCCCGACGAGCTACCGAACTGCTCTATCCCGCGATATGTGTTGCTGTCTTTACAGCTTTTTAATTATATCATTGTTATAGGAAGATGTCAATAGTTTTTTGAAAATTATTTAAATGTGTGCCGTTAAGCTCATTTATCCGCTAAAAAATCAGATTAATATATAATCCGGTATCTCGGAGTTAAGATATTGATATGATACTGCCCGCCCATGTGTGCAGTCTGCCGATTGCTTTTGATTTATAATTATCAGCACTTTATCGGCTTATTTTCTCCACTCAGCTAAAAACAAATGACAAAATCTGTGTTCAATAGTATAATCACATTGTAACCGAAAGGAGGGGTTATATTGAAGGTTGAACTGAAAATCTCAGGCGAGTTCAAGGAGCCATATGCCGTTATCTATGCGGATTCGCTTAGCGACGAGGTAACCTCGGCTGTTGCCTATCTTGAAAACACGGGCAAATTCATAACAGGCGAGGAGAATGGAAAAATCTCAATTCTTCAGCCTGACGAGGTTTATATGGTCAGGGTTGAGTGCGAGCGGACAGTCATTTACAGTCGTGACAAAAAATATTACTCGTCAAAAAGGCTGTACCAGCTTGAAAATCAGCTTGGCAAGGATTTTATGAAAATTTCAAAGTCAACAATTATTAATCTCGGTCACATAAAATGTGTTGAACCGACATTCAAGGGTATGATGAGCCTTGTTATGAAAAATGGCTGCAAGGACTATATTTCACGCAAGTATCTGCCCGAATTTAAAAAATATCTTGGAATTTAAGGAGAAAAACTATGAGAAAAATTATTTCAACAACGGCGCTCGGC
>DKZL01000031.1:0-1493 GCA_002493635.1 Ruminococcaceae bacterium UBA7075 | reverse complement strand
GCCGAATTTATAAAGAATGTAATCTGCGCCGCAATTACGGGACTTGGATTTTCTGTTCCGTCGCTTATTTATAGGAACGAAAACTTATCAAGGTGGTTGCAAGTAGTTATACACCTCGGTATCGGTTTTGCTATATATATTTGTGTTGCATTTTATGCAGGCTGGATTCCGATAGAATTCGGACTTTTGCCCGTTGCAATTTCGATAGCAGCTTCGGTTGTATTTACTTTGCTCATATGGTTGTGTTTCAGTATTTATTACAGAAAACAAGCTGAAAAAATTAATAAAAAGATCTTTGAAAAGCAGGGCAGAAATTAGTCGCCTTCCTAAAATCAGGTTTTCTGTTGACATTTTATAAACCGCAATATACAATTAAATCATCAGTTAATACGGAAGCTTTCAGGAGTTTTTTATTATGAAGTATACCTTTTCGTTTTACACCAAGGATGATTTTGAGGAGATTGAAAGTCTGATAATAAATTCATACAATTGGGATTATCCGATATTCGGATTAAGCCGAATGGAATTCGGCAACGGTCTGCACCCAAAATTTTTGAGATATTCGGATGTATGGGAGCGTACTGTAGGAGTTTACAGAGAGAACGGAAAAATTGTTGCCTGTGCAATAAACGAGGGCAATGATGACGGAACGGTGTTCTTCCTTTTTGATACAAAGGAAAGAGCAAATGACGCCGAACTGCTTACCGATATGATATTCTTTGCAAAAACAACGATGTCCTGCGTAAAAGATAAGAACAACATCAAGAGGCAGGCTTTTCTGCTTATCCCTCAGTGGAACAAAACATTGGAGAAGCTTGCTCTGAGCAAAGATTTCAAAAAGGATTGGCAGGAAAGAATTTTAATAAGGGATTTTAACACAAGCAGATTTGATGTAAGTCTGCCCGATGGCTATTCGTTTGCAGACGGAACAGTAACTCCTTCTTTTTATCTTGCAAACGTCCATATGGCGGCTTTTAATTACAGCATAGACAGCGTGCCCGACTGTGCATCTGCCTTTGCCGATATGCGAAAACAAAAGCATTACAATCCCAATCTTGATTTATGCGTGCTTGACAGGCAGAAGCGACCTGTTGCTATGGCTAACATCTGGTATGATGAGAAAATGCCGTACTGCGAGTTAGAGCCGCTCGGCGTAGCCTGGTGGGAGCGCAGAAAGGGCATTGCAACGGCAATACTGAATGAAGCCGCAAACAGAGTGATGAAGCTTTACCCTCAGTGTAAGGGTATGACGGGCGGCGACCAGCCGTTTTATGAAAAACTCGGCTTTAAGGAAAAGGTTGTTGTTCCTATATATAAATGGGAAGCAGAAATATATCCGTCATGGGACGAAAAATCAAAAAATACAGATTATCAGACTATTGCAAGATAGTTTTTTCAGGATATATTGACAAGTGCAGTAATGGGCGGCGATGGGAGTATGATTAAGTAATTTCACTTTTCAGTCATTTACGGCATCTGTATTTTTGCAGATG
>DKZL01000016.1 GCA_002493635.1 Ruminococcaceae bacterium UBA7075 | reverse complement strand
AAACTATAATTTAGCTTACTTAAAGGGATAACCTAATTTGATTTATAATTTTCATAAAAATGCAGATGGTCATAATTACTAAAAAACTGTTATTTTCTTGTGTATATAGCAAATTGAATAAAATTTAATAATTTGATATTATTAAGAGGTAATATGAAGAATTAGGTTTTTCTGCACATATAAAGCGTTTTAACGCAAAAAGATATTTAGGAGTGAGAAAATTGAGCAAAAAAATCACAAGCGTTGTTCTTGTATTATGCATGATGTTTTCTTGTATTGCAGTAGGTAGCTTTGCCGCTGAGGCAAGAACAACCAAATCAGCAGAGGTTTCTGCAATTTCTACTTCCGAATTAACGGGGGAAGATTACGGTCTTGTTGACGATGTTCAGCAAGGTCAGATTCTTCAATGCTGGAACTGGAGCTACAATGGTATTAAGTCTAATATGAAGAAAATTGCAGAGCAGGGCTTTAGTGCTATTCAGACTTCACCTATTCAGACAATTAAGGAAACTACACAAAACAGATCATTTTCAGGTAGCTGGTGGGTTTATTATCAGCCGTCAAACTTTAAGATTGACACTTCTTCACAGAATGCTCTTGGTACAAAATCAGATTTCAAAGCAATGTGTGATGAAGCTCATAAGTATGGCATAAAAGTTATTGTTGACGCAGTTTTGAATCATATGGCAAACAATGGAGATAATACTCTTTCTCCAACAATTCAGGACGATATTAGAAATGATTCAAACTGTTGGCACAGCATTACGGTAAATACCTCAAACTGGAATAGCCGTTGGGATATTACTCACAATTGTATGGGTGGTCTTCCTGATCTTAACACAGGCAATCCAAAGATTCAGAATTACGAAAAAGAGTTCATGAAGGAATGTATTGATTGTGGTGCAGACGGTTTCCGTTTTGACGGTGCAAAGCATCTTGAACTTCCTAATGATCAGGAAAATTCATCAAGCAACTTCTGGACAGTAATTCTTGACTATACTACTTCTTATGCAAAAAGCACAAGAGGTTTCACACCGTATTATTATGGTGAAATTCTTGATAAGCCTGCAGGCGGTCAGAGCATTGTAAACGGATATACAAACTTAATGAGTGTTACAGTTAATACAGTAAGTAATGATATTCGTAATCAGGTAAATTCAGGCAATGCTAACGGTGCAAAAAGAAGCGATTACAATTATGAAGATAATTCGCATCCGGCTGCTAATAAGGCTGTATTGTGGAATGAATCTCACGATACATATGCAGACAATAAGTCAAGAGGACAGAGCGACTCTACAATGAATAAAACATGGGCACTTGTAGGTTCAAGAGCTGATGCATGTGGTATGTACCTTGCTCGTCCTGCAAACTATTCTCAGCAAATCGGTACTGCAAGCGTTACTGCATGGGCTAACGATGAAGTTAGAGCTGTCAACCAGTTCAAGAATGCAATGGTTGGTCAAACAGAGTACCTTTCAGCAGAGGGAAGCATTGCTTACAATGAGAGAGGTACACAGGGCGTAGTTTTGGTTAACTGCTCAGGTGGTTCACAGTCAGTTAATGTTACCGCTCATAAGATGAAGAACGATACATATAAGGACGCAATCACAGGCAACGAGTTCAAAGTTGAAGGCGGTAAGATTAAGGGACAAATTGGTTCTACAGGTATTGCTGTTGTTTACAAAGCACAACCTGTAGGTCCATCTGCTTCTGTAAATCCAGGTTCTTCAAGCTACAAGACAGATACATTAAAACTTACACTTAACTATAAAAATGCAACAAGCGGTCAGTATTCAATTGACGGCGGTGCATACACAAGCTATACAGATGGTCAGACAATTACAATTGGTTCAGGTCTTGCATACGGTACAAAGACTACTGTATCTGTAAAGGCAACAGACGGTTCAACAACATCTGACCCTGTATCATACACATACACAAAGGCTGATCCGTCAGCCGTTCAAATGCTTTACTTTGATAACTCATCATACAACTGGTCAACAGTTAACGCTTATATATATAAGGCTGTAGATGAGGATACACTTCTTGAAAATGCAAAATGGCCGGGACAGGAGATGAAGTACAATTCATCAACTAAGTTGTATGAACTTGAAGTTCCTGAAAATCTTTCCGACGGCTTGGTAATGTTTACAGAAAGCTACTCTGCAACAAATAACCGTTATCCTGTTGACGGCGAAGATGGTTTAGCACTTGGAGGTAAATCAAAGCTCTTCAAAGCTAATCATGCATGGGTTGATTATGACGGACCTACTCCAACTCAGCCTACAACACCACAGCCAACTACAACACCACAGCCGACTACTGCTCCTCATGGCAGAATACTTATCGGCGATACAGATCTTAACGGTGAAATCACTATTGATGATGCTACTGAAATTCAAAGACATATTGTTGACATGATTACACTGTCAAGTGATGCGCAGCTTGCTGCTGACACAAATAATGACAAGGATATAGATATTTCTGATGTAACCAGAATTATGTTCTACATTGTTGGCTTGACAGATCGCAGCGGAATGTGCGGACAGTATATTGGTGGTCCTGAGCCAACAACGGCACCGCAGCCTACAACAGTCGGCTCAGACAAGTATACAATGACTCTTACTAATAATTATAATTGGGATAAAGTTTATTGCTACTATTGGTCTGAAGGCAATACAACTATGACTTCATGGCCTGGCGAAGAAATGACATATTCATCAACAAATGATTTAGATCAAAAGGTTTATACAATAGAAATTACAAGTAGTGCTGAGTTTGTTATATTTAACAACGGCTTAGGCACACAGACTGTTGATGTTTCGATTACCGGAAGTGCAAAGTACTATATTTCAGGTGGTTCAGGCAGTTCTTGTCAGGTTAAGACCTGGGAATAATTCCGAATAACTGAATAAATAAAGGTTAATTTAAATGATAACTCCCTCAAACAAATGATTTGAGGGAGTTATTTTTGTATTTTTACTAAGCATTGCAAAAAATATTGACTAATTCTGAAAAATAGCGTACAATTAATATGATTGGGATGATTTTTGATGAATAATGTTACAAAAACTCGATTAATGTTGTCGTCACTTTCTGTTTTCAGAGGTATTATGAAAAGAAGTGTACCTAAAGCATACTATAATTTGTTGTTGTCACTCGATAAACAGCCTGATGAATTTCTCAGAGCATACGGTGAGTTTTACTCTCTTGTAAGTGAACGGGGCTGTAGTGACAAGCTTGCTTATTCAATGACGGAGGCAGCATTATTTGACGAGAATTGCTTTACACTGGCGGCTGCCGGAGGTACTGACGACAGACTTCCGGTTGAGGTGCTCCGTGCCGTTAAACGTGACTGCGAAGCTATCTTGTCTGCTGCAAATCTTACTGCTGACGAAGTGCTCGACTCCTATACATATAAAGATGAAATTGCAGATGTTATTGATACACTGCCAAGATGGCAGTCGGGTGAATGTGCGGAAAGCTTTAAAATGTTTGACGGTTCTCTGAAAAAGGTGGCAGCATATTATAATCAAAATGGCTGTGGAATTTTTGCGAGATATAAGGCTTTTATATGGCGTGACGGTGATATTCAACCTGTTTTGCATCACGATAAAATAGATACGGATGATTTTGTCGGTTACGAAAGGCAGCGTGGCGAGGTTATTCAGAATACCAGATCATTTATTGATGGTAAAAGCTGCAATAACTGTTTGCTGTACGGCGATATGGGTACGGGAAAAAGCTCAACAGTTAAGGCTATTGCCAACAGATTCCGCAGGGACGGTCTGAGAATTGTTGAAATTCCAAAGGAACGTCTCGTAGATTTTCCTTTGCTTGTCGATAAGATAGCCGCTCTTCCAATGAAATTCATAATATTTATTGATGATTTATCATTTCAGAAGCAGGATCAGAGCTATACTACGCTTAAGGCTGTGCTTGAGGGCGGAATTGCCGCTCGACCTTCAAATGCCTTGATTTATGCAACTTCTAACCGCCGTCATCTTGTAAAGGAAAGTCTTTCAGACCGTTCATGGGATGATGATGTAAATACTCGTGACAATATGCAGGAAAGCTTGTCTCTTTCAGATCGATTTGGACTTAAGGTGTGCTACTCTGCTCCTTCAAAAAAGGAATTTGTAGAGATTGTATGCAGACTTGCAAAGGACAGAAATATTAATATGTCCGAGGAAGAGCTTGCTTTGGGTGCAGAGCGCTTTGCATTAATCAAGGGTGCTCGTTCACCAAGGTGTGCAAAGCAGTATGTTGAATCGCTTTTATGTTAAGGCAACACCGCATTAATTTACGGTTGAAACCTTATTGCACAATTCGTATATTATAATTATGCGGTATTGTTTTAATATAATAATTTTGGAGGAATTTTATGAAAAAGAAAATTATTTCCATATTTCTTACCGGTGTTCTTGCTGTTTCATCAGCAGTAATGTTTTCCGGATGCGGCAACAGTGACTATCCTGTTGAGGTCGCAAACTTTGAAATAAAAGAGCAGCCGACAAAAATTGTTGTTCTTGACCCGAACGCAGCTGATATAATTTCGTACATCGGCTATGATGTTAATATGATTGGCAGAAGTGACGATGTTAATCAAGAGTGGCTTAGTATTGTACCGAGCTTTGGCAGTGCGTCTGAGCCTGATATTGATGCAATAATTGAGGGTAATACAGATGTTGTATTTGCAACAGATACTATGAATATAGATAGTAAAGAGTTGATTGAGAAAAAGGGTATCAGGGTAATTACCCTATCTGAAGCGATCACTCAGACACAACTTCAGACAAACTATATTACGCTTGGTAAAATTCTCGGAGGAACAGAAGCAGGTACATTAAAGGCACAGAATGCTTATGATGAACTTCTTTCTGAGATGGAGAAAATGAAGACAGAAGCGGAAAATGCGAGGAAATCCGATATCCCTTATGAGGTTTGCTATCTCTACACCGAGGGCGGTCAGCTTAAGATGATGACAAGCAATACATACTGCGATATGCTTTTGGGATACACCGGTTCTGTAAATGTTGCGGTTAATGTTACTAATAATTCGGTTGAATTTAATACCCTGAAGGTTGCCAATCCTGACTATATATTCTATGACAGTGAAGAAACTTTGAAATTTATCAATGCAGACGATACGCTTAAGTCTTTAGACGCTGTCAAGAAGAAAAAAACATTTATGATTACAAAAGAGGAAATGAACCGTCAGGGCAACACTGCACTTGAAACTCTTGAAAAAATGATAGGTTTTATGTATCCGTCACTTGCAAAGCAGGGCACTTCTACAGAAGATACAGTTAGTAAGCCGGAAACCACAGAGGCAAAGTCTGTAGCAGAAGATTACAAAATCGACCTCAAGGATTTAAAACTTGATTACGAGCAGGATAATGATAATGTTCGTGCAATGCAGCAGCGTTTGTTTGATCTCGGCTATATTGACGATAATGAAAATGTAACCGGTTATTATGGTGATGTTACCAAGGCTGCGGTTAAAGCGTTCCAGAAGAATAGTGATATTGAAGAAACAGGTACTGCTGACAACAAAACACTTGTTGCTTTGTTTATGGAGGACGCTGTTTCAAATAAGACTGATGATGGTAAAAAGTCAGAGGAAAAATCAGACAGTGAGAGCAATTCTGATGAAAAATCAGAAACCTCTAAAAGCGAATAAAAAGCAGCCGATGAGCTGCACTTATCCGGGCAGGGCAGGCAGTATCATATAAATACACGCTTCTGCCGTGTCCGACTGTTTCTATATAAAGTGAAAAAGGGGCTGTTGCAAATTAA
>DKZL01000049.1:22863-25000 GCA_002493635.1 Ruminococcaceae bacterium UBA7075 | reverse complement strand
AAATACAGTCCGTATCGGAGCAGGAAGCAACAGAGAGATAGAATTCTGATATATGTCAGTATAATTGCGGATAAAATTAAACGGCGGCTTAAAACAAGCCGCCGTTCAGTTTTGAAGATTTTGGGAAAGAAAATTCAATAGTTACTTTGCTTTTTTGGAACGATGTTTTTTATGAATTTACCAATCAGATTTACAGCAAGTTTGTAGCACTGAACAAATATTATCAGTACGGCTGAAGTCAGAATAAAGGCGAATATGTAGCTTATCCATCCGCCGATTCCGCTGTTGCCGAACAGATAGAGCAAATGCAGTTTTTCAACCAGACGAAAGATGATCATCTGGGCAAGATACATTTCCATACTTATTCCGCTTAGAAATCTCATCGGTCTGCAAGACAGAATTCTGCTTTTTGCTCCGATAGCATAAGACAGCCACAGCATAAACAGTATCAGACTTTTTATAAAGAAAAGTATGGTGTTTATTTTGCTTGGAATTATATACCACAACACAGTGGCGGCAACGCATACCGCAAGTACAATCCATCTGTAATTTTTGCAGATTTTTTGAATGCTATCCCGGTAAAGATAAATCAATCCTCCGCCTATGAAGAGCGGAATACAATATATAAAGGAATGTCGGGGAACAAAAGAGTCTGTCACAAAATAGGAGCTGAAAAAGTGTTTTTCGCAGACATAATTGAGCCATAGCGACAAGCCAAGAGCGATCCAGGCTCTCTTTTTTGTTTTCATTAAAACGGAAAATGCAGGAAAGAGCAGATAGAACAGAAAGATTACACCCAGCGTCCAGCATACACCTATAACACTGACGGCATTATTCGGCAGTAAGCCGTGAAGCAGGGTGAGTTCTACGGATGCCTCATAAAAAGATTCCGCTGAGTGTTCTATTACTAATGCAATCAGAATGAGAAATCCGAAATACGGAAGAATTTTTTTATACCGCCTTTTATAAAAGGCATCAAGGTTTACGGTATTGTTTTGGAATTTTGAAAGATAACCTGCGCACATTCCGAATCCGCTTATCATAATGAACAGATATACAAGCCATGTAAAGGAAGGTATAAGCTGATCCCAAATAAAATTTCCTGACAACTCATATTTTGTGTTTGCCAATATGTGCATTGCAATGATTCCGAGACACGACAAAGCTCTTAGACCGTCTATTGAACTGTAGTGTTCGGGTGATGTGATTGTTCTGTTTTGATTTTTGTTATTCATAAAGTATTTGTCCTCACTTTATTTTAAATGCGATTTATATAATGGGCAATTTCAATAATTATTCGTTCGGAGCCTCACCTGTTAAAAACGAGATACTTCGTTCTATTGAATCCTTTGAAGTTCCCCACTCCTGACCTTTGCTGCGGTAGTCAAACATTGAGCAGAAGTGCGTGATGTCTTTCTTGAGCGACAAAAGATAATTTTTGGTCAGGGCGGCGGTTTCGGCATAAAAATCAGGGAGCAGCTTTGATGAAACTCCGCCCTTGCCTGCGGCACAATCCATAATGAAAGAATAGTGCTTAAGGCAGATATACGGCTGTTCATTGTAAAGCTTTCGGAACTCTTCTCCCTTTGCCCACTCAACAAATATTGTAGCCATAAAGTGATTCATATCGGACTTTATTCTGTCACATACATAGCAGGAGTCAAGTTCTTTTTTTACGCCTTCAAGCTGTTTCTTGTCAGGCTTGCCTTTGAGCTTTTTCGGCATAAGATTATCTATAATTTCCTGTAAATGACTTTCAAGAATCAGAGCGTTCGGAAGTTTTTGCCCTGTTGTGAACATCTTGGAAAAATGACGGTGACAAAAGCCTGTTTTGTTTGTAATTATGTGTATATTCGGTTCCATCATTGCGTCGCCGGTAATGAATTTTACATACTGCTCCTCAAGCATACTCTCCATACGGCAAATCGGACAGCTGTCTTTTGGCATAAATATATCGTTAATCGGAATTGTACATATCGTTTCTTTCATAATATACTCCTTGATTTTTACATTGTAGGAAATTGCTCGGTTGCGCTCGGGCATAGAAGTTAATTTATATATGGTGCTGTCCGCACGAATATGTGCAGCCCACCGGCTGCTTGATTTTTACATTATAGGAAATTGCTCGGTTGCGCTC
>DKZL01000049.1:9630-22540 GCA_002493635.1 Ruminococcaceae bacterium UBA7075 | reverse complement strand
ATGTGCAGCCCACCGGCTGCTTTTATAAATTTAGGTTACTTAAAGGGATAACCTAATAAATTTATTGTATCATAAAATTCTGATTTATGATATAATTTATTAAATTTTTATTTTAATTCAAAAGAGGTTTGTTGATATGGATTGCAAGGAATTTTACGGAGGAATAAAGTTTGAAAATGTGAGCGACCTCGATTTAAGGCAGACTCTGGACTGCGGACAGAGTTTCAGGTGGAATGAAAATCCTGACGGAAGCTTCAGCGGAGTTGCTTTCGGCAAGAGTGTGAGAGCTGCGATTGAGGAAAAAACGCTTCTTATATATAATGCATCTCCGAAGGATTGCAAAATATGGTCGGATTACTTTGATTTGGAGCTGGAATACGGAAAAATAAGAGAGCAAATCAGCAAAATTCATCCCGTGCTTTCAGAGGCGGCAAAATATGCTCCCGGCATAAGAATATTAAGGCAGGAACCCTATGAAGCACTTTGCACGTTTATTATTTCGCAGAACAATAATATCAAAAGAATAAAAGGAATTGTTCACAGGCTTTGTGAGGGCTTTGGGGACAGGCTTTCCGACGGTGAGTTTGCTTTTCCGTCGGCAGAACGAATGGCTGGTCTTACTGCCGATGATCTGGCACCGCTGAGGGCAGGCTTCAGAAACCGCTATCTTATTGACGCTGCACAAAAGGTTGCAGGCGGCGAGGTTCAGCTTGAAAAATGCAGGACAGCAGATTATGAAGAGGCTCGCAGGGAACTTATGAAAATAACAGGCGTAGGTGTGAAAGTTGCCGACTGCACCCTGCTGTTTGGTCTGCATAGAATAGAGGCTTTTCCTGTTGATGTTTGGATGAAGCGTGCAATGGACAAATTGTTCCCCAAAATGGAGCCGGAAGATTTCGGCGAATACGCGGGAATAGCGCAGCAATATATTTTTCATTACAGCAGAATGCATCCTGAATTGTTTGATTAATTATAAAGTTGCGTGATATAAAAACTCTTTTGTTTTTTCGTAGGGTGAAACAAACAAAAAAGATTGTAAGAATTGTGAATTGTGACGGTGGTTTTGTCATTTTTAACATAAAAGCAACCTTAAAATTTTACATTTAATTATTTCCTTTTTCATTGCGGGATTTGCACTGTTGTGTTATAATTTAAACGAATTAGCGAGCAATTAGAATATTTTAGTTGTTTCGGCAGAAAAAATATTCTTTTCGGTCGCTTGTTGTCCTTTTGGGCAAGTCAGTAAAAATATGCTTTTGTAAAGGTTTAGAAGTTATCCTTAACAGAAGCAACAAAAAATTTTAAAGGAGTACAGAACATGAAAAAAATCACAAAAGCACTTTCAGTGATACTTGCAGTAATGATGATTATGTGTACAGTTTCTGCATTGTCATTCTCTGCAAGCGCAGCTGAAACATCAGCACAGACAGCAACAATTTATTTTGCTGCACCAAGAGGTACAGGTATTGCAAATTCGTGGAGAAATGCGCAGCTGTATTATGGTTCAACAACAACAGTAGGTAAGCTTGCAAGAATTAATATGCAGAGAACAGGCAAGGTTTATGCAGGCGACAAGGGAAGCCTTACAACAATCGTTTCAGATGACTGGGATGTATATTCAGTAACTCTCAACGCTACACAGATTGCAGCAATCGACAGCGCAAAGTATGTTGGCTTTATTAATGCAAACAACCGTAAAACAGGTTTAAAGAATCCTATTGTAAAGGCAACAGCATCAGGAACTTATGCAACAACAAAATCATCTATTGCTGCTTATAACGGCAAGATGTTTGTAATCAACGGAAGCTATGATACTTCCAGCGAATTTACAACATACACTGTTAAGGTTTTGAGCAACAACACAGGTAAGGCTCCTGCAAAATCACCTGTAACAATCTATTTTGCAGCACCTTTGGGCAACAGCACAGCAAACAATTGGAGCAACGGCGCTAATTTGTACTACGGCAACGACCAGAAGTCATTCAAAAACAACACAAAGATTGCAATGACAAAAACAGGCGATACATATAAGGGCAGCAAGGGCAAGCTCACAACACTTGTTTCAGGCAACTGGGATATTTATTCAGTAACTCTTAATGCTGAGCAGATTAACAGAATTGACTATGCTAAATATGTTGGTTTTGCAAACAACTACTCAAGAAAAACAGGTTATGCTAATCCTCTTCAGAAGTCAACAGAAAGCGGTACATATGCAAGCGTTCCTCTTTCAATTGCTGACTATGACGGAAAGATGTTTGTAATCAACGGCAGCTATTTAGGCTCTGAAATCTCAAGCTATACAGTTAAGACTGTAGATTATAATGTAAGTGATGAACATACAGTTAATGTAACATCAAATGTTGCATCTGCATCAAGCTGCAAGTATTCATCAAGCGACAGTCAGGTTACTGTTACATATACTCTTGATTCAGATATGTTGGTTGAGAACATTCAGGCTGTTGTAAATTATGACAAGAGCGTTCTGAAGCTCGCAAGCACAAACACTAAGAAAAATATTTCACCTGTATTCTATGGTGCAAACGGCGCAGGCTATGAAGCTAACCTTACTCTTGACAGCAAGATTAAGTTCAATGCAACAAGCCTTGACGGTTATGACTTTGCAGGCGGCAAGACTGTATTTACAGCAGTGTTTGACATTGTAGGTTCAGGCGACACAACAGTTGACTTTGATGTTTATATGCTCACAGGCACAGAAAACAACAAGGACATCAAGATGGTTTACAAGGATGAAGTTATGTCAGATAACTTTACAGTAACAGCTAAAGCAAGCGTATAAGTAAGCAAAATAAAATTAAATTTATATGAAATAAAATGCAGTTGCTTCTGTTTATTCGGAAGTAACTGCATTTTTAATCGCCTCAGAAGTTTTGTGTAAAATCAAAAGAATAATAGCTTATTTAAAAATTCGGAATCTTAAAGCGTTATTGAAGTTATCTTTTTGTGTTCGTAGGGAACGACCTTCTGCGAAGACGGCAAACCCTTTGCCCTGCGGGCATTTCCCTTAACAAGGGAATACCTGTGTCGTTCCTTATTATACCGTAGTATTTTGGAAATTAGGAACGACACGGGGGTCGTTCCCTACAAGTGTTTAATAACTGATCAGATAAAAAACTAAACTATCATTTGTATGAATTTTACCTTAACAGTTTGCAATTATTCCAATATTAATTATAGAACCTGTAAAAAAAAGCAACCAAATCGGCTGCTTTTTCTGAAAAAATTATTGTCTTTCGTTCCTTCTGTATTTTGACGGTGTTGTATCATAGTACATTTTAAATGCTCGATTAAAGTTGGATATGTTATTAAATCCTGACATTCCGGTAATCTCAATTACAGGGATATCCGTTGTTGTCAGAAGCATTGCCGCACGAGAAAGTCTTAACTCATTAAGATAACCGATAAATGTTGTGTTCATCAGTTCTTTAAATAAATGCGACACATAATATCGGCTCAGACCTGTTTCGTTAGCTATCAGGTCGAGAGTAATAGGCTCACAGAAGTTCTCGTTGACATATTCAGTGATTCTGCGAAGTGCACGGTACTTCTTGCCCTGAACTTCAACATCAAAAATCTTGACGTAGCCTACAGAGAACAGAATGTAGAACATATTGTACATTTTGCCGTGAATAAGTAGCTGGAAAAAGTCAGGCTTTTCATTTTCTGCCCTAACAACGCAGAGAAAATCCGAAAATAATTCATCATATTTTGGATCACCTGAGGAAATCTTGGCAAAGTTTGTACAATTACCGGTTGCTATTCCTCTGATCATACTCTGTGGAATAAACTCCTGAGTAACTGCCCCCGGATTTGAAAGATTAAGCATCAAGGCATCAACCTTTGCATTTTCGTTACTGTTTACCCTGTACTTCTGGTTAGGAGATATAAAATAAATATCACCCTTGTGCAGACCGTAAGCACTTGTTGCAGTTTCAATAGCAAGAGAGCCTTCTCTTACATATGCAATCAGAACTTCGCTATGTACATTCCAACTGTCGTCGATAATCATTTCTCCGCATACAATACGGAACGCTGCGCTCGATGTAGATGGTGAACGCAAAATTTCAAAACTCATAACCACACCCCTAAGTCTTGAAATACAACATAAATCCGTACTATGTTGCATTATCTATTTTTAGATAATATTATAACAAAAATGTAAAATTGTCAATATGTTTTTTAAAATTTAACAAAAATCAATTATAAACACCAAAAATGACAATTTTTTGACATGAGGACTCATCGGACTGTTATGACAAATTTTAACAGATAAAAAGAAAATTAAATTTAGAAAGCGCAAAAATCAGTGTAAAATTATCACTAAAAAAGCAATATTTTCTGAATTTGTGCTGTGGTGCAACATATTATGTATATTTCGGCTTGTATTCAGCTGTTTTAAGCCCTGATTATTGTTCGGAATAGATTTTCATAATTTCGTTTAAATGGTAAATATATTTTTCCGCTACACTTGCAGGCGACAAAATCTTCACTTTATCTCCAAGTCCGAACAGCCACCCGTAAAACTGAGGACTAAGCATAACTTTAAGATTTACCCTGAAGCTTGTTTCGCTGTCTTTGGAAATAAACATATCAGTGCCGAAGCGGTCGGCTATTACTCCGATAAGTGAGTTGTCCACCGATAGAGTGACCTCTGTTTCGGTTCCGCCGAACATCGAAAATACGCTGTTTGTATAACGTGAAATGTTCAGCTTTTTAAACATATCCCTGCCCTTGCGCTTTTCATCTGTCAGTTTGATTTCGTCCATTTTATCTACCCTGTAATGCTTGATCATATCTGCGTTTTCATCAAAAGCAACAAGGTAATAATTTTCATCGTCCCACACAAGTGCCCACGGAGAAGTCTTGTAAAGCGCACCGTTTCTGCGTTCACGTTTTACTATCTTTTGGCTTGACCCAAAATTGACTTCCCATCCGAGATATTTAAAAGTAATTTGCACATTGCTGTTAATTGCTTTGTGCAAATCATCGACGTTATAGTATATTTTTTCGTTTACGCTTTTAATTCGGTTGTTTACAATAACTTCACGTTGAAGCTGTTTGCCGTCGTGCTCGCTAACAAGCCCTTCAAGCTTCTTAATCAGCGCAAGGCTCTTTTTTCGTGTTATGAACTTTGAACTTTGAATTGTGTCAACCAAAAGCTTTAACTCGGGCATTTCAAATTGGCGGCTTCCGATGTAATAACGTGTTGTATTTGATTTTGTACGGCATACATCAAGACCGAACTGCTCCAGAATTCTGAGGTCGTCGTAAAGGCTCTTGCGCTCTGAACTGATTCCGTACCTGCCAAGCTCGGTTATAATTTCGGCGATAGTCAGACCGTGATGCTCGTCTGTTTTTTCAAGAAGAATTTTCTGCAAATATAAAAGCTTCTGTTTCTGCATTGAGCCTTTGGGCATTATGACACCTCGTTTCTATAATTAAGTACAGTGCAAAGCGATGCTTTTTTTGATAAAAGCAGTCGGCGGGATGAAGTTATTAAAAGTCGAAAATGATTTAGAACAATCAGATGCTCTGTGCAAGTGCCACAATAAGCGGCATCGAAATGATGGACACGAGCGTTGTTGATGCAACTATGCTGACGGAAAGTTCTACGTCACGGCCGTATTTTGCGGCAAACATTGTAGTTGTAGCCGCAGTAGGAGCAGAACTTGCAATAACGCAGGCAATCATAATTGTCGGGTCAACATTCAACAGGTGCATAACAAACATTGACAGAAGCGGAACAACTGCAAGTCTTACAGCCATTGCAAGATATGCGCCTGCATCCGTAAATGCTTTTTTCAGATCAGCCTGAGAAAGGTAAAATCCGATTATCAGCATTGGCAGAGGAGTATTGAGCGCCGCCAGATAATCAATAGGCTGACTGATTATGTACGGTAGCTTAATTCGGAGCACAAAAATTATAAGAGCAATTAACACACCGACAATTCCCGGATTAAAAGCGAGTTTTTTGACTGACATCTGTTTTTTGTCACCGCTCATCATTACAAGTCCGTACGACCAGACAATAACATTAAAAACTGCAACAAATATTGAACCGTAAAACCAGCCGTCGTCGCCTAAAATTGCCTTTTGAAGCGGCAGAGACATAAAACCGCAGTTTGAAAAAATGGCGGAAAACTGCAACACCTTTTTTCGTGCTGTGTTTTTATCGTGAAATATAAGTTTGGCAATAAAAACAGTTGCTGCAATGCTTGCTGTGGCGCACAAAGCAGTAATCAGAATATTGCCGAGCAGGTGCATAGAAAACTCACGCTGAAAAGCTGAAATCATAACGCACGGAGTTACAACATACAGGACAATATCCGTAATTTTTTTAGAGGATTCATCAGTAAGTATCCCCTCTTTTCCGCAGGCAAAGCCTACGCCTATCAGGATGAACAGCACAAGAACCTGCTGTGCAATCATAATAAAATTTTCCAACAAAACAAAGACTTCCATTTCCAATAAATTCTCTGCAAATAAATTTGCAATATTATTCTACCATAATATTTATGTGTTTTCAAATTATGACATAAAAAATAATATGTATTTCTCGTTGTCAAGCGAAAAAATAAACAAAAAAGCAAGAAAATAATAGTACAACATAACCAATTAGTGCTTTAAAAAATTAAAAATATGTACTAACCGCCGAAAATAAGCGGGTTTTATTGACAATAAAAAATTCCAAATGTATAATATTATTAAAGGTATAGTATTAATTTTATTAGTATTAATAGCACTGTTTCATAAAATGTTGAAAGAGGTAATCTACTATGGCAACTACAAAAAAGGCAACTGCTGCAAAGACGGCAAAAAAAGACGAAACAGCTGAAATGGCTGCTGCCGCTAAGGCTGCTGCACAGGCTGCAAAGGCATCTAAGACTGAAAAAAAGACTGCTGCAAAGACAACTGAAAAAAAGGCTGAAACTCCTGTTGCAGTTGAAGAGAAAAAAGCTCCTGTAAAAAAGGCTCCTGCCAAGAAGGCTGCACCTAAAAAAGTTGCTCCAAAGAAGCCTGCTGCATTGAAAGCTTCTGCTGTTGAAGCACCTGCTGAAACAAAGGTTAATTTCTTTGTAGAATTTGCCGGCGTTCAGGTTTCAATTGATGAGGTTATCAAGAATGTAAAGGTTACTTACGGCAAGGACGCAAAAGAAATTTCAGTTTATCTCAAGCCTGATGAAAGCAAGGCTTACTTTGTAGCTGACGGTGAAGAGAAGGAAATGGATGTTTTCTTCTGCTGATCTGAGTAAAATCGCATTTATCACTCAAAAGAGTCGGAAAGCCGACTCTTTACTTTTATTTATTGAGAACTAAATTTTATACCGGTTGTAATAAATACAAAAATATCTTGTTATTTTATGTTTTTTTATAAAAAAGTCTTTACAAAGAAAAAGAAAGATGATATAATAGTCCCGTAAACAATTAATACAGTGTACCTGTGTTATATTGTTTTTCGGTAAATTGAAGTGCAAAATGAAAAGGTGGTAAGAATTATGAAAAAAATTACTTCAATCCTCGTTGCTCTTTTGCTTGTAGCAGTTGCTTCAGTTTCAGCTTTTGCAGCAGGTATTAACAGCAGTGAGCAGGCAGTTATTGATTATCTTAAGGGTACAGTAACTATGAAAAACGGTGAAATGAAGATTCCGGCAGAGTTTATCAACTCAATGGAAAATTATTTCAACACAATCGAAATGACAGATGCTGAGTCTGCTTCAATTATTGAAGTACTTAAAGAAGGCAAGACTTTTGTTTCTAATACTGGCGCAGCAAATATTGCTGATATGTCAGTAGCACAGAAGAAGGATCTTCTTGATTTAGGTAATAAAGTAGTTGCAGTTATTGATATGACAATGTCATATGACAAGGCTTCAAAGACTCTGTGCATCTATGATCCTGATGGCAAGACTGTATTTGCCGGTGTTCCTACATTTGTTCCTGTAGACGGCAATGGTAACGGCGACAGCGGTGTTATCAAAACAACAGGTGCTGATGTTAATGTTGCAGGTATCGCAACAGTTGCAGGTATCGCAGTTCTTCTTGTTGCTGCCGGTGCAGTTTATTTTGTAAAAGTAAAGAAGGAAGCTTGATTTAATGTCTGATAAAAAACACAGACACAGGCATAAAAGTTCTGATGGGAAGAGTTTTATAATTCTTCCCATTATATTTTTTGTGGGAACATATTTGGTGCTTTACCTTGCACTGGCTCCTGCTTTTGGAAGCTATGTATCTGCGGCAGGATTGTTTTTTTCTGATAATGACAAGGATTTTTCGACCGAATATAAAAATATATATGTGCCTGTTTCTGATGATTCAACAATTCCCACAATAGTGATTGATGAGCAGGATTCAAACTCCGGCAATAAAGGCGGTTCGTCGGATTCAGACAATGCTGACGGTTCAGATAAGTCGAAGAAAGCATATCTTGATAATGATGCTATTGAATATCCTGTATACAGCAATATGTTCGGTGAACTGATAATTGAAGATTGCGGTATTGATGCAAATCTTTTCTTTGGCGACGGCGATGTGTCACTCAGAAACGGCGTCGGTGTTTATGGCGGAAGCTTTATTCCCGGATACGGAAAAACAATTTTGGTTGCCGGTCATAACAACACTTATTTTAACGGACTTAAATATGCAGAAAAGGGTCAGAAGGTTGTCATCAGGACAAGCTACGGTAACTACGAATATGAAATTACCGATACGGCTGTCAAGGAGAAAAGTGACGGATCTGCATATGATCTGAATGCCGATTACGAAAACCTGATAATGTACACCTGTTATCCTTTTGATGAGCTTGGCCTTACAAGGCAAAGATATTTTGTATATGCAAAATATATTTCGGGTCCTCGTATTGATACAAGAGTTGAGGAGGATTAACAAATGAGTAAAAGCAGAAGTTCACACAAAGTAAGAAAGCTTGTATGTTGTGTACTTTCGTTTGTTCTGTGCATAGTTCTGTTTATACTGTCTGTCGGAGTAGTGTTTGAAGCAACATTATTTAATTCCGAATTTATTCTTGAAAATATGAATTCATCAAACTACTTTGTTGACAAGAAAGATGAAATAACCCGTGACCTGAATGACTTGGGATATGCAAGCGGTCTTAGTGATGAATTTTTTGAGAATTTGCTCAGTGAAATTATGCTTGCAGAAGACAGCGAAAAATATCTTCACGATTATTATGACGGCAAAGGCGCAATTATTGATACATCGAGCTTTGAACAGACTTTTAATGCTGCGTTGGACAAATATATTAAGGATAATAATATTAAAAAGGTTGACAGTGAAAGCAGAGCTTATCTTTTGAAAAAAGCATCTGCAATCTATCAGCTTTCGCTTGAGATACCGCTTTTCTACAGATTGGCTGCCTACTTTAAGGCTGCAAAGAGTATTTTACCTTTTGTTATTGCAGGCTTGGTTGTATTATGCGTTGTAATAATCATTATTATTGTATTTGCAAATTCGTGGAAGCACAGAATATTCAAATACCTGTCCTATGCGTCCTTGGGTGCCTGCCTGTCGCTTACGGTAATTCCGGCATATGTGCTTTTGACAGGACAGCTCCAGAGAATTAATATGACGTCACGTTCCCTGTACAATTTGTTTGTTCAGTGCGGAACAAACCTTATGATTGTTATGCTGTTCTGTGCTTTGTTTTTCCTTGTGATAGGATTATGCTGCGTATTTCAGTACAATCATATGCGAAAAAAGGTGTCGTCTGACTAATCCCCGAATGTATATGTATATTTAAAATCGGGGACTGTATATATTGCAGTAATTCACAATTAAACAAAAAACTAAGAGCTGTCTTATTTTTAAGACAGCTCTTCATTATTCTATGCCATAAAATCGTTTTGCATTTTCACAAGTGATGTCAAGAAGCTCCTGAACTCCCATATTCCTAATTTCTGCAATCTTCTGAGCAGGATATATAATCAGTGAGCTGTCACACCGCTTGCCTCTGAATGGCACGGGCGCCATATACGGAGCGTCTGTTTCAAGCAAAAAGCGGTCAAGCGGGATTTCTTTGGCTACGTCAATGCTGTGACGTGCATTTTTAAAGGTGACTACACCGCCCAGACTGATGTACATTCCCATTTTTACAGCCTCACGCATAAGTTCAACGCTTCCTGAAAAGCAGTGAATCAAAGCCTTTGGCTTGTATTTGCGCAAAAGTGCAAATGTATCGCCGTGAGCCTCACGGTCGTGTACGACAATTGGCATATTCAGGTCGAGCGAAAGTCGGATTTGCTCTTCAAAAATTCTGTTTTGAAGAGGTTTTGGTATGTCCCAGTGATAGTCAAGCCCTGTTTCCCCTATTGCGACAACCTTAGGATGCTTTGAAAGCTCGGCAAGGCGGTCGAGGTAATCGTCGGGCACATCATCAAGGTTTTCGGGATGAAAGCCGACAGCGGCGTACATAAAGCTGTACTTTTCGGCATATTCAATCGCTGTCTGCGCAGATTTTAAATCGGTTGCGTTATTGACAATGCCGCAGACGCCTTTTTGCTGAATATTGTCAAGCAGTTCAAAGCGGTCATCGTCAAACCACGCGTCATCATAGTGTGCGTGTGCGTCAAATATATTGTAAAAGTGATTCATATATATCCGCTCCGTAATCTTTTTGGACATTTCATAAGTTTTTCTTAATAGTGACCGCTCGACATATCTGCCCGATAATAATGTTAGTTGTTAATTGTTTTATAACTCTGCAAGAAGCATTGCACATCCAAGTGCAGGTACTGTAATTTTACCGTTTTCAAGCTTTGTGCCAAAAAGCGGTGTTCCGTCTGCGTATCCGGGCGGAGGAAGAATAATTTCATCTTGATCGCCGGAGTTGAATGTACAGTAAAGCGCAGTTTTTTTATCGTGACGAATATAAGCGATTCGTCTGCTGTCAGCATAAACATTGATAAAATCGCCGTCCCAGAGTGCTGAGCAGGATTTGCGCAGGTCGCCAAGCTGTTTGTGCCACTCAATAAGCTCTTTGCTTTCCTTGCCCCAAGGATAGCAGCAGCGGTTGAACGGGTCACGGTAGCCTTCCATACCTGCTTCATCACCGTAATAAACACACGGAAATCCCGGAAGAGTATATTGCATTGCAGCTGCAAGTTTCAAAAGCTTTGTGCCTCGTGCCCTTTGTTCGTCACTCAGATTGTGATGTTCAGCCTGCCAAGGGCGGTCTCTGCCGTTCAGGGGTTCTCCTGCAATTACGGTTATAGCACGCTCTGTATCGTGAGTTGACAGAGAATTCATAAGCACACGCAGAACCGGACGTGGATAATTTTCTATAACGCTCATAATTGAATTCATTGTGTATTTTGCGTCCTGACCTTTGCAGAAGTCAAGAATTGCGTTGCGGAATACGTAGTTCATAACAGAGTCAAGCTGTTCGCCGAGCAGGAATTTTCTTCTTGCTCCGTAGCTTTCCTTGTTGCTTGCGTCTTCCCATACCTCGCCGACAATGAATGCCTCAGGATTTTCCTCTTTTACGGATTTGCGAAGCTTTTCCATAAATTCATCGGGCAGTTCGTCTGCAACGTCAAGCCGCCAACCCGAGTTTCCGCAGCGCATCCATTTGCGGACAATGCCGTCCTTGCCGTTAATGTATTCGTTGAAAGCAGGCGATGTTTCAATAACCTCGGGAAGCGTATCGAATCCCCACCAGGAGTGGTAGTTGTTCGGCCATTCGTTAAATTTGTACCAGCTGAAATACGGAGAGTTCTTGTCACGGTATGCGCCGCCGTTTCCGTATCGTCCGGAACGGTTGAAATAGATGCTGTCAGCGCCTGTATGGGAGAACACACCGTCATTGATTATGTGTATTCCTCTTTCCTTTGCTTTTGCGCAAAGCTCCTTAAAGTCATCTTCTGTGCCAAGAATAGGGTCAATATTGGCATAATCGCCCGTGTCGTAGCGGTGGTTTGAATAAGCCTCGCAAATCGGGTTAAGGTAAATACAGCTGACGCCGAGATGCTCAAGGTAGTCAAGCTTTTCTGTGATGCCTTTGATGTCACCCATAAAGAAGTCGCTGTTCGTGATTTCGCCGTGCTCGTTGGGCTGCCACTGAGGCAATGCATACCAGTCGCTGTTTCGTGTAAAGTCGGTGCGTTTAATGTTTTTCTCTTTGCCGCTGAAGTTAAAGCGGTCGGGGAAAATCTGATACATAACGCCGCCTACAGGCCACATAGGTGTCTGAAAGCCTTTTTTGTAGCAGGTAATCTGCCAGCTTCTGCCCGGATTGCACTCTATTGTGCTTACGGTTTCAGGGTCGTCAGACGGCACAATGTAACGAATGCCGTATGCAGTATGAAGCTTGAAGCCCTGCCAGTAAAGTCCTGTTTGGTCCGGTGTAAAGTCGCATTCCCAGATTTCTGTGTCGGCATCAAATGTGCCGCACCAAATCATATTTGTAAAGTCCCAGTTATAGTTGAAGTCGTACTTTATGCAAAGCTCCACCTTTTGTGTGTGCAGATTTCGGGGAATAAGCACACGCATATGAATTGCAGTTCCCTGCTCTACTGCACCGAATGGTGAACGATAGTAAATTTTGCGTGAATCAAATGGGATTGGCATAATATCACTCCGTTTTAATGATAGTATGGGGATTGCATTGATTTAAATCTTTCTTTAATTAAGATTAATTTTATCATGTAATCAATATTTTTTCAATATAAGAATGTTTAAGAAAGTGCTGATATTTTTGGATATTTTTTGGACGCTTCATAAGTTTGCGTTAAAATATAACCATTGCGACCCGAAGGTGTACTTAGATTATATGGTGAGCATCATACTTTTCCTTAACATTCGTAGGGAACGACCCCCCGTGTCGTTCCTAACTTAAACAATAGCAATGTACTAATAGGAACGACACAGGTATTCCCTT
>DKZL01000049.1:5579-9293 GCA_002493635.1 Ruminococcaceae bacterium UBA7075 | reverse complement strand
TCGCAGAAGGTCGTTCCCTACGGATAATATAAAATGTGAGCTATGCTGTTTACCATAAAACCGAAGTACATCTTCGGGTTGCAACGGTTTCATTTAACAGAAAACTTATGAAGCGTCCAAAAAAATAGAAAAAAGTTGTGTTTTCCCTTTTATATTTCCCCAATTTATATTATAATATAAATTGGAAAGTTGTAATCAAACTGAATGGGAGTGTTTTTATGCTTAAAAAGAGGGTACGAGTGCACATTGAGGGAAGAAACTATGCGCTGATTACCGACGAGGACGCAAAGTATGTCAATCAGATTGCCGACGAGGTGCGTGAGCATATCCGCAGAACTGCCAAGGGTCCGACACAGCTTGATACCCGTGACTGTGCAATGCTTGCGGCGCTTGACTTTTGCGATGAACGAAATAAGGCAAACAAGCGTGCACAGGAGCTTATTGAAAAGGCTGATATGATTATTCAACAGACAAACGAGCTTAACAAGCAGTGCGTTGAGTACAAAGAAAAACTCACAGAGGCAATCAACGAGAACACTCGCCTTTCCAAAAAGGTCAAGGAGCTTGAAGAGCAGATAAAAAGTCTGGACAAAGAAAACGGCATTCTCAAAAAAAGCGTGAAAGCTGCAGAGGAAAAGTCAGCCGCTCAGAATCAGCCTAAGGCAGATTCCTCTGAAAACAAAAATAAGGAAAAGCCAAAGGGATATGTGCCGATGAGGCAGTATTCTCTGTTTGAAAATGATAAAAAAGACAAATAATATGGAAAAGATTGAGATTCTCGCTCCCGCAGGCGGTTTTGACAGTGTGATTGCCGCGGTAAGAAGCGGTGCTGACGCTGTTTATGTGGGACAAAAGCAGTTTTCAGCCAGAGCTTCGGCTCAGAACTTTGATGAAGAAGAGCTGAAAAAAGCCGTTGCTTATTGCCATATTCACGGTGTTAAGGTTTATGTCACGATAAATACGATTGTTTTTGACGATGAATTTGAACATCTCAGGGAGGCAATTTTATCTGCCGCAAGAGCTGATGTCGACGCTTTGATTGTACAAAATCACGGTGTTGCACGGCTTGCACGAGAGCTTGTGCCTGACCTTCCGCTTCATGCGTCAACACAGATGAGCGTACACACTGCAAGCGGTGTGAGGGCTCTTTATGAAATGGGCTTCAAACGTGTGGTGCTCTCCCGTGAAATGAGCAGGGATGAAATTAAAAAAGCGGCTGAGGTTCCCGTAGAGCTTGAGGTTTTCGTGCACGGCGCTTTGTGTATGTGTGTGTCGGGACAGTGTTATTTCAGTGCAATGCTCGGCTCACGAAGCGGAAACCGCGGTGCGTGCGCCCAGACCTGCCGTCTGCCGTTTTCTGTCGGCAATGAGCACGGCGGTCACGCTTTAAGCCTTAAGGATAACAGCCTTGTAAATCATATCGGTGAGCTTGAGAAAATCGGCGTCACATCTGCAAAAATTGAGGGCAGAATGAAACGTCCCGAGTATGTTTCTGCCGCAGTAAGAGCGTGCAGAGAGCAGAGGGATTACGGTTTTGTCAGTGAGGATACGGCAAGAATGCTGAGAGGTGTTTTCTCACGCACAGGCTTTACCGACGGATATTTTACGGGCAGGCTTGGTAAGGAGATGTTCGGCACACGAACCAAAAGCGACGTTGTGTCTGCCGATGATCAGCTTTTGTCGGCAATCAGACAGAGCTATAAGGATGAAATCAGGAATATAAAGCTTAGCGGAAGCTTCACCGCAAGGCTTGGCAAAAAGCCTGTTTTGTGCCTTAGCGACGGTGAAAATACGGTTGAAAAATCAGCAGATGTTTTGTGCGAAAAGGCGCTTAAAATTCAGCTTGACGAAAACAGATGCAGATTACAGCTTTGCAAAACAGGTGGTACGGCATATGAGATTGAAAGTCTTGAATGTGCACTTGACAACGGAATTTCTCTGCCGATGTCTGCACTTAATGCGTTAAGACGTGAGGTTTTAAGCGAGCTTGACAGCATACGTGCCGTTGTGCATAATTATATAATTAACGAGGAGCTGAGTTTTGCTCCGGTTATCCCATACAAGCCGAACGGACAAAGTCTTGTGCGTGCAAGAGTGACAGGCACTAAGCTGAGCAACGCTTTTAAGGATTGTCAGCTTTTGTTTGTACCGCTTTTTGCCGATTTAAAGGAAATCGAACGGCTAAAGGATGAAGGCTTTAATGTCGGCGTGGAAGTGCCGAGAGGAATGTTTGCAAGAGAAGAGCAGATAAAAAATCAGCTTGCAAGAGTGATGAAAATCGGCATATGTGATGTGCTTTGCCACAATATAGGCGCATTATATGAGGCAAAACAGCTTGGTATGAGGCTTCACGGCGGTTTCGGACTTAACCTTGTGAATACCTACGACCTTTTGTGGGCGGAGGAATACGGACTTGAAGATGCTGAGCTGAGTTTTGAGCTTACTTTTGAAAGAATAAATGCTCTGGGCGGAAATATCGGCAGAGGAATATTGTCCTACGGTTACCTCCCTCTTATGCTTTGCAGAAATTGCCCGAATAAAAGTGTCGGTATAGATTGCAAAACTTGCAAAAATCAATCAAAAATGACGGACAGAAAAAACGAGAAATTCTTTTTGAAGTGCGACGGAAACTGTACCGAAGTGCTTAATTGCGTGCCGCTTTTTGTTGCTTTGGAAGAAATTTCAAAACTTTCCACAGATTTTCACATTTTGCGTTTCAGTGTGGAAAAGTATGTGGAAAACATTGAAAACGTCCGCTGTTTTAACCCAAAACAGATGTTAAAAGATAAAATCACAAGAGGTTTATACCACAGAGGTGTTAATTAGACTGTCAACAATGTGAAAAACTTTAATTTTTCAATAAAGAAAAATTGAAATTTCCTTAATTGAAATTTAATTGTTTTTTATTTTCCAAAAGATAATTTCTTTATAGAATTTAAAAAATCGCAATTTCATAAATTATGCAAAACTTACCTAAAAATGAAGGATGGTTGTTATGGAACTCAAAATAAAAAAACTAAAATCTAATGCAAAAATACCGATGCGTGCTACAGACGGTTCAGCAGGAATGGATTTGTATGCCTGCATTGACGAGCCTGTAACTCTTGCGCCGGGCGAACTTGCTGTTGTGCCGACGGGCATTGCGATTGAACTGCCCGACAACGGTTGTGCGGCTTTTTTGTATGCAAGAAGCGGTCTTGGTGTTAAGCACGGCATATGCCTTTCAAACGGAGTGGGGGTTATTGACAGCGATTACAGAGGCGAGATTTGCGCCGGACTATGCAATGTTTCAAATGAGCCTTACACGATAAATCCCGACGAAAGAATCTGCCAGATGGTCATTGCTCCTGTACTTTTACCGCAGATTACAGAGGTTTCGGAGCTTGGCGACACCGAGCGTGGAGAAGGCGGATTCGGCTCAACAGGCAGTTATTGATAATTCGACAAATTCTCATTGAAAATATAATTGCGATAAACTATAATATGATTAGCAATTTACAATTAACAATTATCAATTTAGGGTCGTTGCCCTTGGCAACTCCGATTTATATTATTGTATTATTCATAAGTAAACTAAATTATATTATATAGTTTAAATTAAGATGAACCCCCGTAGGGGCAATGTCGTCAACTTAAGAACCGTAGGGAACGACCGCTGTGTCGTTCCTAACTGACATTCAGCTAATCTCGAATAGGAACGACACGGGGGTCGTT
>DKZL01000049.1:0-5301 GCA_002493635.1 Ruminococcaceae bacterium UBA7075 | reverse complement strand
GGGGTCGTTCCCTACGGACTGTCAAGGAATACTCCTGTTCAACTTTAAAAAGTGAGTTGTGAACTTTAAAATCAAATTGAAGTTCAAACTTCGGGATACTGCATTATAAGCAACATAAAACTTATATAGCGGGCTAAAAAATTCGGGCTAAAAAAATAAAGTGGTGATGATAATGTTTTCGTTTTCAAAAGATATTGGAATTGACCTCGGCACGGCAAACACCTTGGTATGCCTTAAAGGCAAAGGGATAATTTTGCGTGAGCCGTCGGTTGTGGCTGTAGACACAAGGACAGACACTGTACTTGCGGTCGGTTCACAGGCTAAGGATATGATAGGCAGAACTCCCGGCTCTATTGTTGCGGTAAGACCGCTCAAGGACGGAGTGATTTCCGACCTTAAAATTACGGCAAAAATGTTGCAGCACTTTATAAAAAAATGTGTAAAACCCGGCATTTTCAGTAAGCCGAGGGTTATAATCTGTATGCCTACCGGTTGTACGGAGGTTGAGCGAAAGGCTGTTGAGGATGCAGCGTATCAGGCAGGTGCAAAGCCTCCTGTTGTGCTGATTGAAGAGCCTATGGCGGCGGCTATCGGTGCAGGAATGCCTGTTGACGAGCCTACGGGAAGTATGGTTGTTGACATCGGCGGCGGTACAAGCGAGGTTGCCGTGGTGTCGCTCGGCGACATTGTTACGGCTTGCTCTGTGCGTGTTGCAGGCGACAAGTTTGACGAGGCTATAATTTCTTATATAAAGAAAAAATACAACCTTTTAATCGGCGAAAGAACTGCCGAGGATATTAAAATCAAGATTGGCTCTGCATATCCCTATGAAAATGAAAAGAATATGGTTGTAAAGGGCAGGAATCTTGTTGACGGCCTGCCAAAGGATATTACACTCGGTGCGTCTGAGGTAAGGGACGCTTTGGCGGATTCTGTTGCAACGATTGTTGACGCAATCAAAACAACGCTTGAAAAAACTCCGCCCGAGCTTTCTGCCGACATTATTGACCACGGAATTATGCTGACAGGCGGCGGCGCACTTTTAAGAGGTCTTGATTTGCTTATTATGCAGCAGACAGGTATGCCTGTGCACGTTGCAAAACGTCCGCTTGACTGCGTGGTTGACGGCGCAGGAAAAAGACTGGGCAAGCCTTCGGGCGTTCAATACAAACACAACAGAAAATAAATATTATTATGGAACAAAGGCAATGCCGCATATTGTAATCGTGCGGTGTTGCCCAAAAATATATGACGGGAGCGAAAATGAACTTTTTTGAAAATAAGAATTTAAAAGTGCTTGCAATAACACTCGTCATAGTAATTGTGATGGGTGTTTTCTGCCTTTCTGACAATTCGTTTGTTTCAACGGCAATAAATGCAGCGACAAAAGGTCTGTTTCAGGTGACTTCGGCGGCAGCGTCAGGTGTGGATGGTGCAAGCTATGAGGATTTAAAGGCAGAAAATGAAAAATTAAAGCAGGAAAATGCAAAACTCCGTGAGGAGCTTGTGGATTATTATAATGTCAAGGAAGAAAATGAAAAACTGTGGAAATATTATGATTTGAAAAAGGAAAATCCGTCATATCAGATTCAGCCTGCGAATGTAATCAGACGTGACAGCAATGACGATTTTTACTCTTTTACTCTTGATATAGGTTCTGCTGATAAGGTTGAGGTCAACTGCCCTGTCATCACTGACAACGGACTTGTCGGCTGGGTTAGTTCGGTTGATGCAACCACCTGCATTGTCAAAACAATTCTTTCACCCGACACAAAGGCAGGTGCTGTTGACAAGCAGTCAAAGGACAGCGGAATCATCACCGGCAGTGCGTCGCTTTGTGACCGTAACCTCACTCAGCTTACAAAAATTACCGAGGACAATAAAATCAAAGAGGGCGACATTGTAGTGACTTCGGGTGCAGGCGGAGTTTATCCCGATAATCTGATTGTAGGCGAGGTCAGAGAGATTAAGTTCAACTCCTATGACACAACACGGTATGCGGTTGTTGAGCCTTATGAGGATATAAAAAGTATTACTGCTGCGGCGGTTATAACTGATTTTGACGGCAAGGGCGAGGTTGCAAAATGAAGATAAAACGCAGCTTTTTTAAGTATCTTGCCTATGTGCTTGAGGTTGTGGTGCTGTATGTTTTGCAGGACACACCCAATCTTCTTCCGCAGATTTTCGGAGGAAAACCGCTTCTGCTCGTTGTGCTTGCACTTTCAATAGCGGCAAGAGAAAATCAGATTCCCTCGCTTATTTTTGGTGCAGTCTGCGGAGTGCTGACGGATATTGGCGGAGGCGGAATAGGATATTTCGGGATAATGCTTACGCTTGTTTGTTATTTTGAGGCGGAGCTTTTTAAAAAATACATAGTTCCGTCATTCTGGGCGTTTTTTCTGTATGCGGCGGCAGCTTCGGCGGTGCTTGTTGGCTTGTACTTTGTAATTTTCAGATTGCTTGCAGGTGTTGAGGGCGCAGGCGAACTGTTTGTATCGCATTATTTGTCAAGAATGGTATATACATTGGTGTGCATTGTACCGCTGTATTTTCTGAACCGATTTTTGCACAAAAACTTGTGACAATTAACAATTAACAATTTACAATGAACAATTGAGGTCGAGAAGATAGGTTGTAATGAAAGAAAACAATTATTTCCCGACTGAATTTATAATTGTAATTTATAATTTAGTACCATATCGTAGGGGCGGATATTATCCGCCCGAAAAATTGCAATAACCTTGTGGGCGGATAATATCCGCCCCTACGGACAGTTAAGGAAAAATATGATGTTTACCGAACACCTGAAGTATATCTTCGGGTCGCTACGGTTACATTTTAAGGAAAACTTATGAAGCGTCTAAAAAACTTCGGGTCGCTACGGTTACATATTAACTCAAACTTAGGGAGCGTCTAAAAAATATGAACTTTACCGATAAGCAGAAGTTTAAACTTCGGGATACTGCATTTTAAGTCATATTAATTTTATGAAGCGGAGATAAAAAATGAATGAGCAGAGAAAACGGCGGGAGTCGAGTATTAAAAGTTCTAAAAATATAATAACGGCTTGTATGGTGATTGTGTTCGTTTTCTTTGCGGTTTTTGTAATCAGGCTTGTCGATTGGCAGCTTATAAACGGCAAGGAATACAGCGAGCTTGCCGCCCGTTCAACAAGCTATACGGTCAAAACTGCCGCTACCCGAGGAGAAATTCTTGACAAAAACGGCGAGGGTCTGGTTGTCAATACCACACACTACAAGGTTGTGCTTGACAGGCTTTACCTTGACGAGGACAAAAGGAATGACACGATTTTAAAACTGATTGAAATTTTAGACAATACGGGCGACAAATGGGAGGACAGCCTGCCGATTGAAGTCGGCGCAGACGGCGGATATTCATACAGAAAAGACAGTGATGATGATATAAAAACTCTGCTTTCGACTGAGTTTTTGGATTTGCCGTCCGATACTTCGGCAGAAACCTGCATTGAACAGCTTGCCGAGAGATATGAAATTGATGGTCAGTATGCTCCTGTTCAGCTCAGAAACCTGCTGTCGGTGCGCTATAATATGGAGCTTTGCGGCTTTTCGGATTCAACTCCGTATGATTTTGCAAAAGATATAAGCGAAAATGCGGTTAGTGCTGTAAGCGAAAACACTCAGGGCATCAGCGGCGTTGAGGTGCAGACATATCTTATAAGGGCGGCAAAGGATGCTGACCTTGCGCCGCATTTGCTCGGCGCACTTGGCTCAATCACCGAGGACGAGTACAAAGAGCTGTCAGCGCAGGACGATACATATACGCAGAATGACAGCGTAGGCAAATTCGGTATTGAGCTTGCGTGCGAAAGCTATCTCAAGGGCACGGCAGGCGCAAAGATAATTCAAAGAAATTCGGACGGTGCGATTGTAGATACGGTTGAAACAATTGACGCAAAACCGGGCAATACCGTGTATCTTACGATTGATTCAAAGCTTCAGCAGGCAGCGGTAAAGTCGCTTGAAACTAATGTCAAGGCGGCAAAGGCTCTGGGTAAGGCAAATTCAGAGGCTTACGGCAAAAAGGGTCTTGGCGAGGACTGCGAAACAGGCGCAGTGGTAATGCTTGATGTAAGTGATTTTTCGGTGCTTGCCGCCGCGAGTTATCCAACCTATGACCTTAATAAATACAGCGAGTACGGTGATTATTATGTAAAGCTTGCGGAGAATGAAAATTCACCGATGTACAATCGTGCTACGGTGGGCACATTTGCCTGCGGTTCGGTGTTCAAGCCCTGCGTTGCCTCGGCGGCGCTTGAAGAGGGCATAATTGATAAAGATAAAGAGATATTCTGCTCGCAGCATTACGATTATTATCCGACGAATGTCGTTGAATGTATGCACTATCACGGCGATTTGAATGTGACGGGTGCACTCACTCAGTCGTGCAACTACTTTTTTGCCGAAACAGGCAGACTGCTCGGAATTGATACAATGTATCTTTATGCCGAGAGGTTTGGTATGGGCGAATATACCGGCATTGAGATTGAGGAATCCAAGGGCTTTCTTGCTGGCAGAGACAGTACAAGCTGGGTGCCGGGCAACACGGTTCAGGCGGCTATCGGTCAGTCGGACAACGCATTTACACCTTTACAGCTTGCAACCTATGCGGCTACGATTGCCAACAACGGTACAAGGCTGAAAACGCATATGATTGACAGAATTACAAATTATGAGCGCACCGAAACATTATCTGAATTCGGTGAAGCAGAGGTTGTTGCGGAATGCGGCGTGTCCGAAGAAAACTTAAAGCTTGTGCAGAACGGAATGCTCAGGGTTTCGGAGAGCGAGGACGGCACGGCACATTCGATGTTCGGCGATTACAAGGTCAGAGTTGCCGCTAAGACAGGTACGGCGGAAAACGCAGGCTCTGACCACACAACATTTATATGCTATGCACCTTATGAAAAGCCTGAGGTTGCGATTGCAGTTGTGATTGAGCACGGTGCAAAGGGACAGTTTTCAATGCAGGTGGCAAAGGATTTGCTGGATATTTTTTTTGACGCTCCATAAGTTTGGTTTAATATGTGACAATACCAACCCGAAGATTTTAAGCCGCTTCATAAGTTTGGTTTAATATGTGACGGTTGCGACCCGAAGGTTTTTAGCCGATTCATAAGTTTGCGTTAAAATGTAACCGTTGTGACCCGAAGGTTTACTTCGGTTTATTGGTAAACAGCATAATTCTCTGATATAAGTTAAATTATAGTTTAGATGAACTTATATTTTATAATACCGTAGGGAACGACCCCTGTGTCGTTCC
>DKZL01000041.1 GCA_002493635.1 Ruminococcaceae bacterium UBA7075 | reverse complement strand
TAAAAATAAATTCAGAGCGTTTTCGTTATTCAAAGAAACATTGTCAAAATTGAAAAATTCCTGTATTGATACATTTAAGGCATTTATAATTTTTTCAAGGGTATCAATAGTTGGGCTTTGCACACCTCGTTCAATGNNGGAACGACACAGGGGTCGTTCCCTACGGTATTATAAAATATAAGTTCATCTAAACTATAATTTATAGATGGAATAATGAAAAACTAAAAAACCTCAGGCAGTTTTTACCGGACTGCTTGAGGTTTTTAATTGTTGTATTTCCATTTTTTAAGAATGATTAAAATTGTTGAAATATCATTAAGTTCTTCATTAGATAAAGTATTTAAAAATAAATTCAGAGCGTTTTCATTATTAAGAGAAACATTGTCAAAATTAAAAAATTCCTGTATTGATACATTCAAGGCTTTTATGATTTTTTCAAGGGTATCAATAGTCGGGCTTTGCACACCTCGTTCAATGTGACCTATTTGTGCCGGATGCATATTTGCTTCAAAAGCTAATTGCTCCTGAGTATATCCTCGTTCTTTTCTCAGTGTTCTTATTCGTGTTCCGACTTTAATTGTAAGCTCATTCATATCTAATCACTCCTACAATAAAGAATATACTTTTATTTATATATATTCCAATATGAATTAATATTATTATTGTAAAAATAATATAAATAAGTATTGACGATTTAAATAATATTTATTATAATAATGAAAAACATTGGAAATTTATGTGTGAACTAAACTATAAAATAGTATAGTGAATGTATTGCAAGTTTTGGAAAGCTGTGCTAAAATGTAAGTGCCAAACAAATTTTATAATTTAGCTGTTTTTGAGAATGTATTTTTATTTCGGTAAAAATGCAGGCTCTATTTTGGCATTCTCGAAATGGCTAAAAATTTGTTTGGCGACAATCGGAGCTATGTGTTTTTCGTGCGTAGCTTCGGCTGCGCACTTTTTATTTTATAAAAATCAGGAGGAATTTGTATGAGAACAAAATTTAAAAAACTAACCTCGGTATGCCTTGCAGTCATAATGATTCTGAGCGTGCTGACAGTAGCGCCGTTTACAGTAAGTGCGGAGGAAACAGAAAGTGAAAGTGTAGGCGATACTTACACAAGCGGTGATTTTAAGTATGAAGTACTCAATGACGGTACAGCTATCATTAAAGACTATAAAGGCAGTGCAACGGAATTAAAAATCCCCTCAACTCTCGGCGGACATACAGTAACAGAGATTGGTGAGTATGCATTTAGAAACTGTACAAGCCTTAAAGGTGTAACTATTTCTGATAGTGTAACAGAGATTGGGGTGGATGCATTTAGAGATTGTACAAGCCTTGAATTTATAAATGTGGCAAGCAACAATTTATCATATTCAAGTGTTGACGGAGTACTGTTCAATAAAGATAAAACAGAATTAATTCGTTACCCCGCAAAAAAAGAGAGTATATCATACATTATACCAAACACTGTAACATCAATTGTTTGGTATGCATTTATGGATTCTACAAACCTTAAAAGCGTAACTATTTCTGACAGTGTAACAGAGATTGGAAGGGGTGTATTTTTGAATTGCCCAAGCCTTGAAAGTGTAACTATTTCCAATAATTTGAAAGTGATTAGAAGTTCAGTATTTGAGAGCTGCCCGAACCTTAAAAGCGTAACTATTCCAAGCAGTGTAACAAAAATTGGTAGTTCCGCATTTAGTTATTGCTTAAGTCTTGAAAGTGTAACTATTCCCAATAGTGTAACAGCTATTGGAAGTGTTGCATTTTATCATTGCAGAAGCCTTGTAAGTGTAACTATTCCGATTAGTGTTGAAACAATAGGAAGCTGTGCTTTTGGTTATCTCGTAAATCGTAATGAAACAGGATTTGATTTAGGAAAACCATATGAAGGCTTTATAGTTTATGGTAAATCAGGTACAGCCGCAGAATCCTATGCAAATAAAAATGGTTTTAATTTTGTACCGACAAATGAATACACCGATATTAATAGTCAGATTATGGTTACAGCAGCAACAGACGCTGAATTGAAAGTTGCAGAAATTACTGACGAAGGTGAAATCGAACAGGTGAATTTAAAGCTGGAAAATGAAAGAGTCGAAAGTCTGTATGACATTTCTTTTGTAAAGGACGGCACAACAGTACAGCCTGACTGCACTGTAACAGTCAAAATACCTTGCACAAATGAAAATTCAAAGGTTTACCATGTAGAAACAGACAGTTCATTAACAGATATGAGAGCTGTTTACGATAACGGCTATATGGTGTTTTCAACTAACCATTTCAGCCTTTATGCATTAACATCAGAAAAGTCTGATGTAATGCTCGGCGATGTTGACGGTGACGGAAAAATCAGCATTGATGATGTAACCGACATTCAAAAGCATCTTGCAAATATTGTTGATTTTACAAACGAGCAGGAGTCGCTTGCAGATGTTGACAGGGACGGAAAGATTACCATTGACGATGTAACGCTTATCCAGAAGTCGCTTGCAGGTCTTGCTGTAATTGAATAACATAATTACAAAAGGAGCGGTCTGACCGCTCCTTTGTCATATAAGATATTTACCGATTTGTGCTATTGCATTGTGTCTGCAAAGCTGTTTGCCGTTTTCTTTTATAATTGCGGTGGCAATGCTGCTTTTGTACCTGTTTCCGTATTCCGAAAGCACTCGCCTGAGCTTTTGTGGAATTGACGGATAGTCAAAAATCAGATAATATTCGTCATTGTACATATAGGCGGAATTGTGATTGCAGCATACATTCTGGCGGTAAAGCTGCTCGATTGCGTCAAGAAAATTTCCGCTGTTTCCAAGGTGATAGCACAGGCTGCTTCTGCTGCTTTTAAGACGATATTTCTTTTGCTTTTTACTGTTTATAGTAACAAGCAAATAACATTCTTCGTCAAAGTTTATCGCTTCCAGCATAACGCTTTTGCCGTTTATTTCAATGCCTTCCTTAACGCACGCAAGTCTCAGTATTCTCATAAGAATCCGTCGTGTGTGATTGTCGTCAAATTTCATTTTGCTGTAATCAAGCGAAAAGTCGCTCATATCCTGCTTGCACAGAACAATAAGCACCCGATTGTCTGTTAGTTTGTCAATGGTCAAAAAATCACCCTCCACGGCGGTGCTGCCTGAAATATTACTCTTATCATATTATGATGTTTTGCCGAGGTTTGCAAGTAAATATATTTGGGAAACTATTTTGAATTAATTGCCAAAAATATATTGCTATAATTTGCAAATAATGTTAATATTAACTTGTAAATATAATGCTGAAAGGGTGTTTATTATGCCAAAGTGGCTTGAAGACGCAGTGTTTTATGAAATATATCCGCAGAGCTTTTACGATTCTAACGGTGACGGAATAGGTGACATTAACGGTATTATAGAAAAGCTCGATTATGTTAAAGGGCTGGGCTGTAATGCAATCTGGCTGAATCCCGTTTATGATTCTCCGTTTATGGATGCAGGTTATGATGTTCGCAATTACAAACAGGTTGCAGAGCGTTACGGCACTAATGAGGATTTGGTAAGACTTTTTGATGTGGCACACGAAAAGGGTATTAGGATTTTGCTCGACCTCGTTCCAGGTCATACATCAGATACTCATCCTTGGTTTTTAGAGGCAAAAAAAGCGCAGAAATGTGAAACTTCAAACCGTTACATCTTTACAAAAACTGTCTGGGACGCTCCTCCGCAGTACAGAATGATGTGCGGAATCTGTGAGCGTAACGGCAATTATATGGTAAACTATTTCAGTTCACAGCCTGCACTCAACTATGGCTTTCACGAGATTACTCATCCCGATTGGCAGTTGCCCTGCGACCATCCCGACTGCCTTGCAACGGCTGAGGCTATGAAAGATGTAATGCGTTTTTGGCTCGACAAGGGTGCAGATGGTTTCAGAGTTGATATGGCTGACTCGCTTGTTAAGAATGATGATGAAAAAGTTGCTACAGCCAAAATATGGCGTGGCGTTCGTGAAATGCTCGATAAGGAATATCCTAATGCTGCAATGGTTGCCGAGTGGTGCGGCCCTCAGCGTGCAATCAACAATGCAGGTTTTCATATGGACTTCTATCTTGACCATTACGGCAACGGTTACAGCCGTTTGTTCCGTTATGGCGAGTGGGGAGATGAGGCTGTATTCAACCCGAATGGCAAGGGCGATATCAAGGCTTTTGCTGATGAATATCTGCCAAACTACGAGGCTTCAAAGGATAACGGTTACATCAGTTTTATGACAAACAATCACGATATGCCCCGTGTTACAGCCTATCTTGACAAGCAGGCAATCAAGCTTGTGAATGCGTTTATTTTCACTATGCCGGGCGTGCCTTTCCTGTATTACGGCGACGAACTTGGTATGCGTTATAAGGCTGACCTCGTGAGCAAGGAGGGCGGCTTCAGCAGAACAGGCTCCCGTACTCCTATGCAGTGGAAAAGTGGTAAGAATCTCGGATTTTCAACGAGCGATACTCCGTATCTTCCGGTTGATAAGTCAGAGGACGCACCTACCGTTGAAAATCAGAAGAATGACCCCGACAGCATTTATAAGGTTGTTACCGATATGATTGCAATCCGCCATAAGTATGACGATTTGCACGGTAACGGTGAATTGGAATTTAATTATGAAGAGGGCAAAATCCCATTCTCATACAAAAGAGGTAATCTTGTAATGTTCTTCAATCCGCTTGGTGAGAGTGCCGAGATTGCAACAGAATATACAGGCAATAAAATTTACGAGCTTGGCAGTACGGAGCTTGCAGACGGCAAGGTTAAGATGTCACCGCAAAGTTTTGTAATGATTGAGATTTAATAATATAAAAAACGTCTGACAGTAAAAATGTCAGACGTTTTGTTATAGCAAATATTTTAATTTGAAGTTTTCCGTAGAATACGGCTCTTCTGCTAAACTATAATTTAACTTATATAGGTGAATTATGATGTTTGCCGAACAAGCGAAGTATATCTTCGGGTCTGAACGGTTGTATTTTAAGGAAAACTTTTGAAGCGTCCCAAAAATTACTTGAGCCATACTATGTCGGTGTCGGTTGCAATGTTGTCAATGCCGTACAGTACAACCACCTGCTCGGGATTTTCCTGTTCAATAAGGTCTGAAACGCTCAGCTTGTAGTAACGCATATCAACAAGAATAATCTTACTGTAATTATCGGCAAGGAACGGCGCTAAACAGTGCGAAAAGCTATCCTTAATCATTACAAGTGTTCCGCCCTTGGCACTTGTGTTTGTAATCTCAGTAAGAGCGTGGTTTCCGTCAATGAATACAGGGTATTTGTCATCCTCTTCCAAGTGGTCATAGAAGAACATCGAATTATATTCCGTGGTTTGTTTACCCTCGGTAATTTTGACTTTTATGTTGCTTTCGGTATTTGCAGGATTTTCCCAGACTTCAATACTATCCGAAGGCGTCATCAGAAATCCGCTTGTTGAATAAGTCGTTCCGTAAAATCCGTCATAGCTTTTAATATCAAAACTGTCCTTCGGAGTTGGCGTTGTTCCAAGACTTTCGCAGAGCTTTGTATATGCAGTATATGCTCCTGCTGTTGCCCAGTGGTGGTCGGTTTTGTAATAAAGTTGTGTGCCGTTTTTGTATTCTTCCTTAAAAGTTTCACGCAGGTCAACAAAGTTAATGCCGTTTTGTGCAAGGGTTTTGCCTGCGTTTTCAAAGTATTCATCATCATTATAATTATTGTGAACAGCAGGCAGAACATCATCTGTAATGTAACCTGTTGACGGTGCAAACATAACTGTTACCGGAGTATCGATATTGTTTTTAAATTTAGTAACAGCATTAAGATTTTTGCTCAGATTGTTGTCTGTTGAAACAGGCACATTTATTAGGTAATCGTTTTTGCAGTTATACACACCGTTTGCGCCGTTGTTGCCTGTGTAAAGGCTGAAATAAGCATTAAAGCCCACCCAGAGATTGCGCATAGGGAACTGGTCGGCAAAAAAGCTTTCAAATTCTTCGCCGAATGTACCGTTTGAAATGTTTTCAATAGAGGTGTCGGGAAACTGCTGTAAATATCGTTTTTCAGCTGAACTGTAATCGCTTTTAGGGCTGAGCAAAAACCATATTGCCATACCGAAAATGAAAATCAAAAAAACGAATGCAGGGATATATCGGCATTTGCTTTTTTTATCTGAAAAGTGCATTAAATCACCTTCTTAATTTAAAATCTGAAATAAAGAAAAGGATTGTAGCTCTGATTTACAAGACTTGCCGTGCTAATTGCAAGGATAATCACGCAGAACAAAACCTCCGGAATCCAAATGAATTTTTTGTCTTTAAAGCAGTTGTAAATTTTTGAACCAAGCGGTGTGCTTGCGATTGCCGCAACAATGAGAATCGGCAGATATGAAAGCAAAAGTGTAAGTGCCTGCGAACCTATAATACCGTTGCTGAAGTTGAACAGGTCAGCAAAGAATGAACCGAGCTGTTTGATGTCGGTGAAATAGAAGATTCCCCAGCCTATAGCTACAATAAACAGCGTATAGATATGCTGAATTACTGAGGGGAGTTTGTCCAGAAGTTTTTTAAGAACAAATTTTTCAAGAATAAGCAGCAGTCCAAAATATAATCCCCAAAGCAGGAAGTTCCACGACGCCCCGTGCCAAAGACCTGTTAAGCCCCACACAATAAGCAGATTGATTATCTGTCTTTTTGTGCCCTTTCTGTTGCCGCCCAGCGGAATGTATACATATTCCTTGAACCAGGTGGAAAGCGAAATGTGCCATCTTCTCCAAAACTCTGTGATTGATTTTGAAATGTAGGGATAATTAAAGTTTTTCAAAAATTCAAAACCGAGCATATTGCCAAGACCGCAAGCCATATCCGAGTAGCCTGAAAAATCAAAATATATCTGGAAAGTGTAGGCTATAATTCCAATCCATGTGCCGAGCACTCCGTTTTCGTCGGTTGTTGCAAAGACTGAGGTTGTCAGGTTGCCCATCTGATTTGCAATGAGCACCTTTTTGCCTAAGCCTACCATAAACAGCTTTACGCCTGTGGTGAACTGGTCAAGAGTTTCTTTGCGGTGAGAAAGTTGGTATGCAACATCCTTGTACCGTACGATAGGACCTGCAATCAGCTGAGGAAACAGTGCGACATATGTGCCGAAATTAATAAAGCTTTTCGATACCGGGGCATCGTCACGATAGACATCAATTACATAGCTCATTGTCTGGAAAGTGTAAAAGCTGATGCCGATTGGCAGACTGATTTCAAGTGTCGGGATGTTGAGAAACGGCAATAGATTAAGCGTTTCAGTAATCATTCCCGTGTATTTGAACACTGCAAGTATTCCTATGTCGAGAATACAGGTCAGAATCAGGAACAGCTTTTTCTTTTTGGCATCCTGCCTGTATTTATCTACAAGCCAGCCTCCCATATAGTTGAAAAAGATGTTGAACACCATAAGTAGGACGAGCTTAGGTTCGCCCCAGCCGTAGAATACTAAATTTATGATGAAAAGAAAAATATTTCTGCCTTGTCTTGGTACAAGGTAATATATTAAAAGTGTTATCGGAAGGTATGCAAACAGGAATACAAGGCTTGAGAATACCACTTGAACGACCTCCTTATTTTTTAATAATCATTCTAAAATATACCCATAACATTTTACCTTATGCAATGAGTTCAGTCAATAATGAATACACAAATTTTTGCAGTAAAAAAACAGTCTGTGTGCCGCTCATATACGAGTAGTTTATTATAAAGTAAAAACGGCTGCTGCATAAGCAGTAGCCGTTTGAAATAAAGCGTCAGATTATTCTGTTGCTTCAAATTTATACTCAGTAATTGTAGTATTATCAGCGTTTAAAATTCTAACAATAGCAACAACGGATTGTTTTTAGGAAAACAGCTGTTTTTTGTCTATTTATGATAGCTATTCAAGCTCATTAAAGTTAAATTTACGGGTAAATTCTTTCGTTTCGTTGTTGCGCACAACTGCACTTTGGTGATTTTCAAGTATACTTGTAAGTGCACTTATGTCAATCCATATTTCATTGTCACTTTCCTTCTGACTTTCATCAAATACAAGCTCCAAGCCGATGTGCAGGTGATATTCATCAATGTTATTGACATTTTCGGTTGTACTGTAACCTGTTCGACCGACATAACCGATTACATCGCCTGCCTGAACGGTATCTCCCTCTTTAAGCCCCTCTGCAAAAGGGCGGTTCTGACGAAGATGAGCATAATACCAATAGCGTTTGCTGTCATTTGAACGAATACCTATCCGCCAGCCGCCATACTGATTCCAGCCGAGTATTTCAACGGTGCCCGATTCAACTGCAATTACGGGAGTGCCGACAGCCGCCATCATATCGTGTCCGAGATGCGGGCGGGTGTATCCGTAGGTTCGCACTGCCCCGAAATCATCATAGCACGAATACGGAAAGGTTTTGGCTATGGGGGAATACCATTTAATTCCGTATTTTTCCTCCATTTCTCCGTCATCGTTTTCTTCTTCAAAACTTCCTACCATTCCTCCGACTGCCGCAGAATACGCTTCGTGATAATAGGAATAGTATTGCATATCTTTTGTGATTTCGTCAATGCTTTCACCGTCCTCAAGACGGCTGATAAATTCGGTAAGGTCGCTGTTTTTGAATTTTGAGAAGTCACCTCCGTACTTTGCCCCAAGATATGCTAAACAGTTTATATAATCTATATGAATATCTTCATCTTTTGAGCTTATGTCAGAGGCAATGGACGAGCGTAGAGCCTCACGATTGACATTGAATTCAACATACTTTATGTGACTTGATTTTTGCTCTGTCTGACCACCGAGCAGCGGCATTATACAGACGGCAAGTAAAAACACCAAAGAAAAAACGCATATTAACTTCTTCATAAATATCACCGCTAATTTATATGCGCTGAAATTACGGATTATTATAACAAAAAAACAGGCAGTGGCCTGCACTTATTCGGGCAGACAGCATCATATGAAAATTCACTTCTGTGCCCGAGAGCAACCGAGCAATTTCATGTAAAGCAAAAAACAGCCGTGAAAAACACGGCTGCTGCAAAATCAATTCTTAAATTTATATTAGTATTAGTTTAGTGCAAACAATTTTTTATCAAGATGTTGTTTTTCAATCAACTTTGAAAGCGGAAGTCCAAGCACAATTAAAACTGCAACCTCGCCCAAGGCTACTAAACCGCCCTGTAAAAGGAAGTCGGCAAAGTGGAAGCCTCCCTCAACAAAGAAAAATTCAATCTCAAAGCCCACGATAATTCCGTTTGCAATTGCAGGCATAAGTGCAGCTAAAACAGGCAGAGTTGCCAATCTTACATTTCTGAGCGCATACATACAGATTGCCGCAATCAGGCTTGCGAGTGAACCAAAGATAAGGTCATACGGACCAAGCGTTGACAAAGAGCTGATGTTTGCTATTACACATCCTATGGCAAGACCGGGAATAGCCGCAGGGGTGTACAATGCTAAAATTGTGAGTACCTCCGATACCCTGAACTGAACTGCCATTGAGGCAGAACCGGGAAGTAATGTGTTCTGCAAAATTGTCATTACTGCATAGAGCGCAGCAATGACAGCCGCCTGTACGATGTACTTCGTTGATTTTTGTTTCATATTAAATTCCTCCGTAGTGTTTTTTTAGGGTCTGGATTTTGCGAACAGACCTTGCACAAATGTGCAGATTATAATATATCATAAAATTCTGCAAATTGCAATTGACTGAGTAAAAAAAATAAAGTACAATAAACCTATAAACAATTAGGATGATTTAATGAAAAAAGTTTTTAATATAAAAATGCACAGGCTGTTTGCTGCTTTTTTGGCTTTAATTATTTTGATGTCTTTAAGCGGATGTGATGTGCTCGATAAAATAACCGGTTTACAGACAGATGCAACATTTCAGACTCAGACGGATTCTGTAATTCCAAGCACTGCTGCAAAGGCAACTGCTCCCGTTAATGATACGGGAAAAAATCTGTATGGCTTTGACAACATTAAGAGTGACAACGTGCGTACATTGTACGGGTTAATCGATGAGTGCATTGATAAAGCAACGGAAGATGAGGTTACCTTTGAGGGTATGCTTTCATTCCGTGAGGTTTTCGAGGGCGTTTGTGCTTACATTGAGGATCATCCTGAAAAGTTCTGGCTGAACAGCAACAGTATTATGGTGTTTTATGAAAGCGGTAAAACAAAAGTAGCTTTTAATTATCGTATGGACTATGAAACTCGTGTAAAAGCACAAAATGAGCTTGAAGAAAAAGTTGATGAAATTATTTCAGACGCTCCGTCAAATGCCACTCAGTTTGAGCTTGAGCAGTATGTTCATAATTATATAGTAGATAATTGTGAGTATGACCATGAGTCGGCAGCCTCGGATAATCCCGGTGACAACACAGGAAACGTTTATGGTGCATTGATAGAGGGTAAAGCTGTGTGCGAGGGCTATTCAAGAGCATTTCAGCTGCTTTGTAAAGAACTCGGTCTTGAATGTGTGAATGTTTATGGAACGAGTGAAAATGAAAATCATATGTGGAATTGTATACAAATTGAGGGCGAATGGTATCATGTTGACGTAACATGGGATGACCCCGAAACAGAGCAGGAAGACATTGTTCGGTATTTGTTTTTTAACCTTAATGATGAGAATATTGGTAAGGATCATCAGATAAGTGAAATGTATGAAAACATCAGCGATGATGAGTTTGATAATTATCCGTCAAATGCAAATCTGTTTGTTCCGCAGTGTACGGCAACCGAATATAATTATCATCTGTATTACGGCGCATTGGTAACAGATATTGATAACAGTGATGATATAGTTGACGCTATTGCACAGGCGGCAAAAGATAACCGAGATTATTTCTATCTGACAGCAGACAGCAGTCTTGATTATGAAGACGTGTCATCAAAACTGATTGAGGGCGGGTATCTTGCCGAATGGATAGATTCAGCAAATTTTAAAAATTTTTACTCGCCGAATCTCAATGTGCAGACTGATGTTTATACTATCAGTGAATATAATTTGTTTATTATAAAATTACAGTATATTTAGGAGTGATATATAATGAAGTATGATGTTAAACCGTTTGAGCTTTTATCAAATGAAGAAGTTGCAGATGGAATTTTTGATATGAAACTTAAAAATGACGAGCTGGCACCGCTTGCAAAATGCGGTCAGTTTGCGCACGTTTATGTACCGGGAAAGACTTTGCGCCGCCCAATATCCGTATGTGACAGCAAAGACGGAGTACTTCGCCTTGTTTATCAGGTTAAGGGCGAGGGCACAAAGCTTATGTCGCAGATGAAAAAAGGCGAGTCTGTTGATGTTCTTGCACCTCTCGGCAATGGCTTTAATATTGAGCAGGGTAAACGCTACTGCCTTATTGGGGGAGGTATAGGTGTTCCTCCAATGCTCTATACGGCAAAACAAACCGAAAATCCGCTGGTTATTACCGGCTTCAGAAATAAGAATTTAATTATTCTTCAGGATGATTTTAAAGAGGCAGGAGCCGAGCTTGTACTGACAACTGATGACGGAAGTGCAGGTGTGCACGGCTTTGTAACTGATGTGCTTAAGGAAAAAATTGATGAAGTGGATGAGGTGTGCGCCTGTGGTCCTACACCGATGCTTAAAGCAATTGCACAGGTGTGCAAAGAGCATAATAAGCCTTGTCAAATTTCACTTGAGGAGAGAATGGCTTGCGGAATAGGAGCTTGCCTTGTATGTGCTGTTAAGGTGAGAAAAAACGGTGAAGAAATTATGCAGCATGTATGCAAAAACGGTCCTGTATTTAATGCTGAGGAGGTTGTATTTTAATGGCTGATTTATCTGTAAAAATTGCCGGAGTTGAGTTTAATAATCCGCTTATTGCGGCGTCTGGTACTTTTGGCTTTGGCAGAGAATACGGTGAATTTTATCCGCTTGAAAAGCTCGGAGGAATTTCCTGCAAGGGAATTACTTTAACCCGCCGTGACGGAAATCCTCCGCCGAGAATTGCCGAAACTCCGTCAGGTATTTTAAATGCAGTAGGCTTGCAGAACCCCGGTGTTGATGTGTTCATCAATGAGGATTTACCGTGGCTCAAACAGCAGAATACAGTTGTTATCGCAAATATTGCGGGTAATACTCCGGAGGAATATTGTGAAATGGCTGAAAAGCTGAGTGACACCGATGTTGATATGATTGAAATGAATATTTCGTGTCCTAATGTAAAAAGTGGTGGTGTTCAGTTTGGTACAAGTTGTGAGTCGGTTGGTGCTATAACCGGCGAGGTCAGAAAGCACTGTAAAAAACCGCTTATTGTAAAGCTCAGTCCGAATGTTACCGATATAGCTTCCATTGCTCAGTCGGCGGAGGCAAGCGGTGCTGATGCAGTGTCAATGATTAACACCCTTACGGGAATGAGAATTGACATCAACACACGCCGTCCGATTATCCGCAACAACACGGGCGGAATGAGCGGTCCTGCGGTATTCCCCGTTGCTGTCAGAATGGTATGGCAGGTTGCAAATGCTATTAAAATTCCGATTATTGGTATGGGCGGTATTTCCAAGTGGGAAGATGCAGTTGAAATGCTGATTGCAGGTGCGTCTGCTTTGCAGATTGGCACGGTGCTTTTCTCTGACCCATATGCTCCGATTAAAATTAACGAGGGGCTTAACAAGTTCCTTGATGACAATGGTATAAAGAGCGTTACGGAACTTACTGGGACAATTAAGCCTTGGTAATATTTATTTTATTAGTATAATTTGCAAAAATAAATCCATAATAATCCTATATGCATTTTTTGCAATGGAGGATTATTATGGATTTTCTTCGTGTTCTGCTTACAGCACCGCTTTCGATTGTCGTGTTATTTTTTATGTCAAAGCTAATAGGTAACAAGCAAATTTCTAATCTAAATATATTCGACTATATTAATGGAATCACCATTGGCTCAATAGCCGCCGAGTTAGCAACCTGTGAACTTGAGGAACTACCGTATATTGCGATTGCACTTGTTATTTATGCTGTCATAGTTTTTGTACTTTCCCTTATATCGCAAAAGTCAATTAAACTAAGGCGTTTTTTTACAGGAAAAAGTATTTTGCTTTATGACAAAGGCAAGATGTATAAGAAAAATATGATAACGGCAAAGCTTGATTTTAATGAGTTTTTGATGATGCTCAGAAGTCAGGGATATTTCAACCTTAATGAAATTGAAACAGCAATTCTTGAACAGAACGGAGATATGTCAGTTCTTCCAAAGGATAAAAATCGTCCCGTTACACCTGATGATATTAAAGTGCGTGTTCATCAGACACGTCCCGAGGTTGTGGTGATCTTAGATGGACTTGTTTTGAAAAATAACCTTAAATCAACAGGCAACAACGAGGACTGGCTCGATGCTCGTCTTGTGGAACAGCACAAAAAACTTGAGGATGTTTTTGCGGCAACCTGTGACGGTGACAATAACCTTAAAATTGTCGAGTGCGCTGACAATAATCCTACGAACGATATGTTTGAATGATGTTTACTTCTGCTCCAAAATTATTGAATACTGCATTGTAAACGGAATATCAAAAAATTATTGTTCCGGCACAACAGCGAAGAATACAAGGTCGCATTCACTGTCGTTAATTAAGCTGTGGGTGTGTCCTTTAGGACAGTAGTGCACCATGCCTTCGGATATTTCAAGTTCCTCTCCGTCATACAGTACCTTGCCCTTGCCGCTTAGAATATAGATAATCTCACTGTTAGTTTCGTGTTTGTGCAGTCCGATTGTAGCACCGGGGACGAGCGAGCCGTGCAAAATCCTGTTTTTGCCGTCAAAGTTCATTTTGGCGGAAATGTATTTTTCACCGCCTTTGAAGTTTGGAATTACAGTAGGTACTGTGTTCTTGAAATCAAGTATCATTTTAAATTCTCCTTAAAGTGTGTGATAGTACGGACATATGTCCTCAAAGTGTCCGTCTTTCATCAGAAAACCTTGCGGAATTGTACCAAGTTGAACAAACCCCAGCTTTTCATAAAGTTTTCTTGCGGCTGTATTTGTGCTTACAACAGCGTTGAACTGTAAAATTTTAAATCCGTTTTTTCTGCCCTGTACAAGGCAGTCCTTTACGAGCTGTTCACCGATTTTCATTCCCCTTGAACTTTTGCTGACAGCATAGCTTGCGTTTGAAATGTGTCCGCATCTGCCGATATTATTCGGATGAAGAATGTACAGCCCCAAAATCTCGTTGCTGTCACTATTTTCAGCAACTCCGCAGTATGTCTGAGAATCAAAAAATTCTTTGCCTGAATGCAAATCAAGACATTCCATTTGCGGGAAAGCAATGCCGTCCTCAACAACCTCATTCCAGATTTTAATCATAGCAGGAATGTCATCATCGTTATATTTTCGGATTACTATGTTCATATTATTACCTCAAAATAAAAATATATTTTTATTTTACCACTATGCACACTGATTTTCAATTCAAAACGACGAATTATGTTTTAATCAGACAAATTTTGAAAAAGCTGTTGTATTTTTGATTTGTTTGGTATATACTTAAAAAGTAAACTAAATAAAAGTCTTATCAAGAGCGACGGAGGGGACAGGCCCTGTGAAGTCCGGCAACCTGCATTTGCAAGGTGCTAATTCCTGCGGTATTTACCGAAAGATGAGTTTTAAGGCACCTTTCGGCTGAAAGGTGCTTAATTTTTTGTATCTATAAGGAGTGTAATATATTATGGCAAGACATTTGTTTACATCTGAGTCCGTAACCGAGGGACATCCCGACAAGGTGTGCGACCAGATTTCAGACGCTGTGCTTGACAGCATTTTAGAACAGGACAAAAACGCTCACGTAGCCTGCGAAGTAACTGCTACAACAGGTGTTGTACACGTTATGGGCGAGATTTCAACTAATTGCTATGTCGATATTGCAGGAGTTGCAAGAAAGGTTATCAACGAGATTGGTTATGATAATCAGGAGTGTGGCTTTAACGGTAACACTTGTGCCGTTCTTACGTCTATTGACGCTCAGTCACCTGATATTGCTATGGGTGTTAATGAAAGCTATGAGCTTAAAGACGGTGAAAGCGATACTGGCAATCAAATCGGTGCAGGTGATCAGGGTATGATGTTTGGTTATGCCTGCGATGAAACTCCCGAATTGATGCCTTTGCCGATTTCACTTGCTCACAAGCTGGCAAAACAGCTTACAAAGGTGAGAAAAGACGGCACGCTTACATATCTTCGTCCTGACGGCAAAACTCAGGTAACTGTTGAGTATGAAGACGACAAGGCTGTACATATCGACACTGTTGTAGTTTCAACTCAGCACGACGAAGATGTTACGCTTGAACAAATCAGAGCTGACCTTATCGAAAAGGTTATAAAGCCGATTATTCCTGCTGATTTGTTTGATGATAATACAAAGATTTTTGTAAATCCGACAGGAAGATTTGTAATCGGCGGTCCTGTGGGCGACTCAGGCCTTACAGGCAGAAAGATTATTGTTGATACATACGGCGGATTTTCACGTCACGGCGGCGGTGCGTTCAGCGGCAAGGACCCTACAAAGGTTGACCGCAGTGCAGCTTATTACACAAGATATATTGCAAAGAATATCGTTGCAGCAGGTCTTGCCAAAAAGTGCGAGGTTCAGCTTGCTTATGCAATCGGCGTTGCAAAGCCTGTATCAATTATGGTTGACGCTTTCGGTACTTCAGAATACACCAACGAACAGCTTGCAAAGGCTGTTGAAAAGGTGTTTGACTGCCGTCCTAACTCAATTATCCGTCAGCTTAAACTTACCGAAACAAAGTATCTTCCGCTTGCCGCTTACGGTCATATGGGCAGAGAAGAACTCGGCGTAAGCTGGGAAAAAACTGACAAGGTTGAAGAGCTTAAAAAGGCTCTTGCTTGATTTAATATTCGCATAAAATAAACGGCTTGGGTTTTCCAAGCCGTTTTTGCTGTTACAGAGTTATTGAAGCCAGGCATATTGCAAGTGAAAAAATAGAGGAATAGAAAAGTGTGATAGCTCCTACTACAATATTTTTAATTGTTTTCATATTGTGTGCTTTATATTTTATACCAAATATTATTGAATAAAGAGGGAATACATTGCCTGACAGAGCGATAAGTATTATTGCTGCTTTTATTATAATTTTTGCACTTCCCGTTGATAAAGAAATAGTAGATATAAGAGCTGCTGCGAAAAATATAAATACATATATTGATGCTATGCAGAGAGGTATTAACCTGATACTATGATTTTTAATTTTAGCGAGCTTTTTAGGAGGAATTTTTTCAAATTGCCCGTTTTTGCTTATAAGACTTTGAGTGTAAATCTTCTGTATATTTGCAAGGTCTGTAAGATAGCTATAATATCCCTTTGCCTTGCTTTTGTCAAGAATAATCATCTGATTGTTTTTGCAGGTGACAAAGTAATATTCTTCGGTTTCCTTAATTAAAGAAAGCTCACTGTAAGGAATGGTAATAATATTTTCATTCTCAGCGATATATTCAAGTCGGTTTTCGTAGATTTTTACTTCTGTACGGTGCGGCATTTGCCTGAGAATTTCTTTTGCTTTTTTTAAACGAATAATCTCAAATGTTACGAAAAATGCCACAACAGCAACAACCATAAGGGTCATAATTGTGCACCACATAATCATAAAAATTTTGTGGATTGGTATGTTGCCAATCTCAGCTTCTATACGGGTGAAGTAAATATATAATGCAAGAATATAAATAAACAAAGCAAAGATTGTCACAATAGGCGACAGTGTGTAAATTATATGCCTGTGTGCTTTTAGTGCTGACATTATATTCTTTTTTGTATAATCAATTTCAAAGCTTGCAAAAGGTTTTTGATTGTCAAATTCTGAGTGATTATTTGCTTCTGTGTAATATTGATTATTTTGTCCGAATGTCATAGTAATCCCTCCTATATTTTGATTATAAATGAAAAAGGAGATTTTGTCTATAAGTTTTAGACAGAATCTTCAAAAAATTGCAGATTCAGATAAAATAATAAAAGTTCATTGCATAACAAAAAGGCTGCCCGTTCGGACAGCCTTAATTTATAATATTAAGTCGCAGATTAGCCTAATTCAGCAAAATACTTAATTGTTCTAACCATCTGGCTTGTGTATGAGTTCTCGTTGTCATACCAAGAAACAACCTGTACCTCATAAAGATCGTCAGCAATCTTTGAAACCATTGTCTGTGTAGCGTCAAAGAGTGAGCCGTACTTCATACCGATAACGTCTGAAGAAACGATTGGATCTTCGTTGTAGCCGAATGACTCTGAAGCAGCAGCCTTCATAGCAGCGTTGATGCCTTCAACTGTTACGTCTGTACCCTTAACAACAGCTGTAAGGATTGTTGTTGAACCTGTTGGAACAGGAACACGCTGTGCAGAACCGATGAGCTTGCCGTTGAGCTCAGGAATTACAAGACCGATAGCCTTTGCAGCACCTGTTGAGTTAGGAACGATGTTAGCAGCACCTGCTCTTGCTCTTCTGAGGTCGCCCTTTCTGTGAGGACCGTCAAGAATCATCTGATCGCCTGTGTAAGCGTGGATTGTTGACATAATACCGCTCTGGATTTCAGCATACTTGTTGAGTGTGTCTGCCATAGGAGCGAGGCAGTTTGTTGTGCAAGATGCAGCAGAGATGATTGTGTCATCAGCTGTAAGTGTGCCTTCGTTTACGCTGTAAACGATTGTCTTAAGGTCGTTGCCTGCAGGAGCAGAAATAACTACCTTCTTAGCACCTGCATCAATGTGAGCCTGTGACTTAGCCTTTGAGCAGTAGAAACCTGTGCACTCAAGAACTACGTCAACGCCGATTTCGCCCCAAGGAAGCTCAGCAGCGTTAGCCTTAGCGTAAATTGTAAGTGTCTTACCGTCAACTGTAATTGTGTTAGCCTCATCATCAGCTTCTACTGTGTGAAGGTTTTCACCGATCTTACCGCAGTAGCCGCCCTGTGCTGTATCATACTTAAGAAGATCAGCGAGCATTGATGGCTTTGTAAGGTCATTGATAGCAACTACTTCATAGCCCTCTGCACCAAACATCTGTCTGAATGCAAGACGACCGATACGACCGAAGCCGTTAATTGCAACTTTTACTGACATAAAATAATTCCTCCTAAAATTTAAGGTAATTTTATTATATTACATTTTTTTCATTTCTTCAATAGTTTGACAAAGATTTAACGAAAAAAATTTCCGATTTTTACAATATATGTAAAAATCCCCTTTGTAAGTGCACTTTTTGGTTAATATTAGCAAATGATTTGTTAAAAATACCTTAATATTTATCGTGTTATTTTAATTATTTGCAGTTATTAACAACTTATTCTTGACATTTGCATTTATTTATATTAGAATTATTTTTAGATATGTGTGGTCAATTTTTATTTTCGTTATACTGAGGGTGTTGACTGTAAATATCTGCGGTTTTTACAATTATGTAATTTCCGCTGCTTTTTAATCAGACTCTTTATGAGCCGTTAATATTATATAGATATTTTTTATATTTTCATAACATTATTTGTTATTTGATTTTTTGCTTTTTTTAATCCGTTTTAGATACAGAAAGTATATATTATGCGGTAAAAAATATTTGTAATTTGAAAATTTAATATCTGTTAACGGCACCTTAAAGGATTTTTGATTGGGAATTTTAACGAACTAAAGGAAATCTAAAAGAAGGAGGTGTCAGAAATGCAGTTATTTATTATAATAATCTGCATTGTAGCTGCGTTGCTTGCAGGCGGTGCTGCAGGTGTTTTTGCGGGTATTCAGATTCGTAAAAATACAGCCGAAAAGGAAATCGGCAGTGCTGAGGAAGAGGCAAAAAGAATTGTTGCCGACGCCATTAAAACAGCCGAAGCCAAGAAAAAGGAAGTAGTTCTTGAGGGTAAGGACGAAGTTCATCGCTTCAGAACAGAAAGCGAAAAGGAAATTGCCGACCGCCGCAAGGAAGTTCAGCGTCAGGAAAGACGAATTCAGCAGAAGGAAGAATCCCTTGACAGAAAGCTCGATAATATGGAGCGCAAGGATGAAAAGCTGAATAACAAGCTAAAGGAAGCAGACGAAAAGCTTGAAGAGATTGAAACTCTTAAGAAAAGTCAGTTTGAAATGCTTGAAAAAATTTCCGGATACACTGCTGAACAGGCAAAGAACTATTTGCTTTCGCAGCTTGAAAACGAGCTTGCTCACGAAAAATCTGTTAAGATTATGGAATATCAGGAGCAACTCAAGGAAGAAGCTGACGACAAGGCAAGAAATATTATATCTCTTGCTATCCAGCGTCTTGCAGCCGAACAGGTTGCAGAGGCGACAATCTCTGTTGTTCCGCTTCCGAATGATGAAATGAAGGGAAGAATCATCGGTCGTGAGGGCAGAAACATCAGAGCTATCGAAACACTCACAGGTGTTGATCTTATTATTGATGATACACCTGAGGCAATCACCCTTTCGTGCTTTGAGCCTGTAAGGCGTGAGGTTGCCAGAATTGCACTTGAACGACTTATCTCAGACGGTCGTATTCATCCTGCAAGAATTGAAGAAATGATTGAGAAGGCAAGACGAGAGGTCGATGCAACAATCAAGCATGAAGGAGAAAGAGTTGTGCTTGAAGCAGGTGTACATAATGTACATCCTGAGATAATCAAACTGCTCGGTCGTTTGCGCTACCGTACAAGTTATGGTCAGAATGTTCTTAATCATTCTCTTGAGGTATCATATCTTGCCGGTATGATGGCAAGCGAGCTCGGACTTGATCCGACCATCGCAAAGCGTGCCGGTCTTTTGCACGATATTGGTAAGTCGATTGACCACGAGGTTGAGGGAACTCATATTCAGATTGGTGTTGACATTGCCCGCAAATATAAAGAAAGCGACGCTGTTATTCACGCTATTCATGCTCATCACGGCGATGTTGAAGCAAAAACAATCGTTGCCTGCATTGTTCAGGCTGCTGATGCACTCTCTGCTGCCCGTCCCGGTGCGAGAAGAGAAAATGTAGAAAACTACGTAAAACGTTTACAGAAGCTTGAAGAGGTTGCGTCTTCATTTGACGGTGTTGAACGCTCATTTGCTATTCAGGCCGGCCGTGAGGTTAGAGTTATGGTTAAACCTGAAATCGTAAATGACGAGCGAATGGTACCGCTTGCAAGAGAAATCTGTAAGAAAATTGAAGAGGAGCTTGAGTATCCCGGACAGATTAAGGTTAATATCATCCGTGAAAGCCGAGCTGCTGATTTTGCAAAATAAATTCACAAAAAATGGGGCTGTTGCAAACTTTATTCATTTGCAGCAGCCCCTTTTGTATACTTTTAACAGGGATATAGTGAATAAGCACAAAATAGATTTATTATGATTGTACAATATTCTTGCAAAAATATTTAATAAAACCATTGACAATGTTAAAAAACTTTAGTATAATATAGACAAAGAAAAGGGCATAAGGAGGCAACAAAAATGAAAGTTATCAGACCTTTTATAATGCAGATTAAAGACTTTAAACGGAGCCTTCCACCAAACATAGAATAACCGAATACTTTGAAATTTGGTTATATTACTCTTTTTGGTCGGAACAGCTATTAGCTCAGTGTTGCTTAACACATATATAATAAATAAAAAATATGCGAGTTCCGTTTTTAGTTTTAAATTTGTAAAACTATTTTTTAAGTTTTTTAGAAGAAAAAGCTAATTTAAATAGATGAGTTTAATTAAATATTAAAGTAATCGGTTTTAGGATTTACTTAAAAATTTAATAGTAATTGTAAAAATTTATTTATGGTGGTTAGTCCAATGAGATAATAAGTTTATAAATCGTATTTTATGAACGGAGATTAATCCAATGTAATAAATAAGTATTAAAAACAATTTTCATAATAATATTTTGTAAAGGACTGAGTCCAAAGTACAACTAATTTATTAACCAATAAATAATAACGAATTAACAAATTTTCAAATTAAGAGGTTGCATATTATGCAGCCTCTTTTTACTTTATAGGAAATTGCTC
>DKZL01000009.1:31861-32050 GCA_002493635.1 Ruminococcaceae bacterium UBA7075 | reverse complement strand
CCAGCAGATGCTTTCGGATATTGAGGCGGGCCATATCAACTGTGTGATCGTCAAAGACCTTTCCCGGTTGGGGCGCAATTCCATTGATACCGGCTATTATATTGAACAGTATTTTTACGCACACAATGTCCGTTTTATTGCGGTCACAGATCAGTTTGACACGGCAGACCCCGGCAACCTTCACGGCGG
>DKZL01000009.1:0-31644 GCA_002493635.1 Ruminococcaceae bacterium UBA7075 | reverse complement strand
CACAATGTCCGTTTTATTGCGGTCACAGATCAGTTTGACACGGCAGACCCCGGCAACCTTCACGGCGGCATTATGCTTCCCTTAAAAAATATGATAAACGAAGCCTATTCCCTGGATATTGGCAGGAAGATCAAGGCGCAGGCACGGCAGGCTATGAAAGACGGCGATTATATCGGAGGACGGGCGCCCTATGGCTACCGGAAAGACCCGGATAACTGTCATAAGCTGCTGATTGACGAGGAAACGGCTCCGGTCGTGAAACAGATTTTTGACTGGGCTTATGAGCGTGTGGCGCTGAACCGCATTGTCCGTAATCTCAATGAAATGGGCATTGCGGCGCCAAGCCACTACAAAAAATCTACCGGCGAGATCACCAGCCCCGGCCTGATTGGCAGCGGGAAATGGCAGACCCGTACGGTAATGAAGATTCTGGAAAGCGAGGTTTATACCGGCAATCTGGTGCAGGGCAAAACAAAGACAGTGGATCACCGGCAGGTAAAAGCCGATGACTATAATCTGATTATTGCCAGACACACCCATGAGCCGATTATCAGTCACGAACTCTTTACTGCGGTACAGGAATACCGGAAACAGGTCTGCGAGGAAAGCAGGGCAAAACCAAAAAGCCCATATACGCCTAATATTTTTAAGGGGAAAGTGTTCTGTGCAGACTGCGGCAGAAGCCTCCACCGGCAGCGGGCCGAGCGCAAGAAAGGCCCGGATATTTACTGGTTCCATTGTCTCACGAACAGCCGTGTAGCCAAAGATACCTGCAAAGGCGTGATGATGCAGGAGACAGAGCTGATTGCAACTGTCACCACTATTTTAGAAAAAGAGCTTTCCGTTGCTTTGGGTATGTCTCTCCCTCTCTTTCAGTTGGAGGCAAGACAGAAACAAAAAAAGACGGACTGAAATTCCAAATGTCTGCCAAACGGCAGGATATAGAGAAACAGAGGCGTCTGATTCGCGGGCTGTATGAAAACTTCGTACAGGGCATTTTAACCAGCGAGGAATATTTTGAAATGAAAGCAGGTTACGAGGAATCTATCACTGTTCTTTCAGGCGATATTGAGGCGCTTGAAAAAGGTATGGATTCCCTGGACGACCAGCTTGTACGCTACCGTGCAATGGAAAAAGACGCAAAATCACTGGCGCAGGATCATGTGTTGACGGCGGAATTGATTGACCGGCTGATTGAACGGATCGAGATCGACCACGAGCGGAATATCCGTGTTTCTTTCCGGTTTAAGAGCGAATTTCAGGGGGAGGCGGTAAGATGAAGCAGAAATATGTGATTGCCCTTTATATCCGCCTGTCTGTGGAGGACTTCAAGACGGAAAGTTTAAGTATTCCTAACCAAAAGCTGCTCCTCCGGGAAAAGGCCATGTCGCTGCAGGAATGGGATAACAGCGAAGTCCTGGAATTTGTTGATAACGGCCATACGGGAACCAACTTTGAACGTCCGGCAGTACAGGAGCTTTTGACAATGGTGCAGGCCGGGAAGATTGATTGTATCATTGTGAAGGACCTTTCCCGTTTCGGCCGCAACAGCATTGAGACCGGCTATTTCATTGAGCGGGTGTTTCCGCTCTACCATACCCGGTTTATCTCCGTGAGCGACGATTTTGACACCGCCAATTTCAAAGGAGATACCGGAGGAATCGACATAGCTTTTAAGTATCTTATCAGCGAGTGTTACAGCCGGGATATGTCCATGAAAACGAAAAGCGCCAAATACGCAAAGATGCGCCGGGGCGAGTACCAAAGCGTCATTTGTCCTTATGGCTACCGCAAGAGCACAGACGGGCGCATGGAACCGGACGAGGACGTTGCAGGGATTGTCCGGCAGATATTTGAATGGGCGGCTGACGGCAATACAGCCGCAGAGATCACGAGGAAACTGTATGCCCTGAAGATTCCTACGCCCGGAGAATACCGGAGGGATAAAGGCAAGGATCACTACAATGTCTCCCGGACGCACGGCGTTTGGAGCAGTTCTACGGTTCTGCGTATGCTGGAGGACCAGCGGTATATCGGCACCTATGTGATCGGCAAGCGCAAGGTACAGGAGATTGGCAGCCGCCGCATGAAGCTAAAGGATGAAAGCGAGTGGTTCAAAATCCCAGACCACCACCCGGCAATCGTAAGCAGGGAACTGTTTGAGAAAGCCAATGCTTCAATCAGGCGTTTCTCCCTTCCCAATAAAAAGCGGCGTGACTACCTTCTCCGTGGAAAAGTATTCTGCGGCTGCTGCGACCATGCCATGTCGCTCAGGAATGATGCCTGGTTTTATTGCCGCCACTCCGAAGTGGCAGAAAACCTTCCTTGTCATGGGGTGCGGGTAAAAATGGCTGATCTGGAGCAGGTGGTCTTTGAAACAATCCGGGCGCAGATGTGTCCGGCGCTGGGAATTGACAGCAGCAAAGACAAGCTGGATTTGCAGACGGTTCAGCAGGCCGAGCATGAAGATAAGCTGCGCTCTATCCAGGACAGCAAACGGCGGCTCTATGAACAGTATGCACTTGGAGAGATTGACCTGGAAACCTACAGAGAGCAGAAAGCAGTATATGACGCGGAACTGGTGCAGGCAAAGAATGTCCATGCCGCTATTACCGCACAGACCAAACAGATACAAAGCGATTACGAGGCAAGGCTGAAACAGCGTGAGATCGTTCAGGAAATAGGCAGTGCCGACACTCTGACGCAAGCCCTGATTGACCGACTTATCAGTAAGGTCTATATCTTTCCGGGAGACCGGATTGAGATTGAATATGTGACGCAGGACTTTTTAGGAACAGAAAAACCGGGAAAGGAGGCATGAGCCATGAATACCGTATTAAACAGCTACGGGCAGCTATACGGCTGCCCGGAAATCCTCAAAAAAAGTTGTAAATTTTTTTGTCGTGGGCTTGACATACGGGTGCCTTAAATCGTGAATACGAATACGCTTTACGCCTGCGGCTTTTGAGCCTCTGTCCATTTCGTGATGAAGATAGCTTTTTGAAATAGGGAATATTCTGTCTCCGTCATTCGGTGAATAAAACATTTTCAAATATTCCTGCATTTCATCACATAAAAACTGCGGCATTTTTATTGTTCTTTTACTTTTCTCCGTTTTCGGTGGAGTAATAACATCTTCTCCGTGCAATCTTTGATAAGATTTGTTGATTGTAAGCATATTGTTTTTAAAGTCAAAATCACCGGCAGTTAATGCAAGCAACTCGCCTACACGAATACCTGTCCAATAAAGCATTTGAAAAGCATAATATGAAATAGGCTTGTCCATCATTTCATCAGAAAACTTACTGTATTCCTCCACAGTCCAATAACACATTTCCTTGCGTTCTTCCTTACCCATATTACCGACCGTAGAAGCAGGATTTAATCTTAAACCGTAAATCTTGATTGCGTGATTGAACAATGCACTCAACTGATTATGAATCGTCTTTAAATATCCCTGAGAAAGCGGCTCTCCACTTGAATTTGTCTGCTTTCTAATCTCATTTTGCCAAGCGATAACATCTTTTGCCGATATATCGCATAATCGCTTATGCTCAAAATACGGCAATATTTTAGTTTTAATAATATGCTCTTTGGTAAGCCAAGTGTTTTCCTTTAACTTCGGTCGAACATCTTTTTCGTACAATTCCGTAAAAGTCTTAAACGGCATAGTAACATCGGCTTTCTTTTCGGTCAGAAATGCTCGTTCCCACTCCTGTGCCTCTCGTTTGGTGGAAAAGCCACGCTTTAATTTTTGCTGTCGTAATCCTTGCCAGTCTGTGTAACGGAACTGCACATACCAACTTCCGTTTTTTTCATTTTTAAATGCTCCCATTTTAATCGCTCCTTTCAGTCGTTTTGGTTGAGTAAAATTTTTCGTGGAAGAATTTACGGTCAATTCTGCCGGGAATTGTAATACACCCGGTTGACTGCAATTCTTTATTTAATTTGCGTATAAGTTTGTAAGCGTAAGAAACGGAAACGCCCATTTCTTCTGCCACATCCTCAACACGCATAAACATTTTGTTTGACATTAACATCATCCTTTCATTCTTAATTTTCATAATTATTTAGTGTCGGAGAACTTTCTGACCGCATTCCGATTTGCCCGAGCGGATACACCATTACCGTGATGTATGACGGATATTCAGTTTTTACAAATAGACTTAACGCTATTTGTTTAATGATCATACTAAACATATTCCGTTATGTCAAGTGTCTTTCTCGAAAATATTAAACTTTTTTGTTTTATGTTACTTGACATCACTTAACTTGTTATGCTATGATATTTAACAGTAAAGTGAGAGGAGCTATAGTATGGCTATCGGCGAAAGAATAAGATTTTTCAGAAATTTAAAAGGTATGACGCAGAAGTACCTTGGTATGCAGGTGGGCTTTCCGGAGAAAACCGCTGACATTCGTATGGCACAGTATGAATCCGGCAGCAGAACGCCTAAGGCTGATTTAACAAACAATCTTGCAAATGTGTTTGGCATATCGACAAGTGCCTTAACTGTGCCCGACATTGACAGCTACAACGGATTAATGCACACTCTGTTTACTCTTGAGGATTTATACGGTTTCCGTATTGATAAACTTGATGACAAGCTTTGCATACGACTTGATAAGGGTATGGGAACAAATTATCTTACAATGTTTGATATGTTTTCCGCTTGGCAGGAACAAGCCGAAAAGCTTAAGAACGGAGAAATCACAAAAGAAGAATATGATAATTGGAGATATAACTACCCCGAAAGCGTAGCTTTTAATTCTCGTAAGTAAAACAGAATATAATAGAAAACGCAAAAAAGCATTACCGACTGCAAAAGTCAGTAATGCCTTTTATAGTATTAAGATAATTGTACCTGCAAACCGATAGAACACTTAAAATAATGGCGTTTTACGGTTTGCTATCATTTTGCTATCAAATCGGGAATTTGAGAGCTGAAAACCCAGTGTTTATGCGGGTTTAGGGGATTTTTATGACTATTCCCACTCGACTGTTCCGGGTGGTTTTGAGGTTATGTCATAGACAACACGATTTACGTGTTCAACTTCGTTGATAATACGGTTTGATACCTTGCCGAGAATGTCATAAGGGATTTTTGCCCAATCAGCTGTCATAAAATCATCTGTAGTCACTGCACGAAGGGCTATCAGCTCATCATAGGTTCTTGCATCACCCATAACGCCAACTGTTTTAACGCCCGGAAGAACAGCAAAGAACTGGCTCATTTGCTCAGCATAGCCGCACTTATCCATTTCATCACGGAGAATTGCGTCTGCATCCTGCAATATTTTAACTTTTTCGGCAGTAACCTCACCGATTACACGAACTCCAAGTCCCGGACCGGGGAATGGCTGACGCCATACAAGCTCATGAGGAAGTCCGAGCTTTTCGCCAACCACTCTGACTTCATCCTTGAACAAATCCTTGAGCGGTTCAATAATGCCCAAAAATTCAATATCTTTAGGCACACCTACCTGATTATGATGCGTTTTTATCTTAGCAGCATCACCCTTGCCGCTTTCAATTCTGTCCGGATAAATTGTGCCCTGTGCAAAGTAACCGCTGCCGTAGCTTTCACGGATTCTATCCCAGAATACCTTATAAAACTCAGTACCGATAATTTTTCTTTTTGCTTCAGGCTCTGTAACACCTTTTAGCTTGGACAAAAATTCATCCTGGCAGTTAATACGGACAAAATTCATATCGAACAGCTTTGTAAATGTCTGCTCAACATAATCGCCCTCATCCTTACGCATAAGTCCTTGGTCAACAAACACGCAAGTCAGCTGTTTGCCGACAGCCTTGCTCAGAAGAGCTGCTGCAACAGAGGAATCAACACCGCCTGAAAGTCCAAGTACAACTCCTTTATCACCTATTTGCTCCTTAAGCTGAGCAACAGTGGTTTCAATAAAGCTTTCCATTTTCCACTCGCCCTTACAGTCACAGACATTGTAAAGGAATGATTTAAGCATATCCTTGCCGCTTTCAGTGTGGTTCACCTCAGGATGGAACTGAACTCCGTACAGCTTTTTATCGGGATTTGACATAGCTGCTGTCGGACAAACATCCGTTGTGGCTGTTACCGTAAAGCCTTCCGGAACTTCGCTGATATAATCACGATGGCTCATCCAGGAAATGCCTTTAGCTGAAAGTCCGTCAAATAAAACATCATTTGTATTATAATTAGTTTCGGTTTTGCCATATTCACTTATTGAATTATCTGTTGCAGATGTTACTACCCCGCCGAGTGAATATGCCATAAGCTGACAGCCATAGCAAATGCCGAGAATCGGAATGCCAAGCTTGAAAATTTCAGGTGTATAATGAGGGGATGACTCGTCATAAACACTGTTAGGACCACCTGTAAAAATGATACCCTTTGGTGCAATTTCCTTAATTCTTTGAATATCAACAGTATAAGGCAAAATTTCACAGTAAACATTACATTCACGAACTCGTCTTGCAATGAGTTGGTTATACTGCCCGCCAAAGTCAAGTACAATAACTGTTTCTTTGTTATCCATATCCTTAATCACCCCAATAAAAAATCTTATCTGTAAATAATATCGCTTCTTGCCGGACCATTAGATATCATTGTGATTGGTACACCGATTTCCTTTTCTGTGAACTCTATATAATCACGGCACTCTTTAGGAAGCTTATCATATTCTGTAATTCCTGAAATAGAGCAATTCCAGCCTTTTAGTTTCTTTAAAATCGGCTTACATCTCTTGAGCTTTGTTGTTGAAGGGAAGTAATCAATTACCTCTCCGTCAAGCTCATAGCCTACACAAACAGGAATTTCATCAAGGTAGCCGAGAACATCAAGTACTGTGAATGCAACCTGAGTTGCACCCTGTACCATACAGCCATAACGTGTTGCAACGAGGTCAAGCCAGCCCATACGGCGAGGTCTGCCTGTTGTTGCTCCAAATTCGCCGCCGTCACCGCCTCTTTTGCGAAGCTCGTCAGCTTCATCGCCGAATATCTCAGATACAAATTCGCCTGCACCTACTGCACTTGAATATGCCTTTACAACAGTGATAATTTCCTTGATTTCATAAGGAGGAATACCTGCGCCTACTGCACCGTAGCCTGCAATAGTATTTGAAGAAGTTACCATAGGATAGATGCCAAAATCTGTGTCCTTAAGTGAACCAAGCTGACCTTCAAGAAGGATATTTTTGCCTTCTTTGAGTGCATTGTGGATATATGTAAATGCATCGCCTACATATGGAGCTAAAAGCTCTTTATATTCCATAAGCTTGTCAAAAACTTCTTCTTCGGTAATTTCAGGCTTGTTATACAAATTTTTAAGAGTTGCATTCTTTATTTCAAGAGCGTGCTTAATTTTTGCTTTAAGCGACTCAGGGTCATCATAAAGCTCGTTAATCTGAAAACCGATTTTTGAGTATTTATCAGAATAAAACGGAGCAATACCGCTCTTTGTTGAACCAAAAGAGTTTTTACCAAGTCTTTCCTCTTCATAACAGTCAAAAGCAACATGATAAGGCATTACAATCTGTGCTCTGTCAGAAATAATGATGTGCGGCTTCGGAACTCCGCGGCTTTCAAGTTCTGCGATTTCCTTTACAAAATTTTCAACACTAAAAGCAACACCGTTGCCGATTATGTTAGTGATATTTTGGTGAAAAACACCTGATGGAAGCTGATGAAGTGCAAATTTTCCGTAATCGTTTACAATAGTGTGACCTGCATTTGCACCGCCCTGAAAACGAATAACAATATCACTGTCATTTGCGAGAACATCGGTGATTTTACCTTTACCCTCGTCGCCCCAGTTGGCACCTACTATTGCTTTTACCATAATACAAAACTCCTTTTTGTAATGTGTAAATATATAAATAAATTAATGCTTATACATTAATTTCGGGTTTATCTGTTTCAATATTTTTATATTTGTCAAGAATAGGCTGAACATATTCCGCTAAGAAATCTTCAGTCTGTTCCTTGGCTCTGCCTGTATATTTTTCAGGCTTTAAAATTGTTTCAAGTTCCTCAAGAGTAACGCCGAAAGCATCGTCATTTGCAATTCGGTTAAGAAGATCGTTTTCTCCGCCCTCTTCCTTGATTACTTTAGAAGCAGCCATTGAATGAACACGGATTCTTTCGTGAAGCTCCTGTCTGTTTGCTCCCCTCTTCTTTACGGCATCCATCATAATATTTTCAGTAGCCATAAACGGAAGCTCTTTGCGAAGTCTTTGCTCAATAACCTTTGGATAAACAACAAGACCGTCGGCAACATTTTCATAAAGAGCCAAGATACCGTCAACTGCGAGGAATGCCTCAGGAATACTCAGACGCTTGTTGGCAGAATCGTCAAGTGTTCTTTCAAACCACTGTGTTGCAGTAGTAAAGTAGCCGTTAAGAACATCAACCATAACATATCTTGAAAGAGAACCGATGCGTTCGCTGCGCATTGGATTACGCTTGTAAGCCATTGCAGATGAACCGATCTGATTCTTTTCAAACGGCTCCTCAACCTCTTTAAGATGCTGTAAAAGACGAATATCATTGGAAAACTTTGCTGCACTCTGTGCAATTCCCGCAAGAACATTCAAAAATTGTGAATCAAGTTTTCTTGAATAAGTCTGTCCCGATACAGGGAAGCAGGCTTTATAACCCATTTTCTCAGCAATTTTCTTATCAAGCTCTTTACACTTCTGGTGATCGCCGTCAAAAAGCTCCAAAAAGCTTGCCTGAGTACCTGTTGTACCTTTTGAGCCAAGAAGCTTTGCTTTTTCAAGCTGATACTCTACATCTTCAAGATCCATTAAAAGTTCCTGAATCCAAAGAGTCGCCCTCTTGCCTACTGTTGTAGGCTGAGCAGGTTGAAAATGTGTGAACGCAAGTGTTGGCAATGATTTATATTGTTCAGCAAATTTTGAAAGATTGCGGATTACGGAAACAAGCTTGTTTCTGATAAGCTGCAAGCCCTCTGTCATAATAATAATATCAGTGTTGTCACCTACATAGCAGGAAGTTGCACCAAGGTGAATAATGCCTGCCGCATTAGGGCACTGCTGACCGTATGCGTATACGTGTGACATTACATCGTGTCTGACAAGTTTTTCACGCTCCTGAGCAACCTCATAGTTAATATCGTCAGCGTGAGCCTTGAGTTCGTCAATCTGCTCCTGAGTAACAGGCAAACCGAGCTCTTTTTCTGACTCAGCAAGAGCAATCCAAAGTCTTCTCCATGTTCTGAACTTCTTGTCAGGAGAGAAAATATATTTCATTTCTTTGCTTGCATAACGAGCAGACAAAGGTGATTCATATGTATCTTTAATCATTATTTACTTCCTTTCAGATATTAACATTGTTATGATTTTGACTCGGATTTATCGTCAAAATTCATTCCGCCGCGTTCTTTGCCTTTGAAGGTTTCTTTTGTAATTGCGGCAGGATATTTGCCTGTAAAGCAACCGTCACAAAAACCAATCGGAGCATAGCCAATCATCTCGTGCAGTGATTCAACAGGAAGATAACCAAGAGAATCCGCACCGCTTAATTTTGTAATTTCTTCAATTGAATGGTTGCAGGCAATAAGCTCTCCTCTTGAAGGAATATCAGTGCCGTAATAGCAAGGCCACATAAAAGGCGGCGAGCTGATGCGCATATGAACTTCTTTAGCACCTGCATCCCTGAGCATTGTAACAATACGGTCAACTGTTGTACCACGCACAATGCTGTCATCAATTATTACAACACGCTTGCCCTTTACCATATTGGTTATAGGGTTAAGCTTTATTCTGACGCTCTTCATTCGCTCTTTCTGGCTTGGTTTGATAAAAGTTCTGCCGATATAGCTGTTCTTGACAATAGCTTTTTCATAAGGAATGCCTGACTCTTCACTATATCCTATGGCAGCATCAATTCCGGATTCTGGAACACCGATTACCATATCGGCTTCTACCGGAAATGTGCGGGCAAGAATTTTTCCTGCCTGCTTTCTTGCTTCATAAACACTTACTCCGTCAATAAAGGAATCACTGCGTGCAAAATAAATATATTCAAAAATACAAAGCGACTTTTTCTTTTCTCCAAGCTCCGGCTTCATACTGCGAAGTCCGTCTTTGTCAGCAATGACAATTTCACCGGGTTCAATGTCACGCACAAATTCTGCACCACAGGCATCAAGAGCCGCACTTTCACTTGCAAAAACATACGAACCGTTGACTTTACCCATACAGAGCGGTCTGAAACCGTGAGGATCACGGGCGGCAATCACCTTTCTGGGGCTCATTACAAGCAATGAGTATGCGCCCTCAATCACCTGCATTGTTCGTGCAACAGCATCTTCAACTGAATGACATTTCAGTCTTTCTCTTGCTATCACATAACAGATAACTTCGGAATCAATAGTTGTCTGAAAAATCGCACCGCGCTGTTCAAGCTGTTTGCGAATTTCAACAGCGTTGGTAAGATTACCGTTGTGCGCAACTGACAAGGTACCTTTTACATAACGCATAACAAGCGGTTGTGCATTTTCAAGCACAGAGCCGCCTGCTGTTGAATAGCGAACATGGGAAATACCCATCTGACCGCTTAATGAATCAAGAATATTGTTATTAAAGACCTCTGTAACAAGGCCCATATTTTTGTGGTAGTCAATAACACCTTCGTCAGATACAGCGATACCGCAGCTTTCCTGTCCCCTGTGCTGAAGTGCAAGAAGACCGTTGTAGCAAGCATATGCAGGGTCAAGCGACCCGTCGCTGTAAACACCAAAAACTCCACATTCCTCGTGAAGTCCTTCTTTTGCAAAATTATCGAAAGAATTATTCAAAGGTTACACCATCCGATTTATTATAAAAGTTACAAAAGCGATTAAGCAAGTCCGATACGCTTCATCATCTCGGCATATGCCTCTTCAACACCGCCCATATCACGACGAAAACGGTCTTTGTCAAGCTTTTCCTGTGTGTCCATATCCCAGAAACGACAAGTGTCAGGAGAGATTTCATCGGCAAGCAGGATTTCTCCCTTATATCTACCGAACTCAATCTTAAAGTCGATAAGGTCAACTTTGCACTCTTTAAAGAAAGCAATCATAAGCTCGTTTACTTTGAGAGCATATTTTGAAATTATTTCAATTTCTTCCTTTGTTGCAAGATCAGCAGCAAGGATATGATATTCGTTTACCATAGGGTCGCCGAGATCATCATCCTTATAACAGAACTCAAGAACAGGTGTCTTCATCGGTGTACCCTCAGGAAGACCAAGACGTTTTGAAAGGCTGCCGGCTGCTTTGTTTCTTACGATAACCTCAAGGGGCACAATCTCAACCTTTTTAAGAACTGTATCTCTGTCAGAAAGTTCCTCGACATAGTCAGTAGGAATACCCTCTTTTTCAAGCATCTGGAACATAAAGTTTGACATACGGTTGTTAACAACACCTTTGCCGATTATTGTACCCTTTTTTTCTCCGTTAAAAGCGGTTGCATCATCCTTGTAGGATACAATGCAGTAATCCGGATTCTCTGTTGAGAAAACTTTTTTTGCTTTTCCTTCATAAAGTAACTCTTTCTTTTCCATAACTTAAATCCTCCAGTACGGTAATAACCGATTTAAATTGTAAAAATAAAAATACACATATATTATAATATATATTTTAATTTTAAACAACCATATTAGAATTAAAAATAAATTTTCCGAAAAAAATCTCCAATTTATACTCATTTTATTTGATTTTCGTAATTTATTATGAAAAATGACAAATAAGTTTATTGGTTTTTAATAAAAAATAAATTTTTCTTGATTTTTTTAATATTATACTGTATAATACTATTTGCACACGCCGGTGTGATGGAATTGGCAGACGTAGTGGACTCAAAATCCACCGGTAGCGATACCGTACCGGTTCGAGTCCGGTCACCGGCACCAAAAAAAGAGAGTAGAGCATTCTACTCTCTTTTTTCACACTATTTATCGGACACCTATTTTGATGCTTTATGTATCTTAAATAGGTGTCTTTTTTATATGGTATAGTCTGCCCGGATATATTCAGCCCACCGGCTGATTTCTATCTGAATTATTTTACAAAATTCACTTTATTTCTTTTTATAATATTATAATTATAAGTATTTTTGGTAAAATAGAAAAAATATATAAAGGGTGTGTTTTAATGACTAACAAAAGTTTGATTGATCTTGAGGCAATGACCCCACAACAGATTAATAAAGTGATTAAAAAAGCCAAGAAAATCATGCAAAGTCCGGCAGATTTTCGTCATGCATGCGACGGAAAAATTCTTGCTACGCTGTTTTATGAGCCAAGTACAAGAACACAAATGTCGTTTCAGACTGCAATGCTTAAGTTGGGAGGCAGAACTATAGGCTTTGACAACCCTATGAATTCGTCAGTTGCAAAGGGTGAAAGTCTTAAAGATACTACATCAATAGTCGGAGGATATGCAGATATTATTGCTATAAGGCATCCTATTGAGGGCACTGCAATGGCATCTTCACTATACGCAAACATACCTGTAATAAACTGCGGTGACGGCGGACATCTGCATCCTACACAAACACTAACCGACATCATAACACTGAGTTGCGAAAAAGGCAGACTTGACAATTTGAAAATCGGCGTCTGCGGTGATCTGCTCAACGGCAGGACGGTACACTCCCTTATTAAAACACTCGCAAAATATGAAAACAACAGCTTTGTGCTTATTTCAACAGAAGAACTGAGCGTTCCTCTGTATATTATTGACATTCTTGAAAAAAATAATTGCAAATATGAATTTTCAAATAATCTTGCGGATGCCATAACAGATCTTGATGTGCTTTATATGACAAGAATACAAAGAGAACGCTTTAAGAGTGAAGAAGATTACGAAGCGCAAAAAAACGTGTTTGTGCTTGACAAGGAAAAGCTTGACAAAGCGAAGGACGATATGATTATTCTTCACCCTCTTCCAAGAGTTAATGAAATTACTATTGATATTGACGATGATCCGAGAGCTTTATATTTTAAGCAGGCTCAGTACGGAATGTACGGCAGAATGGCTTTAATCCTTCTTCTGTTGCAGGATGAAGATTTTACAATAGCCAACCGTAATACATTTGTTACGGAACATAAATGCAATAATCCAAAGTGTATCACTCAACAAGAAGAATACTTGCCGCATCTTGCATATGAGAAAAAAGGTATGGTAATGTGCGATTTCTGCGATAAAAGAATGGACTGACATATTATGAAAAATAAGCATAAAAATAAAAGTAAATCTCTGAACGCTATGATTATCTCTTCCCTTGCCTACCTCGTGCTTGGCATTATAATGATAGTCTGGTCAAAATCAATCGAAACCGCATTTTGCTATACTCTTGGTACTGCTCTTACTGTTTACGGATTATTTAATATTTTATCTTTTTTCCTGAGCAGAGAAACAAGCCTTGTACTTGAACTGATAACAGGTATTCTATCGACAGCAGTCGGCATATTTACACTTATATCGCCAAACACAATAATCGGAGTGATCTTCTTTATTATAGGTATTTTAATTATTATTGTAAGTGCACTCGAAATAAAATATTCTTTTGTTTTAAAGTCGTTCAATATGCGCTATTGGTGGATATATTTTCTGCTTTCGGTAATTGTTATGATACTCGGTATCAGCACTATCTTATTCAAAGAATTCTTCGCTGAAATGATTATGATTTTCCTGGGAACCTTATTGATTTATGAAGGAATTTCAGGTTTGTCAATTTTGTTTTTCGCAAATCATTACGGCAAAAAGGCAACCAGCAACAGCCGTATGATTGATGCCGAAGCAACTGATGTTGACTCTGATTAAATATAACATATAAAATAAAACTTAACAAAAGGATTGATTTTGCATGATAAAACAAAATCAATCCTTTTTTATATAGCTTTATAACTGATGCACCGATTATTTCCAGCACTTTTCTATCTTCTTAATTACAGATTTCGGCAATTCCAATATAAGTATTATCTACATTGAAATATAATCATCAAGCCAAATTGAGCAGATAACACATTCTTTTACTTCCAATCCGGTTGACTGCGACATTGCCGCCTTGTAAAGTTCAAGCTGCTTTGAATATAAATCTCTGAGTTTTTGCAAATTTGAAACCTTATCCGTCTTATAATCAACAATTACAAGCTTGTTGTCCTCAACAAAAGCAAGGTCAACAGCACCTTGCAGAATAATACTGCAATCTGCTTGCATATCCTTGTATTCATCATAAACAAGAGACGGACTGACCTCTGCAAAAAATTGCTCTTCACGCATTACTTCTGACGAAGCTATTATTCTGTCGAAAATTTCCGTATGCAACAAAGCCGATAATTTTGCAGAATCAATCACACTTTTCTGAACGTCATCAATATAACCAAGCCTGTACAGTCTTTCTATTTCAGCATTGACATCCTCTCTTGCCTTTGAAAAATCACAATATTCGAGGAAACGGTGATGTGCAGTACCCTTTTCAACAGCACTTGTTGTTTCACCCTTCAAGAACTTCGGCTTGGCAAGAATACGTTCAAAATAGTTTGAATTTTGTTCGTGAGCAATTTGTGAAGCCGAAACTTTTTGAGGTAAGTTCATTATATCGCTGTTGGAATATTTAAAGTTAATATTCCTTTTAAGAATATTCTCGTATAAGTTACCGTTGAGATTTGAAGTATATTCATTGAGCATATGTAAATTATTTATTACACTGCTTTCAGAAGCAACCTCGCCTTCTATACTTTCAAAGTTTTCTTTTTTATCAAATTCATCTATTATTTCAAATTTCCAGTCAAGTGTTTTTCCGTCATTCGTAATATGAGCCGCTGACGGGTCAATACTTTTGCGAAGATGATTAAGGGAAGGATGAACAAGAGCACACAAGGTTATCCAATCAGAGATACTTTTGCAGCTTAAAACAATGTAAGGCTCAATAATTTTGTCAAGTACAAGCTTTGAATACTGATTTTCAAGATACTTTTGTACATCCTTTTTCGTAGAAACAATTATCAGTTTTTCTCTTGCTCTGGTAAGAGCTACATAGAGTATTCTGATTTCCTCAGCAATATTACTTTTTTTAAATTCCTTTCGCACAGCAAGCATAGGCAAAGTATTGTAACGGCAAAAGCCTTCCCTCTTTTTTATCCCAAGCCCTGCGTAACTGTCTACAAGAACATCCGATTTGCGGATTTCATCCTCGTTAAATTCGTGAGCAGTGTCAGCTATAAAACAAACCGGAAATTCAAGCCCCTTGGACGAATGAATACTTAACACTCTCACTCCGTTAATTCCATCTTCCCCCGATGATGAAGCAGGAAGAGATGTGTCGTTTTCTACCATTTTATCAACAAACTGAATAAAATCAGAGAGCGTCTTATATCCGTTTTTTTCAAAATTACGAGCATATTCACGCAAGAGATTAAGGTTTTTAACAGGCTCAAAATCATTGCTTACAGCAGAAGTAATTGCAGGAAATGCAGTTTCATCATATATTCTGCCTATCAACTCATCAATTCCGCAAACGTAGGACAAATTTCTCAGCTTTTCAAGCTCTTTGATAAACATTTTTGCTTTAACATTCTTCTCTGAATAGCCAATAACCGAAGCATAAAGACTTAAATATCTGGAATCAGAACGCATTTCTGCAAGTTCGTCAGGTGTAAAACCGTAAATAGGACTGCACATAACGGAAAGCAACGGAATATCAAGAGTAGGATTATTGATTACTCTTAACAGGTTTAAAATTATTTTTATCTCCTGTGCATCAAATGAATTATTTTTATTGTCACTGAATGCAGGAATACCGTAATCTGAAAGCACCTTAACATAAGTAGATGCCGTCTTTTTCGGACTGCGCATTATAACAGCAAAATCACCGTATGTTGCTTTTCGCTCAATACCGTTATCGGTAACAGTAAATCCCTCGCTCATCATTTTTCTTATTTTATTTGCAATATACTGAGCTTCAATAACAGCATTGTCATCTTCATCAAAAACATCTTTCTCAATCATCGCAAATTCAAAACAGCATTTATCGCTTGGAGAATATACCGCACCTGCATTAAGCTTTTCATCAGAAGTATAATCCATTTGTGCAGACTCTTTTGACATTAAACGTGAAAAAATAAAATTTACAGCGTCGCACACCTCAGTTCGGCTTCTGAAATTCTTATCAAGAATTATAGTTGCAGGATACTGAGGGTTATTTTCGTCATATCTGTTATAAATATTCTTGCGGTTTATAAATATTTCGGGTTTTGCCTGACGAAATCCGTAAATACTCTGCTTTACATCACCGACCACAAACAGATTGTTTTCGTCTGTGCTTACGCACTTAAATATCAAATCCTGAACATCATTTACATCCTGAAATTCATCAACCATAACAGCATCATATCTTGCTGAAATTTCATTTGCCTGCTCAGTTTTTTTATATCCGTCCTCAAACGGTACGGCAAGCAGCTTTACAGTAAGCGCTTCAACATCTGAAAATGAAAGGATGTTCTTTTTATACTTAAGCTCCGAAAGGATTTTAATGTAATGTCTTACAAGGTCAAAAAGCGTTGCAGTCAAAGATTTAATCTCCCTGATTTCCTGCTTTGCATCTTCCTCACTCCACGAAAAAATAGTTTGAAGTTCTTTGATTAATGATTTCACTTCATCACGTTTTTTTGCAACCGCAAGCTTTATCGGATGATTGGTATAATCTTTAGGCGCACGAAGCTGACCTGAAACAAAGCCGTAAATATGCTGTTTAATTTCATCCCATGTGCAAGTGTACAGCTTCTCCTGAAATTTTTGCAGAAATGCTAAATCTTCCTCAAAACGAGGTACCAGTTTTTCATAAAGGACGTTATCTTCCGAAAGCATTTTAATTGAATTTTCAGTGATATTAATTGCGTGCATTGCTGTTGAGTTTGCATTATCAATTAATATTTTGCCCCATATAGTTTTTGCAATCGGCATTTCATCATAATTTTTAAGCATATTATTAAGCCAATTTTCGGGAAAGGGCTGGGTTGAGAGAAACTTGCAGATTTTTAGCACTGTATCTCTGAGCTTGACGTCTCCGCCTTTTGATGAAAAAGCGTTGACAAGATTTATGAAATCAGCACTGTCCTGCTTGTAAAAATCCTCAAAAGATATGTCAAGCGCCTGATTTTCCAGAATACTCAGTTCACTTTCCTCAGCATTTCTGAAATCTGCATTAATTTGCAGAGTATGAAAATATTCACGGACAAGATTTGAGCAGAAACTGTCAATAGTTGAAATACTTGCGTTGTATAAAAGCTGTTTCTGCTTAAGTAAGTTAGAGTTATATGGGTCATTCTTAAGCAGTGAGGTCAGTGCTTCTGACAAACGCTGCTTCATTTCAGAGGCTGCCGCACGGGTAAAGGTTACTATTAACAAACGGTCAACATCCATAGGTTCTTTATCACGAGTAATAAGATTGATAACACGCTCTACAAGCACTGCTGTTTTGCCTGAACCTGCGGCGGCAGATACAAGTACAGAGCCGTCTGTTGCGTAAATTGCATTATGCTGTTGTTCAGTCCACTGCCTTGCCATTTAAGTCCCCCTCCTTTGCAAATTCTTTGTCAAGCTGTTCAAATACAGTTTTATTATCAAATTCATACAGCATTCTCGGCTCGCTCATATGATATGCACACACACTGTCATAAGGGCAGTATTTGCAGGCGTCGTGAGAATTTGCAGTCTTTTTATCCTTAATCGGCGACGCTGTTATATTGCCGGAATACAGATCAGTCGCCATTTGTGTAACAATTAAATCGAGCTTGCCAAATATTTTTCCGAACTCTTCAAGAGTTGCAAGGCTTGTCTTTGAGTCAGGCATATCTGCCTTTATCCTGACAGGAATATATTTAGCCTTTTCAGACCTGTCCATTCCCTTTATTACAGTTATATCATTGAGCAGAAGTCCGTTCATTCTCAGTTCTGAATTAAGCTTGGAATTTATATTATCCTCTGTCATCGCTTTATCTGCGCCGATTACAGGTGCAGTTGCCGGCATATACAGGATTCCGGCTGGATTTGTTTCGCCGTATTTTTCTTTTCCGTTTTTCTGAACAGCATACAGATATAAAAGCATCTGTAAATTCAATCCGTATAAAACATCAGAAAGCTTGAAATTTTTTGTTCCGGTTTTGTAATCGACTATACGAAGGTATATTATTCCCCTCTGCTCCATTACATCTACCCTGTCAATATTGCCGTATATCGCAATATTTTCTCCTGTGGGCAAAGAAATAGTATATGCCGGAATATCATTACCTATTGAAAGCTCGCAGTCTGCAACATCAAAATCACTCTGAGCAAGCTCTTCGATTATATGGTTTAAAAGCAAGACAACATTGTCTTTCAGTGTTGATAAATTAAACATAAATGACTTTGTCTTGTCCTTGCTGCCCCCGAAATATTCTTCGGTATATTCATCAAGAACCTTGCTTACAAAGCTTTCTGTCTGTTTTTCAGAAAAAGCCGAGTAAACAGGCTTTGTAAATTCCGTAAAAAATCTTTCAAGAATATAGTGAACCAATGTACCGTATTCAAGCGGATTAATCTCTGCTTTTCTTCTTTCACGCACACGCAGACCATAGTTGCAAAAATATGAGAATCTGCAAAGATTAAACTTTTCAATTTGCGAAGCGGATATTTTTAAATTATCACCAAATAAATTGTGTGTGTTGTCACTGCTTTCTATTCTGAACGGCGAATGGTCAAACGCTCTGTAAAGTGCAAACATTTTTGCACTGTATTCCTCGTTATCTGCAAAAACATTTTTCAGTGAAGCAAGATTAGCATTGTTTCTGCCGCACAATCTTGCGTACTCCTCAAAAGCCGGCTGTAATGCCCACATAGAATTTTCAGGAGAATTTACTTCAACACTGTCAAGTATCTTTAAATTATTAAAAATCTTATGCGTTTCATCAATAATTGACGAAGGAGAAAATTGTTCATCTTGAAGATTTGACAGAGGATAAGACAGATACAGCTTATCGGAAGCCGACGTCATACAAGAATAAGCCATAAATTTTTCGAGTTTTGAAAAATCGGCAAAATCATCTGCAAGTGCAACATCGTTTAAAGCAAGTATTTTTAGCTCGTACATTGAAAATACACCTGTTGTTTTTGGAGCTTCGGGGAATTTTCCATCAACACATCCTATCAGAAATGCTGCCTTCTGCTTTGAAAGTCGCACTCTCTGCGCAGTTGTAACTGTAACACTGTCGAGAGTCTGCGGAATATCCGCAAGCTTAATTGCTGAAATCTGAATAGAAAGCAGTTCAAAATACCGTCTGATTGAAACAGGCTTGTCTGCAAGCACTGCAACCATTTTGTCGAGTGTCTCCATAAGCATATTCCAGATTCTTATCTGTTCTGCTCCAAGTCCCTTTTCGACATTATTTTCAAGGGTATTATACATTCTGTCAAGAGTCTTTTGTACTCCGATATTTGTCAGTAAGTCATATAACAGCACGGTAATTTCCGTTGCATTCTTGTCCTTGCAGTCTGCCTTGAATTTTAAAGCCGGCTCAATAACAGATTTTCGCACCTTTTCAGCAATTGACAGCACGCGGACATCACCCTCGGTCATAGCGTCTGCAAAACCTCTCGGATTTTGTGTAAATTCATTTTTTAATCCTGAATTTGTAATATTCCAAACATAAACATAATTTTCAAATATACTTAATTCATCAAATGTATTTGATGTAAGTCCTGTTTTTAATAATGAGATAACATCATCACGTTCAAAATCGTCTATTATCATTTTAAACAAAGAATTAACAAATCTTATAACAGACTTAACCTCAATGTCATCAGGAACATCCATAAAATACGGAATTTCATATTTGTCAAAGACACTGTTTAAAACGCCTCTGTAATCAGATGTATTATGCGCAATTACAGAAATATCGGAGTACAGATAACCCTCTTCAATCACAAGTCGCTTAATCTCACGGGCAACAAACTCGCACTCATTATGAATGTCATTTGCGGGATAAAGCACAATATTTTGAGGTGTTATATCGTATTTCTCAAAATCATTGCGGTATATCCCCTGTTCCAGAGCTGCAAGCTCATCATTTCTGAATCTTAAACACTCGTTAAGTTCTACAGGCTTTTTTATATCAATGAAATCACTGTTACAAATATCAGTAATCTGACGCATTGTGTTGTATGAAGTTTCAAAAAGCTCGTCATTACCCCTTGTGAGCGGGTCGAGCGTGAGAGAAACATATGTATCTTCGCATTGCCTGATGAGCAACCCAAGAACGTCAAGCTGCTGCTTGTTAAAGCCGCTGAATGAATCTACAAATAAAACATAATTCTCGAAAATAATATTCTTTTCAAGAATATCATATAATCTTGAAAGATCATCTAACGGATCAATGTAACTTTGCGAAACAAGTGCATCATAGGTATCAAGAATCAATGAAGTTTCATACAGCTTTGCACTAAGCGTTTTATCGTCAACTTTTAATGAACATTCCCTTAATAAATCTGTTGATATTTTATTATTCTTACAGTCTTCAAGAGTTCTGAGCATAATGTCGGCAATGCTTTTGCTGTTTTTACTTCTGAATAAGCTGAGTTTTTCCGTCAGCTGTTCAAGTGCAATATTCATAATAACTGCACGGGTACCGTTGTCAATTACATTCAACGGCTTGAAATGCACCTTATTAAAAACATAGCTGCACAACTTTGTAAATCCAAATACCGACACTTGTTTTGCTTTTTTTGCGCCAAATAATTCAAGAAAATTCTTCTCAGTTTCAAATGAACTCTGGTCAGGAATGAGCATTATAATTTTTCTGTCAGAGTTGTTTACCAATTCGGCAATCCGGTTATATATATACGTTGTTTTGCCGCTGCCGCTTTTACCTAAAATGAACTGAAACATAGCACACCTCCTGTGCGAATCGTTATTCGATATATGTAAATATAGTACCATTTATGTAAAAAATATTCAATAAATTGTATTATTTTTTTAAAAAGATATTGACATACAATAACTGTGTGTTATAATCGAATTAGTTAATTAGTTAACTAACTAACAAAGAAGGTGAGAATTTGAATATAAACACTGCCATCGACAAGCCTATCTTTCAACAGATTAGAGAAGGCATTGAGGACTCAATTTTACAGGGGCATTACAAAGAAGGCGAACAGATTCCTTCAATTACGGAGCTTGCCCTAAGGTATCAGATAAATCCTGCAACCGCCCTGAAAGGAATTAATATTCTTGTCGAGAATAATATCGTTTATAAAAAGCGTGGTATCGGAATGTTCGTATGCGAAGGCGCAATAAACAGATTGCTTGATAGCAGGAGAAATGAATTTTTTGACAAGTACATTACCTCGCTTGTGAATGAGGCAAAACGGCTTGGTCTGACAAATGATGACATCAAAAAAATGATTGAAAGGGGCTTCAGCGATGAGCATTGAAATTAAAAATCTGTGTAAAAGCTACGAAAAAATAAAAACACTTGATAACATAAATTTAACTATTGAAAGTAACAAGATTTACGGGCTTTTCGGCAGAAACGGCGCAGGAAAAACTACATTGCTGAATATAATTGACAACCGTGTATTTCCTGATTCGGGTACAGTGCTAATTGACGGTAAAAATGCAAGAAAAAACTCAAAAGCACTGTCAAAGATTTATATGATGAGTGAAAGCAATCTTTTTCCAAAAGATATTAAGATAAAAACGCTCTTTAAGCGGATTAATGATTTTTACAGTGAATTTGACATCGATAAAGCAAATTTGCTTTTAAATGAATTTCATATTACGGAAAATAAGAAAATCAGAGGACTTTCAACAGGTCAGATTACTGCATTAAAGCTTATTACAGGTCTTTGCATCAACAGACCTTATCTGGTTTTTGATGAACCCGTTAACGGACTTGACGCAAATTACAGGGAAAAATTCTACAAGCTTCTGCTCGAAAAATATATCGAAAGTCCCTGCACAATTATTGTTTCGACACATCTTATTGATGAAATTGCGAATATTGTTGAAGATGTAATTATCATAGACAACGGTAAAGTTACAATACAGAAGTCAAAAGACGATTTTTTATTACAAGGATTTTCTATTTCAGGAAAAAGTCATATAGTTGATGAATTTGCAAAAAAATATGAAATAATCAGCAGTGAAGAGTTTGGAACAATTAAGACAATTTATGTATTGGGCACTATTCCAGCAAATTTACCGAATGAAGTTGAGGTTTCTCAGCTTAACCTTCAAAAGCTGTTTATAAAGCTTACAAACAAAAAGGAGGACTAATATGAAGCTTAAAACATCCGTTAAATATCAGATTTTTAATCATTTTATGCTGGTAATAACCGCATCATTAGGTGCTTGTTCCGCCCTTGCTGTATATTACGTCTGTATTGCTATGAATTATGCCAATGAGCCTATCAATGCAATTATGGTAATAGACGGATATGATTTTATCTTTGTTGCAATAATGATAATTTCTGCGTTTTATTATTATAAAAAGGATTTAAACCTTTGTTTTCAGCTTTCAAACAGCCGAACTGGATTATTTATATCAAAGCTTATTGTCGGAATAGCGACATCAGCTGTTTGCTCAATTATGAGTGCTTTTTTCTGCTTTGGTATAAATTCGCTTTGTAAATCAGTAATAAATACATCCGGTTTTCACATTGAACTAAGACCGTTTTTTACTGAAACTATGTATTATAAGGATTATCATACTGTATATTTCTTTGGAAAAGCAAATAATACAGAAAAAATTCTTCTTGGCATACTTATGATGTTCTTTGCGGCTACTGCAGTTTATATTATCAGCCTGTTTATAGCAAGCCTGTTTTACAGAGTAAAATTAATTGCAAAGGTACTGATTGTGCTTGTGCCGTATATTATTATATATGCAGGTATTCCCGTAATTGATATGTTTGTAACCAAAGGATCACTTACTGAAAGCTATAATAACATCATTTATACTATGTTCGGAATGACGTACAAATCACCGCTGTTAATGTGTATGATTTTTACAGGAATCGGAATACTTTTTTCGATAGGACTTTATTATATTATTAAAACAACGCAAATAAAGAGATAACGGAGGTCAATATGGATTTTTGGGGAATCGTAGGAATTATTGCATTAATTGTCGTTGTAATTCTGATAGGCATTGCCTTTACACGAGGGCAAAATATTAATTACCGTACAGGCAAAGGTATGTTTGAACATAGTGAATATAATCTGGACGAGGATAAAGAAATTTCTGATAAAGAATATTATGACGGTGACAAAGGTTTGTTTAAATGATAGAGGAAAAGAATATGAAAAGAAAAGCAGTTAAATTTGGTATAGTAACATTTCTGACAATAGTTGTAAGTTTTTTTGATAATTTTTTTACATATATTGGCTCCCCTGACTTGTCAAGAGAAGCAAATCCATTGGTCAGTACACTGGGTTTTAATTGGACAGGTTTGCTTGTTTCAAACATTATAATATTGATACTTGTAATCATGTTATACTATTATTCTTTTATAAGATTTGAACCAGCAACAATAAAATGCAATAATTTAAGGGAATATTATTCAATGCTGTATTTTAACGAGCCGAACAGATTCAAGGAAACACTTTATAAGCTTCCAAAGAATAAAATTATATGGCGCTATGTTCTTGCGTGTCTTGGTTTTTGCTTTGGAATTGTAGTCATAGTATTTCGAGCACGTTGTGTAATTGAATGGCTTATGTATTTGTACAACCAAGAAATGTTCAAAGCATATTGTAATTTAATTAAGCCTATTTCATATACTACTGTATTCGGAAGACTTGATATGATAATACTTGTGATGATTTCTGTGCTTGTTCTTGTATATTTCTGGTTTTACCGTGAATACAGAAAAAACAAAACGGCATTGATGAAGATTAATAATGAATAAGAAAACAATTAATAAAGAAATACGGAAAATTTCAAATTCAAGCAGTCTGCCATTTTATAAATAATCTTATAGTTGAAATACAAACTATTAGTCTGGCTACACTCGGTACACCAATGTCGAGTGCAGATTTAGAATTAAAATTGCATTATATGTTTACAAAACACACTTTTATATCTATAATATATTGTATTAACAATATTTTAATTTTAATTTTTCTTATTGCCGGAATTGTTTTGCTTATTATCGAAATTGTGAAATTCAGAAAAAGAGCAAAACTGTCTAAAGGAAAATTTGAAATTAAACCAATCAAAAAGCAGCCAGTGGACTGCACCTATTCGGGCAGACAGCACCATATAAACACTCACTTTGGTGCCCGAGTGTTACTGAGCTGTTCCCTAAAAGTAAAAAAACTTGCAGTATATTTTTCTGCACCGATTACAATAATTTCTTTCGCTGTAATGATGGTGCAGACAGTAATTTCTGCAATGTAGAATGAGGTAAAAATGAACAACAAAACTATTAACAGACAAATCAGAAAAATATCGACTTCCACTACCCTGCCAATACTTGTATTTTTGATAGCCGCAAATGTATTTAAATATCCATTATTATTTTTTTCAGGTATTGCTCCTGAAAACTCAATATTGAAAGATAACGGGTTTCTGAATTTAATAATTTATATCTTTATGTATCTTATTATTATTCCGCTTATTGCATTAATTTTTCAAAAGGTTAAAGGCAACAAAGTCGGAATTAAATTATCATCACTTTACACAAAGCCTAAGAAATCTGCGTTCTGGTGCTTTAAATGGATAATCATTACAATGGGCTTTGCTTACATTGCAAGTATTATTTCAAATATATTTTTTATGATTATAGAATATATGACAGAAACAACACTCAATGAAGCAAGCTTTAATTTTGGTGACTCGGTAATCGGAACAGTTGTATTAATAATTGCACCGGTTATTTTTGCACCCATATTTGAAGAGCTGCTGTTTCGGGGTGTTGTGCTGAAAAACAGCGAACCGATGGGACAATGGTTTGCAATTATAATATCGGGTATTATCTTTGGATTGTGGCACGAAAACTATCCGCAATTTTTATTTGCCGCCGTATTAGGATGCTTCAGTGCATTTATGGTGATAAAAACACGCTCTATAATTCCTTCAATGATTGCGCACTTTTCAATAAATACCATTTCTACGGTAGTGCAGTTATTTTTTAAAAATTACAATATAGATATTGAAGAAATCGCAAATATGAGTAACTACGAATTGCTAAACAGCGTAAATTTACCTTTTCTTTTATTTGCAGCTCTGATTGAAATAATATTATTCGGACTGATAATTACCGCAATAGTTTTTTTCATTATAGAGCTTGTAAAACATAAAGGAAAAGCTAACCTGGTGAAAAGCGTATTTAACATAAATACATCAAGAAAAATTGCTGTATTTATGTGTTCTCCTGTTACACTGTTTACATTTTCACTTATGGTTCTTTCAACCATTATCAATGCAATTCCAACAACATAAAAATTATCATATTTAATGGTCTAAAAAATGTACATCATACTAATTCTTAGAACAGTGAACAAAATTTTTCAAACATTTCAACGACTTTGAATTTGTACTGATACTGTTCATTGCACACAATATTATATTCGTCATCATCTAACGCTTCTTTTGCCTTACTCTCTTTATCTTCTGCCGAAGATATGCAAATTGACGGATACATAACACACCACCAATTATGCCCTTCGCCCTCACCTATTGTGATGCGGAGGGCATCGTACATTCCGGAGGGCAGAGTATAACCCTCATAATATCGTGTGTTAAAATACATATTAGTAATTTCGGCAGTTACAACATAATCATAACCGTTATCCAGCACAGTCTGATACGCTACATTGGAAATCGACTGCAAATTATCTGAAATTATGCTTTCTGCCTCTTCTTTTGAGTTTGCAGAGTTAAATAAATCCTCAGTGTAATCAAGCACCTCATCTCTGACCTTTATTTTAAGGCTCTGATCTGCCTCAGAATCAGAGTTTGCAAGAATATGAAGTCTGAATACATCCTGTGATAACTCACTGCACTGAGCTTCAAACGGGATAACAGAGTATATGACTGTAAGTACAAATGCAATACAGGCTGACTTGATTAATAATTTCATAACTGCATCTTTCCTTTCGTAACGATTATTGGCAGATTACGGAAAAATTATTCAAAAAAATAAGAACAGCCAAAAAGGCTGTTCCGAACACTAGGTAAAACAAACTATTGTTTATTTATTCAATTAAGTCAAAACCGTAAGACTAAATTATCTGTCTGCTCTGCCAAGAAGATAATCCACAGAAACCTCAAGTATGTCTGAAAGAGCCACAAGCTCAACATCGGTAACAAATCTTATCTGTCCCTCAAGCTTTGACAGACCGGATGCGTTCATATCTACACCATTAACCTGAAGCTGTGCAAGAAGTTCCTTTTGTTTCATACCCTTTTGTTTTCTGACAGTTTCAACACGGTTTCCTACAAGGTTTCTGTCTCCAAGTTCCTGTTTACGTAATCTCATTTTTTACTCTCTCCAAATCTAATATTCTTTTAAAAAATTCTTTATTAAAATTCTTTAAAAACATTGTGATGTTATTATAATACTTTATTAGAAAAAAAACAAGTGTTTTTTGTAAATAAATTTAAAAAAATGAAATTTTTTGTCAAAAATTATTACAACAAGCTATATTGTTGTAATGGTTTAATAATATTATCGTTATCATATAGACTATTATTATAATATTTAAACAGTTTTTCTAACTATATGGAAAGCTGTTAGGACAGATTAAAACTCTTTGTTTCTATTGTGGAAAATTGTTAGTTATGTTGAAAAGCTGTAAAAGCAGGGCTATTTTGATAAATATTACAATTATTACATAAATGTTACTCATTGTGATATATATACTAAATAAGCAGTCGTTGGGCTGCACCTACTCTGGCAGACAGCACTACTTTTTTGCCCGACTGTTTCCTGCAAAGTAAAAAGAGCACCTGCAAAAACAGGTGCTCAAAACTATAAGTTTTTATCAACCAGAAAATGTACCATTCTCAATAGCGGTAATCATAGCTACACGATTTTCGTGTCTGTCGCCCTCTTCGGGAGTATTAAGGAAAATATCCGTATACTTTACGGCTTCCTCTTCAGAGGTCACTCTGCCGCCCATACAGAGAATATTAGAGTGATTGTGTCTGCGCGTCATTTCGGCGCAGAATTCATTGCTGACAACCGCAGCTCTTATTCCCTTAACTTTATTTGCAGCCATAGAAATTCCGATTCCCGTGCCGCAGCAGAGAATACCAAGCTCGCATTCACCGCTTGCAACAGCTGTTGCAACCTTGTAGCCATAAACAGGATAGTCAACACTTTCAGTACTGTTTGTGCCGAAATCCTTGTACTCTATTCCCTTTTCATCAAGATACTTTTTAATTGCGCATATAAGATTATATCCGCCGTGGTCACATCCGAGTGCTATCATTGTTTTACCCCCAATTTTTTATTCAGCTCCCTTTGCGCTTGCGGTAATCTGAGATATACAGGCATAAGCTCGTCAGAGCTTACCGTTTTATCTTCCTTTAACATTCTGCAAGCAACAATAGCAGTAGAAGAAGCATTTTGTATTCTTTTATTTATAGGTGCCGAAACAACATTTGAAAGCTTTCCGTCAAAAAATTTTTCGGTAATTTCTGTTCCATCACCTACAAGAACTACCTTATCATTAATTCGTTCAAGCTCAAGTTTCAAATCCTCAAGTGACAAAGCTCTGTCGTCTGTCAGGCGCTCAACGCTCTTGCCGATTATCTTAAACATTGCATTATAAACCTGCTGACAACGGGCGTCCATTACTGCACAAACGATACAATCACTTTCAAGCATATTATAAGCCATACTTTGCAAAGTTGAAACCGAAATACACGGTATTTCATCGGCAAAAGCAATACCTTTAGCCGCCGCAACACCTATTCTTACCCCTGTAAAAGAACCCGGACCGGCATTTACGGCAACAGCATCTAAATCCTTTACCGATAAAGAAACGCTCTTCAGAAGCTGTTCAGCCATAGGAATAAGCGTCTGACTGTGAGTGAGCTTTGTATTAATAAAATACTCGCCTATGATTTTATCCTCCTCTGCAACTGCAACCGATGCAGCAGTTGCGGAAGTGTCAATAGCAAGGATTTTCATTATAATTCAACTCCCTCAATTTCAAAGATTCTTTCGTCATCAGAACTGCCTTTTGAAATGCTGATTCTGATTGCATTGTCGGGCAAAGCTCCCTCTATATTCTCGCTCCATTCAATCACAAGCACGCCTGTGTCAATGTAATCAAAAAAGCCTGTTGAATACAGGTCATCCCAACTGCTTACCCTATACATATCAAAATGATAAATATTATATCTGCCCGAATATTCATTTACAAGCGCAAAGGTCGGGCTTGATACACCATCATCAATGCCCAAACCTTTTGCCAGTCCTCTTGTGAATGCCGTCTTGCCCATTCCAAGTCCGCCGAACAAAGCTATAACCTCAGTACCGTTAAGCCTTTGAGCAATATTAAATCCGATTTGTTCGGTCTCCTCTGCACTGTGAGAAATTATTTTAATCATATCAGTAAAGACCTGAAATTCTGCCGTCTTCATTTACATCAATGCTGTGTGCAGCAGGTGCTTTAGGAAGTCCCGGCATAGTCATAATATCGCCTGTATAGACAACTACAAATCCTGCGCCGTTTGAAAGTGAAAGATTTCTTACGGTGATTTCAAAATTCTTAGGAGCACCCAAAAGTGCCGGATTATCGGAAAGTGAATACTGTGTCTTTGCAACACAGACAGGTAACTTATCACCGCCAAGAGCAGCAATTTCTGTAATTGCCTTTTCGGCAGCAGACGTATAATTCACTTTGGAAGCTCCATAAATATTCTTAGCAATAACATCAATTTTTTCTTTAATTGTCAGATTAATATCATAGAGCGGTGCAAAATCAGAATCCTTTTCACAAGCTTCAACAACCTTATTTGCAAGCTCAACACCGCCTTCGCCTCCTTTGCCAAACACATTTGACAAAGCAAAATCGGCACCGTTCTGACGGCAATAATCCTCAATAAAGTTAAGTTCCTGTTCAGTATCTGTACCGAACTGATTGATTGCAACGATTACAGGCACGTTATACTTACGCATATTTTCAATGTGAACACCAAGGTTGACAATTCCTTTTTTGAGAGCGTCAAGATTTTCCTCAGAAACCTCTGACTTCGGTACTCCGCCGTTATATTTCAATGCACGAGTTGTAGCAACAATAACAATAGCATTAGGCTTGATGCCTGCGTATCTGCACTTGATGTCAAGAAACTTTTCCGCACCGAGGTCAGAACCGAAGCCTGCCTCCGTAATGCAATAGTCAGCAAGCTTTAAGGCAAGCTTTGTTGCACGCACGCTGTTACATCCGTGAGCAATATTTGCAAAAGGTCCGCCGTGCATAATTGCAGGAGTACCCTCAAGAGTCTGAACAAGATTAGGCTTTATTGCATCTTTTAACAGCGCAGTCATTGCTCCGTTAGCCTTTATATCCTTAGCATAAACAGGCTGTCCCGAATATGTGTATGCAACAAGAATGTTGCCAAGACGCTTTTTGAGGTCAGAAATATCGTTTGCAAGGCAAAGAATCGCCATAACCTCAGAAGCAACAGTTATGATAAAGTGATCCTCTCTTGGGATGCCGTTGACCTTACCTCCAAGACCGATAACGATGTTTCTTAATGCTCTGTCATTCATATCAAGACAGCGTTTAAACAGAACACGGCGAGGATCAATCTGAAGCTCATTGCCCTGCTGAATGTGGTTGTCAAGCATTGCACAGCAAAGATTATTTGCAGCCGTAATTGCGTGCATATCTCCCGTAAAGTGTAAATTGATGTCTTCCATAGGAAGAACCTGAGCATATCCGCCTCCGGCAGCACCGCCTTTAATGCCGAAAACAGGACCCAAAGATGGTTCTCTAAGCGCAATAACAGCCTTTTTATTTATTTTTGCCATTGCCTGTCCAAGCCCAACCGCTGTTGTAGTTTTACCCTCTCCTGCAGGAGTAGGATTGATTGCAGTAACCAGAACAAGCTTTCCGTCAGGATTAGAGCTGATTCTGTTTGCAAGTTCATCAGACAGCTTTGCTTTGTATTTTCCGTAAAATTCAAGTTCATCCTCAGAAATACCAATTTGATCCGCAACATCCTTGATAGGCAAAAGTTTTGCCTGCTGAGCAATTTCAATATCAGTCAACATATTGAAAGCACCTCCACATTATCATATTATTAAATTAATTATATCAAAATAAAAGATTGCTATTATTCTTATTTGAAAATATACTTGATATTACCACCATATTTTAATATAATATAATTAACTGATTTCAAAGAGGCGTTAAAATGACAAGAATTTTTCATTCGATTGCCGATTACTTTAAGAAAAGCGATAAAGCCTTATGGCTTCTTACAATAATTGCAATAGTATACAGCTTAATGCTGATTGCAAGTATGCAGCGTTCAGGCGAATACAACTTTCTGCAAACGCAGATTATTGCTATTGCCACAGGACTTGTTTCTGCTATCATAATATCGGCAGCCGATTACAAATATATAATTAAAAAATGGTATTTTGCCGCAATTATTTCATTTATCCTTGCAGGTCTTGTATTCGTATTCGGTATTCAGGTTGCGGGTACGGACGACACGGCATGGATTCAAATCGGCAGTTTAACCATACAGCCATCAGAATTTATTAAAATATGTTTTATTATAACCTTCACAAAGCACCTGACATATCTTGAAGAAAAAGATATGTTGAAAAGCTTTGTCGGTGTAATAACACTTGTGCTTCATGCAATGATACCAATGATAATCATTCATATGCAGGGCGACGACGGAACGGTACTTATTTTTGCCTTAATATTTTTGTTTATGTCATTTATAGCCGGCGTACAACTGAGATATTTTACAATTTTAGGCGGTATACTGTTAGTGTCTGTTCCGTTAATATGGAATTTATTTATGAATGACGACCAGCGTAACAGATTATTGGCTCTGTTTGACATTGACGGAAATGCTATGACAACATACGGTTGGCAGCAATACCAGGGAAAGGTTTCAATTTCAAGCGGAAGTTTATTCGGCAAAGGTCTTTTTAACGGTCCGAGAGTTGAGCACGGCATTGTTCCTGAACAGGAAAACGATTTTATCTTTACAGTTGCCGGCGAAGAACTCGGTTTTATCGGATGTATCGCACTTATGATAATTTTATTACTGATAATGATCAGAATACTGATTAACGCCAAACAGACTAATGATATGAGCGGTAAGCTGCTTTGCAGCGGAACTTTTGCAATTATTTCTTCTCAGACTATTATAAACATTGGCATGGTACTTGGTTTTTTCCCAGTTATAGGTATTACACTCCCTCTTTTCAGTGCAGGCGGTACATCTGCGCTGGCAACTCTGATATGTTTGGGACTTGTCCAAAGTGTACGCACACATAATTTGGGAGATATGAATACTGCTGTTGTGCGACGTGAAATCAGAAACAGATTCAAAATATAACGATTTTAAGCAGATTGGTTGCAATCTGCTTATTTTTTGCTTTATAGGAAATTGCT
>DKZL01000033.1 GCA_002493635.1 Ruminococcaceae bacterium UBA7075 | reverse complement strand
CCCGAGCGCAACCGAGCAATTTCCAATAAAGTAAAAAGTGAGTTATGATGTTTACCGCTAAACCGAAGCAAATCTTCGGGTCGGAACAGTTATATTTTAAGGAAAACTTATGAAGCGTCTAAAAAGTCTAAAAAATCTAAAAAATCATGGTCTTACAAACGGAACACCAAAATAATCGGCGATTGATTTTGACAAGCTCTCCGCAATATTGTTAATATTATCTCTTATCCACTGTGCATCGGCAGGATTATCATGATATGCTACTTCAATCAGTGCGGCAGGCGCCTTGGTTCTTCTGACCTCTGCAAGCGAGGTTGTCGGAATAACATCAATATCATTCGGCAAATAATAGGTATTCTCATAGTTACCCTTTATGATGTCGGCAAATCTTCTTGCATTGGTGCTCGTCGGGTAGTAATAAATATCTGCTCCTCTGTACTGACCTGCCGCTGACGGCGGAGCAGCATTGCTGTGTATTGCAAGGTGCAAATCATTATCTCCTCTGTTTGAATCTGTTATTGCCTGCGAAAGCGTCATCTCGGGACTGTTGCGTTCAAAATCTATTCCGCTTGCTTTAAGATACGGTTCCATTGCGTCGGCTACCAGATTCATATAATACTCTTCATTTCCTCCGCCGACATAAGGATTGAACTCCTGAAGAGACGGACTGAGATAAACCTTTGGCATAATTTCTACCTCCAAAATTCATTATACACATATATAATATTCATAAATTTGAGGGTTGACATCATTCTTAAGGAGATACTGATTAAATTTCTTCCGCTAAATGTGCCGACAGAATGTAAATTTCCTCAATTATCAGCACTTTTATTGATTCTGTTTATCAGAGCTTCCATACTCTCGCCATTATCACGGCGGTATCGACCGAGATTGATAAGAGAATCTTCCGATTTGCTTATGTAATTGGGTTCCTCGGTACAGGTAAGCGTGCACTTGAATCCGAGTTCCTTAATAATCTTTTCCGTTTCCTCACACTTTGCTCCAAAGGGATACACAAAGCACTGCGGAGATATTCCTGTATTGTCTTTAAGATAATTTTGCGCTGTTATAATGTCTTTTTCTATATTGGATTTATAGCTGTCAAAGGCTTCTCCCTTCTTTTTATTCACACCCATTCGCGGTTTAAGTCTATGCATATCGTAAGAATGATTCTGAATCTCAACATATCCTGACTGTACCATTTCTTTGATGTTGTCTACAGAGATATGCCCGTAATTGACTGAAATCTCGTTATTCTGAGTATAGGATTCCGTCATTGAAGCTATCGGTGATATTACTGCTTTATATTCATATTTTTTCAGCAGAGGAAAAGCATAATAATAGTTATTATAATAACCGTCATCAAAGGTCAGCATAATACACTTTTCAGGCAAAGGTTTGTCATTATATACATAATCAATCAAATCAGCTACAGTAACAGAAGTATAATTATTCTCCTTCAGATATTTAAGGTCATTTTCAAACAATGTAGGTGAAATAGTGTAATCATTTTGCAGAGAGGTATCTTTGAGAAGTGAATGATACATAATTATTGGCACAAAAACGTCATCTTCAGAATTTTTTAAAGTTTCAACAGAATTTAAATCGCCTGAAATTAAGAAACAAATCACAACTATAAAAATTAAAATCATAAAAACAAATGATTTTATTCTGCTTTTAAGCATAATACCACCAAATTTCCATATATTATTTGTTTATAATTCTTCAAAATAAATATAAAATGCAATTGATATGTTACTATATATTCAAAGTTAATAGTGATTATTGTTTTTAGATGCAAAATATACAAATAGGAATAATTTTTACTTTTATCTTTTAGATTTTAACAAGGAAAAAAGGATATGGCTAAACGAAATTTCAGTTCAAAGCGAAATGCGATTTATAATGCCGTTTGCAACACAACCTCACATCCGAGTGCAAAATGGATTTATGAAAAGCTGAAGCCTGAAATTCCTGATTTGAGTCTTGGCACTGTATACCGCAACATTGCGCTTTTTAAAAGTGAGGGTAAGGTTAATGTTGTATGCAGCATTAACGGTGAAGAGCACATTGACGCAAACACCAAACCCCATCCTCACTTTGTCTGCAACTTATGCGGCAAAGTTTTAGATGTCAGAGATTCAAATGCTGCTTACAGCGAAAATCGCGAGCTTGAAAGTGCAGGCTATAAAGTAGAGAGCAAATATGTAATCTATTACGGCTTGTGTCCCGAATGTTCCAACAATAGAGCCGATGACACTCTTTAAATTGTCATTAACACTATACTTATATTTATTACAAAGGAGAAATAATTATGAAATGGTATTGCACAGTATGCGGTTATGTTTACGAAGGTCCCGAAGCTCCTGAGGCTTGCCCTCAGTGTAAAGCTCCTGCTTCAAAGTTTAAGTTACAGGAGGACGCTTCTTATGCAACAGTTCACGAAGTAGGCGTTGCTCAGGGTGTAAGCGAAGATATTATTGAGGATTTAAGAGCTAACTTTAACGGTGAGTGCAGCGAAGTTGGTATGTATCTTGCAATGGCAAGAGTTGCTGACAGAGAGGGTTATCCTGAGATTTCTGCTGCTTTCACAAAGTATGCTTTTGAAGAGGCTGAGCACGCTGCTAAGTTTGCTGAGCTTCTCGGTGAAGTTATCACAGACAGCACAAAGAAGAACCTTCAGATGCGTGCAGATGCTGAAGCCGGTGCTTGTGCAGGTAAGTTTGACCTTGCTAAGCGTGCAAAGGCAGCAAACCTCGACGCTATTCACGACACAGTTCACGAGATGGCTAAGGACGAAGCAAGACACGGCGCTGGTTTTGCAGGTCTTTTAAAGAGATATTTCGGTTAATGAGGTAACAAATATGACATATGTATGCGATGTATGCGGTTATGTATATGACCCTGCGGTAGGCGACCCCGATAACGGCGTTGCTCCGGGCACTCCATGGGAAGAAGTTCCCGAGGATTGGGTATGTCCGCTTTGCTCAGTAGGCAAAGACCAGTTTTCCGCTGAATAAAATTTTGCAAATAAAAATTGAGGAAACAGTAAAAACGCTGTTTCCTCTTTTTGTATATATATAAATTATACTAAATCACACACACCGCTTGATAACTCCACAGGCAATCTTAGCACCTGAATCTCCTGACGGCTGAGTTGTAAAATCATCAGGATTTGAATGTATAATGACAGTTCTGCCGATTATCTCGTTTATCTCAAACCTGTCTGTAAGGAATACATTGAATGCGTAGCCGTCATTTTCAAACAGCGGGGGCATATCCCCTGCGTGATGCGGATGTTTGCAATCACACGGGTTGTAATGTGCCATTGCACCCGAAAACTGATCATTACTGTCACCACTGCACATATCACCCTCGTGAATATGAAATCCGAACACACGATTACCGCATTCCGATTTTGAAGTCGGCAAACAGAACACCTCGGCAGCTACAAGAACACCAAACTGTGTTCCGTAAAAACGAATTTTTCCGTTTATTTCCGAATATTCGCTGTCACCCTTAATCATCGCCTGAGCCTGCGGCGGATTACGCAAAGCCGATATTAAACCGCAAAACCTTGAATTTATTTTATTTCTGTTCAATTAATCACCACCCAATAATCAATACCTTAATATAATATTGTATCAAATCAAAATTGGTGATTTTATAGCCTATATCTATTAGTTGTACAAATGGTTCTATGAGAAATTTTGGAATAAAAACAAATAAAGTCTTAACAAAATTCTGCGTAGGGAACGACCCCCGTGTCGTTCCTAATAACACAATGCTGTTGTTGAAGTCAGGAACGACACGGGGGTCGTTCCCTACTATTTAAATAACATTATTGAATTTTTTCTGCAACAACTGCAATTACAGACCTGCCGTGCATTGAAATGCAGCGATTATAAAGATAGATATTTTTATTCTCTACAATCACATCATCTGCATTTCTGCCTGTATCAACATACAGCTTCCATACATATCCGCTCGGCAACTCAGGAAGCTCAACATTAACATTCTTCCAGTACGCATTAACACCAAAATAAACAATCTCGTCAAGATTTTTATTCTCACGGTTTACGCCTGCATACATTACTCCAACCATTCTTGAATGGTCATTAAAATTGGTTTGCCAAGGAATGTTTGAATGTACGCTTACAGGCGGCAGGCTTGATGTTGTAGCGCCGCTGTTGTCGGTAATCACATGAAAACGCTTGCGGAATGAAATCATATATTTGCAAAATTCAAAAAATTTACTATACTTTTCTTTTCTGCTCCAGTCAAGCCATGAAACGATATTGTCCTGACAATAAGCGTTGTTATTGCCGAACTGAGTATTGCAAAACTCATCGCCTGCAAGAAACAGTGCCGCTCCCCTGCTGCACATAAGGGTTGCAAAGGCATTTTTGCACATCCTGTTTCTCAGATTATTAACATTGAAATCGTTCGTTTCACCTTCAGCACCGCAGTTCCAGCTGTTGTTATCATTTGCACCGTCAGTATTGTTCCATCCGTTTTTATAATTATGCTTCTCGTTATACGAATACATATCATACATAGTAAAACCGTCATGACAGGTAAGAAAGTTTACGGAAGCATTGTTGCCTCTGTATGTCGGGTCATACAAATCCTTTGAGCCTGTAATACGCTGCGCAGCAGCCCACGCAAGACCGCCGTCGCCTTTCAGAAAACGTCTTAAATCATCACGGTATTTACCGTTCCACTCTGCCCATCTGTTCCATGAAGGGAAACTGCCGACCTGATAAAGTCCGCCTGCATCCCATGCCTCGGCAATCAGCTTGACATCGCCCAAAATCGGGTCGAAAGCAAGGCTCTTGAGCAAAGGAGGCTTTTCCATTGGAGAACCGTCCTCGTTTCTGCCGAGAATTGACGCAAGGTCAAAACGGAATCCGTCAACACGATACTCCGTAACCCAGTATCTTAAACAATCAAGAATAAACTTTTGTACAACAGGCTGATTACAATTGAGAACATTACCGCAGCCGCTGAAATTGTAATACTTGCCGTCAGGAGTCAGCATATAATAAATATTGTTGTCCAACCCCTTGAAAGAAAAGTACGGACCGAGTTCATTGCCCTCTGCCGTATGATTGAACACAACATCAAGAATTATCTCTATACCGTTTGAATGCAGCTCGTGTATAAGCTCTTTAAGCTCTGTACCCTCAAAATGATGCTCATGGTCAGACTCGTAGCTTGTATTCGGAGCAAAGAAGCAAACTGTATTATAACCCCAATAATCATAAAGCTGTTCACCGTCAAAGTTACGGTAAGAACCCATTTCATCAAATTCAAACACAGGCATAAGCTCAATAGCGTTGATGCCGAGTTCTTTAAGATATGGAATTTTTTCTTTAATTCCCGCAAAGGTACCGTTATTATTTACTCCGGACGATTTGTCCTGGGTAAATCCTCTTACGTGCGTTTCATAAATAATCAGTTCTTCAAACGGAAGAGCAGGTTTTGTAGAGTTGCCCCAATCGTAATTGCTGCTTACAACTCTTGCCTTATAAACGCAACTGTCATCCTGACGTTCACCCCAGTTACTCTGACCTGTTACAGCCTTGGCATAAGGATCAAGAACATATTTATTCTTATCGAAAATCAATCCTTTTGACTCGTCATACGGACCGTCAAAAGAATAAGCATATTCAAAGTCAGTAACATCCAGATTGAAAACAATCATTGAATATGTGTTACCGATTTTATATGAATCCGGAAATCTGAGCCTTGCATAAGGCTCCTTTGCTCCCGGTTTAAAAAGCAACAGTGTACATGAGGTCGCATATATTGAATGGATAGTAAAATTTACACCGCCATGAACAGGCGTGGCGCCATTCGTCAAATAATATCCCGGACGGACTTTAAAACCACTGACAATATCTGTTGGTTTCAACTCCCTAATCATTTATTACCCCTCCAAATGATTAAACAGAATAAATTTTATACATATAATATTATATTAATTTAAAGTAACTTTTCAACAAAGTTTTTGCCGATAAATTGTCTATTATTGCTTTTCAATATTATTCTAACATTATAATTATTACTTTATTATAAAATAATTCAATTATATAATAACTTACCATTTATATAAAATCAGGAGGAAATCTGTTGTTACTGTCAGGCATCCTTTAACGAAAAATCAAAGATTTTGACCATAACGACAACCTTGTTGCTTCGACAATAAAAATCCACCGGCAAAGCCGGTGGTATTTCAGATGCGCCTAAAAGGCTCTGTTACTAGCAGCGCC
>DKZL01000042.1:2928-22883 GCA_002493635.1 Ruminococcaceae bacterium UBA7075 | reverse complement strand
AGCGTCCGAAAAAACTATAATTTAACTTATATAAGTGAATAATGATGTTTACCAATAAGCCGAAGCGTACCTTCGGGACATAACGGTTACATATTAATTCAAACTTGTGAAGCATCTTAAAAATAGGGGGGTATTTATGGATAACTTTGTTTCTGCAATTATTGTTGCGGCAGGCGGTTCTGTAAGAATGGGAATTGCAGACAGCAAACAGTTTATTCCTTTGCTTGGTCATCCTGCGATTGAATATACTCTGAGGGCATTTGAAAAGTGTCATTTTATCAAAGAAATAGTGGTTGTATGCCGCGAACAGGACAAGGAGCGTATCCGATTGATTGCCGATGAAAACGGCTTTTCAAAGGTAAGCTCGCTTGTAGAGGGCGGCGCAAGCCGTGCCGAGAGTGTAAGAAACGGCATTAAGGCGGCAAGCAGCAAGGCAAAGTATTTTGCAATTCACGACGGTGCCCGTCCTTTGATTACTGTCGAAGAAATTGAGCGTGTTATTGAAGCGGCTTTTGAAACGGGTGCGGCGACTCTTGGGGTTCCTGTAAAGGACACAATTAAGATTGTTGACGGCTACAATAAAATTGAGAGTACTCCTTTGCGTTCTCAGCTTAGAGCTGTACATACTCCTCAGGTGTTCGAGAGGGAGTTATATCAGTTTGCTCTTGAAAATGCAGGAGATAATATGATTAATTTTACTGACGACTGTTCGCTTATTGAGCATATGGGCGGCGAGGTTGAAGTTGTAAAAGGAAGCGAAGAAAACATAAAGCTGACAACTCCCATTGATGTTGTGATTGCCGAGAGCATACTAAGTAAACGACGTTGAGTATGGATGTTTGTGTAAATATTAACGGAATTGAGCTTAAAACGGAAAGGCTTTTAATCAGACCTTGGAATTACAGCGATCTGAATGACTTTTTTGAATATGCTTCTGTCTGCGGAGTCGGTGAAATGGCAGGCTGGAATCATCACAAAAGTATTGAAGAGAGCCGTAAAATCCTTGAGATTTTTATCAATGAACATAAAACCTTTGCGCTTGAGTTTAAAGATAATAAAAAGGTAATAGGTTCTGTCGGCATTGAAAAAATAAATCCCCTTTATGATCCTTACGAAAATATGTACGGAAAAGAAATCGGCTATGTGCTTAGTAAGGATTATTGGGGCAGAGGGCTTATGACCGAGGCAGTAAAGAGGGTGATTGATTACTGTTTTGATGACTTGCGTCTGGATTATCTGTGGATAAGTCATTGGATTAAGAATGATAAGTCAAGACGCGTCATTGAAAAATGTGAATTTGAATTTATAAAAGAATTTGAATATACCTGTCAGAACGGTGATGTAAGACCGTCAAAAGGGTATCAGAAGTTAAATGTAAGGAGGCATAATAATGAGGATCGGACACGGATATGATGTACATAAGTTTGTAAAGGGCAGAAAGCTTATTTTGGGCGGCATTGAAATTCCTTATGAAATGGGACTTGACGGACATTCTGATGCAGATGTGCTTATACACGCAATTATGGACGCATTGCTTGGTGCAGCGGCACTTGGTGATATAGGCAAGCTGTTCCCTGACACGGATGAAAGATTTGCTGATGCGGACAGTACACTTTTGCTTAAAGAGGTATGTAATTTCCTTAAAAAGCATAATTATAAAATAGTGAATATTGATGCAACAGTGATTGCTCAACAGCCTAAGCTTAAACCTCACATCGGAATTATGCGTGAGGTAATAGCAAATATATGCGGAATTGATGTGGATTTTGTAAGCGTCAAGGCAACTACTGAGGAAAATCTCGGCTTTACAGGAAGGCTTGAGGGAATTTCGGCCCACGCAGTTTGTCTTATTGACTAATATCTGTTTAATCGGCAATTGCTAAACATATTCGCAATATTAACTACAACAGATAATTATAATTCTGCAATAGAATTTATGTTCTGCATTTGTATGTTAAAATATACTAAAATAAACTTTGGAGGTTATTTGTAATGAAAAATTGTCCTAAATGCAACGCACAACTCAATGATGACGCTATGTTTTGCGTGAATTGCGGTGCTCAGATAGGCGCAAATCCAAATCCACAGCAGAATGCTTATGCACAGCCGGTGCCTACAGCTACTGTTGTAAGTTCTACTGACCATACAGCGGAATTTTCACCTGCTGAGGTTGCCGATAACAAGCTGTTTGCTGCACTTATTTATGCTCTAAGTATAGTTGGAGTTGTAATTGCTTTGCTTGCAAATCTTAACAATAAATCAGAGTATCTCAAGTTCCACATAAAGCAGGGATTGAAGCTTTTTATTACTGATTTGATTGTTAGCTTTTGCACTCTTGTTTTGTGCTGGACTTGTATTGTTCCTATTGCAGGGGCTGTTTGCGCTATTATTCTTTTGGTTGTAGAAATAATCTGCTTTATTCAGGTTCTCAGAAACAAGTCTGTTGAGCCGCCTATTATCAGTGGATTAGGGTTTTTAAAATAATAAAATAAGTTTTGTATATAATTACATAAACTTGACACCTTGTTCATATTTATGAACGAGGTGTTTTTATGTTTCGGAAAAAATTAGTTTCAATATTTATTGCATTAAATCTGCTGTGTATGCTTATCTTCCCAATGAGTGTTTCGGCACTGTCTGACGATAGCGTGACTGCTCCGTCTGCTGTACTTATGGAAAGCTCGACGGGAAAGGTTCTTTATGAAAAGAACAGTCACGAGCAAAGACCTTGTGCGTCTGTTACAAAGGTTATGACTCTGCTGCTCGTTTTCGAGGCGATTGATGAGGGGCATCTGAGCCTTGATGACGCGATTACGGCATCGGAGCATGCGGCATCTATGGGCGGCAGTGACATCTGGCTTGAAACAGGTGAAGAGATGAGTTGTGACGATATGATAAAAGCTACGGTAGTTGCTTCGGCAAATGATGCGGCGGTTGCACTTGCAGAGCATATCAGCGGCAGTGAGGATGCATTTGTTGAGAAGATGAACACACGTGCCAAGGAACTTGGAATGAATGACACTGTATTCAAAAACTGCAACGGACTTGATGAAGAAGGTCATATTACGTCGGCTAATGATGTTGCGCTTATGTCGAGAGAGCTTATAAAACACGAAAAGGTATTTGATTATACATCAATCTGGCTTGATAATCTGCGTGACGGCAAGACGCAGATTGTAAACACAAATAAGCTTCTCAAATCATACAACGGCATTACAGGACTTAAGACAGGCACAACTGATGATGCAGGGTGCTGTATGTCGGCAACTGCAAAAAGGGGAGAAGTGTCGCTTATTTCGGTAGTGCTTGGCTGTAAGACGGGAAAAGAGAGGTTTTCCGATGCCGCAATACTGCTTGATTACGGATTTGCTAATATTTCGGTAAAAGAATTAACCTTGCCCGAGGATATGCCTGAAAGTGTTAAGATTGATAAGGGTATGGAAAACTCAGTTGATATTAAGTGCGACATATCATCAAAGGTCGTAATGGATAAAAGCGAAAAGGCGGAAATTGTTACAAATGTTGAACTTCCTGAGACAGTCGAAGCTCCGATAGAAAAAGGGCAAATACTTGGAAAGATTACATACAGTACTGGTGACGAGGCTTTTGAAGAATGCGACATTGTTGCAAATGATGATGTGCCAAAAGCTGAATTTGGTACTGTTTTTGCCGTAGTATTTCAATCAATGTTTGCACTGTAAATTTTTTTGAAGGTTTCAGAAGTTTGATTTAATACGCAACAATTCTGACCCGAAGAAGTACGTTGAGTGTACGGTAACAATTCATTTATAAGTATAATTTTTATGTTAACCGTAAAAACTAAATACATCTTCGGGTCGCAACGGTTATATATAATTGAAAACTCTTAAAGCGTCCGAAAAAACCAAAAATAAAAAAGAGACGAATTTCCTTGCAAAAGTTATTGCATTATAGTATAATAATACTACAAAGTTAATTGTAATGGAGTATTATTCCGAATAGGAATTTTGGAGGAATTAAAAATGGCAACAAAATTAACAGATAAGTATTTGAGAGGTTTTATAAGCGACCACGAGTATGACGGCGTAGTTGCTGAGGTTAAGGCTGCTCACAAGGTGCTTCATGACGGCTCGGGTCTTGGTAATGACTTTTTGGGCTGGCTCTCACTTCCTACTGATTATGACAAGGAAGAGTTTGCACGCATCAAGGCAGCTGCCGAGAAGATAAAAAAAGATACCGATGTGTTTATCGTTATCGGCATCGGCGGTTCTTATTTGGGTGCAAGAGCTGCGATTGAATTTTTGACATCACAGAATTACAATCTTACTTGCAAGGATACACCTCAGATTTTCTTTACGGGTAATTCTATCAGTTCATCTGCACTTGCAGAGATTATGGAGCTTTGCGAGGGCAAGGATGTTTCTGTTAATATGATTTCAAAGTCAGGTACTACAACAGAACCTGCTATTGCATTCCGTGTATTCCGTGAAATGCTCGAGAAGAAGTACGGTAAGGATGGCGCAAGAGAGCGTATCTACTGCACCACCGACAAAGCAAAGGGCACTTTAAAGGCTCTTGCCGATAAGGAAGGTTACGAAACATTTGTAGTTCCTGATGATGTAGGCGGCAGATTTTCTGTACTTACAGCAGTAGGTCTTCTTCCGATTGCTGTATCAGGTGCAGATATTGACGCTCTTATGCAGGGTGCCGCAACTGCTCAGAAAGAATTTGATAATGACGATTTAAAAACAAACGATTGCTATAAGTATGCTGCTATCCGCAACATTCTTTACCGCAAGGGCAAGACTATGGAAATTATGGTTGCTTATGAGCCGGCATATACTATGATGTGTGAATGGTTCAAGCAGCTTTATGCTGAAAGTGAGGGCAAGGATAACAAGGGCATTTTCCCTGCAAGCGTTATTTTCTCTACAGATCTTCACTCACTTGGTCAGTACATTCAGGACGGCAGAAGAACTATGTTTGAAACTGTTGTTCTTTTTGATAAATGTAAAAAAGAAGTTACTCTCGGCACAGACGAAACAAATGTTGACGGTCTGAACTTTCTTTCAGGCAAAACAATGGGCTTTGTAAATCAGAAGGCTTTTGAAGGTACAGTGCTTGCTCATAATGACGGCGGCGTGCCTAATATTGTTCTTAATGTTCCTGAAATGAACGAGTACGAGCTTGGTTATCTCATCTACTTCTTTGAGAAGGCTTGTGCTATTTCAGGTTATATGCTCGGTATTAATCCATTTAATCAGCCGGGTGTTGAAAGCTATAAGAAGAATATGTTTGCTCTTCTTGGTAAGCCGGGGTATGAGGATCAGAAGGCTTCTCTTGAGGCAAGACTCAAGTAATTTCTTTTTAAATGAAAAATAAAACGGAGGACTAAATATGGTTACTTTACTTATCGGTAAAAAAGGTACAGGAAAAACAAAAAAGCTTATCGCCCTTGCAAATGAGGCTGTAGCTGCATCATCCGGCAATGTTGTAGTTATTGAAAAGGGCTCAAAGCTTACATATGATGTAACTCACAAGGCAAGACTTGTTGATACAGAGCAGTATCTTATTGAAGGATATGATATGCTTTTTGGCTTTATCAGCGGTATTTGTGCAGGCAACTATGATGTAACTGACATTCTGGTTGATTCAACATTCAAGATTTGTCCTGACGGTGTTGAAGGTCTTGAGTGTTTCACAAAGAAGCTTCAGGAGCTTTCAGAAACTTCATCAACAAATATTGTACTTCTTGTTTCTGCTGACGAGGCAGAAATTCCCGAGTCAATTAATGCTGTTTGTCAGGCAGTCTGATAAATATTTTTAATTTAATAAAAAAGGCTCTTTGTCAATAGTTGGGAAAAATCCGAAAAATGAATAGTCACATTACAAGCGATAGCGTTAAGCTGTCGCTTGTTTTTTGATTTTTGGAGGTTGCTTGTGAAGATTCCGATTTTCTTATTAAATCTGCTAACCTTGATAAATTTATAATTATGATAATTGCATAATTTAGAAGAGTAAGATTTGTAGTAGATATACAAGGGATTTTAATCCCAAGGTTATGCGTCTGCCAACAATTTAAGCAAAGAAAAAATGAAAAAAGCCCGATAAAATCGAGCTTTTCGTGGTGCGGAGAGCAGGACTTGAACCTGCATGAATTTGCATTCATATGTACCTGAACCATACGTGTCTGCCAATTCTGCCATACCTGCATACTATTTTTATTACTCCTAAATTTTACACGGTGGAGTTACCGAGGCGGAACTTATTTTCAGTTAAAGCTTACTGTTCAGTTATATCCACAAAGCACAAACATATACCACATTAAGTTGAAAAAACCAGAAAATTTTTGCAAAGTTTAGTGTATTATGAAAACCTGATTATATTGCGGATTCACTTATTCAAATTATAGTATAATAAAGCAATTACAGCCCGTGTACTACATCTTGATCAAGTATCTTTTTCCTTTCTTTCCAATCCGGCATATGTATACTCAAAAAATCATAAAACTGCTTGCTGTGATTCGGATATATAAAGTGCGAAAGCTCGTGCAACACCACATAATCAATACAAGCAGGCTTTGCTTTAATCAAGTACTGATTAAAGGTTACAACCTGACGATTAACACTGCAGCTGCCCCACAAAGTCCGCATTTTACGAAGATAAATCCGTGGTTGCGGTTTGCCGTATTTACCGATTATTGGATATAATTCTTCAACACGAGTTTTTAAAAAATCAAGCGCTTCTTTTCTCCACCACCTGTCAAATTGCTTCATCAGATTCTTCTGATCGTTAATGTCTATACTGCTGATGCAAATATTCCGACCTTCCCGATAAATGCTATTTTTATTACTTTGAGTTACTGCAAAAATCAAATCTTCGCCAAACATTTTAATTGATTGTCCGTTACGGACTTCATGTGTAGAAGCGTAACCGCTTGTCGCCGCAAATTGCTCCAGCTTTTTTTCTATCCACATTGATTTTTGATTCAGAAAACTCTTAATCCAATCATCAGGAACTCCAAATGGCACAGAAATTATTGCAGTCTGGTCAGGGTAGATCTTCAACCTACAGGTTTTCATTTTCTTCCTGTTAACCCTTATGGGAACAGTCTTTTGCGATTTTGGCAGCACAACAGATAAATTCTCCATCTTAATAAACCTTCTTTGCTGTCATCAATATTTCATCAATAATAATATCAATCGTATCCAATGACCAATCCAAGTTATTTTCATCAAGATAATCAAAAAGTAAATCATCCAGTTCCTTTTTCATATTTCTATGAACAATAACATTATCACGCCAATCTCTTTTTGCGTTTGAAGAAATAACCTTCTTGATTTCAAGTGACAGACTTCCTAACGCTTCCATATTGTTTTTTTCTGTTTCAATGTCAGATTTTTTGAGCCCGCTGCATACCGCACCGTAAAAGCTCTTTGCGTCACCGTCATCCATAATAATTTCAGGATATTCAACGGAGCTTCTGCCTGCACGGTAATCCTCAGCCAGTTTTTCCATTGATGACAGATATTTTTCGCTGTCACGTTCCGCCATATAATCTTGTATGGTTTTATTGATTCGCTCCATAAATGTCATATATCGGATAGGATCATCATAGCGACTGCTTTCCAAAACTTCGATCTGCCTTGTCTGGATAGCTTCAGCCTTAGCTTCTTTTGAACCGAGTCGAGCAAGCTGTTCTTCCATTTTATCCTTATTCAGAATATCAAGCGGTTCAATAACCATTTTTGCATCTTCTGCATTGACATAAGTATTTAATAATTGTCGGATGCCGTCTTCATATTTTGAAAAGTCAACACTGTCATTAAAGCGCAAAGAAACACTATCCTTTAGCTTTTTGAAGAAGAGATAGTCTTTTTTGTATTCTTCAGCCTTTTTATCACCGACCGTTTCAAATAACTCATAACTTGAGAACATAAGATCTACAAGTTTTGCAAACGTTGAGAGCTTTTCATAAAAATCTTTACGAATATCGTAATCACGAAGTCGCTCCTGCCACATATCAGCAGCCGTTTCGTTTTTGGATATTCCGTCAAAAATACTCCACAAATTTTTATGAGCAGTCTCAATTTTATTTTTTTGTTCCAGAACAGAAGATATGGAATTCTCAATATCGGCACGATCGAAAGTGTTCATTCCCGACTTTTCGTCACTATACAAATCAAGCGCAGAATTAAGCTTTTTGAATATACCTATGTAGTCAACAATCAAGCCGAAATCCTTATTTTCATAAACTCGGTTTACACGAGCAATAGCCTGAAGCAATGTATGATCACGTAATTTTTTATCCACATACAAAACCGCAGCTACGGGAGCGTCAAAGCCTGTAAGTAATTTATCCTTTACTATCAAAAGGTCAATGTCACCTTCGGGATCTATAAATTCTCCGGTAACGGAATCCTCGTATGCCTCATAATTGTTTTTATACAGCGGATCAACTTCCTTGCGGAAGAAATCAGCTATAATCTTCAATGTCTGCGGTGTATTTTCCTCGTCATCGCCTTCCTTTGCGTTGTTCGGCGTTATTACTACCGCAGGGTTGATTCCGCCAAGATCACGAAGCTTGTAGAACATCTGAACAGCGGCTGCACGGGATGAACAGGTCAGCATTGCCTTAAAATGCTTTGGCTTTACGTAGTTTAAAAAATGCTCGTGTAAATCGAATGCAATTATATTGAGCCTCGGCTCAGTCTGTGCTAAAGCTACAAAGCGACTGTATTTCATTTCGAGGTCTTTTCGTGCATCATCATTCAGTCCGACAGTTATATGTTTTAGATGGCTGTTTATTAGTGCGCTTGTTACCTTTTGAGGAATAACACGTCCCTCATACACAATAGGAACAGTTACCTTATCGTCAATAGCGTCCTGCAAGGTATAGCTATCAATCAGCGGACCGAATTTCTGATAGGTATTTTTAGCGTTATCAATTTTTCGAGGGTCATCTGACTTCGGTTTATTAATCAAAGGAGTACCCGTAAAAGCTATCTTTACAGCATTAGGCAATACTTTTTTCATATACATATTAAGCTTACCGTATTGCGTCCTGTGACCTTCATCAATAAAGAGAAAAATATTGGGGCTGTCATTACAATATTCCTGTTTTACTGCCGCCTCAAACTTGTTTACAAGGGAGGTAATGACTGTATTTCCGTCGTCCTGTAGCAGTTCAACAAGTCCTTTTCCTGTTTTGGCACGGCGAGGGCTCATTTGCGTATGAATAAAGTTATCACGAATCTGCTTGTCGAGATTAACACGGTCAGTCACCATAATAAAGCGAGGCTTTTTTATGATACTGTCCTTTTTCATACTCTCTTTCAGTATTATTTTGGTAAGCATAATCATTGTAATAGTTTTTCCGCTACCCTGAGTATGCCACACAACGCCGCTTCGGGTGTTTTTTCCGTCCTTAAGCAAAATACGGTCCATACATTTCTTGACCGCAAAATACTGCTTGTATCGGCATATCTTTTTGACATTATTATCATAAATAATGAAATTACGAATTAAATCAAGAAGACGCTCAGGATGCAGCAGAGAGATAAGAGCACAGTCCTGCTCCTTGATGCAGCCGTCGGGTGAGCATTTTCTGCACCACTCATTCAGCCAGTTTTTATCTTCTTCATGCCAGGAAACAAAGTATTTTGCAGGCGTTCCGCAGGTGCCGTATAAAACCTTATTGGGATTAACAGCCATTACAATCTGCGAATACTCAAACAGCTGCGGAATATAGTCGTTGCCCTGGTTGCGAATATTCTGTTTAACCCCTTCCATTACATCAACACCCGATTTTTTGCACTCAATAACAACAAGAGGAATACCGTTTACCAAAACAACAATATCCGGACGGGCAAATTTCCCGTTGGGACATTCTACTTCAAATTCATCTGTTACCTGAAAAATGTTATTTTCCGGATGTTCAAAGTCAATAAAATCAATATCAAACGACTGCCTTGTGCCGTCGGGCAAGGTTTCTTCAAGACTTTTGCCCGAACAGAGCATATCCGATATTTCTTTATTAGCGGCATAAAGTCCTGCTGTTGTGTTGAGGTTTATTGCACGGACCGCAGTAGCAATAGAACCGCCCGAAAAAAAGCGGGATTCGTTATCATAGGGATATGTGCGTCTGCTCAGAAAGGTCTGCAATTCGTCTTCAAACAAAACAGATTTTCTCGAACCACGCTTAACCTCGGCTTCACTGCGAGGAACAATTGTGTATCCTAATTTTTCGATTACTTTTAACGCACGATCCTGCGATTCGGGACGTTCATTGAATATTGTATGATTTGGCATTTTAAAGCCTCCGTTTGCGTAATATTTTACATTTCCCTGTTTGATTATTAAGGTAAAATTTTCTGTTGTTTATTCACCCTGACAATACCTGTAAGCAAAAGCTGCGTTAATGCTTTTTTCATTTGAGTGTATGCTTCTAACTTACGCTGATGAAGGGTAATAAGGTTGTCAAGCTGCTCGAAATAAGTTCCGATTTGCTTTTGTTCATCGCGATTATCGGTAAAAAAAACTTCTCTATCAGCAAGGATAGAATAATAGCGCTTATATCCCTCTGACTTAGGTCTATTCCTTTCTAAAAGGGAAAGAAGATAGTTTCCATCCATTTCATTGACGCCCTGAAGGATACGAACCCCGTCAGTTGCAACAAAAAACGGGCTTTTCGGCTTGTATAGCGATAAAGTATGATCTCCAAAAATGACTGTGTTTCTGAAGTCCTCGCACGGTTCTCCATTGGCAAAACCAATAATCGGGTCATTGCCTTGCTGAATGATTTCGATTTTCCCGTCTTGTTCCGGAGTCTTCAAATAGGGCTTAAACGACAGTGTTCTTAATATATCCCCCAACTTACGCTGTTCCCAAGCATCGGTAAAACCGGGGAAACGTATTTCGGGTGTATTACTGCCTTTCTTTGGAAACATTTTGTTTAAGCAAGTTTTTTTCAAGCTTTTATACTCTTCCATCTGTTTCTTGCATTCTTCTATGACCGTATCGCACCGGGATAAAATTTCGGCTATTTTCTGTTGTTCTACAAGTGGCGGAAACGGCACAGGCATTCTAAAAAAATCATTATTGGTAATATTCATTCTGTCATGTCTAGCACCATAATTTGCTACACTACACATATATCGACGCCAAAAAGAGCTGTTCAAATACATCTCTATATATTTATTCTTCTTTAAATCATTTCGTAATTTAAAAACGGTATATAATGGGGAAACAATACCGTTTTCCTCAAAATTAGATTTATTTATCGGTCCACATGGCGCAAAATCAGATATACGAGGATTATAAATATAATCATCTTGTTCTACAACATAATATCCGTATGTATTTTCTGAGTTAGATATTTGTTTTTCAAAGTAATCAGTTTGTTTTATTACACCTTTAGTGGCAGAGTTTGTAAACGTAACAGTAATGGAATTATCTATATTCTTTTTAGTCACTGCTTTAGCGATATCCCTGAGTTGAACTTCTCGCCACTCATTAGGTATAATCCCCATTCTTGTCCTCTTATACCCGTCAGGAACGTTACCTTTTTTTATCGTTTCTATCCTCTCATTTATTTCCTTATTCATCGTTCGCCGCTCCTTAACTTTTTTTGCCGTCCAACCGCTTTACGCTGTTCGTCAGTTCGTCAATATCTGCCGATTCTTCAATTCTTCTTGCGGCATCATACTTTTCGTATTGATCAAGAGCTAATTTTTCCGCAATTGCACGCTTGACTTGTCGGTATCCCTCGTTTTGAACTTGTAAGTAATTCTTACAAGTTGCCAATTCTTCAAGCTCGCCGTCAGTATAAATATTCTTGATATGCAAAGTAATGTTTTGAGGAGTAGTCTGATACAACTCTGCAATATTCTTTTGCGTCATCCAAATTGTATCATCCTCAAAATAAACATCAATTTTAGTGTCGCCTTTTTCATTCTGATAAATTAAAATTCTGCCTGTGTTTTCCAATTCATTACTCATAACCCAAGCTCCCTGAGGTATTCTTCAAGCTGTTTCTCAGCCTCAGCTATTTCGTACTTAAGTCGGTCAATATTATTCTGAACCTCTTCAATATCAACAAGCTCCTCTTCCTCGAAGGTGTCAACATAGCGGGGAATGTTGAGGTTATATCCATTTTCCTTGATTTCGTCTATCGTTGCAATATGAGAAAATTTATCGATATCTTTTCTCTCAAAATAGGCATTTACAATATCATCAATATTCTTTGTTTCAAGAACATTCTGCCTTTTGTTTTTTTTGTAGCGTAGATTTCCATTCTCGTCCTTTCCTGAAGCGTCAATAAACAGAACATTATTTTCTGAGCGGTCTTTCTTAAACACAAGAATACATGCAGGAATTGAAGTGCCGTAAAACAGGTTCTCAGGCAAACCTATAATAGCGTCTAACAAGTTTTCTTCTATTACACGCTGACGAATTCTGCCCTCTGCTGCCCCTCTGAACAAAACGCCGTGTGGAGCAACGGCAGCGATTCTACCGTTAATAGACGCACTTGCAATCATATGCAACAGAAAAGCCCAGTCACCTTTGCTTGCCGGTGGTACTCCCCAATCAAAACGGTGGTATTTATCAAGCGTAGCTTCCATTTTAAATTCTTTTTTTCCTTTGCCTACAGCTTCTCCGCCGGGATTAAAGCCTGCTGCCCACTTATCCTTTGAAAAAGGCATATTGGCAACTATGGCGTCAAAGGTCAATAAATTTCCGTCCTCGTCCTTGAACATAGGATTTGCCAGAGTATCGCCCCATGCAATTTTTGCGTCGCTTATTTCGTGAATATACATATTCATCTTTGCCATAGCAACCGAAGAGCCATTTACTTCCTGCCCGAAGATAGAAACCTGATTTGAGTTCTCCTTTTTTGCCGCTTTAATAAGCAGTGAGCCCGAGCCGCAGGTAGGGTCATACACTCTTTCTCCCGGCTGAACATTTACAATCCGAGCCATAATTTCAGATACTGCTGCCGGAGTATAGAATGAACCTGCCTTTTTTCCAGCCATACTCGCAAACTGTCCTATCATATATTCATACGCATCACCGATTACATCGGCAGACACTTCACCCTCTTTTACTTCAATCTGTGATGGACGCAAATCCAAAGGATGAAGGTCTTCAAGCAATTCACGCAGTATAGCGTTCTTATGTTCACGGGTTCCGAGGGCATTTTCACTGTTATAATCAGTAGTATTCAGCACTCCTGCCAGCTGTTGATTATTATCATTTTCAATCCGGCGCATAGCCATATTAATGAGCTGACCTATATTGTCAGAATATCTTTGCTCATACAACGAATTAAATGAACAATCCTCAGCTACGGTAAATGGTAAATATCGCTTTTGGCGTTCTAACCTCACGCCCTGATATTCTTTTTCAAGATTTTCCACTTTTTCTTTATATGTATCGCTTAAATATTTGACAAACATAAGCGGAAGGACATAATCCTTATAATTGGCGGCATCTATTGTATCTCGTAATGAATCTGCACCTCTCATCAGTGCGTTTTCAATATCTTTTCTTGATGTACTCATTGTAATTTTCCCCCGAGAAATTTTTGAATTTTAGCTGTTGCAAGTTTGCTTTCCTGTTTTACCAGTTCTTTATAAAGCTTTTCTATTTTTGAATTTGTCTGTGCAATGTTCACTATTAACCTTTGCTTTTCAACAGTCGGAATCGGTATTTTCAGGTCTGCAAGAGTATTAATTTTTATTGAGTGAAGGACAGTTCCTCCCTCCACAGATGTAATATATTTTGAAACTCCGTCTGTTGACAAATAATATCTGACGTATTCAGGAATTACTTTTTGATCAAAAATCCTGATTACCGCAAGCTGTGAAGGAATAACTAAATTTATATTGCTTTCTTCAATAACAGTAGGGAATAGTGGTGCTGATAATTTAACCACCACATCACCCTTTTGTGTTAAAAAGGGATCATCAAGCAAAGATTTTGAAGGGAAGAAGTCCAGATTTTCGCTTTTAATCTCACCGTATTCATTCAGTGAACGCAAATTTAGCCGATTATAGATGACCTCTGTTTCTTCTTCAAAACGAGCCTCTCTTCTGTTTAATACCAGACCGCTTTGAAGAGTGGCAAATTCTGATATTTTTTTTGTTTTCATATCTTTTCTCCTTGCGAAAACCGGCGCACCCACAAATAAGCGAGTGCGCCGACAGCATCAATCAGGAATTGTGCGATTCAGGGCAGCAGTGAACACAACCATCAACCTTGGTATAGTACCTTGCAGCTTCTCTGACAGCCTGATGTGATGTAGTAAAATCGCCCAAAAACAAACGGTTCTCTACGTTGGGAAGGCAACCGCAGGTTGAACGGTGAACCTCATGATCGCCATTTAACTGTGCATTTTTATTTACATAGAAACGCATATAGTTTGTCTCCTTTCTTGTTAAAGTAACAAGACTTCGTTGACAAAATGTAATTTCTATATTATAATTATTTTTGACGAATAATATAGTCAACGAAGGGATCTTTGATTTGCAGTTGCCGCTGCTGTCAAAGATCTTTTTCTTATTCTGTAGTCATTATAACAGGTTTATTTACTCTTGTCAAGATTTTTTGATTAAAAATATGTCATTTTGAATTAGTGACATATTTTTAGTTTTTGCTACATCTATCAGATATATTTACAATCTATTTGTTCATGATATAATAATCTAAAATACAAATCGAAATTTGTTTAAGTATTTTTAAAAAATATCCAATAAGGAGAATATATGATTACTTATAAAGAAGTTGACAAGTCATTTCTTAAACAGTATGACAAAGTTGAGATGAATGTATATATTCAATCAGAGTATACTGTCGAAAGAATTGACAATGGACTTGGTGGATTTATCTTAAAGGAAGTTAAAGTAAAACCATATATTAAAGATTTAAGTATATATGAGCGAGCAACAGAGTATGAAAAAGAATTTGATATTACTAATTGGCATTTTTATATGGCATTTGATGGAAAAATTCCGGTTGGGGCAATGACTGTTGTTGGAAAAACTGAAGGGTTAAATATGCTTTCGGGTAGAAGTGATGCTTGTGTTTTATGGGATATTCGTGTTGCAGATAAATATAAGCATAAAGGAATTGGACAAAAGCTATTGGATATGGGTGTTGCACACGCTAAAAAGGAAGGCTACCGACAAATGATTATTGAATGTCAGAATAACAATGTTCAAGCTTGTAAGTTTTATCAGAAAAATGGAGCCGTATTATCTAAAATAGATATGTATGCTTATTATTTAGACCCCGAAATAAGAGATGAAATACAATTTATATGGTATTTGGATATTTAAACAACTTCCAGTTTGTAGAATTTTTTATTTGTTTACAGCATAGCAAAAATTTACATCGGATTTGAATTGAATTTCAAGTCCGATGTTTTTTTGTTTGTGATAAATTTAGAACTCAAACCTATCTGTTATGCCATTTAACTTTGCCAAATCTCTTTTTACATAATACAATTCTTTGATTTCAGATGTTCTGTGTCCGAGCAAGTCAGTAACCTATTGTGGTGTCAGAGGTTTGATTGAACCATCCTTTTGCTTTATGCCGTTTACAAGGCTTGTGGCTAAAGTATGACGGAGTGAGTGCAAGCCTTGGTTGATTTATCAAAAGCAGTTGGTTGTGTTTCTTTTGTCGCAATTTTGGTAGATAAGTCAATTGTTGTGGCTTGAATTTTGGCTATGGTTTACTCTGAAACACTTTACGTACAAGCGGTAACAAATATTATCATTATTAACAAAATCAGATTGACAAAGGAGATTACTGCTTTATTCACGGTATATCACTTTTTGCTTATTTGTTTCTTTTCGTAGTTGGAAATTTTTTCTGTTAACATTTTGAATTCTTCATAGTATTCAATCTTTTTGTTATTATTCCCGTTGCCTCTTTTTTTCTGTAATTCTATAACAGGCAATAATTTTTTGTGTAGCGATACAAGAAAAGCAGTTCCTGCTCTTTCTGCTGTTTTAGCATCGTATATACCGGTGTTTACTCCGAGAGAGAAATGTTCCAACCTTGCCAAATATCCAAGCAAGTTATAATACTTGGAGTTCGTATTATTGTCAATGTTCCCGCTTTCAACTTTTTTGCAAATATCCGTTATCTCACTATAAGTAATCAGATTAAGTTTATCAAATACTTGTTCTTGCAACAAGTTAAAAGAATCCAGTGTATCCTGCTTTTTATCTCTTTGAATTCCGAGTGCATATATAGCAACAGAAACAATAACGGAAATTAGCGAGATAATCATAGCTGCTAAAGAAATATATAGCTCCATTTTAATTGCCATAGCCTTTCCGCCCACAAATAGTAATTAAAATTTCTCACAACCTTACTATGGGCGGATAAGGCGTAAAATGACAATTTAGCCATTGCTCGTTGCCGCTTGCGGCAAACTGAGCGGGTGATATAAATTAAATTATAATAGTGTGAGTTTTCACACTATATCCTCTTTTTCAGTTCTTTAACGATTCTTTTTCCACGTTTTTCTATCAAAGCACTGCATTTTTCAAAGAAGGCTTCAACATCATCTGATGAATCAGGTCGAAAGCGAACAGGCTCAAAGGTTTTGCTGTCGATATAGTCATTTAAATAGTTTTTATCGATAAAGTTCAACCAATTGTCATACCAAGACAACCACTTTGCACAAAGCTCTACAGCTTTATCGTTTACGTTTATTTTATGCAAAAGCGCTGCAAGCACAAAATTATTGTGCGTATCATACCACGCTTTAATTTTGGTAAGGGTTATATCCCAATAATCATTTGAACCAAAATTAGACCTTAATGAATTAAACATTGGTGGCACAGGTATCATATTACCTATGGTATGATACATTCTTGCAAATGCTTCAAAGCCTCTTATGTTGCTTGCCCTTGACAGAAAATCATCCACACAACACAGAAGCTCTATCTGATATGCCAAACTGACTTTTCTTCCTTTGAAATACTGTTTTCGTTCATCATCTGTTTCAATTAGTTCAACTGCCAGATTCAACGAATGTTGCAGAGATGTCATTGTATCGCCGTGCTGACCGTCAATTGTGCTGTTATCGCTGTCAGCAATCGCCTCTGCCCAAAGTAGTCTATACACATCTTTAATCAAATCGCAGCTATCACAGTCAACTATCGAATGACAGATAGATTCGTTTAACTCCCGATAACGGACAGCGCCCTTATAAACAGACTGCTTATCCACATTACCCGATTTATACATATAGAATCGTTTAATGGGATTTTCTGTCCTAAGATATATATCATTATCTGTTTCCATATCTAATGAGTATAGTTCCGGGCATTTTTCGTTTTCTAATAATGATTTTGCGTTATTGTACATCGTTATCCTCCTGTCTGACATACTTATTATTTAATGCGTTTATCTTTTCAATAACCGTGCTTCTGACGCTCTCTGGCTCTAAAATCTCAACTCTGTCGCTGTATTGCAATGCCCAATTAACCATAGCGTAAGGACTACACATCACTTCGACAATATCGTAATCGGGATTTGCTTTTTCCGTTTTAATATATTTGAATGTATTGCCGAACCAATCATGTAAAAATGTATAGTCAGCTCGCTTTGCTTGGTCGCTGTTATTTTCCTCTTTCGGGCTGAGTACTCTCAGTCTTATTCTTTCAGGGTTATCAAACGACATATTCAAGTGGGCGTAATGAAAATCTTCGCTCCACGTTTGCGGTAAATATTTAACCTCCGATTTCGGCAAAGAGGGAATACCTTTTATTCCGAGCTTATCTTTTCTGTTTGGTATTTCAATATCGGACATCAAATCTATCCGCCAAATAGACATATTATTTGTCCGTAAGCCGCCCATTTCCATACAGGCGATCAAATAATATCTGCCGCCATTAGCGACAATATAATAAGGACTGACAGTGTCTTTGTTCTCATGAATAGGGATGAGGTTATTGTATTTATCGTAGCCGTTAAAAATAAAGCTGATTCTGACATTATCATCAATAGCTTGTTGAATAGTCAAAAGATTATCCTTTAAAATCTCTCTGCTGATACTCTCAGGTTCGCACACTCTGCAAATACGTTTTGCACTTTTTTTGTAAAACTTGGTTGTCAGGTGTTTTTCAATTTTTTCTATAATGTTTTCTGCTGTAGCGGTATCAACAGTTTTTGAAAACAAAATTGCTTCAATTAAGCTGTTGATTTCTTCATAAGAAAAAATGTGATTATAGTACAATCCTCTGATTCTCATAGTGGAAGAATCGGAAAAATCATCTTCATCATCAAAATCGTCCTCGCCGTAGAATTTCTTAAAATCATCAAATATAATTTTCCAGTTTTCCTCAGGTTTTACGGCATATTCGTCAAAATTCAATGCTTCCGCAAGTTTCACGATTGTGTGGTTATATGTTTCCTTATCTCCGACATACGGCGCAATATCGGGATTCTTTCTGAGCGAAGCTTGTGTAACGATATGTTCCTTGTCTGAATTGCGCCTTAAATATTCAAGGATTCTGTAAGCCCTTACAATTTTAGAATATTTTTCTTTGCCTGCCATACGGTAACCTCCTGTGATTGTATGTTCTTATCATATCAAATGAATACTCGGTATTTTCCGCCAAAATAAATTGTATAAAAAAATTTAATTAAAAAGTATTTTAGGCGGAAAAACCCGCCTAAATGATTGCTATAATACATATTGTCCGAACGCAAAACGCACTTTGAAAATTGAAAAGGAGCCAAAAATGGAAAGACATGAATTAAGAATCAAACCTCAACCAAAAAACGAAAAAATAAATAGGGAAAAGGAGATTGATGCTATGAAAACACAGATTATGTATGAAATGACAATCAACAACATTCTGAATCCTTTGCTCGAAATCGTTTATGAGTACAAGGCAAGTTCCGCATACAATTGTGTTCCGGAATCAAATAAAGATTCCAAATCGGGATGGAAGTATTACGGAAACAAATTCAATTACATTTTCAAAGCACTCAACGCTAACATCTTCCTCAATGAAAAACAGTACAAACGCATTTACAGCATTATTGAGGGGCTGTTTTCCTTCGTCAGAAAATTCGAGTACGCTAACGGCTTACCCAATATGTTCTTGGAAGCTAACGAAAACCTTAACTACTATCTTTTGGCTTTTACCATTCCAAAAGACCAAAGAGAAATGTTCAGAGAAAAGGTAATCGGAATGCCCGGTGAAGCGGAATTATCCGCTGCCGACAATTACCACGCAAATTTGCAAAGAAAAAGTGAGAATTTGAATTTGCAATTTGATGAGGAAGATTTCTTCATGGACGAGCTTGCCTGCGCGATAAGACGGCTGTTTAAAATTGCGCTCAATTTATAAGAAAGGTGCTATAGAAAACAAAATGCGCAGCTCAAAAAGAGCTGCGCAAAAAACATCACGGCTCGTTTGTTGCTACACAAAACTTTCATTAAATTTCATATATATGAAAATAGAAACGGTGTTTTTAGACAGAAAAAACTCTCGCAAGATGTAATTATATTCAGTTTTGTGTATCATCTTTATTTTAACATAACACTAATTCTTTTTCAAGGATTTGCTGCTTTAAACCGAGAAATATGTCGCTCACGCACTCTTATTATTTTGGGCTACGGATTTAAAAATTATAATTATTTCATTTTCTTGACAAAGCAATATGTTTATATTAAAATACTTAGTATGATATTTGGCTGTAACTCAATCTGACAATGTCATTTGCTTTTTGATTTAGCGCTGAAGCAATTGCCGCAGATAACAAGGTGGAAGCTGATACGTCAGATTAAATACAGACTTGTTGATAAATATCGCTATAGCTTAGTTGGATAGAGCGACCGCCTCCTAAGAAAGAGTTCCGAAGCTTGCCTTGGGTGGGTAAGGAAAATGTTGCGAGTTCTACAATTTTATAGCTTTTATAAATGTTTCCGTAGCTCAGCTGGATAGAGC
>DKZL01000042.1:0-2641 GCA_002493635.1 Ruminococcaceae bacterium UBA7075 | reverse complement strand
CTAAGCGGTAGGTCGGGTGTTCGAATCACCTCGGGAACGCCAAAAACTCCGCCGGAAAACCCAGTGAAATCAAGGGTTTCCGGCGTTTTTTCATTTTTGCGGAAAAAGAGAAAAATCGTAAAATTCACAGATTTTCATTAGCAAATTCTCCGTCAGCTAATGGAAATTAGGACTAATGTCGTTCGCTTTTCAGGTGTACGGCTTGCTAATAAAAATTAGCAAGATTTTCGCTGTTTTGCTAATGAAAATGCCCTCTCTGCTAATTGGAGAAAAAAACGGGCAAAATTTTTGCTAATGGACAAGGCGGTTGTTACCCTGTTAATTCGTTCATTTAGGGGGGGGTTCAAGAAACAATCGCACACTACCTCTATGCCCTTTCCTATTATATAATTGCGGTAACAGGAGGTGGTTGTTTTGAAAGAACAGAAATATCATTTATATCTTCCCGATGAAGAATACAGGAGAGTGTTGCAATCACTTATCCGTTTGAAGAACAGCCTGATAGCACAAGGCAGATACACCGACGGGGTTGACGATGTTCTCTGCAAGGTAATGTTAGCCAAGAAAAGAAAGCTCAAAATCAAATATATCTGAACACGAAAATAGACCGCCTACACGATGTAAGCGGTCTTTGTTTATTGCAGAGTTAGTCCGATAAACCGGAATTTACAGTGTCAATGCTTTTACGGTCTCTGCTATATCCTGTTCAATCAGTCGGCGCATACTGTCTTTATATTTTGACAAATCAGCACTGTGAAGATAATCTATTATTTTCGGGATATACTGCGGTTTTGCCTTTCCCACCTGGCCAAAGCCTTGATACACTGTCTGGCGGTTATCGGTTTTTCGTCTATGATATGAGCAAGATAATCATTAAGAATTGCATCAAAACGATTTTCATCGTCCCACTGTGCATTGGCGGCAAGAATATATAATACACGGTTTCTTACTAACGATTTCGGATAATTAAGCAAGGACACAAAATCATCAAAATATTCATACCATTCATCGGTATCCTGACTTTCGGAAATTATTTTATCTGCAATGGCACAAGCATATTTATCATCTTTTGCTGTTAATTTTGCAATTATTTCCTGCACAAAACACACCTCCAAATTCAAATTTGTCTTTCTCTTGATTTCTTATTATACACCAAAAATATGAATAATTCTACCCGCCGTCTATTGACCTCAATTACGAGGAAAATAGGCGGCTTTTTTTGTTTGCTAAAAAATTTTTCAAGAATTTTTGAAAAAACACCCCCAAAAAACGCTCTCCCATTTCAAACAAGTGAAGGGGTTAATTCCGAACCACGAAAACGGAAGCCTTTCACTTGTACTTTGACAACTGAATAAGTCATTCACTAAGACTTTATTTCTGATGATTTTAGCCACCTTATCGGGTACGCCGTGACTTCTGCATTGCAGAACAGCGAGAACTCCCGGTATAAGTAATAGGTTGCCCCTGTTACGGCGATGACAGTCAGAAGGATAATGATACTTCTCTACGGAGCTGGCGGATTACCCGGCAGAGGTGAAATTCCTATGATGCAGATTAGCAGTCTGTTCCTTAGTGACTTCCCGTGAGTTTTTGCTCGGCAAGGGGTGTTGATAACAAATATTGCCCGACCGGTTAGGAAATGAGCCGGTCAAGTACATAGCCATATGGCTATGGCATATAACAGTGCGATTTTGCACTGTTACAAGGTTCTGTCAACTCTTTAAGGGTGGAGATTTACGAAGTAAATACTACCCGTGAGTTGACAGGTTCTTATCAATTTTACGAAAGGAGGACGCACANNGACGACCACTACGGTAAACCTCGGCGTCGGTCTTGCAATGCAGGGAAAAAAAGTGCTGCTCATAGACGCAGACCCACAGGGCGACTTAACCACTTGTCTCGGTTGGCAGGATACAGACAACTTGGGTATCACGCTTGCAACGAAACTCACAGATGTCATAAATGAAACGATGAATGACCCTACGGTCGGTATTCTGCACCACGACGAAGGTGTTGACCTTGTTCCTGCAAACCTTGAGCTTTCTGCAATGGAATTTAACCTTGTCAACGCAATGAGCAGAGAAACAGCCTTGAGAAATTATCTCAGCGAAGTGAAGGACAAATANNAATTTTACGAAAGGAGGACGCACAAAGTGTCGAACTGCAAAACGATTGCGATATGCAATCAAAAAGGCGGAGTTGGAAAGACGACCACTACGGTAAACCTCGGCGTCGGTCTTGCAATGCAAGGAAAGAAAGTGTTGCTCATAGACGCAGACCCGCAGGGCAACTTAACCACCTGTCTCGGTTGGAAGGATACTGACAACTTGGGTATCACGCTTGCAACGAAACTCACTGATGTCATAAACGAAACGATGAATGACCCTACGGTCGGTATTCTGCACCACGACGAAGGTGTTGACCTTGTTCCGGCAAACCTTGAACTTTCTGCAATGGAGTTTAACCTTGTCAACGCAATGAGCAGAGAGACGGCATTGAGAAACTATCTCAGCGAAGTGAAGGACAAATACGACTATATCCTTATAGACTGTATGCCTTCCCTCGGAATGGTAACAATCAATGCTTTATCTGCGGCTGACAGCGTTATTATCCCTGTTCAGGCTCAGTATTTACCGGCAAA
>DKZL01000057.1 GCA_002493635.1 Ruminococcaceae bacterium UBA7075 | reverse complement strand
AACTTATGAAGCGTCTAAAAGATGTTTACCGTACAACCAAAGTAAATCTTCGGGTCTGGACGGTTACATATTAATCAAAACTTATGAAGCGACTAAAAAAATAAGGAGTTTTTATTATGGGTATTATTAAGGCAGCTATTAACGCTGTAAGCGGCGGACTTGCTGATTCTTGGCAGGAGGTCATTGAACCATCTCCAATGGGCGATAACACTATTATCTGTCCGGGTCAGCTCATAACTCAGAACGGCAAAAGCCAGAACAAAAAGGGAAACGATAATATCGTTTCAAACGGTTCTGTAATTCACGTTTATGACAATCAGATGATGATTTTGATTGACGGAGGAAAGATTGTTGACTTTACGGCAGAGCCGGGATATTTTCAGGTGTCTAACAGTTCAATGCCGTCGCTGTTCTGCGGTCAGTTCGGCGATTCAATCAAGGAAACCTTCAACCGTATAAAGTACGGCGGAGTTCCATCGCAGGCTCAGAGAGTATTCTACATCAATCTTCAGGAGATTAAGGGAATTCCTTTCGGCACACCTACTCCTATAAACTACTTTGATAGCTTCTATAATTCCGAGCTTAAGCTTCGTGCGCACGGCACATATTCAATTAAGATTGTTGAGCCGTTCAAGTTTTATCAGGAGGTTATCCCAAGAGAGGCAATTACAAACAACAGAGCTGTTGAGTACAGCGAGGTAAAGTCTCAGTACAGCGAGGAGTTCGTTTCCGCTCTCGGTGCGGCAATCAACCAGTATTCGGCAGACGGCGAGAGAATCAGCTTTATCAAGTCAAAACAGCGCCTGCTCGGTCAGTATATGGCTCAGACTCTTGATGATGAATGGACTCAGAACCGAGGCATGGAGGTATTTTTCGTTGCGGCAGATGTTTCCTACACAGAGGACAGCGATGAACTCATCAATATGCGCAACAAGGGTGCTATGATGTCCGATGCTGCCGTTCAGCAGGGTTATGTTGCAGCCAATATCTCAGAAGGTCTTAAGAACGCCGGCTCAAATGCAAACGGTGCAATGGCAGGCTTTATGGGAATGGGCATAGGTATGAACGCAGGAGGAAATATCCTCGGCGGTTATCAGCAGAACCCTCATTATAACAATCAGCAGCCAAACGGGGGCGCAAAAGCTCCTGCTCCTCAGCAGACACAGCCTGTACCGACAACAGCACCATCGGCAGACAGCTGGACTTGCGAATGCGGTTCAGTAAACACAGGCAAGTTCTGCCCCGAGTGCGGTCATCCAAAGCCTGAAGCTCCTAAAAAGCGTTTCTGCACAAATTGCGGATACGAACTTAATGCAGGTGCAAAATTCTGTCCCGAGTGCGGCACAAAGAACGAGTAATCCGAATTGAACCGAAATATTAATTTTGTTGCATCATAGCCTTATCGGTTATGATGCGGCAAATATTAAGAGGAGATAATATGGCAACAGTCAATTATAAATGCCCCAACTGTGCTGCACCTCTAAAGTTTAATCCTGACAAACAGTTATTCAGCTGTGAATACTGCTTATCGGATTTTACAGAACAGAAGATTCAGGAGATTTATGCGGAGCGTGAGGCTAAAACAAGCAAGCAGGAAGAGGTTGAGCAAAAGGCGCAGAATAAAAAGCAAGCCCAACCTGCGAATGATACTGCCCATCAGGAAAAGGAAGAGGAAGCAGTTGTTTATAACTGTCCGAGCTGCGGTGCGGTAGTAATGACCACTGCCTCTACAGCGGCAACTACCTGCTTTTATTGCCAGAACCCTGTGGTTCTGGGCGGCAGACTTTCGGGAAATTACAAGCCTGACCGTGTTATTCCGTTTGCGCTCTCAAAGGAAAAGGCAGTCGAAAAGTTCCTTAATATGTGCAAAAAGAAAAAATTTTTGCCAAAGAATTTTGCAAGTGCAAATCAGGTTGAAAAGATGACCGGTGTATATTTTCCGTACTGGTATATTGACGAGCAAAAGCAGGCAAATATGTCAGCAAAGGGCAACAAAATAAGAACTTGGCGTGTTGGTAATAAGCGATATACTGAAACAAGCGTTTACCGCTTGGAGAGAAGCGGTGACCTGGTTATAAAGAATGTGTTTGAGCGTGCACTCAAAAGTCAGGACAGAGATATGCTGCAATGCGTGCACCCCTTTGACCTTACGCAGGCAAAGCCGTTTGCAATGAGCTATCTTTCGGGCTTTCAGGCTGAAAAGCGTGACATTGAAAAGGCAGAAATAAATGAAGCCGTTCAGCAGAAGATGAGTGAATACGGAAAACAGCTCTTAAAAAATACAATGTCCGGTTATACGGGAGTTGTGGTACAGAATTATGATGATACAACAGAGCTTGAATCATGGAACTACACCCTGCTCCCTGTATGGGTTGTTACATATAAATACAAGGATAAAATCTATCCGTTTGCAATTAACGGTCAGACAGGCAAAACATTTGGTATGCTGCCGACTTCAAAGGGCAAACTTGCAATTCTTGCTGCAATCATTGCCGTTGTAATCTTTATTCTCGGCACAATAGGAGGTTATTTTCTGTTATGATGAATGTTACAAAACGATTAACCTCTGCTTTTTGTGCAATGATGCTTGCGGTTTTCGGATGTGTCACGTTCTTTGCGGAAAGTCAGCAAAAGCTGATTGATGACGCAAATCTGCTGACAAGCTACGAGCAGGAGGAAATCACTCAAAAGCTTGAGGAAGCGTCTGAAAAGACCGGTTGGGATATGGTTATCTATACAAATTACAACGACATTGACGAATATGACATTGAGAATTATACGAATGAATATTACGATAATCACGGCTATGGCATAGGTGATAAAAAAAGCGGAATAATACTGAATGTTGATATGAGTTCCCGCCAGATGTATGTTATAACCAAGGGCGACGTAATGTATTATATCAGCGACGAGCGCAACGACGATATGCTTGATGCAATTCAGGCAGAGCTTGCAAGCGGATATTATTATGAGGCTTGTGAAACATTCGTGCAGTATACGGTTGATTACTATGAACAGGGCAAGCCGAGTGAGGGAACCTTTACAAATGTTAAAATCAACGAGAAAAAGGATCATCCTGTAACATATTCCCTGCTCCACTACGGTATTCCGTCGCTTGTAATAGGTGCGATTATCGCTATGATTACCGTGCTCGTAATACATCATAAATATAAAAACAACGGCAAAGAAAATATTTATGACCTTGATGCAAACAGCAGTACAAGACTTACAAATAAAGAAGATGTTTTTCTTACAAAGAGCGTGTCGGTAACGACTATTCAGTCGTCATCATCGGGCGGCGGAGGCGGTCACTCAGGTGGCGGAGGCGGTTCGTCACACGGTGGCGGCGGCAGAAGTTTTTAAACGCTATACAAGTTTAATTTAGTATGTGACCGTTCCGACCCGAAGATTTTTGAACGCTTTATAAGTTTGATTTAATATGTAACCGACCTGACCCGAAGATGTACTTCGGTTGTTTGGTAAAGTTCATAACTCACTTATTTAAGTAAGCTAAGGTGGTCGCTTTATCCGTTATAAAGGTCGGACTAAATATCAACCCCGGTATCTCGGAGTTTGAACCTGATAAATTATAGTTTAGCACTATATCGTAGGGGCATGGCATGCCGTGTCCGTCCCTGAGAATAGAAATTAGCATTATATTGCGGACACGGCACGCCGTGTCCCTACAAAATGTTAAGGAAACTTATGAAGTATAGTAAAAAATATAGATTAACTTTTAAAAGTGATTTATGAATTGTTATCATACAACCGAAGTACACCTTCGGGTCTAAAAGGATACATATTAATACTAACTTATGAAGCGTCCAAAAAAAACTACACTTTAACTTTTATTAGTGCGTTATGATGTTTACCGAACAACCGAAGTATATCTTCGGGTCTTAACGGTTACATTTTAAGGAAAACTTATGAAGCGTCTTAAAATAATCGAAAAGCTTTCACAATTTCATACGGCAAGTAAGGACGAGCTTGCAGAGCTGATTGATAATATCAGTGACAGCGAGCTTGAATTTTTGCGTCAGAAAGCTCAGAAAACTGCACAAAAGCACTTTGGCAACAAAATTTTTGTACGAGGGCTTATTGAGTTTTCAAGCTTCTGCAAAAATGACTGCCTTTACTGCGGGATTCGTCGGTCAAACAAGAATGCAGTGCGCTACCGCCTTACAAAGGAACAGATTATGCAGTGTTGCAGACAGGGCTATGAGCTGGGCTTTCGCACTTTTGTTTTACAGGGCGGCGAGGACGGCTGGTTTGACGATGATAAGATGTGTGATATTGTGAAAGCTATTCATAATGAATTTGAGGATTGTGCAATCACGCTATCGCTTGGAGAAAGAAGCTTTGACAGTTATAAAAGGCTGTTTGAGTGTGGTGCAGACAGGTATCTGCTCAGGCACGAAACAGCAGATGAGGAGCATTACGGAAAACTGCATCCAAAGGAAATGTCGCTCAAAAACCGCAAAAACTGTCTTTACAATTTAAAGAAAATCGGCTATCAGACGGGTGCAGGCTTTATGGTCGGCTCACCGTACCAGACCACACAGGCTCTTGTGGAGGATTTGATGTTTTTGCAGGATTTAAAGCCGCAGATGTGCGGAATAGGTCCGTTCATACATCACAACGATACGCCTTTTGCAAGGGAAATCGACGGCAGCGTGCGTCAGTGCCTGTTGCTGCTTTCAATAATCCGACTTATGCACCCGAATATACTTTTGCCTGCTACAACTGCACTCGGCACGGCTGACAAATTCGGACGTGAAAAGGGGATTCTGCACGGCGCAAATGTGGTTATGCCAAACCTCTCTCCTATTGCTCACCGCAAGGATTATTCACTGTACGACAGTAAAATCTGTACAGGGGACGAAGCGGCGGAGTGCATAAAATGTCTGTCGGGCAGAATGAAGAATATCGGCTATACGCTTACGGTTGACCGTGGCGATTACAAGAAAATTGATGAATAATATCAGGAGAATGACTATGTGCAAATATGACAAATACTCGCTTAAAGCGGAGGAGTTTATTAATGACAGGGAGATTTCGGACTCTCTGGAATATGCAGACGAAAACAAGAACAATTTTGAGCTGATTGACAAAATTATTGAAAAGGCAAAGCTTAAAAAGGGTATTGACCATCGTGAGGCAAGCGTGCTGCTTGCGTGTGAAAACGAGGAAAAGCTCAGCGAAATTTATGCCCTTGCAAAGCAGATAAAAAAAGATTTTTACGGCGACAGAATCGTTATGTTTGCACCGCTCTATCTTTCAAACTACTGTGTAAACGGCTGTTTATACTGCCCTTATCACGCAAAGAACAAGCATATCTGCCGCAAAAAACTCAGTCAGGAGGAAATTAAGGCAGAGGTTATTGCTTTGCAGGATATGGGACACAAGCGCCTTGCGATCGAAGCAGGTGAAGACCCTGTAAACAATCCGCTTGAGTACATTCTTGATAGTATCAAAACTATTTATTCAATCAAACATAAAAACGGTGCAATACGCCGTGTAAATGTGAACATAGCCGCAACAACGGTCGAAAATTACCGCAAACTCAAGGACGCAGGAATCGGCACATACATTCTGTTTCAGGAAACTTATAACAAAAAGCGTTATGAGGAACTTCACCCCACTGGACCTAAGCACAACTACGCTTACCACACTGAGGCTATGGACAGAGCTATGCAGGGCGGTATTGACGATGTTGGTATCGGTGCACTGTTCGGTCTTGAGCTTTACCGCTACGAGCTTGCAGGACTTCTGATGCACGCTGAGCATCTGGAGGCGGTTCACGGCGTAGGTCCTCATACAATAAGCGTTCCTCGTGTTCGCAGGGCTGATGATATTGACCCTGATGAATTTGACAACGGTATCAGCGACGAAACCTTTGAAAAAATCGTGGCAGTTCTTAGGATTGCCGTGCCGTATACAGGAATGATAATTTCGACACGTGAGAGCAAAAATGTGCGTGAGAAAGTGCTTGAACTCGGCATTTCGCAAATCAGCGGAGGTTCAAGAACGAGCGTAGGCGGATATGTTGAGCCTGAAGATGAGGATGAAAATTCGGCTCAGTTTGATGTGTCGGACAACCGTACGCTTGACGAGGTTGTAAGCTGGCTTATGGAGCTTGGATATATTCCTTCCTTCTGTACCGCCTGCTATCGTGAGGGCAGAACCGGCGACAGATTTATGTCGCTGTGCAAGAGCGGTCAGATTCAGAACTGCTGTCATCCGAATGCGCTTATGACATTGCAGGAGTACCTTATGGACTATGCAAGCGAGCATACACGTGAAATCGGAGATAAGATTATTGAGCGTGAGCTTGTCAAAATTCCGAACGAAAAGGTACGAAAAATTGCAACAGAGCATATTGTCGACATCAAAAACAATAACAAGCGTGATTTCCGTTTTTAATTTTTTCGGACGCTATTTTTCAGTCCGCTATTTTTCAGTCCGCTATATAAGTTTAAGCTAAATTATAATGCAGTATCCCGAAGTTTAGACTTTGGTTTATCGGTAAAGTTCATAACGCACTTATACAATTAACAATGAGCAATTAAGGTCGGGAAGATAGGTTGCAATAAAAGAAAAGTATACTTCACGACTGAATTTATAATTTAACTTATATCAGTGAGTTATACAGTTTTCCATATAACCAAAGTAAACCTTCGCGCTACAATGATTACATATTAAAACAAACTTATGAAGCGGATTAAAAAATAAACAGGGCGCTCAACCGAAATGGTGAGCGCCCTGTTTATTTAATTACTGAATGATTAGTATTTAGTAAGATTTTAATTCAATTATTCCTGCAAGATGCTTCTGAATCATTGTTGCGTCCTGAATGTCAATATCACCATCAAAGTTTACGTCAGAAAGCTCTGAATCAATATGGTCAATCTGAAGCTCTGCGACATATTTCTGAATGCACGTTACGTCGTCAATGCCTATTTTGCCGTCTGCGTCAGCATCTCCAAGAAGTCGGTCAACAGGATTTGTTGTTTCAGGCGGTGTAGTAGGAGTGGTCGGTGTGGTCGGTACTTCTGTGACATAATCCTCCAGTCCGCTTCCGTTGAAAATTTTATGGTCGCCTTTTTTGACTTCATAGCCTACGTCAGATGGGAACTGAGTTCCGTTTCCGTTGTTAAATATTACATAAGCGGTTGAATAATCCCATGAATCATCAAGGATATAACCGTAAATATCTCCGCCTAAATCGGTCATTTTTACACCCGGCCACTCGGCGTTGTTAACAACATTATTATTACTGTTGCGGTAGTATGCATAAAGATTTACATTGTCCCATTTATATGTACTGTTATCAAAGTAAACTACCGTTTTGCCGTCAAGCACCGGAGTTGAGATTTTTGTAAATGTATATGTTTTGGATGTTTCGCCGTCATCGTTTTTGCCGAATAAAGTAATATCAACAGAGGTGTTTTCAGCCATATCGGCACCAATTGTAATTGTATCGCCCGAAATGAATTTTACGGGAGCGTTATTGCCGATTTTGTATGTAGCCTCAGTTGTGTTGCGTGCGGTAAGTGTAAGTGTTAAAGAACCTCTGAACTGACCGCCGTTCTGTGAAATAGAAACAGTTGGCTGTTTAACAAGCTCGCTGTTGTAAATTACAGCGACTGCACCAGCTTTTACCGTGCCGCTCATTTTGCCGCCCGATACTGTAACAGGAGCGCCTGTTGCTTCGTCTGTATATGTACCGTCTGCAACATTTGTAGAAAAATCAAGAGGTACGTCGCTGTCGGATGCATTTATAATAACCGCACCTGCACTGCCTCTTTCAATCATAAGGACTTTGCTGCTGCCTGTCGGATTTGAAAGCTCGTTTGGCAAGCCAACCATTGCATTTCTGAATTGGTTTACAGCGACAACCTCGGGATGGCAATAGTTGTCATCACCTGTAGCACCAATCACATTTTTGCCCCATTGGTTGGTTGTGCTGCTGCCGTCAGGTCTGTTAAAGAACAGAGGTGTTGTGTCGCCTCTGGCTGAAATAATTGCCCATGCTTGTCTGATGTCCTGATTATCAAGCTGTGACCACGAGCCGTCGCCTGTGTAGTTGTCGTGTGACTCAACCCAGGTAACAAGCTTGTCAACAGGTGCGCCGTCCGAGCGGTAATCATCAAGATTTGAAGCGTTAAGATTGCCGCCTTTGACTGCATCTCTCAGAGTGCCGCCGTATCTTGAAGCAGTAACGCTCATATATTCAGAATAAGCTGCTGTTCTGCTGCCTGTGTCCTGCAAAATTTCGCCGTACTGAAATTCAGAGCCGTTGTTAAGTACAACAGGCCAGAAATCACTTGCAAAGTCGTGACCGTTAACAGGCTTGTCGTCAGGCAGTTCAATGTGCTTTGCTGCGTCATAACGGAAACCGTCTGCACCTGCGGCTACACATTCTTTCAGATAATTCAGAATCATATTCTGAACATTAGGGTTCTGAGTATTCAAATCGCAAAGATTAAGGAGCGTGCCTTGTGTGCATTGATAACGGTCATTGTAATCTCCAATGCCGAAGTTACCATGGAAAGCACCTCCGGGAAGATTTTTGATTTCAGACGAAATTGCATTGTAGTCTGATGAACAGTGGTTTACAACCGCGTCAACTATAATATGTATGCCGTAGGCTTCAGCCTCGCTGCACAGTGCCTTGAACTCCTCAAGCGTTCCAAGCTGATAGTTGCCGATTGTATACAATGTCGGCTGATAATGGTAGTACCATTTTCCGTTGCCGTAAAGCTGCATTCCGCCGCCGTCACCTACAGCACACTGGTTTATCGGCGATGTCTGTACAGAGGAGTAGCCTGCCTCGGCAATTTTTTGCAGGTTTTCCCTGATTGTGTTAAATGACCAGCACCATGCGTGCAGAATTGCACCTTCGCTGATGTTTTCGGTCAACCCGTAAGGATTTTGATTTGCTGATACGGTTTTAGCTGTTTTCGGCTGATTAACTGCGGCATTTGCATTTAAAAATGTAAATGCAGAAAATACCATAATTACAGCTAAAACTGCCGAAATGGATTTTTTAAATTGTGTTTTCATATTAATTTCTCCCTTCCATTTCAGTATAATTTTATTTTTGTTTCAAGTCAATATTTTTATGAAAATATTCAGTTTTTTTCTTAAAATGAAGCTGTAAAGCGTGTCAGGCAATCCGTATTTTCGTAGGAGTGTTCAATTTCTTTAGAATACTGCTGAAAAATCATTATGCGGTTTTCAAAGCTGTCAACGGCATTTTTGTATGCCGCAAGCGATGAAATTACAGTGCTTGCACACGCAATGCGGTTGAGCGTTGTAATGACATCGTAGCTGTCAATTGCAGTCAGATAGTATCTGAAAAAATAATATTTTGCAAGTATTCTCAATTCGTTGTCGAGTTTTTCTGACTTTAACGGAATAGAGTTTTTTGATTTTTGAATATCGTCGAAAAACTGCTTGTCCATAATGTCGAGTTTTTTATGCAGCTCAAAAATTCTATCTCTTTCAGGCATATTCAGCGGAGTACAGTTCGTAATGCTTTGAAGTGCCGAAATCTCAAAGTCCTCGCTGTCGAGCTTTGCCTGCACACGCTCGTTAAAACCGTAACATCTGCAAAGCTGAGTTTGGAAATCCTCGTCAGTATCAAAAAAATTACAGCTTGCTTTGCGTGCGGCGAGCAAAAAATTCATCATTTCAGTCGGATAGCCGAGGTTATCTCCGTATACTTCAAAGAGTTCAATACAGTCAAAGCAGTCGGGGGTTGTGAGCATAATCCTTGCCGCCTCAGGGCAGGCGAATGACAGCATATGCTCTGTAAATGCCGTATAATCCTGCGCAAGACGGGGAAATTCCCTGCAAGTGTGACAAAGGTGTTCCTCTCCGCAGTGTATGTAGATGTCGCACAGCATTTTGTCATTCCAGAATGGGCATTTGCCGTTCTGAACTTCAAAAATTCTGTCTCCGTCGCTGTCGGTTATCATAAGTCTGCGCAGTTTGTCGCCGAATTTACCGTCTAATGTATTGTAAAAATCCGCCGAATCATCATCAACCACAACATCCCAGTCTTTGCAGCAGCTGTCGGGGCATTTATCTGCTATACATTTGAATTTATTATAAAATTCAGGAAAAATCTGTTTTGTTTCATTCATTGCTTTGTCCTTTTATGTCCATAAGAGTGTAAGGAAAAATTGCTCATACGCATCATCCCAGCCGTCAATTCCGTTTACTCCGCCGCCGTTTACACTTCTCAGCTTTGCGTCGTTTGCATCCTGACCCACGGCAAAAAGTTCTCCTATTGTAATATCGTAGCCTTTATTTTGACAAAAAGCGCAGAAATCCTCAACAGGATTGTCGCTTTGCCGTGTTGAAAGGAGTTCTTTTTTTAACTGAGGGTCTGTTTTAGCTGCTTTTAACAGGCGGTCAAGCTCAAGTTCTATCATATAATCACCCTATCTGACGAATTTCTGATAATCGGGCAGAACGGCAAGACTGCGTTTTAAAATGCCGTTCATATATGCAATGGCTGTGCCGTAGTTTGTAAACGGTATGCCTGCATTTTCTGCAAGCTCACGTCGGCTCTGCAACTCTCTCTCATTCAGCATACAGCCTCCGCAGTGAATAATCAGGCTGTACGGTGTTATGTCCTGTGGAAAAGAATTTCCTGATGAGGTTTCAAACACAAGTTCTTTCCCTGTATGCTTGTTTATCCATTTCGGAAGCTTGACGGTGCCTATATCCTCGCACTGGCGGTGATGAGTACATCCCTCGGCAATCAGAATTTTGTCACCGTCCTTAAGCTCGTCAAGCGTTTTTGCTCCCTTTACTGCTGTTTTTAAAAAGCCTTTGTAGCGAGCCATTAGTATTGAAAAAGAGGTGAGCAAAACATCGTCAGGAACAATTTTTGAAACACTCTCAAACACCTGACTGTCGGTAATGACAAGCACAGGTGCTTGCGAAAGTTTCCCGAGCGTGCTTTCAAGCTCGGTGTCACGAACGCATATTGCCGTTGCACCATTGTCGAGAATATCACGCAGAACCAGCTGCTGCGGCAGAATTATTCTTCCCTTGGGGGCGGAGCTGTCAATGGGAATGACGAGCACTGCAAGGTCGCCCTTGTTTATCAAATCACCGCAAATTGTCGAAGGCGTATCGGTTTTTACAAGCTTGGAAATTACCTCTTTGAGCTTGTAAATGTTAGTCATCTTTCGTGCGCTGACGGCAATTCCGTCGGAATAAAGCTGTTCGCCCGACAAATCACTTTTGTTGTATGCAATGATATACGGCACGTTCCGCTCTTTGAAAATGTTAATAAGCTCATAATCTGTGTCTTGTTTGCCGATTGTTGAATCAACCACAAGCACCGCAATATCCGTGCGGCGCAAAATCTCCTTGGTGCGTTCAACTCTCTGCTGCCCAAGCTCGCTGTTGTCGTCAAAGCCCGGAGTATCAATTATAAGCACCGGTCCGAGCGGCAAAAGCTCCATAGCTTTTGTAACCGGATCTGTCGTTGTGCCTCGAATATCGGATACAACAGACATCTGCTGATTTGTAACAGCGTTTACAATGCTTGATTTGCCTGCGTTGCGCCTGCCGAAAAATCCGATATGTATGCGTTCTGAACTTGGTGTATTGTTAAGTGACAAATTTACCACGCTCCTTTTATTTTTTTGACGCTTCATAAGTTTTCGTTAATATGTAACCGTTCCGACCCGAAGGTGTACTTCGATTGTTCGGTAAACACCATAACGCACTAATAAAAGTTAAATTATAGTTTATTTT
>DKZL01000066.1 GCA_002493635.1 Ruminococcaceae bacterium UBA7075 | reverse complement strand
ATAATATATTCTTTTTATTTTCTTTATATCCAAAAGGAAAAATACCAAAGCGAAAATTAAAAAATGTACTTCGTATGTTGTATGGTGTAAATCCCGTTTCATCTCCGATTTCAGATACTTTAGCTCCTATTTTTATAGCTGCCTTACTTGCATATAGTCCTAAAATCGGTGACAGCAAAGTAATTGCTTTGCCTTATTCAAAAAAATTGGAAGATATTGTTAAAAATTATAGGAGCGGTACATAACCGCTCCTTTTTTCTATTATTTAATTAGTAAAGGTTTTAGGTATTGCCCTGTAAATGAGCCTTCAACTNNAATGACATATTTCACGAAAATTAAGGCGATAACCTTACCATTAGTAAGAGTTATCGCCTTTATGTTTGTAGATTATTATAAATTATAGTTTAGATAAACTTATATTTTATAATACCGTAGGGAACGACCCCTGTGTCGTTCCTCACTTATACAATAGCACTGTACTATTAGGAACGACACGGGGGTCGTTCCCTACGAATTTTTATTAAAAGTTTATTAAACAGCTAAACAATAATTTTATTCTTGATTGGACTTTATGAATTGTAACCATACAACTAAAATAAATCTTCGGGATACGAGAGTTTACATATCAAATCAAACTTGTGAAGCGTGCAAAAATTAGAGCAACGGTTTTAAATACTGCCCTGTAAATGAGCCTTCAACTTGTGCCACCTGCTCAGGCGTGCCTTGTGCAACGATTGTTCCTCCCATATCTCCGCCCTCAGGACCGAGGTCGATAATGTGGTCGGCTGTCTTGATTAAATCAAGATTATGCTCAATAACCACAACGGTGTTTCCGCCCTCAACAAGCAGCTGCAATTCATCAATAAGCTTGTGTACATCTGCAATATGCAAGCCTGTTGTTGGCTCGTCAAGTATATAGATTGTTTTGCCTGTACTGCGTTTTGATAGCTCGGTTGCAAGTTTAACACGCTGTGCTTCACCGCCCGAAAGCTGAGTTGCAGGCTGTCCGAGTTTGACATAACCCAAGCCGACATCAAACAATGTTTTCAGCTTGCGTTGTATTTTCGGCTGGTTTGCGAAAAATTCAAGAGCCTCTTCAACCGTCATTTCAAGTACATCATTAATCGATTTGCCTTTGTACTTAACCTCAAGGGTTTCTCGATTGTATCTTTTGCCCTTGCATACCTCGCAAGGTACATAAACATCAGACAAAAAGTGCATTTCAATTTTTATAATTCCGTCGCCCTGACAGGATTCGCATCTGCCGCCTTTGACATTAAACGAAAATCTGCCCTGATTGTAACCTCGCATTTTTGCATCGTTAGTTGATGCAAAAAGTGAGCGTATATCTGTGAATACACCTGTATATGTTGCAGGATTTGAGCGGGGAGTTCTGCCGATAGGGCTTTGGTCAATGTCAATGACCTTGTCAAGATTTTCTATTCCCTTAATCTGCTTGTGCTTTCCCGAAACTGTTTTTGCACCATTCAGTTCACGTGCAAGCGTTTTGTAGAGAATTTCGTTGATAAGTGAGCTTTTACCCGAACCTGAAACGCCTGTAACGCAAACAAACTCGCCGAGCGGGATTTTTACATTTACATTTTTAAGGTTGTTTTGTTTTGCTCCCCTGATTTCAAGAAATTTTCCGTTGCCTTTTCTGCGTTTTTCGGGAACAGGAACACATCGCTTTCCGCTGAGATACTGACCCGTAATTGACTGCTCGCAAGCCTTTATTTTTTCAACATCGCCTACGCAGATAATTTCACCGCCGTGAATGCCTGCACCCGGTCCTACATCTACAATGCAGTCGGCGGCGTACATTGTGTCCTCGTCGTGCTCAACAACAATTACCGTGTTTCCAAGGTCACGCAGATGCTTTAGTGTGCCGAGAAGTTTTTCATTGTCACGCTGATGAAGTCCGATACTTGGCTCGTCAAGAATGTAAAGCACGCCCATAAGCGAACTGCCGATTTGTGTTGCAAGGCGAATACGCTGACTTTCGCCGCCGCTCAGTGTGCCTGAACTTCGTGAAAGTGTGAGATAGCCAAGACCGACGCTTTTTAAAAAGTTAAGCCGTTCAATGACTTCTTTAATAATTTCCCTGCCGATAATCTGTTCTTTTTCTGTCAGCGTCAGATTTTTTACGAAATCTATTGCGTCCACAACGGACATTTTGCAAAAATCCGAAATGTTTACTCCGCCAACAGTGACTGCAAGACTTTCCGCCGAAAGCCTGTCACCTTTGCACGCATCGCAGGGAATTTCAGTCATATATGAACGTATTTCGTCTTTAATCCAGTTACTGCTTGTGTCACGGTAACGACGTTCAAGGTTGTTAATAATACCTTCAAAGTTCTGTTTGTATGTGCCGCTTCCGTACACGGACTTACGGTTAATTGTAAGTTGTTTGTCACCTGTTCCGTACAAAATTACATTGACAACATCGTCCGGCAAATCCTTTATCGGTGTGTTAAGCGAGAAATTGTACTCCTGTGCAAGAGCTTCAAAATACATTTGTGCGATTGAACTGCCCTCAAGTGCCCATCCGCTGCCCTTTATTGCACCCTGTCGAATGCTTTTGTTCTCATCAGGAATTATTTTTGCTTCGTCAATTTTAAGAAAAACACCCAGTCCCGTGCATTTCGGACAGGCACCGAATGGATTGTTAAACGAGAACATTCGGGGGGTGAGGTCATCAATGCTTACGCCGTGCTCAGGACAGGCATACTTTTGTGAGAAAATTATATCCTCACCACCGACAAAATTAACCATTATAATGCCGCCTGACAGCTTTGAAGCTGTTTCAATGCTGTCTGTAAGACGTGAGGTGATTTCAGGTTTAATAACAAGTCTGTCAATTACAACCTCTATATTGTGCTTCTTATTTTTCTCTATGGGAATTTTCTCTGACAAATCATATATGATTCCGTCCACTCTGACACGCACATATCCCGATTTTTTGGCTGATTCGAGTACCTTTGCGTGTTCGCCCTTTCTGCCCCGTACAACAGGCGACATAATCTGAATTTTTGTGCCCTCTTCATATGACATAATTTTATCGACTATCTGGTCAACTGATTGCTGAACAATTTCCTTGCCGCAGACAGTGCAGTGTGGAATGCCTATGCGTGCATACAGAAGTCTTAAATAGTCGTAAATTTCGGTGACTGTACCGACTGTTGAACGAGGATTTTTTGATGTTGTCTTTTGGTCTATTGAAATTGCAGGTGAAAGACCCTCAATGCTTTCTACACTCGGCTTGTCCATTTGCCCCAAGAACATTCTTGCGTATGATGACAGACTTTCAACATAGCGTCTTTGACCTTCAGCATATATGGTATCAAAGGCAAGCGAGCTTTTACCCGAGCCCGAAAGACCTGTTATAACAACAAGCTTGTTACGTGGAATTTCCACATCAATATTTTTAAGGTTGTGCTCCTTGGCACCCTTTACAATGATTTTATCCTGTGCCATAATTATCTCCCGAAAATTTGTATTTTTAATATTTGTATTATAATTATAGAACGTTTGTTCCGTGTTGTCAATGAGAAAAGTAGTGAATATTTTGCCATATTAGAGAGGGTTGTAGATATTGATACAAATATGATACAATGATGATGTAATATTAGAATGAATAAATGTATGAGGTTGAACGAAATGAATCAGATTCTTGTAGTTGAAGATGAAAAGAATATTTCAACGCTTATCTGTATGGCCCTGTCGCAGGTGGGTTATAAGTGCGAAACAGCTTCTGACGGTGAAATTGCGGCAGATATGCTTGAAAAAAAGCGATATGACCTTATTTTGCTTGATGTTATGTTACCAAAAATTGACGGCTTTGAATTGATTGAATATATCAAAGACTACGATATTCCCGTTATTTTTATCACTGCTAAAAGCGATGTTAAGGACAGAGTGAAGGGGCTTAATCTTGGTGCTGATGATTACATAACAAAGCCGTTTGATGTTTCGGAACTTCAGGCAAGAGTTGAGGCGGTTTTGCGCAGATACAGCAAGTCGGTTACTCACTTTTCTTTTGATGATATTGAGGTTGACACGGAGTCAATGATTGTAACCAAGAGCGGAGAGCCTGTTGATTTGACAATCAAGGAGTTTGAAATATTACTGCTCTTTCTGCGGAACAAAAACATTGCACTTTATCGTGAGATGATTTATGAAAAGGTGTGGAAGGAGCCGTATATGGGCGACACAAGAACAGTCGATTTGCATATTCAAAGACTGAGAAAAAAGCTTGGAATTAAGGATAAAATTCAGTCGGTGTTTAAGGTTGGATACAGATTTGTTGATAAATAGGTTGTGATTGCTATGAAGTTCTCGTGGAAAATTTTTATTGTGTCCTTTTTAATAATTATCATTTCTTTTGGCGCAGGCGGATTTGTACTTGTAAATTCGGTGTTTACAAGCAGTCTTAATACGAAAATAGAAAGCGTGTGTCAGAGTAATGCATATGCTACGGCTTCATTCTATTCTATGAATGTCAATGTTCAGGCAAGCGGATATAATTCGGGATTTATCGATTACACTATTAAGAATTTTACAAAGCAGCTGTCCTCAAGCAGTGATGATACCAAGGTGGACATAGGCGATAAGAGTATTGTAACTGTTTTTGATGACGGCGGCTTTGCCGAAGAAATAAAGGAGAATGAGAGAAATTACAGAATTAAGAACGATAAAGGGCGAAAATATTTGCAGGTGGTTAGTCTTGTAAATATATTGAATAAGGATTATTATATCCAGAGCCTTGCCGATATTACAAGTGTTTATGAAGATCGTGACAGCTATTTCAGAACGTATCAGATAATTTTGATGTGTGTGGCTCTCAGTGCTTCTTTTTTACTTTTGATTTTTTCAAGGTTTATAACCCGTCCGCTTGAAAAGCTTACAGATACTGCAAATGAGATTGCAGGCGGTGACTTTGAAAAACGTGCAGAATCTTCGTCAACCAAAGAAATTTATGAGCTTTCTAACAGCTTTAACACAATGACTGATTTTGTTGAGGGATATATTGAAGAGTTAAGTGAAGAGGTGCGCAGAAGAGATGATTTTGTGTCGGCTTTTACTCACGAACTGAAAACTCCTCTTACCTCGGTTATAGGTTATGCCGATATGATGAGGTCGTATGAGCTTGACGCTGACAAACGGAGAAGCTGCGCTGACAACATTTATAAGGAAGGAAAAAGACTTGAATCATTATCGGCAAATCTGCTTGAACTTTTAGTGTTAAAACACACTGATGTAGAAATGCGTGAAATAAATACACAAGTAATTGAGAGCGACACAGAAAATGCAGTTCTGTTTTTGCTTGAAAAGTACAATATTACGCTTGAAATTAATTTTGAGCAGGCAATGCTCATTGCTGAACCTTCACTATTGAAAACACTGATTTATAATCTTATAGATAATGCCTGCAAAGCATCAGAGCAAGGCGGTAAGGTGATAGTATGGGGTGCTTGTCAGGGTGACAGATATGAAATTTGTGTAGGCGATTACGGCAGAGGTATTCCAAAGGACGAGATTTCAAAGATTACCGAGCCATTCTATATGGTTGACAAATCAAGGGCACGCAGTATGGGTGGCGCAGGTATAGGGCTTGCTCTGTGCAATGAAATAGCAAGACTGCACGGTTCATCGCTTGACATAAAAAGTGAAGTCGGTGTCGGAACGGCGATTTCTTTTGATGTTCCGATTGCTGTTTTAAAGGAGGGTGAGTGTGTTGAAACAAGCTAAAATGAAGTATATTATCAGCGTAATTTCATTACTGCTTGTAACTGCTCTGGTAGTTATTGCTCCGTACGGATACAGCTATATTAATGACAATATTCAAGAGGGACAAACTCATAATGACGGAATATTTTCATATTCCGAAGGAAAAATTGCAACCGAGTATGATGAAGTACAACTTCTCTTGGAAAAGTCCTCTCCGGTATGGATAAATGAAAATATAGGTACGGTAACAACTGAAATGTATGATGAAATTTCTTCGGCGATGGGGTCATTCTTTGATGCTATGAAAGATGAACATATTGAAAATATGTTCGGATCTGTTTTGCATATTTACGATACAAATTATTGCAACTGCTACAAAGTAAGCGGTGTGGTTGGAAATGAACCTTTTACACTAAATCTTATGTCTGTTGATTTTATTAATAGTAATGATTACTCAACAGCAGAAATCTTTTTTATATACAATCGTGATAACAAAAAAGTGTATGAAATCAGAATTGATTTAGGCGGCGAAGCAGTGACAGATGAATATAAAGGTGATATTGACTCTTTAAAATATAAGTATAATGAGTATCTTGGATGTACGGCTGCAAAATTTTCAGGAGAAGTTTTTGCCGAGCCTTCGTATCTGTATATGTGTGCTTTTCCTGATATTTACTTAAATGGTAATTCTTATGTTTCAGAAAAAGGTCTGTATACTGACGCATCATAATGATACAAATTTGATACAAAATTGAATAAACTGTGAAACAAGCCTTTCCTATAATAATATTGTCATAGGAAAGGCTTTTGAACCTTTTTTATGTTTGATTTGTAAATTTATACTAAATTCATTTAAAAAGTGGACAAGCGTGTTCACTTTTTAATAGCACTAAAAGTGCGTTGAATTTAGAATGAGACGGGCTATGCGTAGCATAGCAGCAGACAGCATAGCTGGATGCCTCAAATAAAATGGCTACATTTTATTTGAGATTAGTATTAATGTATAAAAATTAACGAACTAAAACAGGACAAAAATTCTCTAATGAATAAAAAAACAAAAGAAGGTTTGAGTATGAGTTTGGAAAATTTTGAAAAATTTTGTGATAAGAACGGTAATTTTATGCAATCCGTAAACTGGGCAAAAGTGAAGAACAGCTGGAACGCTGAATATATAGAAGTCTGCGATAAAAATGGAAATATTGAAGGTACGATGCTTGTGCTTGTCAAAAAAATTCCGTTTTTGAAAACTGCAATGCTGTATGCTCCGAGAGGTCCTGTATGCGATATGCACAATAAGGGTGTGTTGGAAAGAATATTTGAAAAGCTTTGTGAGATTGCAAAAAAATATAATGCCTATTTGCTCAAGATTGACCCTCTGATTGACGAAAGGGATATTTATGCAATCAATAATTTAAGAAGCCTTGGTTTTGAATATCATCCTGAAAGGGTTGGCTATGATAATGTGCAGTGCCGTGAAAATTATATTCTTGACATTTCAGGAAAAAGCACTGACGAGGTGTTTGCAGGCTTTAAGTCAAAGTGGCGCTATAATATTCGGCTGGCTCAAAGAAAAGGTGTTGTGTGTGATTTTTATGAGGATGATAAGCTTGATGATTTTGAAGCCTTGATGAAGCAGACTTCTGCTCGTGACGGATTTGATATGAGGTCCAAGGAGTATTTCAGAAATCTGCTTAAAAGCTTTGACGGCAAGGCAAAATTGTGTATGTGTTATGCAGACGGTGTGGCACTTTCGGGTGCTTTGTGCATTGAGTATGCAGGCACAATGAGCTATGTTTACGGCTGTTCTTCAAATGAAATGAGAAATTATATGCCTAATTATCTTATGCAGTGGACAATGATAAAAAGGGCAGTCGAGGACGGCTGTCATACCTATGATTTTTGCGGAATACCGTATTGGTACGATATGGAGCATAAAAATTTCGGCGTATATAAATTTAAGCAGGGGTTTAATGGACAAGTCAAGGTCTGGGCAGGCGAATTTGATTATGTGTTCAGAGCCGGATTGAAGCGTTGCGCTGATATTATGATGCAGATAAAAGGCTTGAGTGCTAAAATCAGTGCCGGAAATTCAGCATAACAACTTTTTTACTATATATAAAAATAATTGGAAGCAGTCGGGCACAGAATTGAGTTTTTATATGATGCTGTCTGCTCGGATGGGTGCAGCCCACCGGTTGCTTTTTGTAATTTTTATGTAACCAAAGTATACAAATTAATGTGCGTTAATTATATAGTCTCCGTATAATATGATGTAAAAATTCTCTAAAAGATAAAAAATCGTGCTTAGGGGTTGATTTTTGGAAAAAGTAATGCTATAATAGTTACAAATTTGTTAATAAATGTTACCGAACTTGTAATAAAAGGTTTCGGCAATGTAAATTAATTTGTGATTAGCAATTACTTGGAGGTTTTTAAAATGCACAGGATTAAAAAGCTTACTGCAATTATCCTTAGCATACTTACATTATCAAGTGTATGCGTGTTTGGAGCAACAACATCAGCAAGTGCAAGCGGTACGGGCGCAGGTCTGGCTGAATATGCACTTAATGCTTATTACAGTGGTTGGTCATATGTTTATGGCGGTGCAACTCCCGGTGCTGTTGACTGTTCCGGACTTATTTATTCATATTGCGGCGGCGAAAGATGTGGCGACCCGCAGCTTAATACAGCTACGGAAACAGGTTCAGTCAGCGCAGGTGTTCCGAGAGTACACGGGCTTGGACTTTGGCGTCCCGGTCATGTCGGTGTATATATTGCCGACGGTATGGAGGTTGACGCAAGAGGAGATGAATACGGCGTTTGTTATGAAAGTATCTCATCTTATAATGGATGGACATACTGGTTCAAGCTTGCAGCAGTAAGCTATGTTACAAACGGTTGGGAAAAATTCAACGGTGACTATTATTATTATGAAAACGGTCAGTACATAGTTGATACATCAAGAACGATTGACGGCACAACATATTATTTTGACTCAAAGGGTCGTTCAAGTCAGACTCCGTCTGATATGTCTTCAACAGCGTCAAGCGGTTCATCATCAAATTCTTCAAATTCATCCTCCGACTCAAAGCCTACTTCTTGGAGAAACGGTTCATCAGGCGATGAGGTAAAGAAGATTCAGAACAGACTTACAGAGCTTGGTTTCTATACAGGTGCAGTTGACGGTAATTTCGGCGACGGTACAGAACAGGCATACAGAGCATTCCAGCAGGCAGCAGGCTTGACTGTTGACGGTATTGCAGGTTCAGACAGAGAAGTTCTTTATTCCGATGATGCTCCGCACGCAAAGACAGAGGAAACAACAAATGCTCAGGAAACTGAAGAAACAACAGAGCCTGTTGAGGAAACTGAAGGTTTAGATGAAGAAATGATTGCCTCAATTCAGAACAGACTTAAAGAACTTGGCTATTATAACGGCGAAGAAACAGGCAAGCTTGATGATGCAACAACAGAAGCCATTAAGGCTTTCCAGACAGCAAACGATGTGGATGCTACAGGTGTTGTTGATGACGAAACACATTATAGACTTTTCTACTATGAAGGTGTAGTTTCATACACGGAAGAAACTACTGATGCAACTGAGGACGCAACAGAGGCTGAAACAGCAACAGTAAATTCCGAAGCACTTGAGGCAGGTCCTGTTCAGCTTCCCGAAGTAACAAATGTATCGGGTTACATAATTTCAAATGAACAGAATCAGTCATATGCAGACAAAGCATCAGAAGTGGCTGAAACAACTAATATGGTAACAAAGAGAGCACTTTCAAAATCATCAACTGTTGTTACTTCTGCTGCAACAGCAGAAGTAAAGAAAACAGCAAGTATCTGGCTCTGGTTTGTACTTGTGGCAGTAATTCTCGGCGCACTTTCTTTGATTTTCTTCATTCGTGACAGAAAAACAAATACAAGATATGCTCGTTATGCTGCAAAAAAGAAAAAATCACTTGCTAAGGCGGCTAATTCTTCGGCAAGATGGTAAAAAATACAAATAAATAATAATCGGCATCTCGAACTGTTTAATAACTTTTCGGGATGCCGATTTTTTGTATGGTGTTAAATAGTGTGATTTTAATTTTTCCTTAACATTTGTAGGGGACGGCTCTTCTGCAAAGACGGCAAACCCTTTGCTTTGTGGGCATTTTCCTTAATATAAGGGAATACCCTACGGAAAATCCCATAAATTATAAAAGATTCGGATTATCGGTACGGCAGACAAGATAGTCAAGGCTTGTTTTATAATAATCGGCTAATTTAATGAGTAGGTTAAGAGGGATTTCACGCTCGCCCCGCTCATATTTTGAGTAAAGCGACTGGTCGCACATAAGAATTTTTGAAATTTCTTTTTGTGTCAAATCATTATCTTCTCGCAAATCTCTTATTCGTAACTTCATTTCTATCACCAATAAAATTATAGAATAGTACATATAGTCCTATTGACTTTTAGGACTAATAGTCCCTATAATACTATTACCAAAACAAATATAAATATATTGCAAGTTTTGGAAAGTTGTGCTAAAATGTAAGAGCCAAACAAAAATTTTATATATCCATTTTAGGAAAGTATGTGTTTTTATCTATTGGTAAAAATGCAGGCTCTATTTTGCATACTTTCTTATATGGATGTAAAATTTTTGTTTGGCGACAATCGGAGCTATGCGTTTTTCGTGCGTAGCTTTGGCTGCGCACTTTTTATTTTATAAAAAAATTAGGAGGAATTAGTATGAGAACAAAATTTAAAAAATTAACCTCATTATGCATTGTAGTCATAATGATTCTGAACGTACTGACAGTTGCACCACTTACAGCAGGTGCGTCAGAAACAGACAGCGAAAGTGTTGGCGATACTAACACAAGCGGTGGCTTTACATATCAAGTGTTAAGTGATGGTACAGCTAGCATATTATATGTTGATAGTGATGATCCATATATAATAATTCCGGAAACCATAGATAATATTACAGTATCTTCAATAGAAATAGCCCGTGGTGTGGTATGGGGAATGAATACCCTAAAAAATATTAGTATTCCGAAAACAGTTAAAAAGCTTAATATAGAAGGAAACGAAGGAGAAGTATTTGTCTGGAAGAAAGTATTAGAGAACATTTATGTTAACGAAGAAAATCCAGTTTATTCATCTTATAATGGAATATTAATGAATAAATCGCAAGATGAATTGCTTTGCGTACCTGAAAATTATCAAAATAAAGATTTAGAAATTCCATACAACGTTAGTTTGTTAGGAAAGTTTTCAATTACATTAGTTCCCCCTTTGGAAAAAATAAGCTTTTCTGGAAAAGAAAAAATACAAATTAGTGAACATAATTTAAGCTATTTACCCAATTTAGTTGAGGCAGAGTATCCTAATTCAGATGCAAAATATCCTCTATATATAAATTGTCCTAAACTTAATAAAGTAACAATTCCTGAATATGTTGAGGTAATGAATGATAATGATTTTTCTGAATCACCCAATGTTATTCTCTATGTATATGACAATTCATACGGACTTGAATGGGCAAAAAATCATAATTTTCCATATGAAATAGTGAAAGAAGATCTTGATGAATTGGGTGATGTTGATGGTGACGGAAAGGTTAGCATTGACGATGTAACAGATATTCAAAAGTACATTGCAAATACGATGGATTTTACAGAGGAACAGATGGCGCTTGCTGATGTTGACAAGAATGGAACAGTTTCCATTGATGATGTAACTCTTATCCAAAAACATCTTGCAGGAATGGCTGTAATTGAATAACAGAACAGCAAAAATAAAAGGAGCGGTCTGACCGCTCCTTTTATTTTGAAATATTCTATATTTAAGCTAAGACCGTAATTACAATATCCTCTCTTGCTGTTCGGTGCATTGCGTCCTCAACTTCATAAGTTACCTTATATTCGCCTGCTTTTGAGCTTATAACATTTCCTGTTATAACCATTTTATCTGTAATGTCATTGCCGCAGGTATCAACTGCGCTCACACCGTCCAAAATATCAAAGTCATCACCAACATTGATTGTTCTGTCGGAAACACCGCTTATCTGAGGTTTTTGAATAAGATATGGATTGTTTTTGTCATCATCTGTAGGGTCCCAGCCATTATTTAAATCAGCTATATGCATTAACTCGGGCTTTCCAAGAGGACCCGGATTGCTGTTGTCATAAATCGTAACAGGTGTGCCGACAGGGCAGTTTTCATAAATCCATTTTGAATCGGCAACAGCAAGTCTTACACAACCGAGTGAACCGTCACTGCCAAGCTTGTTGTATTCTTCGGTTTCAAGTTTGTTTTCGTCTGTTGAATAGTATGGAACGGAATGGAACAGATAATTTCCTGATATTCCGCTCACATAGTGACCGTACACATCATTCAGCAGAGCATTCCATTCCTTTTGGAAGTATATTTTAAAATCGCCGAGAATTGTGCCGCCGTTAAGTCCGCACGAGCATACCATTGCCCTTATGGGAATAGTATATTTGCCTTTGCTGTCATAAGTATATACAGTAACGCAATTCATCTGACGGTTTACTTTGATTGAATAAAGGTTTTGTTTGCCTGTAAAGGTTCGTATGTTTTCAGACAAAATGTCGGTATTTGCAAGAATACAGGTTGAAAATCCGTCATATTCAATCTTGTCCTCTGCTTCTGTGACAATTACTTTATATTTATACGAGCCAAGGTTTGAAAAATTAGCAGTAATCTCTGCTACACCCTCTTGAAGTGCGTCAATTCTGCCTCCGTCATCTACCGTAACAATGTTTTCGTCACTACATTCAAATCCGATAATTGTCTGCTCTTCTATATCAGATAATGGAATAATTGCCGAACTACCGTTTGCAATGGTAATATCATCCTGTGTTTGAACACTTGGCATAAATGAAACAGTAGTGTCTATGTCGGTGAGGTCAACAGTTCCATTTTGCACAACAGTATTATCATTGTTTATTGGCTCATATTTTGGTATAGAATTATTCTGTGGTGTAAACATAAATACGCACATTGTTACTGAGCTGGCAATAAAAATACCTAAGAGGGAAAGAAATATTTTTTTATTCATAAATACCCCTTTAAAAGATTACAAATTTTTAATTTCTTTTATTATAACATAATTCTTGTGCGAAGCACAAAGAGAACGAAGTTTCCAATGCGAAGCATTGGACAAATTATGTTTCAATGTTCTCTCAGCTGTCAAAATCTTTGATTTTGGTAACAGCGTGAGGTTATTATAACTTTTTTCGACAAATAACGCAAGAGATATTTCAAACTTCCAAATAATATGATAAAATAAACGTGGTGATTTTTTATGGGATATCCAATCAAACATTTTAAAACTATAACCAAGCATCGTCACAAGGTAATTGCTAACTGCGCAAAGGCAGGAATATTGTGGCAGGGGCTTCGTCACGATTTGTCAAAGTATTCTCCTACGGAATTTATTCCCGGTGCAAAGTATTATCAGGGTACACGCAGTCCTAATGAGAAGGAGAGGGAGATTTACGGCTGTTCAAGGGCGTGGATGCATCACAAGGGAAGAAACCGCCACCACTATGAATATTGGAATGATTACAATCCAAAAACAAAGCAGATTGAAAATGTAGAAATGCCTGTCCGTTATGTGATTGAAATGTTTTGCGACCGTGTTGCTGCAAGCAAGATTTATAACGGTAAGGAATACAAGGACAGCGACCCCTACACATACTTTTTACGTGTAAAGGGCAAGAACAGAATGCACCCGAACACAGAGGCACTTCTTAATAAATTGCTGGAGATGCTCAGGGATGAGGGCGAGGAAAAGACATTTGCGTATATTCGCAAGATGAAGAAATAGGGATAAAAGTATGAAAAGAACCGGAAAAGTTATCAATGCAATGATTGAATATTTTGGTACAGATGTACGCAGAATTAATCATTTTCTAAAAGTATTTTCATTTGCAAAAACTATTGGTGAGGGAGAACAGCTCGGTGCTGAGGAGCAGGAACTTTTAGAGGTATCGGCTGTTGTTCATGATATTGGCATAAAATTAAGTGAGCAAAAGTACAATTCAAGCGCAGGCAAATATCAAGAGCTTGAAGGGCCTGCCGAAGCAGAAATATTGCTTAACAGGCTTGGATATGAGAAAGAATTTATTGATAATGTAAAATATCTTGTGGCACATCATCATACTTATAATTGCATAAATACCTTACCGTATCAGATACTTGTGGAAGCAGATTTTATTGTTAATCTCTTTGAAGATAATTCAAGCGTTGAAAGCATCAAAAAAGTGTATGACAAGATTTTTAAGACGCCGACAGGAAAAGCTATAATTAAGAAAATGTATCTTGACGGATGTGAGGCTTAGTATGAGTGATACGCAAAGAATAATTCATCCGATTCCACCGTTGTATGATAAATATTGCACAAAGCTTATTCTTGGCAGTTTTCCGTCTGTTAAGTCAAGAGAGGCGCAGTTTTTCTACGGACATCCTCAGAATCGCTTCTGGAGGCTTATTGCGGAGCTTTTTAATGAAGAAATACCTCGGACAATGGAAGAAAAGTCTGAACTGGTGCTGAAACATAATATTGCAATGTGGGATACAATTCACTCCTGTACAATAACAGGTTCGTCTGACAGTTCAATTAAGGATGTTGTTCCGAATGATCTTTCGGCGATTCTGGACAACAGCAGGGTTACACGGATTTTTGCCAACGGTACGACATCCTATAATTTATATCAAAAGTATATTTACCCTGTCACTAATATTCCGGCAGTAAAGCTGCCTTCAACAAGTCCGGCAAATGCAGCGTTCTCGCTTGAACGATTAAAGCAAAGCTGGAATATAATAACGGAATAAATACACAGCGTGTTTGAATTTGTCAATTAAGCCGCACGTTTGGTTTGATTTGATATTTTATTGATTTTTTCCTGATTTTTACACTGATTTATGCGGACAATCTTAGGCTTTTCTTCAGGATTTTTGTTTTTGTTTTCAATGTTTTTAAAAGCTTTTGCAAACATAACGACATTTTGAAGAAAATCTCCTCTTAGAATTGCTCTAACCGAAGATGCAACAGCATAAATAATAAATACAAATATACAAAAATTCAACATAATAATTCCTCCGATTTTGGTGCGTCGTTTACTTTATAATTAAATTATAATTCAGCTGATGTCCAATAAACATCCCTTTGCTATGATGTGAAGTGGAATTACAAGGAGAATTTTGTTTTTGTGTGAAGTTTAAAGTTAAAAAATCTTTATATTTCGTTGACAACGATATTTAAATTTGATATAATAATCCTTGCGAAATATAAGCGCCAATAGCTCAGTTGGTTAGAGCTACCGGCTCATAACCGGTCGGTCCGGGGTTCGAGTCCCTGTTGGCGCACCAAAAAACGGATACTTTGTTGGTATCCGTTTTTTATTTATGATAACATTTCTGTTGCTGAATCTGTCAGTTGAAAAGATGAATCGATAAATGGGAGTTTAGAGGTGTGAATGAAATATGAGCATAATGGGGTTAAGCTGTATTTTTCCTGTTCCAAATATAAAAAAGACTGAAGAATTTTATGTGTCGAAGTTGGAATTCAGAGCAGTTGAATACTTGGAATGTAAAGAACCTCATATTTGTCTTTATAAAGACAATATTGAAATTATTCTACTTCAAGCAAATACGGACAAAGTGTTGCCTAATCGAAAAATATACGGATATGGATATGACGCATATTTATATACAGAAAATCAACAATTGCTTGAAAAAAAGTTTGTTGCAAAAGGAATAAAAATTGTTAAGTCTTTAAATATGACTGACTATCAGAATAAAGAGTTTGTTATTGAAGATCCCGACGGTCGTTGGCTTGCTTTTGGATTGAAAGTAAAGAACTAATTTAAATTCTTATTCATCGAAGACTAAATTGCTAAACAAATGGAAATGTTCACTTTTTTGCAAAAGTGAATCATTTGAATATAGAGAGACAGCTCGACAAATTGGATTTTAGCTGTAAAAGGAGATAATGGTGAGAAAACGAATTAACTACTCGATGCAGTTCTAATACTGACAACAGGTTGTATCGAGATTAATTGAAAGCAATGCTTATGTTGTCAGAACTGCATCATTCAAAAATTGGATATTACTAATTTATTTCTGAAAGGAATGCAGTTTGTTATGAATGAATATATAAAAAATTTAAATCGAATTGAGTTTGTTGTTACTATGGCTTGTACAGGAAGATGCAAGCATTGTTCTGAAGGAGACCATAGCTCTTGTACAGGATATATAGATGCAGATATTGCCGTAAATGCAATTCGTGATATATGCAAGAATTACAAGATTGAATCATTGATGACCTTTGGAGGAGAACCGTTACTTTATCCTGAAGTGGTTTGTAAGATACATAAAACTGCAACAGAGATGGAGATACCGAAAAGGGAGATTATTACCAATGGATTTTTCACTAAGAACAGAATAAGAATCAGGGAAGTTGTTGAATCGCTTGCTGATAGCGGAGTATGTAGGATTCTTTTATCAGTTGATGCTTTTCATCAAGAAACAATACCTTTAGAGCCTGTCAAATATTTTGCTGAATGCGTTGTTGAATCCGGTGTTTCAATAATATTGAGTCCTGCATGGCTGATCAGCAAGGAGGACAATAATCCATATAACATACAGACAAAGAAAATTATCAATGAATTTGCTTATTTAAATATTCCTGTTAGTTCAGGAAATGTTATTTTTCCAAGTGGGAATGCTATCAAATATTTAAGTGAATATTTTGATGATGATACAGATTATTCAAGTCCATACGAGGAGAATCCCAGAGATATTAGAGCAATTAGTTTTTCTCCAAACGGAGATGTGCTGAACGGCAATGTTTATCATAGCAAAATACTTGATATTATAAATGAATATAAACCATAAAATTAATATGAGTCATACAAATACTCATTTTGATTATACGGAGGATAAAATGTTTAAGCATAAAGCAAAGGATGGCACCCGAAATTTGTGTGGTAAAAAAATTGCTGTATTGAGAAAGAATTTACCGGAAAAAACTTCTCAGAGATTGCTTGCCGAAAAAATGCAGATAAAAGGCATTGATATGGATAAAACTGCAATAAGAAGAATCGAAAACGGCGAAAGATATGTTACGGATATAGAACTGAAAGCATTCTCTGAAATATTCTCGGTAAGTCTTGATTTTTTATTGAAATAAAAAGGTGATATTGTGATTGAACATAAAATGCGAAGAAAAGACAGAGAGTGTGACGAACAGACTGCACGTCAGATTCTGGCAAATGCTGAGAGCGGAGTATTTTCGACGGTGGGCGAGGACGGTTATCCTTACGGTGTGCCCGTAAACCATGTTGTCGAGGGAGATAAAATTTATTTTCATTGTTCCTTTAATGTCGGTCATAAGCAGGAAAATCTTAAATTTTGTGACAAGGTGTGCTTTACTGCGGTTGAAAGCAGCGAGGTTGTCCCCGAAAAACGCTCAACACGTTTTCGCAGTGCAATAGTTTTTGGCACGGCGAAACGAATGACCGATGACCGTCATCATGCGCTTGAACTTATTCTGGATAAGTACTGTGCTGATTGCAAAGAAGCAGGACTTCAAGAAATAAAACAGATGTATGACAGAACAGATGTAATTGAAATTACCATAGAAAAAATCACGGGTAAAATACATTTGTAAGAAAAATATGCATACAATAAAATTAATGTTTATTTTAATAATAAATGAAGTTCTGTGTAGGGGACGGCTCTTCTGCGAAGACGGCAAACCCTTTGCCCTGCGGGCATTTCCCTTATTAAGGGAATACCCAGACGTCCCGAAAATTAGCAGAAACCTAAGGGAGGAACGTCAGGGATGCCGTCCCCTACAAACTGTTAAGGAAAGATTCATATAATTTAAATAAACTACATATTTATCGGAAATTTTTTCAACATTTGTAGGGAATGACCCTGTGTCGTTCCCTACGGATTGTTAAGGTAAAATATGATGTTCACCATAAAACCGAAGTATATCTTCGGGTCGCAATGGTTGCATATTAATTCAAGCTTATAAAGCGTCCAAAAGAACGGTGATAAAAAATATGAAAATACTTGTTGTTTTTACAGGCGGCACAATAAGCTGTACGCAGAAAAACGTTGTTCTTAGTACAGACGAAAATAATTCTTATCTGTTGCTTGATATGTATAATAAGCTTGATAGCAGTGTTAATTTTGAAATACTTAAGCCTTATACTATTTTGAGTGAAAATCTCTGCGGCGATTATCTGATGATGCTGTATAATGCAATTAAAAATTATGATTTTTCACAACTTGACGGCATAATTGTTACCCACGGTACTGATACGCTGCAATATACATCGGCATTTTTAGGTTATGCCTTTTCAGATATTAATTTGCCTATGGTTGTGGTTTCTGCAAATTATCCGCTTGCAGACAGACGTTCAAACGGGTTTAAAAATTTTTGTGCGGCTGTGGATTTTATAAAAGCAAGGCAGGGCAGGGGAGTGTTTGCTGCATATCAGAATAACAATGATATGCCCAAAATCCACAGGGCAACCAGACTTCTTGCTCACAGTGCATACAGCGACAGTCTGTACAGTATTTTTGATATGCCGTTCGGTTATATCGAAAATGGTAAATTTATAGCAAATCCGGATTATACCGAGAGTGAAAGTAAGTTTATTTTTGATAAAATTAATATTTCATCATGCAATGATATAGTAATTATTAAAAGCGGAATTGACATCAATTATCCGCAGCTTAACAGTAATATAAAAGCAATTCTCATTGAGGGATTTCATTCCGGTACACTTGCAACAGCTTTAAAGCCGTTGCAAAACTTTTGTGAAATGGCAAAACATTATGAAGTACCGATTTTTCTTACAGGTATATGCAGCGAATTTGGATATGAAAGTAAACTGATTTTTGATGAACTTTCAATTATTTCCTTACCGGCAGCGGCACCAATCGCAATGGAGATTAAACTCAGACTATTGGACAAACAGCATATCCGTAATGTTTTACTGCCCTGTGGCGGTGATTTTCAATAAAACAGGCAGTTTCCTAAAATAATTATACTAAAAACGGTGCAGTTCAATATGAACTGCACCGTTTTGCAAAATATAGAATCTTAAAAATCAACAGTACCCATATAGACAGGAATGCCTGACTCATTATCAATAAGCATAAACATAAACGGGCGGTTAAATTCAACTGTTACATCAGTTGATTCAAGCTCGGTTGTGCGTTTTGCGAGAATCTGTTTTGCATCATTTGATGAATTACCGCCGATTCCTGCTGCATTTACAGTAAGCTTTGGACTGATTTCAAACATATTGTCAAACATAAATTCGGTTGAGTTCGTCAGATTTGCAAAGGTTGATTCATCGGTGAACAGCGTATAAAGTCCGCTGCTGCTTACGGCTGAGGTAATATCTGAAGCCGTTTCCTTGCTTTCTATTGAAAATTCAGGAATTTTTGCAGTTGCCTTTTTTGTAACATCTATGCTTGAAAAGAGATTCTGATACTCAAGATTTGTGAAGTTGCTTATGTATTCGTCAAGCGTTATATCCTCATTCGGCATTATAAACACCATTTTGAGCGGAGTTTTTGAGGTGTATTTAACAACTCCCTGTGCTGTTTTTGTGTGCATATAGGATTCGTTTGACTTAAGAAATTTAATCGTTTTGTCGCCTGAGCCTGCCTTGAAAGTGCCTTCCTCTATATCATCCTGTGAATAGGCATCAAGCCAGGTGTCGCAAATATCTGCGCCTAAAATTGAAATCAGGCTGTTTTCGGTATTAAGTTCATCAACGGTATGGTCTGAAAAATCTGTAAATTCATTATTAAGCTTTACAAGAGAATTTTCATCCGAATAGTTTAAACGGTATATATCCGAGCCGTAATAATCTGCATTTGTTTGTAAAAATTTGGACTTGACATCAAGTGTGTCATTGAATACCAATGCTTGTTTGAATTTAACGTAGTTCGTAGTATCCGAAGTTATTTTTTTGCCGGTAAGCTCGTCAATCTTTTCGCTTTCCATACCGGCAACCGCCTGAATACGGCTCATAAAGTATGACATACACTCGTTGATTGTATCAAGGTTAATATCGTCGCCCAATGTATTCAGGATTTCTGTCTGAGAATCCTTTGACGCACCGTTAGCAAGCAGACCAAGCTCGGCAACAACATTTATCGGAGCGGTTACAAACATAGTTCCTTCGTTTTCTTTGAAACTGTTTCTGAAAAACTTTAATTCAAAGTCGGTAATTTCGTTTTTAAATTCGTTATATGTGGACGGTGAGTCGGTTGCACCGTCATTATAATTATATGTCTGTTCAACATCAGTTGAGCGTTTGTGATTATCCGACAGTTTTTCTTTTGAATTCATTTGCGTATTATCGCCGCAGGCACATAACGTCAAAGCAGATAACGCAATACACAAAGAAAGTGAAATTATTTTTTTCATATGATTTTCCTCAATTTTTTAATTATTTTCGGCAAGCTTCTTTGCCAGTTTAAAAATGTTTTCAGCAGAGTTAGGTATAGAAAGTCTTTTGCAGGTCTGACGCATACTTTCAAGTCTTGGTTTGTCCTCAAGCAACTCGATTATTTCCTCTGCACCCCTTTTTTTGTCAAGCAGCAAAGCGGCATTTTGTTTTGTGAGAAAGACTGCATTGTCAAGCTCCTGCCCGGGAAATGCACTGTAAATTGCAAGGGGCAGATGACACGCAAGACTTTCGGTAACGGTTAATCCTCCCGGTTTTGTTACAATAACATCGGAAATATGCATATAGTCATACACATTGTCAACAAAGTACAAAAGCTTTGTGCTATCCTTTGTGCCGATTTCATCTATGAGTTCTTCAAGGTGCTTGTAAAGCTTTTTGTTGTTGCCGGTAATTACAATAAATTGCAGGTTTTCGCTTTCAAGAGCCAACTCCTTATAAAAATCAAGTACGCTTGTAACACCGAATGAACCTGCCATAAGCAGTACGGTCTGCTTATTCGGGTCAAGTCCTTCTCTTTTGCAGATTTCTTCTTTGTCAAAGTCAGTTGAAGTGAATTCGTCAAAAATCGGAATACCCAGAGGATGAATTTTTTGCGGATCAACATCATATGTTTTAATCAGCTTTTTAGCCATCTGAGGTTCTGCAAGTACAAAGGCGTCCACATTTTTACCAATGTATGTTCTGTGAGAATCATAATCTGTAATAAGTGAAATGATTTTTTCGCTTTTTAAATATCCCTTTTCCTTAAGCTTTGAAAGCATAGAGCTTACAAAGGGATGACAGGCGATTATAACATCAGGCTTGTGTGTGTTAATAGTTGTCAAAAGTCTTTTTGCAACCATTTTGTTTGAGTCCATAACAGCCTTATAAATAACACTTTTTTTATCGGTGATTTTATAGCTTACACCGTACATCTGCGGTATTTTAGTTGCCATAAAATGATAGCCGCCGCAGACAGTTTTGTCATACAGTTTTCCGACCTGCTTCAGAGCGTCAACGACATTAACCTCACAATCACTGCTTAAAGAATGTATTTTTGCCTCAAGGGCAGCGGCAGCTCGCTTATGACCGCCGCCGGTGGAGGCAGTAAATATAAGTATATTCATAATAAAACTCCGTTCCTAACTACTAATAGCCAAAAAATATAGTCATTTTTAGCGGAGGTCAGTATATGATGTCAAAAATATATTGACACCATTTAAAAATAATTATACCATTAAAGAAATTTATTTCAATAATTTTTTGAAAATTTTAATGTAACAAATCTGAAAATATCAAGTAAAAAATGGTATAAATGGAAGAATAATTATAATAAATGGGTTTGTAACAAAATTGTATTATTTTTATAGCCCATATTTGTATTATTTTTATTCACATATTTTTATTTTTCTCTTTATTTTTGAAAAGATTTATTGTAAAATATTTATATTGTTATGGTATACATATTGGGTTATTAATTTTGCAATCCTAATTGATATGGGGTGATATTTTGAAGGCAAACCATAATGACAACCTTATTAATAATGATGAAATGGTTGACATTTGCGGCAATAAGGAAAATATCGAAGAGGTATATGAAAATTCCGACAGCAAAGAGTACGCCGATAATAAGGGTAAAAAAAGCAGTGAACAAGTACAAGATAAGTCTGATAATAGTCCTGATGATGCGGCAGATACGCTTGTTGATATTAATCAACCGTCAGCAGGCAGAGGCAAGCGTTTCAAACCGGCAAATGGCGGCAGTTCAGACAATTTGAAAAAAAACAAAAAGAAGATTGTAATTATAACGTCAGCTATCGCAGTTGCTGTACTGGCAGTTGTCAGTGTTGCGGGCTTTGTGATTTACAATTTGGCGTTTTCACCAAGCTCTGATAATTCAAAAGAAACCAATTATGTTTTCCGTTTTGCGGAGGGCACTGTTGTTTCGGGCGTGTCAATCGGCAATAAAACCGTTGAACAGGCAAAGGAAATTCTTGAAGAGAATAAAGATAAATTTCTTAAACCATTAAGTATTTCAATTAATGCAAACGGCGAAGTTATACAATTCAACGAAAAGGATTTTGAATATACATATGATATAGACGAGGTTCTCAGGACTATTAAGTCGGACGAGAGCTATACTGCGGACAAATCTGACAAGAAGGCTTCTGCATCCGAGAATATCGGCACAACAGGAATGTCAAGCTATGTTATTACGGCGACAGTGACTGAGGACTCTATTGATAACAAAGTCAAAGAGGTTGAAGAAACCATTAACAAGGACGCAGTCAATGCACATGTTTCGGAGTTTAAACCGTATGCTGAGAAACGCTTTACCTATGCCGAGGCAGAGAGCGGCTATAAAATTGACAGCGAGGATCTCACAGATAAAATTACAGGATTTTTTGACAGTGATGCGTCTGAGATACGTATTGAGGCAGAGGGCGAGAGCATAGAGGCTGATATTCAGATTGACGATGTAAAATCCAATATTGTTCAGCTTGCAAAGTATGAAACGGTTTCGTATAATACGGCAAACGGTACAAATAATATGGAGGTTTCATTAAAAGCCTGCAACGGTTCAATTATTGAGCCAGACGAGGTGTGGTCTTTTAATAAATGCACGGGTGACTCAAATCTTGAAGAAAACGGTTATCTACCTGCACATGTAATATCAGATGGTAAGCTCGTTGATGGTATCGGCGGCGGTTTGTGCCAATCAAGCTCAACAATCTACAATGCTGCAATCAGAGCAAATATGGATATTGAGGAAAGGTCAAACCACAAGTGGGCATCTACCTATGTTCCAACGGGACTTGACGCTACCATTGACTATCCGGGACTTGATTTAAAATTAAAAAATCCTACCGACTATCAGATGTTTATCGAATGTAAGGTTTATGACGGAAACGTGCTTACAGTCTCAATCTGGGGATATAAGTCACCAAACTATGATGAAATTGTCACCGAAAATAAAATGCTTGATAAGGGCAAAAGCAGTTATTCAGTTGAAGCTTTCAGAGTATATATCAAGGACGGCAAGGAGATTGACCGTGAGTCGCTCGGAAAATCTACCTATGATCTGGATTCTGATCACGGAGTAGTTTTCTATGACGCTGAAAACGATTCTCACGCAAAAAGCGTGAACAGTTCGTCAGAGGAAAAGCCTAAAAAGCAGGAAAGTTCTAATACAGAAAGCGGAAATTCCCAGTCATCGGCTCAGAGACAGGAGAGTTCTCAGAGCAGTCAGGAAAAGCCGAAGCCACAATCTTCTACTCAGCATCAGGAAAGCAGTACTCAGAGCAGTGAGGAGGAAACACAACCGCCAACTCAATCTCAATCGCACGAAAGCGATCCCGATGAAAATGAGGAAGAATAAAATTCATAAAAAACTCCCTTTTGCAGATAATATTTGCAGAAGGGAGTTTTTGTATGATAAGAAGAATAGGAGCACACACTGTCGGTTTTGAGGAAATGCCTTCAATAATCGGTTACGCAGGTGTTGCAGGAAAAATAGAATCACAAGGCCCGCTTGCCGACTGCTTTGACAAACTTATTTTTGACAGCTATAACGGCAAGGACACTTATGAGCAGGCTGAAAGCAGTCTTCAGGCTGAGGCTGTTTCGCTTGCAATTTCAAAGGCTAAAACCACAGCGGATGAAATCAACTATATCTTTGCAGGTGATCTTCTTAATCAGTGCATCGGTTCAAGCTACGGACTTCTTGATTTTAATATTCCGTATCTTGGACAATACGGAGCCTGCTCAACAATGGCTCAGGGACTGATTATGGCGTCGGTATTTGTCGAAAGCGGTGCGGCAAATGCTGCAATGTGCGTTACGTCGTCGCATTTTTGCTCGGCTGAAAGACAATACCGTTTTCCTCTTGAATACGGCGGAGTACGCACTCCGACGGCACAATGGACAGTTACCGGCGCAGGCAGTTGTGTGCTGCGGAATGACAAAAAAGGGCCGTCGGTTGCAAAGGCAACGGTAGGCAAAATAGTTGATCTCGGTGTTAAGGATGCAAATAATATGGGAGCGGCAATGGCTCCTGCCGCCGCAGATACTCTGAAAAACTTTTTTGATGATACAGGCACAAAGCCGTCTGACTATGACCTTGTTTTAACCGGCGATTTAGGTGAGGTTGGCAGCAGACTGCTCTGTCAGCTTCTCAATCAACAGAGCATTGATATTACGCAAAAACACAATGACTGCGGACTTATGATTTTTGACCGCAATAAGCAGGACGTGCATGCAGGCGGCTCGGGTTGCGGCTGTGCCGGCTCGGTTTTTTGCTCTAAAATTTTAAATGATATGCAGAGCGGAAAACTTAAAAATATCCTGTTTATGGCAACAGGAGCGCTTATGAGTCCGACATCAAGCGGTCAGGGTGCAAGTATTCCATCAATAGCGCATCTTGTAAATGTAAAAAACAGATAATTTTGCAAATTATACTATTCAAATTTAATTTCTTATGTTATAATAATATTGTATTACTATTAAATAAGTTATTTTCTTATTTTCTTTATAATATTTTTTGTGTGTGAAATTCATTTTTTGCTTTGTAATATTTAAATTGCAAAAGAAATTTTATAGCAGATAGAAAAAAGGAGGGCAAGTTTGTGTTTGGAAAAATTCAAAGAATTGATGACCGAGTGCTTGAGCACATCATCAAAATTCACAGACCTGCTCTTAATAAGATTATGATTTTATTTTCAAATGCAGGTACATTCGGCACAATCTGGTGGATAATCTGCCTGCCTTTCCTTTTTAATCAAAAATGGCGAATGACCGGCATCAATTTTATTATTGCTTTGTGTATTGCACATCTTATGGGACAGATAATTTTAAAAAATATTGTCAAACGTACCCGTCCGTGTCACAAGCTTGATGATGATGATTTAATTGTAGACAGACCACGTTACTATTCCTTTCCGTCAGGTCACACAGCAGCGTCTTTTGCTATGGTAGGCGTTGCACTTTTAAGATGCAGAATGACTGCTTTTCTTCCGATTATTATTCTTGCATCTCTCATTTCTTTTTCAAGAATTTACCTTAGGGTTCACTATCTTACCGATGTCATTGTCGGAGCGTTGCTCGGACTGGTCTGCGGTATCTGCTCGGTGGCAATTTTTAATGCGGTTTATCCTGCTTTGTTTCCGGCAATTGCAATGTAATTAAACTTTTCGGGGACTGTCGCAAATCGAAGGATTTTGCGGCAGTCCCTTTGTCAATTAAGAAAATAAAAAAATTTGTCAAATCGGGCATTCAAGACATTGTTCTGTTGACAATTTCTTGTTAATCTTTTATCCGCTCTTGTTGCTTACTATTTTATTCACCAAAAGCCTTCTCTTTGTTTTGACAGCGAATAATTTTCTCCCGAACTCACGTTGATATTAAAAACCGACTTTGAAGCGGACTAAAAAACATTGACAATCTGTAACTTAAATGCGATAATATAAAGGTATATGCAAGGGGTGCAATCCCTTGATGATAAGTGAATGTAAGGAGAAATGACTATGGCAAAGGAACTTGCTAAATCCTACAAGCCGTCAGAGTTTGAGGATAAAATTTATGACTTTTGGATTAAAGGCAACTACTTTCACGCAGAAGTAGATAAGGATAAAAAACCGTACACAATCGTTATGCCACCGCCAAATATTACAGGGCAGCTGCATATGGGACATGCACTTGATGAAACTTTGCAGGATATTCTTATCCGTTGGAGAAGAATGCAGGGTTACAGTGCACTTTGGCTTCCGGGTACTGACCATGCATCAATTGCAACAGAAGCAAAGATTGTAGAGGCTATGCGTAAAGAGGGAATCTCCAAAGAGGACCTCGGCAGAGAGAAATTCCTTGAGCGTGCTTGGGAATGGAAAAAGGAATACGGCGGCAGAATTACAAGTCAGCTAAAAAAGCTCGGCTCAAGCTGTGACTGGGAGCGTGAACGTTTTACAATGGACGAGGGCTGTTCAAAGGCTGTAAAAGAAGTTTTTGTAAAGCTCTATGAGGACGGAAAAATTTATCGTGGCAACAGAATGGTAAACTGGTGTCCGCATTGTTGTACATCAATTTCCGACGCTGAGGTTGAATACAAGGAACAGCACGGCCATTTTTGGCATCTGCTCTATCAGGTTAAGGAAACGGGAGAATATCTTGAAATTGCAACAACACGTCCCGAAACAATGCTTGGCGATACTGCTGTTGCAATCAACAAGGATGACGAGCGTTACAAACATTTGCACGGCTGTCACGTAATTCTTCCTCTGCTCAACAAGGAAATTCCTATTGTATGTGACGAACACGCAGATATGGAAAAGGGTACAGGTGTTGTTAAGATTACTCCTGCTCATGACCCTAACGACTTTGAGGTTGGTCAGCGCTGTAATCTTCCTATGGTTCGTTGCTTTACATATGACGGTCATCTTACAGGTGCAAAGGATGTTGAAGAGTATAACGAGCTGAAAGCTAAAGGACAGCTTGCCGAGAATGAGCCTGAGGTTCTTGACTGCGGAAAATATGCAGGAATGACAACAATGGAGGCAAGAAAGGCAATTCTTGCAGACCTTGAAGAAATCGGAGCACTCAAAGAAACTGAGGAGCTTACACACGATGTAGGCACTTGTTATCGCTGTCATACAACGATTGAACCTATGGTTTCAAAGCAGTGGTTTGTAAAGATGGCGCCGCTTGCAGAGCCTGCAATTAAGGCTGTTCGTGACGGTAAAACAAAGATTATACCTGAACGCTTTGAAAAGGTTTATTATAACTGGATGGAAAATATTAAGGATTGGTGTATTTCTCGTCAGCTCTGGTGGGGTCACAGAATCCCTGCGTGGTATTGCGATGACTGCGGTGAGGTTGTTGTTTCAAAGGAAACTCCTACTGTATGTCCGAAGTGCGGCAAAAATCACTTGAATCAGGATGAGGATACCCTCGACACTTGGTTCAGTTCTGCACTATGGCCGTTCTCAACACTCGGCTGGCCTGAAAAGACTCCTGAGCTTGAGTATTTCTATCCTACAAATACACTTGTAACAGGTTATGATATTATATTCTTCTGGGTGGCAAGAATGATTTTCTCAGCCTGCGAGCATATGGGTGAACCGCCGTTCAACACTGTATTTATGCACGGTATTGTTCGTGATGAAAACGGTGTAAAAATGTCAAAATCACTCGGCAATGGTATTGACCCGCTTGAAGTAATTGATAAATACGGTGCAGATGCACTCAGATTTTTCCTTGCAACAGGAAATTCACCGGGAAATGATATGCGTTTCTCTGAAAAGCGTGTTGAGGCTTGCGCTAACTTTGCAAACAAGCTTTGGAACGCATCACGTTATGTTCATATGAACATTGATGATTTTGATGTTAAGAATGAATTGCCGACTGAGCTTACTACAGAGGATAAGTGGATTATTTCAACTCTCAACAGAGTTGCCAAAGAGGTTAATGAAAACCTTGAAAAATTCGAGCTTGGCGTTGCTGTTCAGAAAGTTTACGAATTTATCTGGGATTGTTATTGCGATTGGTACATTGAGCTTACAAAGGCAAGACTTAACAGCGAGGGCGAGAGTGCGCAGAACGCAAGACAGGTGCTCCTCTATGTTCTTGACCAAATTTTAAGACTTTTGCATCCGTTTATGCCGTATGTAACTGAGGAAATCTGGCAGACTATTCCTCACGAGGGAGAAACAGTTATGCTTGCAAAGTATCCCGAATACAATGCAGAGCTTGACTTCCCCGAGGCTGTAGCAGAAATGGAGCGTGTGATGGACGCAATTCGTGCAATCCGTAACCGCAGAGCCGAGATGAACGTTCCACCGTCAAGAAAAGCAAAGGTTTATGTGGCTACAAAGTTCCCTGAAACCTTTGAAAACGGCTCGATGTTTATGCAGAAGCTTGCGTCTGCAAGTGAGGTTGAGGTTGCAGACAGCTTTGAAATTGACGGAGCAGTTACAATTGTAACCGCAGATGCAAAGATTTACATTCCTATGGATGAGCTTGTTGACAAGGAAAAAGAGCTTGCACGTCTTAACAAGGAGCTTGAGCAGGTTAAGAAACGCCTTGCTCAGAGCGAGGGCAAGCTGAATAATCAGGGCTTTGTTGCCAAGGCACCCGAAGCTGTAATTGAAAAAGTTAAGGGTCAGGCTGCAAAGGAAAGAGAGCAGATTGCGCTTATCGAAGCGGCAATAGCAGCATTATAATTAAATAATTAAACAATTCAGGGGCACTGCAAATGACTAAAATTTGCAGCGCCCATTTATTTACCTTATAGGAAATTGCTCGTAAACAGTCGGGCACAGAAGTTAATTTTTATATGGTGCTTTCTGCTCGGATAAGTGCAGGCCACTGCCTGCTTTATTTAAAAAAGCGTTATGCCGAACATATGCAAAATCCATAGTATTGCACCGTAAATTATTGAAGCTGAAACGCCGTACACAATTACCGGACCTGCAATGATGAACAGCTTTGCACCAAGCCCCGTTATAAAACCCTCTGCCTTGAATTCAATAGCCGGAGATGACATTGAGTTTGCAAAGCCTGTAATCGGCACAAGGGTGCCTGCACCTGCATGACGTGCAATTTTGTCATAAACTCCGACTGCCGTCATAAATATACCGAGGAAAATCAAAGTTACCGATGTAAGCGTTTTTGCTGATTTTTCGTCAAGCCCTAAATAATTATAGAGATTCATAAATCCTTGACCGATAGCACAAATTAAACCGCCAATTAAGAATGCCTTTATGCAGTTAATAAGTGTTTTGCTGTTGGGCGAGCTTTTTTTTACCATTTTATCGTACTGCTTTTGCGAAACCATTTTGAAAACCTCTTTTTTCTTGTTAGTTGTTGACTTTATTCTTGCCGAAAATTTCTGATTTATGTTAAAAATTTCACTTTATTTTTTTATAGTTGTGTTGTATAATGATAGATGTATAATTTTATACATTATGTGCAATGGAGGAGAATGCTTTGGAACATTATCTTGATAACAGTGCCACAACAGTGGTTTCTCAAAAGGCGGCGGAGGCTGCACTCAGGATAATGACCCGGAATTACGGTAATCCGTCGTCACTTCACCTAAAGGGTATGCAGGCTGAGGCAGAGCTTACAAAGGCTCGAAAAATTATAGCCGGAGCACTTGGTGCAATGCCCGAGGAAGTATATTTTACAAGCGGCGGAACAGAGGCAAACAACACGGCTCTTTTCGGTGCTGCACAGGCGAAAAAACGCAGAGGAAATAAGATTGTCATTTCTTCTGTGGAGCACAGCAGTATTATGGAAACGGCTGATAAGCTTGAAAAGGACGGCTTTGAGGTTGTGCGTGTTGCTCCGCAAAGCGACGGCATTATTCATGCTGATGACATTGTACGGGTTGTTGATGATAAAACTGTTTTGGTGTCAGTGATGACGGTCAACAACGAGACAGGTGCAGTTATGCCTGTTGAAAATATTTTTTCTGCTGTCAAAGATAAGAACAGTGAAATTTTGTGCCATACGGACGCAGTTCAGGCATTTGGCAAGCTGAAAATAAATGCAAAAAGACTTAACGCTGATTTGATTAGTGTAAGTGCACACAAGGTTCACGCTCCGAAGGGCTGCGGTGCTTTGTTTGTCAGAAAAGGTGTGCGGATTATTCCGCATCAGTACGGTGGCGAGCAGGAAAAGAAACTCCGTCCCGGTACAGAGGCACTTCCGCTTATTGCGGCTTTTGGTGTGGCTGTCAGTGAATTTGACATTGACGCAAATTTCAATATAGTATCGGAGCTTTCGGCTTATGCAAAGGAAAGACTTCCGGAAATTGACGGAGTGAGGATTAACTCGCCTGAAAATCATCTGCCGTATGTTCTGAATATTTCAGCAGGCAGAGTGAGAAGCGAAACAATGCTACACTTTCTTGAAGAGCTTGATGTGTTTGTATCGTCGGGCAGTGCGTGCGCCAAAGGCAAGGCGAGCCATGTTCTGAGTGCAATGGGACTTGACAAGAACCGAGCCGACAGTGCCATAAGAATCAGTTTTTCAAAGTATAATACAAAAGAAGATTTAGACGCTCTGTGCAACGGCATCAGGACAGGTCTTGAAACGCTTGCTCACAGATAGGGAACAGGAAATATTATGAAAGAAATTATCCTTCTCAAAGACGGCGAAATTGTCCTTAAGGGCTTGAACCGCCGTTCCTTTGAAGATGTTTTAAAAAAGAATATAAAATTTGCCCTCAAGGGTACCGGCAGATACGAGGTAACCTCGGCGCAGTCAACAATTTATGTCCGTCCGATGTCCGATGACTGCGATATTGATGAAGCTTTTGAAAGAGCAAAGCGGGTTTTTGGTATTGCAGCTCTTTGCAAGGCTGCCGTATGTGATGAGAAAACAATGGAGTCGGTGCTTGAATCTGCTCCTGTTTATCTTGAAAAAAAACTTAAATCAGTAAAAACCTTCAAGGTTGAGGCAAAACGAAGCGATAAGCAGTTTCCTTTGAAATCACCTGAGATATGCAGGGAACTCGGAGGAAAATTACTCGAAATTTTTCCTCATCTTACGGTTGACGTTCACAATCCCGAGCTTATTGTATACGTTGAAATCCGTGATTTCGGCGCTTACATTCACTGTAATCCCGAAAAGGGTGCAGGAGGAATTCCGGTAGGAACGAGCGGCAGAGCGGCAATTTTAATCAGCGGCGGAATTGATTCGCCTGTTGCCGCATATATGATGGCAAAGCGAGGCATAAGACTTACGGCAATCCACTTTGCGAGCCCTCCGTACACAAGCCGCAGGGCAGAGGAAAAGGTTGTACGGCTTTTGCAAAAGGTCAGCAGGTATTCGGGTTCAATGACGATGTACACCGTACCTTTTACAAAATTGCAAGAAAAAATTAAAAACGATTGTCCGGAAGAGCTTTTTACAATCATTATGCGCAGACTTATGATGCAGATTTCTGAAAAGATTGCCATTGATAATGATTGTCAGGCACTGATAACAGGCGAAAGTCTTGGACAGGTTGCAAGCCAGACTATCGGGGCGCTCGGCTGTACGGATGAAGCAACTGATATGCTTGTGTTCAGACCTCTTATAGGTATGGATAAGCAGGAAATAATTGATATTTCATATAAAATTGACACATACGAAACCTCTATTGAGCCTTATGAGGACTGCTGTACGGTGTTTACTCCAAAACATCCTCGTACCCGTCCCGTGCTCAGATGTGTTAAGGAAGCTCAGGAAAATGCAGGCTTTGACGAGCTTGTAGCCGAGGCCCTTGATAATTTGAAGGTGACAAAGATTTCAGCAAACGACGACTGATTTTGAAGGGATGAATTGTAGTGGATATTAGTATTTTATCTATAGACAAAAAAAATAACTCCCTGACGCTTACACAAAAAACAGATGACATCAAGCGAAATTTTGAAAAGCTTGGACACAATCTTGCATCTGTTAAAAAGGTTTCCTTTAATCCAACAAAAATCCGTAAGGCAGTTGACGCTGTTGCGTCGGGCGATACAAAACCCGATATGATTTTGATTGCTGATGCGCTGACTGCTACTGACAGCTCTTGTTTCAGAAAGAATTTTGCAGAAACGGTTGCAAGCGCAGAGCGTGCTGAAAATGAGCCTGTTCCAAAGGATTATTGGAAAAAGCGTAACAAAGCATATAAAGAAGCCAAAAAGCGCAAAGCTTCTCAAAGTGAGCTGGATGAGCTTGATGATGAGTTCAGAATGTTCAGAAAGAAGTCGAGGATTTTTAATCTTGGTGACTTCGGCAACGGATACAGAGGCTATTGCTTTATGTATAAGGGGATTAAGGTGGGCGTTCTGCCTTGGGCTTCTCTTGCAGGCGAAAGTATTGAAGATGTTATTACTCTTGCTGCAAGAAGAGTAATCGAAGTGTTTGAAAGATCGGCACACGATTATCCTGATGGCTTCAGTAACAGGGAATTTGTACCCGAGAAAACCGGCTTTGCAAACAGATTTATACCGTTGCCGGGAGATAAGCCGAAAGAGGTTGGCAGAAAGCTTATTGTAATTGCAGCGTTTCTTACTTTCCTTGCTGCGGTCGGATTCTTGGCATATAATATGATTTATCTCAGTATGCAGAATTCACAGCTTAATGGAGAAATCCAGAAAATTGCCCACAGAACGGAACAAAAAAGTGATAACCCCGATAATGAAGAGGTTGACGATAGTATCGACTGGGATGAGCTTAAGAAAATCAATGAAGACATTGTTGGCTGGATACAGATAGAAGACACAAAAATTGACTATCCAGTTCTTTGGAACAAAGATGATAACAGAAATTATCAGTTCTATCTGTCGCATAACTATAAGGGTGGATACGACTCGTACGGAAGTATTTTTGTTGATTATCGCTGTACCGAGGGAACTGACAGCAAGAATCTTGTACTGCACGGTCATCATATGAATGACGGCTCGATGTTCGGTGATCTTATGAATTACGGCGGAACCTCGGGTAATCTTGATTTTTATAAGAAAGCGCCTACAATAGAGTTTGATACGCCCGACGGCGACGGTACTTATAAAATTATTTCAGTGTTCAAAACAAACACCCTTTCGGGACACGGTGAGTTCTTTAACTATATGATTGGCAATTTCCAGAATGAAAAGGACTTTATGAACTATGTTTATAATGTTAAAATTCGTTCTCTGATAAACTGTCCTGTTGATGTGAATGAGGATGACCAGCTTCTTACGCTGTCAACCTGTTCATATGAATTTACAAATTTCAGAACAGTAGTTGTTGCACGCAAGGTGCGTGACGGTGAATCTGCAAAGGTTGATACCTCACAGGCATCTCTCAATAAGAATGCAGTATGGCCTAATGTGTATTATTCAGTTTACGGAGGTACTCGTCCGACAGTGACAGATTTCTGTACTGCCTATGAAGCAGACCAGATTGATTGGTACACCGGTGATTATGATTTTAAGGATCAGGAGGTACAGGATACTTCTAATTCGGGTACTTCATCTACGTCAGGCTCAGGTTCCGGTTCATCAGGTTCGGGATCGGGTTCAGGCGGCTCATCGGGTTCGTCAGGTTCAGGTTCAGGATCAAGTTCACGGCAGTCTTCGGCAAGTATGGTAATATATCATACGGTAACATTCATAAATTATGACGGCTCCACAATCAGCACTCAGCAGGTTGAGGACGGCAAGGCAGCGACTGCGCCCGCCGATCCCGTTAAGCCGAGTGATGAATATTATGATTATATTTTTAAAGGCTGGGAGCTTGAATACGATAAAGTCAAGTATGATATGTCGATTGCACCGATTTTTGAACCGCAGCTAAAGCCTGAGTATCAGAACGGAGGTTAACAGACAGTTGGATTGCAAAGTGATTTTTTACTCTGCACACAAAACCTCGTTCTGTGAACGCTCACTTAGAAAAAGCTTTTCACAGCTTTCTTTGGGGTTTGTTGAATCGACTTTTGCAAATAATAGTGGAGATTTCGGAAAGCAGCTTACGGATGCTTTCAATAAATTCAACATTGTATTTGTAATCGGCGGATTAGGTATTGATGGTAACAGAGGTATGAAAAGCATCATCTCAAATGCTCTTGACAGCACTGAGTTTGATGATTGCTATAAATTGAAAAACAGTCAGGGTGAAGACGGATATGTTGTTAAATGCGGCATACAACTGCTCGTATTGCTTCCGGATGAACCTGTGCAAATTGAAGAAATTATGCAAGGCGCTCTTGGCAGATATTTATTAACCGAAACTATGGGGGTATAATTTATGAAAACAAGCACATTTGAACAGTATGAATCCTCAGTTCGTTCATATTGCAGACATTTTCCAACGGTATTTACAGACGCAAAGGGTGCTGTAATGAAAGACGAAGACGGCAATGAATATATAGATTTTTTCTGCGGTGCAGGCGCTGTAAACTATGGTCACAATAATAGCTATATCAAAGAAAAGGTTGTAAATTATCTTATGACTGACGGTATTATTCATGCACTTGATATGTATACCGTTCCCAAAAGAGAGTTTATTGAGACACTTGAACAGAAGATTTTAAAGCCAAGAGGCTACGACTATAAAATTATGTTTGCAGGACCTACCGGCACAAACGGAATTGAAGCTGCAATCAAGCTTGCACGTAAGGAAACAAAACGCAGAAACATCTTTGCTTTTATGGGATGCTTTCACGGTATGACTCAGGGCGCACTTTCTCTTACATCAGAAATGTATGCACGTAACGCCGCAAATGCGACTTTCACTGATGTTACTCACATTCCTGCTCCTTATATGGTTGAGGGTCTTGATGTAATAAAATATATGCAGATGCTTATTGATGACGACCATTCAGCAGTCGAAAAGCCTGCTGCATTGGTTATGGAAACTGTTCAGGCTGAGGGCGGTATCAGAGTATTTTCTGATGAATTTTTAAGAGATGTCCGTGACTTCTGTACCCGCAACGGAATCGTTATGATTGTTGATGATGTTCAGGTTGGCTGTTGCAGAGCAGGTTCGTTCTTTTCTTTTGAGCGTGCAGGCATCAAGCCGGATATTGTAGTAATGTCAAAATCTATCGGCGGTATCGGTATGCCTCTTGCAATAGTGCTTCACACTGCCGAGCTCGACCACTGGAAGCCCGGTGAACATAACGGTACATTCAGAGGACATCAGCTTTCATTTATTGCCGGTAAAGCAGCAATTGAGTATCTTATTGAAAATAATATTGAAGCTGAAACAAAGCGCAAGGGTGAAATTGTAAGGAATTTCATAGAGAGTGAAATTCTTTCTCTTGATTCACGTCTTGAGCTAAGAGGTATAGGTCTTATCTGGGGTATAGATGTCAGTAAAATTGATTCTGCGATTTCTGAGCAGGTGATTGAAAAGTGTTTTGAGAAGAATCTTATTTGTGAATGTGCAGGCAGGGAAGGCGCAGTTGTAAAGATGATGCCTCCTCTTGTAATTGAGGATGAGCTTCTTTTGGAAGGACTTAAAAGAATAAAGATGTCATTTGAAGAGGTTCTGAAAAAATAATCTTTTATATATGGTGTTTGCTTAAATATAAAAGTATATCAAAAGCACGGAATATGATATGCATCTCTTAAAGCTGTCAAAGTTTTGGGGTATATATCAATGCTCCGTGCTTTATTTTTGCGGTAATGTTCGGAATGTGATTGCTTTATCTTTATACTGATACTACCGGTTAAATTGCCAATTTTAACGCTTGGCACTATATATTTTTTGCTTTTTTTACAAGGTTACATTTTTTAAGTAAAAAAAATAACGAATGTGAACATTGTGTGAAAAGCATTATTTGTTGTAAATGCTGATTTTTTGTAGAAATATTGACAATATAATCCAGAAAATATATAATTGTTTAGCATTCAGATGAATAAAATATCTGAATTGTTCATATCTATTTTTATAATAAAAAAGGAGAAAAGTATTATGTCATTTTGCAAAAATTGCGGTTCAAATCTTCCTGAGGGTGCAACATTCTGTTCATCATGCGGCACACCTGTTGAAGCTCAGGCAACAGCACAGCAGACTGTAAATACACAGCCTCAGCAGTATCAGTCACCTGTTCAGCAGCCAATGAATGATGATGCAGCTGACGCTCAGAACAACAAGGCTATGGGTATTCTTGCTTATTTCGGCATTCTGTTCCTTATTCCAATGTTTGCAGCAAAGGATTCAAAGTTTGCTCAGTTCCACGCAAGACAGGGTTTAACACTTTGTGTATTTGAAGTTGCTTATTCAATTTTAACAGCTATCATCAAGGGCATCCTTTGGAATATACTTCCTTGGACAATGTTTGGTATTTATACAACTGTTTCTTATATCTTTTCAGTTGCAAGCATTTTCTTCCTTGTAGTTGCAATTATCGGTATCGTTAATGCTGCTAAGGGCGAAAGCAAAGAGCTTCCGCTTATCGGCAAGATTGACTTTATCGCAATGTTCAGCAAGAAATAATAATTAAATATATGTTGAGGCACACATATGTGTGCCTATTTTTTTGATTGGAATTTGATAATGCAGTGTAAAAATTGACATATAGGATTTTGAATGTTATGATTTATATGTACTATTAAAATGTAAAAGAGGAAAGCATAATGAAAAAGATTGCAAGCTTTACTGTTAATCACGATACTCTTGTGCCGGGTGCGTATGTATCCAGAATTGACGGGGATATTACAACATATGATTTGCGTTTCATAAAGCCGAATACTCCGCCGTTTTTGCCGAATCCCGTTATGCATACGATTGAGCATTTATTTGCTACTTATGCCCGAAACAGCAAATATGCCGACAGAGTAATTTACTTCGGACCAATGGGATGCCGTACGGGTTTTTACTTTTTGGTAAGGGATATGTCTCAGCAAGAGGCACTTGACCTAATAAAAGAAACCATAAAAAAATGTTCGGAGCACACCGGTGAAATCCCGGGAAATACAGCTGCTGAGTGCGGAAATTACAAAGAACACGATTTTGCAGGAGCTGTAAAAGTATTAAAAAAATATTACAAAGAGTTAAATAATTATACTATAGATAACTTAAAGTATAATTAATTTGTAGAATTATTGTAAACTTTGTCTTTAAAATTAGTGTCAAATCGGAATTATTTATCTGATTTGACACTTTTTTGATTAACATATTGCATTTTAAGAATTAATTGGTTATAATTATGTAGTCAAGTTTGTTACAAGAATGTAACAGTTAATTGGATAGGAGAAATTATTTTGGAGACGAAGTTCATTGGATTGGACGGTTTCGGTGAAATCGAAAATCTTCAATCTGCCAAAAGAAAGAAAATAAAAGGTAATCAACTCAATACTGCTCAAAAGACAGTAAGATTTGTTAAGAGAGCTTCAAAGCTTGTTATTAATTCAGCAGTCAAGAGTAAAAATAAGACTGTATCATCTGTAAAAATTTCAAAGACTAATTCTGTGAACGGCAGAAGATATGCTTGCAGTACATCTTTCAAAGGAAGCAGAGCTCACGCAATGCTCAGCAAAAAAGCAATTCTTGCATTTGCTTCCTGCGGACTTCTTGTTACATTTTCATTTGTGACAGCGGCAGGAGCAATCGGCGTGCAAAATAGTGAATTGCCGGTTGCAGGTACAAAGGATATGTCCTCGCCTGTAAATTATAATGGGTACGTTGATAATCAGGATATAGATTATGGCCTTGCTTCAACCGAGAATGTTTCAACTGCGGACGAAGCATTCAGCGAGCTTAACAGCAATGCTCATACAATTATTACAAAGGCATTAATTGAGGATAATCTTCAGTCGGATTGTGTAGGTCTTTACATAGACAACGAGTTTATCGGTGCAACAAGCGAAGAGCAAGCGCTTAATGCGGCACTTGACAAGGTTCTTGTTGATTATCGTAAGGATTATGATGATGAAACAACGACTGAGTTTGCAAATGATGTAAAAGTCAGAAGCGGCAAATTTGATGAGTCTAAAATTATGTCTGTAAATGAGATTATTGAAAAAGCTGAAGGAAAATTTTCAATTCAGCTGGCAACCGATATTGTTTACACAAGAGAAATCGCCTATGATATAACAACAGAGTATGACGAGTCACAACCTTCCTCCTATGAAAAGGTCAAAACTGAGGGAGAAAACGGCGAGGAAGAAGTAACAGTAAGAACGGTTTATGTTGACGGTGTTCAGACAGATGCTTATGAAACAGATTCAGAAGTAATTAAAGAAGCTGTTGATGAGGTTGTTGTAAAGGGAAGCGATTCTTCGTCAGAAGGTACAAGCTCATCAAGCACATCAAGTTCTTCATCATATGGCTCAGGCTCATTCATCTGGCCGCTTCCATATACACACAACCGCACAAGTGACTTTGGCTCTCGTTGGGGCAGACTTCACGGCGGTCTTGATATTGCCGATGGGGGAGTATATGGACAGCCAATCGTAGCAGCAGACAGCGGCACGGTAATTCTTGCAGGCAATCAGGGCGACGGCTACGGCAACTATGTAATTATCGACCACGGTAACGGCTACAAGACGCTTTACGGTCATATGAGCTCGGTTGCAGCATATACAGGTCAGCAGGTTGCACAGGGAGAGGTAATAGGCTATGTTGGTTCAACAGGCAACTCAACAGGTCCTCACCTTCATTTTGAAATAAGAGTAAATGATGTTCAGACAGATCCGCTCGGCTATGTAAGCTAACATATATTAATAAATAAAAACTCCGTAATTCAATCAGGATTACGGAGCTTTTTGTCTTATAGAAAAATGCTGTTAAATCATTCGGGCATAGAAGTGTATAATAATATTAAACCTATTTGCCCGGACAAAAGCAACCCACTGGTTGCCAGCCCACCGGCTGCTACTTAAACATATATTGTGCGGTGTCCATAAGCGACTCAAGCGCCTGCATTGCTTTGTGTTCCTTGCGTTTCATCTTTGGGTTATCGTCAATAGTTTTTTTACTCATATAACCTACTGCAAGTCCTGCCGCCATACCAATAGCTGCACCTTTTACCAAATTCATCATTGGTCTTGAACTCATAAATCTGTCACCCCTTCAAATACTTTTACTAAACATATTTAAAAAAATAAAATTACAAGATAAAACTTGCAATATTATTGTTGACGATTTATAATTCAAATAAACAGTTCAAATTAAAATCGGAGTGATAAAGTTTTGGCAAAATTAAATTTAGTGCTGGTTGAGCCTGAAATTCCTCAGAATACAGGCAATATTGCACGCACCTGCGCCGCAACAGGTGCAAGTCTGCATCTTGTAAAACCGTTAGGATTTAAGATTGATGACAGAAAGCTCAAGCGTGCCGGACTTGACTACTGGCATTTCCTTGATATTACATATTATGAAAATATTGACGATTTTTTTGAAAAAACAAAGGGCGGAACATACTTTTTCTTCTCTACCAAGGGCACGCATAAATATTCTGATGTTGAGTACCCCGACAACAGTTATCTTCTGTTTGGTAAGGAAACAAAGGGACTTCCCGAGGAGCTTTTGATGAAGTATCCTGACAACACCCTGCGTATTCCTATGATTGACGAAGCGAGAAGTCTTAATCTTTCAAATTCGGTTGCAGTAGCTGCATATGAGGTTTTAAGACAGTGGGATTTTCCCGAGCTTTTAAACAAGGGAGAACTGCACAATCACAAGTGGTCGGATATTAATAACATATCCTGAAAAAGAAAACTGTAAGAAAACTCTTTAAGCTGCGAAAAAAACTTTACATTTAAAGATGTTTATTGTATAATATAATGTAAACGAATAGGATAAGATACTTATTCGTCAAATTAATTATAAGGATAGGAGGGACAAAAACATAATGATTAGCGGTGCTGAAATTATGGTAAAATGTTTGGAGGCTGAGGGCGTTAAGGTCGTCTTTGGTTATCCCGGTGCGGCAATTTGCCCGTTTTACGATAAAATTTATGATTCGAGCATTGAGCATATCCTTGTGCGTGAAGAGCAGAATGCAGCTCATGCGGCAAGCGGCTATGCAAGATGCAGCGGCAGACCGGGCGTATGTGTTGCCACCTCCGGACCGGGTGCAACAAACCTGATAACAGGTATTGCAACCGCATATATGGATTCTATTCCTATGGTTGCCATAACAGGTCAGGTAAAGAGCGATTTGCTCGGCAGAGATGTTTTTCAGGAGGCTGACATTACCGGTGCGTGCGAGCCTTTTGTAAAGCATAGCTATCTCGTCAAAAAAACCGAGGACTTGCCTCGTGTTTTTAAGGAGGCTTTTCATATTGCCTCAACAGGTCGTCAGGGCCCTGTATTGATTGATATTCCTCAGGATATTCAGGAAAATTGCATTGACGAGTTTGTTTACCCTGAAACCGTCAACATTATAGGATACAAACCCAATACAAAAGGTCACGCTGTTCAGGTAAAGCGTGCAGTAGAAGCTATAAAGAACAGCAAGCGTCCTGTCATTGTTGCAGGCGGTGGTGTTTTAAGCTCAGGCGTAAAGCTGAAGATTCAGGCATTTGTTGATAAAACAAGAATTCCGCTCATTTCAACTATGATGGGTATCGGTGTTATGCCGAGCGACCACGAACTTTATCTTGGTATGCTCGGAACTCACGGAACGGCAATTGCAAACCGTGCACTTCACGAGGCTGACCTTGTGATTGTATGCGGTGCAAGACTTGGTGACAGGGCAGTTGCTGCTCCAAACCAGATGAGCGAGAAAAATACAGTCATTCACATTGACATTGACCCTGCTGAAATCGGAAAGAATGTTAAGACAGAAATTCCGATTGTAGGCGATATGCGTGATGTTATGAATAAATTAAGCGACGAAATCGGCGATTTTGTTGTTGAGAAGCAGTGGAGCGAAACCGTAAAATCATATCAGAAGGATATGAAAAGAGTGCCGAAAAAGTTTGACGGCTATGTTGAGCCTCGTTCACTTGTGGGCAACCTCAGTGCAATGTTCCACTCAAAGGCAATTCTGGTTGCCGACGTAGGTCAGAATCAGATCTGGTGTGCAAATAACTTCCGCATTCGTGAGGGAAGATTCCTTACAACCGGCGGTATGGGAACAATGGGTTACTCAATTCCTGCGGCAGTCGGTGCAAAGTTTGCCAGACCTACAAGAGATGTTATCGTAATCTGCGGTGACGGAAGTTTTCAGATGAGCTTAAACGAGCTTGCAACCATTGCAGGTAATAATCTGAACATAAAAATCATTATTATGCGCAACACCCGTCTGGGAATGGTAAGAGAACTTCAGGACAAGTTGTATGACTGTCGTCACTCTGCTACAATTCTTAATGGTGACCCCGACTTTTTGAAGATTGCCGACGCATACGGAATCGACCACGCCGAGGCTAACTCAAACGAAGAAGCAGAAGAAATTATCAAGGGTATTGTTGATTCCGACAAACCGTTTATTCTGGTTTGTAATGTTTACCCTGATACTCCGTCTATTTAATGAGGTGTGAAAATGCAGTATACATTATCTATTCTTGTTGAAAATCAGGCGGGCGTTCTTTCAAAGATTTCAGGTCTTTTCTCCCGTCGAGGATTTAATATTGACTCACTTGCAGTGGGTGTTACAAACGACCCGAATGTGTCGAGAATTACAATTATTGCAAATGGTGACGAATATGTGGTTGAGCAGCTTGAAAAACAGCTTAACAAGCTGATTCCCGTTATCAAGGTAAAGCGTCTGAATGAGGGCGATTTTATAAGCCGTGAGCTTATTTTAATCAAGGTTCATTGTGCCGCTGCCAAGAGAGCGGAAATCATTCAAACGGTTGAAATTATGCAGGCAAAAATTGTTGACGTTGCTCCAAGCTGCGTTACGGTTGAGTACTGCGAATGTGCAAACCGTGTAAATACTTTAATTGACTTACTTAAGCCTTATGGTATCCGTGAGATTGTGAGAACCGGTACTATCGCTATTGACAGGGGAACAGCAGCGGTTTCGGTATAATCTTACAGCATCATAACATATATTACATACCGAATTTTCGGTAAGGAGGAATTTTTAAAATGAAAGACTACAGAGAAAACATGAAGGCTCCAATTTATTATCAGTCAGATTGCAACCTTTCTTTGCTCGACGGCAAGACTATTGCTATCATCGGCTACGGCAGCCAGGGCCACGCACACGCACTCAACCTTAAGGAATCAGGCTGCAATGTAATTATCGGTCTTTACAAGGGAAGCAAGTCATGGGCAAAGGCAGAGGCTCAGGGCTTTAAGGTATATACAGCTGCTGAGGCTGCAAAGCAGGCTGACATTATTATGATTCTTATCAATGACGAGAAGCAGGCTGCTCTCTACAAGAATGACATTGAGCCAAACCTTGAAGCAGGCAATATGATTATGTTTGCTCACGGCTTCAACGTTCACTTCGGCTGCATCAAGGCTCCTGCTGATGTTGACGTTACAATGGTTGCTCCAAAGGGACCTGGTCACACAGTTCGTTCAGAGTATCAGGTTGGCAAGGGTGTTCCATGTCTTGTTGCTGTTGAGCAGGATGCTACAGGTCAGGCTAAGGATATCGCACTTGCATATGCACTCGGTATCGGCGGTGCAAGAGCAGGTGTTCTTGAAACAACATTCAGAACAGAAACAGAAACAGATCTCTTTGGTGAGCAGGCTGTTCTTTGCGGCGGTGTTTGCGCACTTATGCAGGCAGGCTTTGAAACACTTTGCGAGGCTGGTTATGACCCAAGAAACGCTTACTTTGAGTGTATTCACGAGATGAAGCTCATAGTTGACCTTATCTATCAGTCAGGCTTTGCAGGTATGAGATATTCTATTTCTAACACTGCTGAGTTTGGTGACTATATCACAGGTCCAAAGATTATCACAGACGAAACTAAGAAGGCTATGAAGCAGGTTCTCACAGATATTCAGGACGGTACATTCGCTAAGAACTTCCTCCTCGATATGTCAGACGCAGGTGCTCAGGTTCACTTCAAGGCTATGAGAAAGCTCGCTGCTGAAGTTCCTGCCGAAACAATCGGTGAAGAAGTTAGAAAGCTCTACAGTTGGTCTGACGAGGATAAGCTCATCAACAACTAATTTGTTGTTTAACAGCTTTTTGATTAATACATAACATTAAAGGGTTACTTGTTCAAAACAAGTAACCCTTATTTTAGTTTACGATATTCATTTGTTAGCCCTGCAAGATAATCAAGTGATACATTATAGAATTTTGCAATTTTTATAGCTATTTCAAAGGGCATATCTCTTTTGCCCTGCTCATAATTTGTATAGGTAGTTTTATGCATATTTAGCTTTTGAACAAGTTGAGTTTGTGTAAGGTCATTATCTTCTCTTAAATCACGCAATCGTTGATAGTATGGCATATATATCCTCCAAATTTTTAAATATCTATTGACATAATACAACGAATGATGTATAATACTTTTAAAAATACAACATATGTAGTATTTTAGAAAAGGGGGATATTTATGTTTGAGAATATTGGAGGAAAAATAAAAAAACTTGCAATAGTAATAACTATAATTGGAATTATTATTAGTTTTATTATTGGCATAATGTTATCCAATGAATTTGGGTTACTTGGTATCATAGTAATTTTAGGAGGATCATTGCTTTCTTGGATTGGTTCATTTTTGTTATATGGTTTTGGAGAAATAATAGACTTACTTAGAAAAATAAGCGGTGAAACCTCTGAAACAGACAATGAAAAGTTATATGAAGTAGATAATACTTCTTATGAAACGAATAATGCAAAAATACATAAAACCGGTGATGATTTATCCAATGCAGAAAGTAAAGATTTATGGACTTGTCCTCAGTGCAATAAGAAGAATAAGTATATTGATAAAGGAAATCCGGAATGTTCACATTGCGGTTGGAAATTGTAATATTAAAACACATATAAAAAAGGTTGTATCTTTAGCTTTTGATACAACCTTTTTTAATTTTACTTTATAGGAAATTGTTCGTCTGCGCTCGGGCATAGGAGTTATTTTTAATATGATGCTTTCTGCACGAATAATTGCAGCCCACCGGCTGCTTTTATATGCTGATTCCCTGAATTGCGTTTTCATAAAGAAACTTTTTTAATTCGTCACTTTTGCCTGTGTTATAGTAATCAAGCAAAAGAGTATTGAACTGTTCCATATACTTATCTGTTATTGTTAATATTCCTGAGCCTGACGTGATTAAAATCTTATTAGCCAAGGTCAGGCTTGTGCGCTTGTTGCCGTCCCAGAAAAATTGACCTCGTGTACCCCAGACAAAAGCGGATAAAGCCTTTTCTGTTGATGAAGTGTCGGTATTCAGAATTTCTTCAAGCTCCTGTTCTACCTGCTCCTGCTTAGGAATGGGCGGTACATATTCTGTGCCTGAGATGCCGACCGTTCCGGTGCGTAATTTGCCCCATTCCAGTGCTTCATTCCTTGCTATATACTCGTTGAGCTTACACATATATTCAAGAGTTACAGGTTCTTTGACAGTGCTTAAAAGAAATTTCCAGGCATCACGCATATTAAGTATTGCCTGTATATCATCAATCAGTACATTCGGTACATTTACACCGTTTAATATAGTTCTGGTTTGCGGAAAGGTTACTGCTCGGTTTTCCATCTTCATTCCACAGTAAACATTTTCATCCCATTTCTTCTTGGCAAGAAATATACTTTGCTCAGGGGTTAAATTGTATTTATCGGTGAATCTCATTTTATAGCTCCAATCAAAATGTATTTATAATTATTTACTTTATAGGAAATTCTTCTGTTTTATATTATAATATTCCTATTATTATGAGTCAATGTTTTTAAATGAAAACGACCCGAAGATAAACTTCTGTTTATTGGTAATATCCAAGTTCACAATGCTTTAATTGTGAAGTATGAATTGTTACCTTAAAGACGAAGTAAATCTTCGGGCCGCAATATTATAATATCAGTTTAACTTATGAAGCGTGATAAAAAATATTACATTAGGGAGCAGACGAGATCGGTGTATTCTGATGGGTTCTCAAGAGGGAAGCCTGCAATCAGAATTGCCTGACAATAGAGCACCTCAGCGTATTTCTTTGCTTTTTCAATGTCGGTTTCAATAAGTGAAGCCATTGTATTAACAGCGGAGTGATTCATATTAAGTTCAAGCACTCTTTGTGCCTTCATACCTGAGTTGGGCTGAACGGCGTTGAAGTACTTTTCCATTTCAAATGAAATTCCGCCCTTAGCAGTAAGGCATACTGGGTGAGATACAAGCTTTTTGGATGCCGTAACCTCTGCAACCTTGTCGCCGAGTGTTTCTTTTACAAAAGTGAGAAGTGCGTCATTTTCTTCCTTCTTCTCATCCTTATTATCGTCATTGTCAATGCCAAGGTCATCATTTGTTGCAGAGCAGAATTTTTTCTCCTTGTACTGCATAAGCGTCTGCATAACAAATTCATCAACATCTTCCGTACAGTAAAGAATTTCAAAGCCCTTTGAACGGAGAAGCTCTGTCTGTGGAAGAGTATCAATAGCAGCGGCACTTTCACCTGTTGCAAAGTAAATGAATTTCTGTTCTTCCTTCATTCTGTCAACATATTCATCAAGAGTTACGAGTTTTTTCTCTGTTGAAGAATAGAACATCAGAAGATTCTGCAAGCCTTCCTTGTGCATACCGTAATCAGCTACAACGCCGTATTTAAGCTGTCTGCCAAATGCTGTAAAGAACTTTTCGTAATTCTCACGGTCGTTTGTGAGCATTGCATTTAGCTCGTTTTTAATCTTCTTTTCAATATTTTGTGCAATAGTCAGAAGGTGACGGTCGTGCTGGAGCATTTCTCTTGAAATGTTGAGAGAAAGGTCGGCACTGTCAACAATACCTCTTACAAAGCGGAAATGCTCGGGCAAAAGCTCCTCGCAGTTTTCCATAATAAGCACGCCGCTTGAGTAGAGTTGTAGTCCCTTTTTGTATTCTTTTGTGTAGTAATCGTATGGGGCAGAGGACGGAATAAACAGCAAAGCCTTGTAGGTTACAACACCTTCAACAGATGTTACGATTGTACGCAAAGGCTTATCCATAGCCATAAACTTCTCTTTATAGAAGTTGTCGTATTCATCCTGTTCAACATCTTGCTTTCTTCTCTGCCAGATTGGTACCATACTGTTAAGAGTTTCGGTTTCTGTATAGTCCTCATATTCAGGCTTGTCGCTGTCCTTTGTTTCTTCCTTAACTCTGCTTTTTGTCATATCCATTTCAATAGGATAGCGGATATAATCAGAGTATTTTTTTACAAGTCCCTGAATCCTGTACTGCTCAAGAAATTCATCATAATTTTCTTCATCAGTATTATCCTTAATTTCAAGGATGATTTCTGTTCCTGCATTGTCTTTGCTGATTTCATCAATAGTATAGCCGTCAGCACCGCTTGACTGCCAGCAATACGCAGTGTCACAGCCATACTTTTTGGTGTTTACGGTAATCTTTTTTGCAACCATAAACGCTGAATAGAAGCCTACACCGAACTGACCGATAATATCAATATCGTCCTGCTTTTCTTCCATTTCATTCTTGAATTTGTAAGAACCTGAGGACGCAATTGTACCAAGGTTGTTTTCCAAATCGTCCTTGTCCATACCGATACCATTATCGGTGATAGTAAGTATGCGGTTTTCTTTGTCAGCATTGATTGTAATCTTAAAATCGCTTCTGTCCATTCCAACCTTGTCATCAGTAAGCGAAATAAAGCAGAGCTTGTCAATAGCGTCGCTTGCGTTTGAGATAATCTCTCTTAAAAAAATCTCCTTGTGAGTATAAATTGAATTAATCATCAGGTCAAGAAGTCTTTTTGACTCCGACTTAAATTCAGTTTTTGCCATAAATATACTTCCTTTCTAATACTAATCTCAAATAAAATGTAGACATTTTATTTGAGGCATACAGCTATGCTGTCTGCTGCTATGCTACGCATAGCCCGTCTCATTCTAAATTCAACGCACCTTTGGTGCTATTAAAAAGTGAACAAGTTTGTCCACTTTTTAAATGAATTTAGTATAATTTCGGTGAATGTTATTCCCTAAACAATCATTTTACTACAAAAATCATATTTTTTCAATATATAAAAAAAGCATTGTGTTCAGGTCGATTTTTACGGCATTTACGGTAATTCCACATTGTCTGTAAATGATGATATAAAATACAAAAACGGCAACAGTTTTTCGCTGTTGCCGTTTTTATATTATAGGAAGGAAAAACAATAAGGTTAAATTTACAGGTTTGTATATCCCATAAGGCTTTCGTCAACCTCACGGGCAACATCTCTGCCTTCACGGATTGCCCATACTACGAGTGACTGACCTCTGTGCATATCACCTGTAACAAACACGTTATTGACCGTTGTCTGATGTTTGCCCTGTGCGGTTGCAACATTGGTGCGCTCGTTTGTTTCAACGCCAAATGCCTTTGTTACGTAGTTTTCAGAACCTAAGAAACCTGCGGCAATCAGAACGAGATCAACATCGACGGTATATTCCGAGCCTGCAACCTCTTTCATTATCATTCTGCCTGTTTTTTTATCAATCTGAGGAGTAAGCTTTACAAGTACAGCCTGCTTTAAGTTTCCTTTTTTGTCAGCCTTGAATTCTTTGACGGTTGTCTGATAAACTCTCGGGTCATTTCCGAATACCTCGATAGCTTCTTCCTGACCGTAGTCAGTCTTGCATACACGAGGCCACTCAGGCCAAGGGTTGTTGTCAGCTCTTTCATCAGGCAGTTTCGGCATCATTTCCAGCTGTAAAACCGACTTTGCACCGTGACGAATGCTTGTGCCTACGCAGTCATTTCCTGTATCGCCGCCGCCGATAACCATAACATTCTTGCCTTTGGCTGAAATATATGTGCCGTCCTGCAAATCGTTGTCAAGCAGTGCTTTTGTTGTTGATTTGAGGAAGTCAACGGCAAAGTAAATGCCGTTTGCTTCTCTGCCGGGTACTTTGATGTCACGAGGATTAGACGCACCGCAGGCAAGTATTACTCTGTCGTATTCCTTTAAAATGTCAGCTGCACTGACATCCTTTCCTACATTTACGCCTGTTTTGAACTCGACGCCCTCTTCTTTCATAATGTCAACCTTGCGGTCAATGATGTGCTTTTCAAGCTTCATATTCGGAATACCGTACATCAGAAGACCGCCGACTCTGTCAGAACGCTCAAACACAGTTACAGAGTGACCACGCTGATTAAGCTGGTCGGCTGCTGCAAGACCTGACGGGCCCGAGCCGATAATTGCAATTTTTTTGCCGGTGCGTGTATGAGGGATTTTTGCATCTGCAAGTCCTTCCTCATAGGCATTTTCAATAATTCCGTACTCGTTTGCCCGTACTGTTACAGCATCGCCGTTTGCACCGCAGGTGCACGCTTTTTCGCAAAGAGCAGGACAGACACGGGAGGTGAATTCCGGAAAGTTATTTGTAACCTTCAGTCTGTGATACGCTTTGTCCCAGCCGCCTTTAAAGATAAGGTCGTTCCATTCGGGGATTAAGTTGTTGAGCGGACAGCCCGAAAAGCCGCCGCCAATCTGCATACCTGCCTGACAAAACGGAACGCCGCAGTCCATACATCTTGCACCCTGAGTTGCCTGATCTTTTTTTGAAAGAGGCTCGTGGAACTCGTTATAGTTTGTAATTCTTTCTTTAACCGAGAATGCAGGAGCATCCTCACGCTTATAATCCATAAATCCTGTTGGCTTTCCCATGACTGCTCCTCCTTACTTATTCTTTACAATCTGATAAAATGCTTCAATTTTTGCCTGTTCACTGCTTAAGCCTTTTTCTTCAAACTGAGCAATAGCAGACATCATTTTCTTGTAGTCGTGAGGGATAATTCTCTTGAACTTCGGAAGATATTCTTCAAAGTTTTCAAGGATTTCTTTACCCTTTTCAGAGTTTGTAGCCTCAACATGCTGTGTGATGAGGTCTTTAAGCTCTAAAATATCGTACTTTTCGGTTACTTCGGAGAAATGTACCATTTCCTTGTTAAGCTTTGTGTACAAATCTCTGTCCTCGTCAAGCACATAAGCTACGCCGCCCGACATACCTGCCGCAAAGTTTTTGCCTGTTTTGCCGATAACAACAACTCTGCCGCCTGTCATATATTCGCAGCCGTGGTCGCCGACACCTTCAACAACTGCTGAAGCACCAGAGTTTCTTACGCAGAAGCGTTCGCCTGCAACACCGTTAATGAAAGCTTTACCGCTTGTTGCACCGTAGAGTGCTACGTTACCGATTATGATATTTTCGTCAGCTTTGAACTGTGACCCCTTAGGAGGATAAACAACAAGCTTACCGCCCGAAAGTCCCTTGCCGAAGTAGTCGTTTGAGTCGCCGACAAGTTCAAGCGTAAGACCGTTCGGAATGAATGCACCAAAGCTCTGACCGCCGGAACCGTTGCATATAACCTTGAATGTATCATCCTCAAGAGTGTTGTAATATTTCTTTGTGATTTCAGAGCCGAAAATAGTGCCGAGCGAACGGTCGGTGTTTACAACATCAATTTCAACGGTTTTCTTTGTGCCCTTTGCAAGAGCTGTCTTGAATTCCTTAAGAAGTATCTTTTCATCAATAGTATTTTCAAGCTGAAAATCGTAAAGGCTCTTCTTGTTGTATTCAATCTTTTCAGTAGCAAAATCAGAATTCAGAATATTTGAAAGATCAACCTCTGCGGCTGTTCCTGTTAAGCCTTCCTTGCGTTTGATAAGGTCAATTCTGCCCACAAGTTCATCTACTGTTTTAACTCCAAGCTTTGACATATATTCACGAAGCTCTTCTGCTACAAATTTCATAAAGTTTACTACATATTCTGGCTTGCCTGCAAATTTCTTGCGAAGCTCAGGGTCCTGTGTAGCTACACCGAACGGACAAGTGTCAAGATTGCATACTCTCATCATAGCACAGCCGAGTGTTACGAGGGGAGCAGTGGCGAAGCCGTATTCCTCTGCACCGAGAATTGCGGCAACGGCAACATCACGTCCTGTCATCAGCTTTCCGTCTGTTTCAATAACAACTTTATGTCTGAGGTCATTCATAATGAGCGTCTGATGCGCCTCTGCAAGTCCAAGCTCCCAAGGCAGACCTGCATTGTAGATTGAGTTCTTCGGAGCGGCGCCTGTACCTCCGTCATAACCCGAAATAAGTATAACGCCTGCGCCTGCTTTTGCAACACCTGCCGCAACCGTACCTACGCCGCATTCGGAAACAAGCTTTACTGAAATTCTTGCATCCTTGTTGGCATTTTTAAGGTCATAGATAAGCTGAGCCAAGTCCTCAATAGAATAAATATCGTGGTGAGGAGGAGGGGAGATGAGCGAAACGCCCGGAGTTGAATGTCTTGTTGCGGCAATCCACGGATAAACCTTTTTGCCCGGAAGATGACCGCCTTCGCCCGGCTTTGCGCCCTGAGCCATCTTAATCTGAATTTCATCAGCAGATGTAAGGTATCTTGATGTTACGCCGAATCTGCCTGATGCTACCTGCTTGATTGCAGAACATCTGTTTTCTTTTTTGCCCTTTGTCAGCAGTCTTTCAAGGCTTTCGCCGCCTTCGCCCGAGTTTGACTTGCCGTGCAGCATATTCATTGCAATAGCAAGGGCCTCGTGTGCTTCCTGCGAGATTGAACCGTATGACATAGCTCCTGTCTTGAAACGTTTTACGATTGACTCAACGCTTTCAACCTCTTCAAGCGGAACAGGATTTTCAGCGTAGTTGAATTCAAACAGTCCTCTGATATTCATCGGCTCAAGCTCTTCTGAAATCAGATGAGAATACTGTTTGTATAAATCGTAGTTACCAAGCCTTGTTGCCTGCTGAAGAAGATAAATTGTCTTTGGATTATAAAGATGCTCTTCTTTGCCGCTTCTGTACTTGTGACTGCCTCTGGATTCTATTTCTGTACCTGAACTTGTGCCTAAGCCAAGGGGATCGAATGCAGAAGTGTGGAGTTTGTCAACATTATTCTCAATATCCTTAATTGTGATACCGCCTATTCTGCTGACTGTACCTGTAAAGTATTTGTTTATAACATCTTCGCCGATGCCGATAGCCTCAAAAATCTGAGAGCCCTGATATGACTGGATTGTGGAAATACCCATTTTTGAAGCAATTTTAACGATTCCGTGAAGAATTGCATCATTGTAATCCGTTACAGCGGCATAGTAATCCTTATCAAGTAAATCGTCGTTAATAAGCTCGTGGATTGTTTCCTGAGCAAGATACGGATTAACTGCACTTGCACCGTAGCCTAAAAGTGTCGCAAAGTGATGAACCTCTCTCGGTTCGCCGCTTTCAAGAATTATTGCAAGCGAGGATCTTCTTTTTGTTGTAACGAGATGTTGGTGTATAGCAGATACCGCAAGCAGTGACGGAATTGCAAGGTGGTTTTCGTCAACACCTCTGTCGGAGAGGATAACTATGTTTGCACCTTCGTTGTATGCTTTATCAACCTCAATAAACAGTCTGTTGATAGCCTTAGATAATCTTGTGTTTTTATAATAAAGGATAGGTACAACTGCAACCTTAAAGCCGTGAATGTGCATATTCTTGATTTTGAGAATGTCAGTTGATGTAAGAATTGGATTTCTTACCTTTAGTACCTTACAGTTCTCGGGCTTTTCCTGCAAAATGTTTCCGTCATCACCGATATAAACGGTTGTTGATGTTACAATTTCCTCACGGATAGCGTCAATAGGCGGATTAGTAACCTGTGCGAATAACTGCTTGAAGTAGTTAAACAGAGGCTGAGGTTGATTTGAAAGTACGGGAATCGGGCTGTCTGTGCCCATTGCGGCAATAGATTCACTGCCGTTTTTAGCCATTGGAAGAATTGTGTTCATAATTTCTTCATAGGCATATCCGAATGCTTTCTGAAGCTTTTTTCTGTCTTCTTCTGTGTGTTCTTCAACCTTGGAATTAGGAATCTTAAGTTCCTTGAGTTTTACAAGGTTGCTGTCAAGCCATTCACCGTAAGGCTGCTTTGAAGCGTAATATTCTTTCAGTTCGTCGTCGTCAATCAGTCTGCCTTGTACTGTGTCAACAAGCAACATTTTACCCGGACGAAGTCTTTCTTTTGTGACAATCTTTTTCGGGTCAAGAGGAAGTGCGCCGACCTCTGATGAAAGAATAAGATTACCGTCGTCTGTGATGTAGTATCTTGAAGGACGCAGACCGTTGCGGTCGAGAACGGCGCCCATAATATCGCCGTCAGAGAACAGAATGGAAGCCGGACCGTCCCATGGTTCCATCATCGTTGCATAATACTGATAGAAATCCTTTTTCTTTTGCGACATGGTATGATTGTTTGCCCAGGGTTCGGGAATTGTAATCATAACTGCAAGCGGCAAATCCATACCGCTCATAACTAAAAATTCAAGTGTGTTGTCGAGCATTGCAGAGTCAGAACCCTCAGTGTTGACAACAGGGATAACCTTGTCAAGATCACCTTTCAGATGCTCGCTGCGCATAGTTTCTTCACGGGCAAGCATTTTATCTGCGTTGCCTCTGATTGTGTTAATTTCACCGTTGTGAACAATCATTCTGTTCGGATGTGCTCTCTGCCAGCTTGGATTTGTGTTTGTAGAAAATCTGGAATGTACCATAGCGATTGCCGATTCGTAATCATCATCCTGTAAATCAAGGAAAAATCTGCGTAAATCGCCGACAAGGAACATACCCTTATATACAATAGTTCTGCTTGAAAGTGAAACTACATATGTATCTTCATTGCTCTGCTCAAAAATTCTTCTTGCTATATACAGCTTGCGGTCAAAGTCGATGCCCTTTTTAACACCGTTCGGACGCTTGATAAAGCACTGCATAATAGCAGGCATACAATCAAGAGCTCTTTTGCCGATTGCATCATTGTTTGACGGAACATTTCTCCAGCCGAGTACTTTAAGTCCTTCTTTTTCTGCAATAATCTCAAACATCTTTTTTGCCTGATTTCTTGCAAGCTCGTTTTGCGGAAAGAAGAACATTCCGACTGCGTAATCCCTTTCAGATGTAAGGTTAATGCCGATTTCCTTTGCTGCTTTTCTGAAAAACTTATGTGAAATCTGAAGCAGAATACCAACGCCGTCACCTGTTTTGCCTTCGGCGTCTTTACCTGCTCTGTGTTCAAGCGTTTCAACAATAGTCAGTGCGTTTGCTACAGTATCGTGCGACTTTTCGCCCTTTATGTTTACTACCGCACCGATACCGCAGTTGTCGTGTTCAAAACGAGGAGAATACAGCCCGTTACGAATTTGTCTGTTCTCTGTCTGTTCCATCAATATTCATCCTTTCCTGTCTTATCACATTTGTATTTACATATCGGATAGTGTTTTTGTTCATATATAATGTATAACAAACTATGTCTTCCCATATACATACTATATGAAACACTTAAATCAAAATAATTTGTTTGCAATTTTAAATTAACAATCCTGCAAAATTTTGAAATTTCTGCAAATACAGCGTGCCGCTTATTCATTATATAACTGCATACAATGATTTGTCAAGGGAAAATGTAATGTTTTTGCAATTTATTTATTTCATCCTTCATTTATTTCTTGCTGTTCAGCAAAATATGCATCTTTTTATAATCATTGAAGTTAAATTTGCAATGAATTTACAAAAACTTGCAATTCAAATATTTTTTTACAAATTTCTATTGACAAATAGATTAAAATGGAATATACTATCATCAATGACACAGCAATGGCGCTGTAAGCTGATGGGCTTACAGTGCCTTTTGTCTTGTTTATGTCAAAAAACAATTTGGATAGGAGAGTTATCAAATGGCAAAAGTACCAGAATTATTCGGTTGTATGGTGTTCAATGACCAGACAATGCAGGAAAGACTTCCAAAGTCTACATATAAGGCTTTGAAAAAGACAATTCAGGACGGCGCTCCTCTTGACCTCAGCGTTGCTAATGTTGTTGCAAGCGCTATGAAGGATTGGGCGATAGAAAAAGGCTGTACTCACTACACACATTGGTTCCAGCCAATGACAGGTGTTACTGCTGAAAAACACGACAGCTTTATTACTCCTAACGGCGATGGCCAGATTATTATGGAGTTTTCCGGAAAAGAGCTTATTAAAGGTGAGCCTGACGCATCTTCTTTCCCGAGCGGTGGTATTCGTGCTACATTTGAGGCAAGAGGATATACAACATGGGACCCTACTTCTTATGCATTTGCAAAGGATGGAACACTGTATATTCCTACAGCTTTCTGTTCATATACGGGTGAAGTGCTTGATAAAAAGACTCCTCTTCTCCGTTCAATGGAAAGAATCAGCACAGAGGCTGTAAAGGTTCTTAACCTCATTGGAAAAACAGAAGTAACAAGGGTTACAACAACGGTTGGACCTGAGCAGGAATACTTCCTTATTGACAAGGAAATGTATGATCAGAGAGAAGACCTTATATATACCGGACGCACACTTTTTGGTGCAAAAGCTCCTAAGGGACAGGAACTTGATGACCACTACTTTGGTGCAATAAAGACAAGAGTTGCCGCATTTATGCGTGACCTTGATGAGGAACTCTGGAAGCTTGGTATTCTTGCAAAAACAAAGCATAATGAGGTTGCTCCTTCACAGCACGAGCTTGCTCCTATTTTTACAACAGCAAATATTGCAACTGACCACAACGAGCTTACAATGGAGGTTATGAAAAAGGTTGCTGAAAAGCACGGACTTGTTTGTTTGCTCCACGAAAAACCGTTTGCAGGAATTAACGGCTCAGGTAAGCACAACAACTGGTCAATTTCAACTAACACAGGTGAAAATCTTCTTGACCCCGGCAAAGAACCCGAAAACAACACACAATTTCTTCTTTTCCTTGCTGCTATTGTTAAGGCTGTTCACGAATATCAGGACTTGCTCAGAATAACAGTTGCTTCCGCAGGTAACGATCACCGTCTTGGTGCGAATGAGGCTCCTCCTGCTATTATTTCAATGTATCTCGGCGATGATTTGGGTGCATTGGTTGAATCAATTATCAATGGTACTGAATACACAAGCAAGGGCAAAGTCAGAATGCAGACAGGTGTTGATGTACTTGCTGACTTCAAAAAGGATACATCAGACCGTAACCGAACATCTCCTTTTGCTTTCACAGGCAACAAATTTGAATTCAGAGCACTTGGTTCTGCACTTAATATTGCCTGTCCTAACTATATGCTTAATACAATGGTTGCTGAGGAGCTTTCACAGTTCTATGATGAGCTTAAAGACGCTTCTGATTTGGATGCAGCAGTAAAGGCTTTGATTAAAAAGACATTCACAGAGCATCAGGCTATTATATTTAACGGCGACAACTATGCTGATGAGTGGGTTGTTGAAGCTGAAAAGAGAGGTCTTCTTAACTTGAAGTCACTTCCTGATGCGGTTGCTCACTTTATTGACAAGAAGAACATTGATTTGTTTGTTAAGAACAAGATTTGTTCCGAAGAGGAAATTCGTGCAAGATATGAAATCGAACTTGAAAGCTATTCAAAGCAGATTAATATTGAAGCACTCACAATGATTGATATGGCTAAGAAGAACATTCTTCCTGCTGTTTCATCATATGTCAGAGAGCTTACTGATACAGCACTTGCAAAGAAAGCTCTTTCGGATGCAATTCCGACAACTGTTGAAGAGGAGTTAATAACAAGTCTTTCTAACAAGCTTGTATGCTTCAGCAAAAAGACATCCGAGCTTGAAGATGCAGTAATCAAGGCTGCTGAGTTTGACGGAAATAACCTTGCACAGGCAACATTTTTCAGAGAAACAGTATTTGCAGTAATGCAGGAGCTTCGTGCAGTAGGTGACTCAATGGAAACAGAAACATCTTCAGAGTACTGGCCTTATCCGTCATACGGCGAAATGCTCTTTGGTGTATAAAATCTCAGAAGTAAAAAAATAAATATCGTTTAACACAACGACGTGTAATCTATTTGTTATAAGTAGATTTGCACGTCGTTTGTTTATTTAAATTTTTTTGATTGGAGAGATAAAAATGGGAGTAGAGAATTTAGTTTCAGAAGCTCTGAACAGTACTATTTTCGGTACTTCGGGAGTGTGGTTTCTGATAGGTGCAGCACTTGTATTCTTTATGCAGTGCGGTTTTGCAATGGTTGAAACAGGTTTTACCCGTGCAAAAAATGCCGGAAACATCATTATGAAAAACCTTATGGACTTTTGTCTTGGTACAGTAGTATTTATGTTGCTCGGCTTTGGTTTGCTTTTTGGTGAAAATGCCTTTTTTGGTTTGATTGGTAAGCCTGACTTACAGATTTTCACAGACTTCAACAATTTCCCCTGGCACAACTTCGTATTTAATATGGTGTTCTGTGCTACAACAGCCACAATCGTATCCGGTGCAATGGCAGAAAGAACAAAGTTCATTTCATACTGTGTTTATTCTGTAATCATTTCGGCAGTTGTTTACCCGATTGAAGCTCACTGGATCTGGGGCGGTGGCTGGCTTTCACAGCTCGGCTTCATTGATTTTGCAGGTTCTACGGCAATTCATATGGTTGGCGGTATCTCAGCATTTATCGGCGCATTAATCCTTGGTCCCCGTATCGGTAAGTACGGCAAAAACGGCAAGGTAAACGCTATTCCGGGTCACAGCCTTACACTCGGCGCACTCGGTGTGTTTATACTTTGGTTCGGCTGGTACGGATTCAACGGTGCGGCAGCTGCAACAACAGATAACCTCGGTCAGATTTTTATGACAACAACAATCGCTCCTGCACTTGCTACATGCACAACTATGATTTTCACATGGATTAAGAATGGCAAGCCTGATGTTTCAATGTCGCTTAACGGCTCACTTGCAGGTCTTGTAGCAATCACTGCTCCTTGTGCAGATGTTGATGCTCTCGGCGCAGCAATTATCGGTATTGTTGCAGGTATCCTTGTAGTAGTTGCAGTTGAATTTATTGATATTAAGCTTAAGGTTGATGACCCTGTAGGTGCTGTTGCAGTACACGGTGTAAACGGTCTTTGGGGTTCACTTGCAGTAGGTCTTTTTGCAACAGGCAACGGTCAGGACGGTATCACAGGTCTTTTCTACGGCGGCGGATTTACACAGCTTGGCATTCAGGTCCTCGGCGTGCTTGCAGTTGCAGCGTGGACTATCGTTACAATGACAATCTTCTTTAAGCTTATCAAGGCTACAATCGGACTCCGTGCTTCTAAGGAAGAAGAAATGAAGGGTCTGGATGTTACAGAACACGGTCTTATCAGTGCATATGCCGACTTTGCACCTATCGGTGTAGGCGTTGCGTCACTTGACGAGAGCATTGATGTTGAAGGTAATGTTCCTGTTACTCAGGCTGTTCCTGTTCAGCTTGCAGGTAAGTATGATATTGCTTCTGAAGACGGTGTTAAGATTACTAAGATTGACATTCTTCTTAAGCAGTCAAGACTTGAGGCTCTCAAGGAAGAGATGGATAAACTCGGCATTACAGGTATGACAGTTTCACAGGTACTCGGCTGCGGTGCTCAGAAGGGTAAAGCAGAGTATTACCGTGGTGTTGCAGTTGAAAGTAATCTGCTGCCTAAGATGAAGGTAGAAATCGTTGTTTGCAAGGTTCCTGTTCAGTCAGTTGTTGATGCAGCTATCAAGGCACTTTACACAGGACATATAGGTGACGGTAAAATATTCATCTATGATGTTGAGGATGTTGTAAAGGTAAGAACAGGTGAAACAGGTTATGCTGCAATGCAGGATGTTGAGTAATTAATTCTTATGCAATAAAAACATTTATTTAACCTATCCTTTTTAATTCACATAAACGAAAAGACACGCATTGTTTGTTAACTATGCGTGTCTTTTCATATTTTTTATCTCAGTTTTATAAGTTCAATTTAATATAAATGTGTTGTTCCCGAAGTTTAAACTTCTGCTGTATAGTAAACAGCATACTTTTCATTTGGATATTCGTAGGAAAGATTCATATAATTTAGCAGAAGTTTTCTTAACGATTGTAGGGGATGGTTCTTATGTGAATAAAGCAAACCAATTTTAATAATCCATATCCTCGCTGAGTTCCATTCCGTTTTGTGCGGAACAACTGCTTAAAAGTTCTTCAACCTGAGCGTTATAAATTGCCTCAAGCTTGTTATGCCAATATTCATATTCTTCATTATCAGCACCGGTATCACCGACAATCATAACATATCTTGCAAGTCCCTCGTTAAATATATCTGAAAGCTCTCCCTTTTTTTCTTCTAAAATAGCTGTTGTATAATCACTTCCGGCAAAATTTCCTGCTTCAGCGGTAAATTCGCTTATTAAAACAGGAGTTTTTGAAATAAGCGCTTCGGTATATTCGTCATAAACCTCTGCAAATAATGCTGTATTCGGAGTGGTGCTTTCCTCCTCTGCTATGAGGTTGTCCGTTGTATCGCTGTCAGTCTGTCTGGTCTGAGCAGCTGTTGTCATTTGTGCAGTCGTCTCAGAAGCACTTGTCGGTTGTGCGGTATTTCCGTGAATATTGCATCCTGCCAAGACAGAAATCAAGAGTGCAGCGCAGACGGAAAACGCAAAAAATTTTCTTTTGCCAAACATAGAGATACCTTCTTTGATTGTAGTAATATGTTTTTATTGTACAAAATCACACAATAAAAGTCAATCAATTCATTTGGCTTTTATAGCAAAAAACAGCTTTTTTATCATATGTATTAATATAGCGTGAAAATGTTAAATTTATAATAGATATATCTTTTTTCTGATAAATATGTTAGAATTAGTACAGAGGTGAAATGTTGTGGAACTTAGGGAATTAAAAATCGGAGAAAGTGCAAGGGTAATTAAAGTCGGCGGTGAAGGTGCGCTGCGACAACATTTTCTTGATATGGGATTAATTCCGGGAGTGCGTGTTACAATGGTAAAGTATGCACCGATGGGCGATCCTATGGAACTGAGAATACATAACTATGAATTGACTCTGCGTCTTGATGATGCAAAAAAGATTTTGATAGATGATGTTCAGAAAGAAACAGAAGATAATGTGATAAAATTTTCAGAATTCAAGAAAAAATCCGGAAAAAGCTCAAAGCATCCGGGTTTGGGTGAGGGAGGTATTTTTCACGAAAAATGCAGTGGAAAGCCCTTGCCGAATAACAGAGTTCTGAATTTTGCGCTTGCAGGCAATCAGAATTGCGGCAAGACAACTTTATTCAATCAGCTTACGGGATCAAATCAGCATGTCGGTAATTTTCCGGGAGTTACCGTTGACAGAAAAGACGGTGTAATCAAAGGACACGGCAATACAACGGTAACGGATTTGCCGGGAATTTATTCTATGTCGCCGTATACAAGCGAAGAGCTTGTAACCCGTGAATTTTTGCTTAACAATAAACCTGAAGGAATAATAAATATAGTTGATGCAACAAATATAGAGCGCAATTTATATCTGACTATGCAGCTTATGGAGCTGAATATACCGATGGTACTTGCGCTTAATATGATGGACGAGGTACGCAAAAACGGCGGCTCAATAAGGGTTAATGAAATGGAAAACATACTTGGTATTCCGGTTGTGCCCATATCTGCTTCAAAGAATGAGGGTATCAGTGAGCTTATTGACCACGCTGTTCATGTTGCTCATTATCAGGAAAAACCCGGAAGAAAGGATTTTTGTCTGCCTGATGAACATAACGGTGCCGTGCACCGATGTTTGCACGCAATTATGCATCTTATTGATGATCATGCAAAGTCTGCGGATATTCCTGTAAGATTTGCAGCCGCAAAGCTTGCAGAGGGAGATAAAATTGTCCTTGAAAAGCTGAATCTTGATAAAAATGAAAAAGAAATGCTCGAGCATATTATTCAGCAGATGGAGGAGGAAAGAGGGCTTGACCGTTCTGCCGCCATTGCCGATATGCGTTTCAGCTTTATTGACAAAGTGTGTGAAGAGGCAGTCATTAAACCAAAGGAGAGCAAGGAACACGCACGAAGCATTAAGATTGACAAAGTGTTGACAGGCAGATTTACAGCAATTCCGTCATTTATCTGCATTATGGCACTTGTGTTCTGGCTTACCTTCGGAGTAATCGGTTCGTATCTTTCAGATTTGCTTGAAATGGGTATCGAATGGCTTACAGGTGTTGTTGACACAGGTCTTACGGCATATGGAATTAACGATGTGGTTCATTCTCTGATAATTGACGGTGTATTTGCAGGCGTTGGCAGTGTGCTTAGCTTTTTACCGATAATTGTAACACTGTTTTTCTTTCTTTCAATTTTGGAGGACAGCGGATATATGGCTCGTGTAGCCTTTGTTATGGATAAGCTTTTGCGTAAAATAGGTTTGTCGGGGCGAAGTATTGTGCCAATGCTTATCGGTTTTGGATGTACAGTGCCGGGTGTTATGGCAAGCAGAACTCTGCCGTCGGAGCGTGACCGCAAAATGACAATTCTTCTTACGCCGTTTATGAGCTGTTCGGCAAAGCTTCCTATTTATGCACTTTTTACTTCTGCCTTCTTTCCACAGAACGGTACGCTTGTTATGATAGGATTGTATTTTACTGGCATTATAATAGGTATATTATATGCTTATCTGCTTAAGGGAACAAAATTCAAGGGTGATCCCGTTCCCTTTGTTATGGAATTGCCGAATTATCGTATGCCGGGACTGAAAAATGTATGGCAGCTGCTCTGGGAAAAGGCAAAGGATTTTATATCAAGGGCATTTACGGTTATTTTTGTAGCGACAATCATAATCTGGTTTTTGCAGAGCTTTGATATTCATCTTAATGTTGTTACAGAGTCACAAAACAGTTTGCTTGCAATTATCGCAGGCTTTATCTCTCCGGTTTTTGCACCGCTCGGTTTTTCGGGCTGGCAGATTTCAACGGCTCTTATTACCGGATTTACTGCAAAGGAGAGTGTTGTTTCAACACTTACTGTTTTGCTCGGAGGTTCAACGGAGGCGCTTTCAGATCTGTTCACACCGTTTACTGCACTTGTATTTTTAGTATTTACGCTTCTTTATACACCCTGCGTTGCCGCAATTACGTCGGTTAAGCGTGAGTTAGGCGGAAAGTGGGCGGCAGGAATTGTGGTTGTGCAATGTCTGATAGCCTGGATTGCTGCATTTTTGCTGCATTCGTTTGGATTAGTAATGGGGTGGGCATAATGGATATATTAAGTGTAATTATTCTATTAGTAGTCGCAGTCTGTTTTTTGGCTGCTGTCAGATACATTTTTAAAACTCGTGGCAATGGTTGTAATGGTAATTGCAGCTGTTGCGGAAAAATATGTTCTTCAAGAAGTAGAAAAAGAAAAAAATAATGGTATAAACAATTTTATCCCTCTGCATTGTGCAGAGGGATATTTTATAGGAAATTGCTTTAAAGCAGTCAGGCACAGAAGTGTATGTCTATATGATGCTGTCTGCCCGGATAAGTGCAGCCCACCGGCTGCTTTTACTTTATTACAATTGCTTGCATACCCATTTGGGAATATCTTTCTTCGGCAATTTTTTTGTCATATAACGCCAGCTTTCCTGCAACAGAGTCACAGAAATAATAGTTATCTTTATCATATCCGACAAGCACCATACAATGCTCGTTTTGCATCCAGCTTACGGTATCGCCGATTTCATATTTTGCGTTTTCATCCACATAATCAACTATCCAGCTTGCTTTTACATACGGTTCATCCATATTGGTTGTTTCCCAGCACATAACAGGTTTACCATCTAAAATATAATCCTCACAAAGTTTTTCCAGTGGTACCTCCGAAAGCGGATATGCTTTAAGCTCTGATTTTGTTGTTTTTAAATAATTGTTCATACATTTAGCCATAGCAGGCGCATTTATTCCATAACCCGTGTAGATGTCTCCTGCGTATGCAGAATTCATATCAGGACCGTAAAGCTCACCGCCGTAGCCGTAGTATACGGGACGGGTGATAAGATAATTATCGGCAAATTCAATTTCGTTTATATCAAATCCCCAGTATTGCAGGAGCATTGTGCACGCATATGTTTCACAACCTGCTTTAAGTATATCTTGTGGAATGACAGGTACTCCCGATATTTTATAGGAGTCGGGAATAGTTGCGGAAGCTTCTGTTGTTTCAATAGTTTCAGATGCTTTTTCTGTCTGTTTATTGCATGATGATACCGACATTATTATCATAAAAACAATCAGCGCAACAGCCGCAAGTAAAACATAGCCCGTAACTCTGTAGCTAATAAGCTTTTTAGTAGTTTTAATTATAATTCTGAGTAATTTATCTATCTTTCTCTTTGTTTTTACTTTCATTTTTTTATAATTTATCCTACAATATTTAGATTATATATGTAACTTAAATCAACATCTCCGTATATTCCGTTTACTTTTCCTTTGTCGGTGTATTGCCATATATCGCAGCTGACAGTATAATTGTCGTTCCATTCTGCATTCCAGACAGAATAGCTGTCAGCGATTGTATCGTAGTCTAACGGATAACCAAAAACTGATGCGCTTGCATATACGCCCGCTTTATATCCTGATTTTTTAATCTTGTTGCAAAAGCTTGAAGCCATATTTGTATAAGTCGTTTTATTAAGCTGAGTAATTGCAGGTGCGTATTCCATATCGTAATAAACAGGCAGGTCAAATTGTTTTCCTTTTATACAGTAAAGACAAGCGTCAGCTTCCTTTGAGGCTTCACTCGGCGTCATAGCATATGAGAACCAATATGCCCCGACTTTCATTCCTGCTTCTTTAGCTTTTTTATAGTTTATTTCAAAGGTATCATCTTTCTGATATGTTTCTTTTCCGTATCCTGCACGTAGAATTACATAATCAATACCGCTTGCTTTGACCTTATTAAAATCAACGTCATTTCCTTGCCATGTTGATATATCAATACATTTAACTGCACTTCCTGAAACAGTAACTTTACATTTTGCGGCAATTCCGTTATTCATAACACAGGAAATTGTTGTTGTACCCAAAGATTTTGCGGTGACAAGACCGCCTCCTTTTTCTACTGAGGCAATGTATGGATCGTCCGAGTAAAAATATCTGTAATAAGCGGCAGCTCGGCTGTTTACACTGCTGTCCAGGTCGAATTTTTCTCCGACCTTGAGTGTAAGACTGCTTTTGTTAAGAGTGATGCTTGTTGCCATTGGCTTAACGGTAATAACACATTTTGCGGCAATGCCGTTATTCATAATACAGGAAATTGTTGCAGTTCCCGAAGATTTTGCCGTAACAAGACCGCCTTCTTTTTCTACTGAGGCAATGTATGGATCGTCCGAGTAAAAATATCTGTGATAAGCGGCAGCTCCGCTGTTGATGGTGCTGTCAAGATCAAATTGCTCTCCTGTTCCGAGTGTAAGACTGCTTTTGTTAAGAGTGATGCTTGTTGCCATAGGTTTAACGGTAATAACACATTTTGCGGTTATGCCGTTATTCATAACACAGGAAATTGTTGCAGTTCCCGAAGATTTTGCCGTAGCAAGACCGCCTTCTTTTTCTACTGAAACAATCTCAGGATTGTCCGAGTAATAATATCTGTAATAAGCGGCAGCTCCGCTGTTGACAGTGCTGTCAAGGTCAAATTGCTCTCCTGTTCCGAGTGTAAGACTGCTTTTGTTAAGAGTGATGCTTGTTGCCATAGGCATAACGGTAACTATACAAGATGCGGTTAATCCGTTTTCTGTGCTGCAGATGATTTCGGAAGTTCCCGTACCGACTGCTGAAATTACTCCATTATCAGTTACCGTTGCGACAGATGGATTTTCAGACATAAAACTACAGCGGTAATTCTCAATATCACAATAGGCAGTCAAGGTGAATTCCTCGCCGGTACCGAGGGTGATGCTTGTTTTGTTTAAGGACAGGGTAGAGGGATAAATTATTTCAGTTGGAACAGGTTCGGAAGAGGGCTCTGTAGCAGGCTCATCACTGAGTAATCCGGCAATGTATTTCTGAATATATGTAACGTCGGTTATATTTACATTGCCATCTTCGTTAACATCGGCGATATCATAAAATGTTTCCGAAGGTGCGATTAATCCGGCTATTACTTTTTGAATTTGTGTTACATCTCCTATTGATATTGAGCTGTCGCCGTCTATGTCAGCAACCTTTGCTCCGGCCGTAATCAGAGAAAATAATGATATTGCCGAAATAACGGCTGTCAGAACAATTATTTTTGCAAATTTTGAATTTTTCATTTTAATAACTCCGTTTAAATAGTATGACATATTCTTCTTTTTACACTGAAAAATATTATGAAATAAATAATACAATGCTGATAATATGAAAAGTTGTGCGGTTATACAAAATTGATATTATATTTCACAAGTATAATTCTACCATTGTTCTACATAAATTTCAATATTTTACTATAAAATAAAAAAGCAGCCGGTGGGCTG
>DKZL01000001.1 GCA_002493635.1 Ruminococcaceae bacterium UBA7075 | reverse complement strand
CCACTTTTTTAGTATACATCCAGAGTAAGACTAAGAAAAGCAAATCTCCCTTCAGGAGGGAATGCTGACTATGAAAACAACTAAAAATCACAAAAAGCAAAAGCTGAGAAATGCAGAGTATTATAATCTGCAAAACACTTTTGACAAGCTCTATTCAGACAGTTGTAAAGGCAAGGTTTTCAATAAACTGATGCCGATAATATTGTCTGAGAATAATGTTTGTCTTGCATACCGCAATCTTAAAAAGAATAGCGGTAGTAAAACAGCAGGAGTTGACAGGAAAACTATCAAGCACTTGGAAACATGGGAAGAAAGTAAGCTGGTGGAGTATATCCGAAAAAGACTTAACCGCTATATTCCTCAGCCTGTCCGCAGAGTTGAAATACCAAAGGACAACGGAAAAACACGTCCGCTTGGTATTCCTACCATTATGGACAGACTTATTCAACAATGCTTTCTGCAAGTATTAGAGCCGATATGCGAAGCAAAATTCCATGACAGGAGTTTCGGCTTTCGTCCGAACAGAAGTCAGGAAAACGCGGTAGCAGTCGCCTACACTTTAGCTCAACGCCAAAATCTACACTATGTCGTTGACCTTGATATTAAAGGTTTCTTTGATAATGTTAGTCACGGCAAGCTGCTAAAACAGATGTGGACTATCGGAATACGTGATAAAAAGGTGATTTCTATTATTTCTGCAATGCTCAAAGCGGAAGTAGCTGAAATTGGTTTCCCTGAGCGTGGAACACCCCAAGGTGGCATTATTTCGCCACTATTATCCAACATTGTATTGAATGAATTGGATTGGTGGATTTCAAGTCAATGGATAACCATGCCAATGCGTATCAACTATGGTCATATAAGGAACGATAACGGCGTAATTGATAAGGGATATGTTTATCATGTGCTGAGAACTCAAACAAACTTAAAAGAATGTTACGGTTTACGGTATGCTGATGATTTCCGTATATTTTGCCGAAACAGGCAGGACGCTGAAAAGTTGTATATTGCCACAAAAAATTGGCTGAAAGAACGTTTGGGGCTTGAAATCAGTCCTGAAAAATCAAAAATAGTCAACTTGAAAAAGCAGTATTCAGAGTTTCTCGGTTTCAAGTTTAAAGTTAAACCAAGGGGCGTAAAATATGGGAAAACAAAATATGCTGTAGTTTCCTATGTTTCCGATAAGCGCGTGAATAAGATTAAGAAACGCGCGGCTGATTTAATTGAAAAAATCAAATTTCCTGCTAATGAAAATGAAGAACATAAATTCATTATGGACTACAACTCATATGTGCTCGGTATTCATAACTATTACCGAATTGCTACGCATGTAAGCCGCGATTTCGCGGAAATAGGCTTTTCAGTCAAAAGAACTATGAATTGCAGATTGGGTCAAAGATTAAAAAAGGAAGGAAATACACTTCCGCAGTACATTCAAAAGCTATATGGACAAAGCAGTCAGTTAAGATATATTCGAGGATTGTTTGTGCTTCCGATTGCGTATGTGCAAACAAAGCCGCCAAAGCACAGAGCGAGGAATTGGTGTATATACACACCGGAAGGGCGAGTGGCTGTTCATAAGTCACTTGAAAAAGTGAATGTAAATATCCTGCACTACCTTATGGAAAACCCTGTGCAGGACAAAAGCATTGAGTATAACGATAATAGATTAGCGTTATATTGTGCCCAACAAGGTAAATGCGCTATTACAGGGCAACCGCTTATGATTGGCGATGTACATTGTCATCATAAAACTCGAAGAGCAGACGGCGGAGATGACAAATATTCAAATCTTATACTGATAAAACAATATGTCCATATTTTATTACACGCTGTCCATGCAGAAACTATAAGCTATTATTTGCAGAAATTATCATTGAATAGCAGACAGAAGGATAAACTGAACAGGTTGAGAAAACGCTTAAATCTTAACCCAATCTAAACACAAGGATTTTGTTGTTTTAAAGAAAATATGATTATTGAATTTATATACACCGATGGAACGCCGGATGAGCGGAAACGCTCATGTCCGGTGTGAGGCGGGGGAAAAGGCGGCGATAACATCAAACCCTTACCTATCGCCATTGCCGAAAATTGATTCGGCAGAGATGATGTTCTCCGCTTCTCGTTCAAGGCGATTGCAGATAGTCCCAATCATTCAATCCTTTGCACAGTTGGAGAAGAATTACGGCAAAGAGGGAGCAGATGTCATCATAGATAACACACAGCTGACAGTCTTCGGTGGCTTTGCTCCTAATAGCACAAGTGCAGAAGTGTTGTCAAAAGCACTTGGCAGTCGTACTGTTATGAGTGGTTCGGTAAGCAGGAGCAAAAACGATCCATCACAGTCCTTACAGATGATAGAACGACCGCTGATGACTCCCGATGAATTGAAGTCGCTTCCAAAAGGCACCTTTGTCGTTATGAAAACAGGATTTTATCCTATGAGAGTAAAACTAAAATTGTTCTTTAAATGGGGTATTGAGTTTGAAGCGAAGTATGAGGTCAGGGAAAACAGCAACCGTAAAGTTCACTATGCCAACCGCTCGGAGTTGTTCAACAACATAATTCAAGCATACAGTCCTGTAACTTACTCGGATTTTGATGAAACAAGCGGTGAGAAAAAGAAGAAAAATGAAAATCTTAAAACTTCGCCAAATGCAGAACAGACCAACAGTGAAGATGCTATTAATTCAGAACAGCAAGATGAGCCAACAGAAGAACCTGAAAATTCAAATGTTGAACAGAACGCAGACAAGCAAAATAAGGTTATTATCAGAACCGAGCGACCGCCACAGGAGATGCAAGACAATGAGTAAATTAACTTTTCTTTATCAAATGGACTTGTCGCACCGAGCCGTAGCAGTCTATACCTACCTCTACGACCGAGCCAACAAAAACGGCGAATGCTGGCCCTCAGTAAAAACAATAGCAGGCGACATAAAACTGTCGCCTGCCACAGTCCGCAGAGCTATTAAGGATTTAAAGAGAACCGGACTAATCAAAACAAAACAGAGATACCGTGAACAGGGCGGTAAAAGTAGTTTGCTTTTTAAAATAGAATTATAATTGGTTGAAAAAAGCACCTATTGCAAAAGGATAATTTGTTCCGTTATGCAATAGGTGCCATTTTTATTGGAATTTTAACACAAATTATAATATATATTACAAAATTCGACATAAAATCTCAATATATTTTTTACAATATAAGTATGGAGTGATATTTGTTCATTTTTTATCGCAAAGTATTTCACTTTGCGA
>DKZL01000047.1 GCA_002493635.1 Ruminococcaceae bacterium UBA7075 | reverse complement strand
AATTTCCTATAAAGTAAAAAACAACTCGCAGGTATATATTACCTGCGAGTTGTATTACTATAAAATAAATTATGAACTTCTTTACACTGCGCTATAAGCTAAATAAAACTTATAATACAGTGAAAAATGTACTTTACCTGCAAATTGAAGTCTGAACTCCGTGATACCGCATTATATGTTAAATAAAACTTATATAGCGGGCTAAAAAATCATTTGTTTTGAATGTACTCATCAATTGCAGCAGCCGCAGTTTTGCCTGCACCCATTGCAAGAATAACCGTTGCCGCACCTGTTACTGCATCACCGCCTGCATAAACACCCTCACGTGAAGTAAGACCGTTTTCATCTGCAATGATTCCGCCCCACTTCTGTGTATCAAGGCCCTTTGTTGTAGCCTTGATAAGCGGATTCGGTGAAGTACCGATTGAAATAACAACTGCATCAACATCAAGAACAAACTCACTGCCCTCAACTGCAACAGGTCTGCGTCTGCCGCTTGCGTCAGGCTCGCCGAGTTCCATTTTGATACACTTCATACCTGTTACGAACTCGTCCTCGTTGCCGAGAATTTCAACAGGGTTGTTAAGGAGCTTGAAGATAATTCCCTCTTCCTTAGCGTGCTCAACCTCTTCCTTACGAGCAGGAAGCTCCTCTTCACTTCTTCTGTATACTATGTAAACCTCTTCTGCACCAAGTCGCTTTGCACATCTTGCGGCGTCCATAGCAACATTACCGCCGCCGACAATTGCAACCTTCTTTGCGTGCATAATCGGAGTTGTAGAATCGTCTTTATATGCCTTCATAAGGTTTGTTCTTGTGAGGAACTCGTTTGCAGAATAAACACCGCAGAGATTCTCGCCCGGAATACCCATAAAGCGTGGAAGTCCTGCGCCTGAGCCGATGAACACTGACTCAAAGCCGTACTCGTCCATAAGCTCGTCAATGGAAATTACTCTGCCGATAACCATATTGGTTTCAACCTTAACGCCTAAAGCCTTGAGAGTATCAACCTCTTTCTGAACGATAGACTTCGGAAGTCTGAACTCAGGAATACCGTAAACAAGCACGCCGCCTGCGAGGTGAAGTGCCTCGAATACTGTTACATCATAACCCTTTTTAGCAAGGTCGCCTGCGCAGGTAAGACCGGCAGGACCTGAACCTATAATTGCAACTTTATGACCGTTTGGCTCAGGCTTTTTAACCTCAACATCCGTCTGAGCATTGTGCCAGTCGGCAACAAATCTTTCAAGTCTGCCTATTCCGACAGGCTCTGTCTTAATGCCTCTTACGCATTTTGACTCACACTGTGTTTCCTGCGGACAAACACGACCGCAGACAGCAGGAAGTGAGCTTGACTCTGAAATCACGTCATAAGCGCCTGCAAAGTTGCCGTTTGCAACCTCTTTGATAAAGCTTGGAATATCAATGTGAACAGGACAGCCCGACACGCACGGCTTGTTCTTGCAGTTAAGGCAACGCTGTGCCTCTTCAACAGCTACCTCTTCGGTATAGCCGGTAGTTACCTCAAAAAAATTCTTATTGCGGACATTCGGGTCCTGAGCAGGCATCGGAGCCTTTTTAGGTGACATATTAGGCATATTACTCGACCTCCTTCTTGAATAAGTTACAGGTTTCCTCGTGAGCCTTGCGCTCAAACGGCTTATACATTGCGCCGCGCTTCATAGCCTCGTCAAAGTCAACCTTAAATCCGTCAAAGTCAGGGCCGTCAACACAGGCAAACTTTGTTTCTCCGTCAACAGTAAGACGACAGCCGCCGCACATACCTGTGCCGTCAATCATAATAGGATTCATAGATACAGTAGTCGGAATATTGTAAGGCTTTGTTGTTTTTACAACAAACTTCATCATAATAAGCGGACCGATTGTAATAACCAGATCGTAGTTCTCGCCTGCTTTAATGAGTTCTTCAAGAGGAGCAGTAACAACACCCTTATCGCCGTAAGAACCGTCATCTGTCATCATAACAAATTTATCGGAGCAAGCCCTGAATTCATCTTCAAGAATAACGAGGTCTTTATTTCTGAAACCAACAATTGAATGAACCTCACAGCCGATTTCGTGGAGCTTTTCAGCAACAGGAAGTGCAATTGCGCAGCCAACGCCGCCGCCGACAACACAAACCTTTTTAAGACCGTCTGTGTGGGTCGGAACACCGAGCGGACCTACAAAGTCATGAATAAAGTCACCCTCTTCAAGATGATTGAGCTTTTCTGTTGTAGCGCCTACCACCTGGAAAATAATGCGAACTGTGCCTGCTTCTCTGTCATAACCTGCAACTGTAAGCGGAATACGCTCGCCGTCCTCGTCAACCCTGAGAATGATGAACTGACCCGGCTCAGCCTTTTTGGCAATGAGCGGAGCATCAATTTCCATTAATGTAACAGTTGGGTTAAGAGATTTTTTCTTAACTATTTTGTACATTTTCCCTTTTCCTTTCGTTTATAAAATCACAATAGCAGCCGGTGGGCTGCACCTGTCCGGGCAGATAACAACATATGAAAATACTCTTCTATGCCCGAGTGCTACCGTGCAGTTTCCTGTAAAGTAAAAAACAGATTTATAAAAGCTAAAAGTTCCGCAAATCGACTGCACAACAAATACGTACACACCTCTGCTTATTTCACTTAATTTTAGCACAAAATACAAATAGTTTCAAGGTTATTCTGCGAGTTTTTAAATATAAGATTTGCCATTCTTTAATGTTTCGTCGATTTGCACGAATTAAAAAAGTATTTATTGTTGTGATATTCTAAATTATGTGTTATTATGCAAAGAAAATCATAAAATCAGCTTTTAAAAATAACGAATAAACTTTCACAAATTGCAAATGATACACAGGTATTAATATTTTGAAAGGATGATTTTATGGGCAAACAAAAAAAAGTTGTGCTTATCGGTACAGGTATGGTCGGTATGAGCTTTGCATATGCCGCTCTCAATCAAAATCTTTGTGATGAACTTGTTCTTGTTGACGTGAATGAAAAGCGTGCTGAGGGTGAAGCAATGGATCTTAATCACGGACTGGCTTTTTCACACTCAAGTATGAGAATTTACAACGGCACATATCAGGATTGCAGCGATGCAAGCGTGGTTCTTATTTGTGCAGGCGTCAACCAAAAGCCGGGAGAAAGCAGACTTGAACTTCTCAAGAGAAATGCAGATGTATTTAAAGCTATTGTTCCTGAGGTTGTACAGAGCGGATTTGACGGAATTTTCGTTGTTGCAACAAATCCGGTTGACATTATGACACGCATTACCTATGAGCTTTCGGGCTTTAACCCAGCCAAGGTAATCGGCACAGGAACAACGCTTGACACAGCAAGACTCAGATACCTTCTGGGCGAATATTTTGAGGTTGACCCGCGCAACATTCACGCATATGTAATAGGCGAACACGGTGACAGCGAGTTTGTACCGTGGAGTCAGGCATTAATCGCCGCAAAGCCGATTATTAATGTGCTTGAGGACAATCCCGGGACATTTTATATGGAAGAACTGGACCGCATTGCAGGTGACGTACGTGACGCCGCTCAAAAAATCATTGAAGCTAAAGGTGCAACCTATTACGGCATAGGAATGGCAATGGTAAGAGTCATCAGAGCAATTCTGAATAACGAAAATTCCGTTCTGACGGTTTCCGTAAGATTAAGAGGCGAATACGGAGGAAAAAAGGATGTATTTATCGGCAACCCATGCATTTTAAATTCGGGTGGTGCAAAAAGACTTATTGAATTGAGACTTACAAAAGAAGAGCTTGATAAACTCGACAACTGCTGTCAGATTCTGAACGACAGTTTCAAATCGTCATTTATATAAGCAGAAGGCAGGCGGCACCTGTCCGGGAAGTTTCCTGTTAAGTAAAAAATCGTACAGTTATAATACTCATTACGGCAGCGGTAAAATCGGCTATCAGAGCAGCAACAAGGGTATGGCGGATTTTTTTGACCTTTATGCTTCCAAAATACATCGCAACAGCATAAAAAGTAGTTTCGCTTGAACCCGCAAGCACCGACGCAACCTGACCAGCAAAGCTGTCAGGACCGCAATCCTGATAAAGCGATGTCAGCAGTGCCGTTGAACCGCTGCCTGACACGGGGCGCAAAAGCACCATAGGCACTATTTCCTTTGGGAATCCCAAAAAATCCGCCGCAGGCTCCACAAAATTGCAAATCACATTAATTGCTCCGCTTGAACGCAGCAAATCTACTGCAAACACAAGTCCCATTATCGTCGGTGCAATATTATAAAGCAGCAGCATTCCTTCTTTTGCGCCTTTTAAAAAAATGTCAAACACAGGCACTCGTTTTACTAACCCGAATATCACCACAATTCCTGCAAAAACAGGCATTACAAATTCCATAATATCATCTCTTTTTCTGATTAAATATACACGCTATTGTAAGAGCTGCCGTAAGGGCACAGGCTGAGCTTATCCAGACAGGAACAATAATTTCAAACGGCGCAATACTGCCGTATGACTGCCGCAAAGTGGCGACAGTTGTCGGCAAAAGCTGAAGAGACGCCGTATTCATCACAACAAAAATTACCATTTCGTTACTTGCTGTATCATTTTTGTTATTAAGTGTGTGCAGCTGCTCCATTGCCTTTAATCCAAAAGGAGTTGCGGCATTTCCCAACCCCAGAATGTTGGCGCTTATATTCATTGTAATACTTCTGAATGCCGGACTGTCCTTTTTCAGATTAGGAAAAAGCGGTCGCAGAAGCGGCGAAAAAAACTTAGCAATTACCGCTGTAAAACCGCTTTCCTCCGCAATTTTCATAATTCCCGACCAAAGACACATTATGCCTGCCATTTTCAGCAAAAGCTCAATAGATGATGCGCCGCTGTCAAGCAATGCCGTTGAAAGCTCATTTGTGTTTCCAAGCAATGCAGCACATAAAATACTTATTATAACTAAACCGCTCCATATGTAATTAAGCATAATTTCTCCTTTGATTATTCAGTAATTTTACAAACTCACAAAAAATATTACAAAATTTTCACCCAATATCTCGTGGTATTTATTGACAAATATGCCAAAAAAAGGTAAAATATAGTAAAAATAAGGAAGTAGAGTGATTTTAATGATTTATACAAACTTTAGAGAAATTGACAAGGCAGGTCGCCTTGTGATTTCAAAAGACATCAGAAACCATCTTAATATCAACCCCGGAGATACTCTGCACATAGAAGCAGACGATGATAAAATTATCATCTGCAAGGCAGAGAACAAATGCGTATTTTGCAATTCAACTCAAAATCTTGTTTCGTTTAAGGGAAAGCACATTTGCAAAGAGTGTTTTGACGCTATAAAGTAATACTAATAAAATATATCGTACAAGACAAATTTTTATGAATTAAATTTGTTGTATAATCAATAAAATTATGATTAAACTTTACATTGCAATAATTAATGACATTGACCTTAAACGAGTATGCGAAGTTGACGCAGACAGAGCCTGCAAAGTAAGCAGGCTTAAGCTCAGTGACGACAAAAAGCGTTGTATCGCAGGCGGACTTTTCATAAAGAAATTTTTGCCGTCTTCTAAAATTACTGTCAATGAATTCGGCAAGCCCGAAGCTGACAACGGACTTCATTTTAATATTTCTCATAGCGGAGAATATGTGCTGTTTGCCTTATCGGATAAAAAAATCGGATGCGACATTGAAAAATTCCGTAATGTTAATCCTGAAAAGCTCGGCAAAATTGTTTTTTGCGACAATGAAATGGCTCTTATCAAAAATTCCGCTGACAAACAGCAGTGCTTTTTTGACTTATGGACACGCAAGGAAAGTTTCCTTAAATGTATAGGAAAGGGATTCCATCAAAACAGCAAAAGTGTTGATGTAAGTCAGAATATTTGCCAAATTGCAAAAAATACTTATCATTTTAAAATGTGGCATATGGACGGCTATACAGTTTCGGTATGCTCTGAATACGAAACTATGCCGGAAAACATAGAATTTATCAGACTGTGAGGAATATTTATGAGCAGCCTTAAAGACTTTGCGGTCAAGGGTGACAAAAAGATTAAGCTAAAGCAGTTTGCCACAGCTCCTGATGACAGTATCAGCAAGGAAAAAATCATCAGAAAAACTCAGGAAAATCTTGAGAAAATGGAGCGATTTCAGGACAGACTTTACTCCGAGGGTAAAGAGGGCTTGGTGCTTATATTTCAGGCAATGGATGCCGCCGGCAAGGACAGCACCATAAAAAATGTTATGCGTGGACTTAATCCGCAGGGCATTGACGTGTATTCCTTTAAACAGCCGAGCGGCGAAGAAGCGGCACACAGCTTTTTGTGGCGAGCAATCAAGTGCTTTCCGACAAGAGGAAAAATGGCAATTTTTAACCGTTCATATTATGAAGACGTGCTTGTCGTAAAGGTACACAAACTGTATGAAACGGCAAAAATGCCGAACCGCTGCAAACAGGGAAATGTAATTGAACGCCGTTACACTGACATTAAAAACTTTGAAGAATACGAATACAACAACGGTTACCGCATTATCAAGTTTTTCCTTAATGTTTCAAAAGATGAGCAGAAAAAGCGTTTTCTTGAACGCATTGATCTGAAAATCAAGAACTGGAAGTTTTCCTCCTCCGACCTTAAAGAGCGTGCTCACTGGGACGAATATATGAAAGCTTATGAAGCTGCAATCAATGCAACAGCAACAAAGCACAGTCCGTGGTACGTACTGCCGGCAGATAAGAAGTGGTACACACGATACCTTGTATCCGAGGCTGTCTTGGACGTATTCAAGAAAATAGCACCGCAATATCCTGAGCTTGAAGAAGATGCTCAACAGCGTTTGCAGGCTGACAGAGAATGCCTGATAGCTGAGGATAACTCCCGATAAAATGGAGATGAAAAATAAATGAAAAATATAGTGCGAGTTGCAGACGGACTATTTTTTGCGCTTTTGGCTTGCAGTTGTATGTTTTTGGCAAATCACTCACTTTTGATTGCCTTTGTTCCTATGACTATTATATTTTTAGCAATTAATATTTTTCCGTCAGTCTGCAATGCCAAAATCAAATCATTTCGCAATCGGGTATGTGCAGAAGGCGCAGACCTTCTGACATCATTTTTGATTGCCGCAACCTTAACAACAGTATTTTATATAGCTGAATTAATTGTTTCAGGCATTTCAGTTTTGTGGTGGATTTCAGTAGGACTTGCCGTACTTGAGCTTGCATTCGTATTCTGGAACGGCATTATCCGTGTATATTGCACATCTGTTCAGCTTGGAATAACCAACCGTATAATTGGTATTTTGTGCGGACCTATTCCCATACTTCACATTTGGGCATTGTGGAATATAATCCGAATTACAAGCAAAGAAGCATGGTTTGAGCACGATAAATATATTTTGAACAAACAACGTGAAATTCATCAGATTTGCAAAACAAAATATCCTCTGCTTATGGTTCACGGCGTATTTTTCAGGGATTATAAGCACGTTAACTATTGGGGAAGAATACCGAATGAACTGCGCAAAAACGGAGCAACCGTATATTTTGGCAATCATCAGTCAGCGTTGCCCGTCAACCTGAGCGGAGCAGAGCTTGCACAAAGAATACAAGCTATTTGTAAGCAGACAGGATGCGAAAAGGTCAATATTATTGCACACTCAAAAGGCGGACTTGACGCACGCTATGCGGTAAGCCTGTGCGGTGCAGACAAATATGTTGCCTCAGTCACTACAATCAGCACGCCGAACAGGGGCTGCGTATTTGTAGACTGGCTACTTGAGAAAATCTCCAAGCCTGTGCAAAACGGAATTGCAGCAACATATAATTCAGCACTGCGTAAGCTCGGCGAAACACCCGACTTTATTTCAGCGGTACAAGACCTTACATACGAACGCTGCGCCGAACTAAACATTCAGATGCCTGATTCAGATTCGGTATTTTATCAGAGCGTAGGCTCAAAGCTGAACAAAGCAGTCAGCGGAAAATTTCCGATGAATATGTCTTATCACTTTGTAAAGCATTTCAGCGGTGACAATGACGGACTTGTATCAACAGACTCATTTGCCCACGGCAAATACACGTATTTAACGGTAAAGGGCAAAAGGGGTATTTCACATGCCGATGTTGTTGATATGAACCGAGAAAACATCGACGGATTTGATGTGCGTGAATTTTATGTTCAGCTTGTTGCAGAACTAAAACAAAAAGGATTTTAAATATGCAAAATAAAAGCCGCTCAGCGTTTAAGTTGAGCGGCTTATTAAATAAGTATTTATTATTACTGATACAGTTAAGCATAAAACTGTTGTCTGATTTTTAGTGGGAGAATTTTATATATGCCATATCCCAAGTAAGTTCCGATTGCGTTTAGTCTATCCCTTTAAGTAAGCTAAATTAATGTTAATGTTAGAAGTTGTGATAATGAGAAAGGCTCCTTTGTAAAGGAGCTGTCAGCGGAAGCTGACTGAGGATTCAAAAGTTTTGATGTGACCTTATTTTCAATCCTCCGTCACGCAAGCGTGACACCTCCTTTTCTAAGGAGGCTTTTAGTGCGGTACAGATAATTTTCATATATATTTAGCACCATATCGTAGGGAACGACCCCCGTGTCGTTCCTAACTCCAAAAATAGCACTGTACTATTAGGAACGACACAGGGGTCGTTCCCTACAGATTGTTAAGGAAAAATATGATATTTACCGAATAATCGAAGTATATCTTCGGGTCGCAAACGTTACAATTAAAATAATACTTATGAAGCGTCCGAAAAAAACTATAATTTGTCACCAATATCGTATACAAATGAGGCTGACTAAAAGGGATAATCATAAAACTCTATAATATTTCTTTTGCTGCATTTTATCACAAGTTATTCATTATATTAATGTATTTTTTCAAAGTTTTTCTATATCAAATTTTTCACAAATAGAACCCCAACTGCATTCTTGACAAACACTTGGCAATTTATTCTCTGCTTTAATTTTTGAAACAACCTTTTCCCTTAAATCATTCCAAAGTATCTCGTCACCGACTTTGTAGCCATACTCCTCAAGACATTTGTTGTCGTGCTGAATTACGCTCTCCTCGTTTTCACACATACCGCCCATATTTTTAGGACAGCAGGAACAAATATCATCGCAATGTTCAACAATCTTAACTGTAAGATTTTGTGTATTCAACTTGTCAAGAACATTTGTCATATTTTCAACAAATTCATCGCTATAGCCGTTCCCCACAAAAAACTGAGAACACAAACCGTGATGCGGTCTTATTAAAATTATTTCTGACATATTATCCCCTTTATATCTTTACAATTTTGCTGAGTCTGTTTACGAGGATTGCGGCGACGGCGATTTTTGCTATATCCGGAATAATAAAAGGAATAACACACCAGGACAATGCAAGTCCTAAGTCTATGTATTGACCGGTCACATTATAAACAACCATAAACCATATTGTACCGACAACATAACAAAGAAAAATTCCGATTACCATTGAAATAATCAAGGGTACCATCTTATTGCCAAAAAACTTTGTGCTCAGACCTACAACAACAGCAGTTAAAATAAAACCTATAATATAACCGAATGCAGGTGTTACAACCGATGAAAAACCACCTGAAAAGCCTGCAAAAACAGGAACACCGACCAATCCGATTAATAAATACACCAACACACTTATTGTACCACGTTTCCATCCGAGCATTGCAGCCGTAATGCAGACCGCCATTGTCTGAAGCGTAAACGGAACAGGTCCAAGCGGAATTGATATTTGTGAACAAACCGCAATTAATGCTGTAAACATTGAAATAAACACAAGGTCAAGCAACGCTGTTTTTCCCTTACTGCTTTTTTTGTTATCCATAAAAATGCCTCCATAATTGTCAATCAGTGTCAATTTTTAGTTGACAATATTATAAAACATATCTTTTGTATTGTCAACTGTTATATTTAAAATAGTTGACAATACATTTTTTCGTTTTTAAACGACATTTTGCTTTACAAGCCTATGGTCAACGTGCTATAATAACTTTGAGAAATTTGTATGATTTACACAAAGTATTTTAATGCATATTATATATCAGGGATTTAAAATGGATAATCAATTAAAAAATCAAAGGTTTACCCACTACACCGCAAGTATGATAGGCGGATTTATGGGCGGTTATGCAATAATAAATTTTTATGAACTTTTTGCAAATGCTCAGACTGCAAATATGATTCACCTTGTCGAAAAACTGGTAGGGCACGATTATGCAGGTCTTGTCTATATTTTCGCAGCACTGCTAACATATATGTCAGGCAATGCGTTTTGTGTTCTTTACCGCAAATTTGTCGGCAAAAATCTTCGTGCAGTAAGTCTTATACTTGATTTGTCTGCAATTACCGCTGTAGGTGTTATCACAAAATTTACGAGCATTAACTTTGTTCTTTTGCCAATAGTTTTTGCTATGCCTATCCAGTGGAACGCATTTAATGATGACGCAGGATATGTAAGCTCTACAATTTTTTCTACAAATAACCTTCGTCAGGCTACAATGTCACTTACGCAGTACTTTACAGATAAGGACAAAGCACAGCTTGACAAAACAAAATTCTATTGGACTACACTTCTGTGTTTTCACATCGGAGTTGCAGTAGTATGTATTGCAAGTGTGTTATTTGGGGTACACAGCATATGGTTTGGATATATCCCCGTTGTCCTTACAGGTGCTGCATATTTCCGCCAATGCGAACTGTTGACAAAGCTCCGAACAAAAAAGCACAGTCATAAAAATGACACTTTTAAATCAATGCTTTAACTTCAAGATACTAAGTTTGATATAAATGCGTTTTATATAACGGGTAAAGCGCCCACCGGCGCCGTGCAGACAGCACCATATAAAAATTCACTTCTATGCCCAAACGCAACCGAGCAATTTTCTAAACTCCGAGATACCGAGTTTTCTATAAATGCGTTTTATATAACGGGTAAAGCGCCCACCGGCGCTAAAAAAGAGCACCTATCGGTTTATTCCGATAAGTGCTTTTTTATATAGGTTTAATTCAAACTTAATCAGAAAGTAAAAACTAAATTGTCAGACTTTTGGTTTATATACTTGATTCGTATAGGTTTATTAAATTGCAATGTGTATTTTATCATTGATTTTGTGCCTTCGCTTTTACCGTCCCAAAAACAAATAACATAATCTGCAAGTGTCGCCATTTGTTTATTTCTTTTTGGACCTGCTGATTTGCCAAATTCCGACCACTTAGCAGTATATCTTTCAATTTTATATCCATTCTCAATCGCATATCGTTCGCCCAGAATATCCGCACCTTTGCAAGCTCCCGAAACAAAAATAAGTGTATATTCTTTTCTTATCCGACTGATACATAAATCAATATATGATTTTGCCTCTTGATAATCACTATAATCTCTGCTGCCCGCAACTACTATTCTTTTAATCATAACATCACTCAATTATACAATGATTTAATTCTATATAATATGATTATATAATCGTTGAAAAGAATTGTCAAGTAACTATATCTCTAATAAAATATAGTTAGAGGTGTATAATAAAATTATGATAAAACTAACAATTGATAAAGCTTTGGAAAACTTGAATATAACAAGATATGAATTGTCAAAACGCACCGGAATCTTCTATCAGATTATAGACAATTATTATAAAAATAAAGTTGTGAGATATGACAGTTATATTCTCGACAAAATCTGCACTGCACTTAACTGCGATATTTCGGATATAATCGAATACAGTAATGAAGCAGCCGATGAACGGCACTTGCCCGAGTAGCCAGCACCATTACCCGACTGCAAAGTACAAGCAATTTCCTATAAAACAAGAAAGCACTTATCGATTTCTATGAATCGGTAAGTGCTTTTTGGTTTCAAAAAAATTAGGTTCAATGTAAATAGTTGGAGGAAAAATAAAAAGTAACCATTTTATGGAAGTTATCTTTTGTAGGGGACGGCATCCTTGACGTCCCCTACGCAGAACTTTTTAAAGGCTACGTTTGTTGTCACCCAACATTTATTATAGAACCAAAAAATTTATTCCAAACCTTTAAATTCTTCAAGTTCTTTTTTTCCTACTTTAATATAGCCGTCCTTCAACAGCTTGCACTGCTTGACAGTAAATGTCTTTGGCGCAACATCCTCGGGGGCATTATTAAGCTTAACCTTAAGCGTTCCGGCAATAAGATTGTTTTCCACAACCAAGCCTTTTCCCTCGGGAGTATTTACAATCGCACCAACTTTAGGTGTATGTTTGAGAAGATCAGTGTACGCCTCCTGCTCATACTTAAGACAGCACATAAGACGTCCGCAGGTACCCGAAATTTTCACAGGAGAAAGCGATAATCCCTGCTCTTTTGCCATTTTGATTGACACAGGCTGAAATTCTCCCATAAATGTTGCACAACAAAACGGCTTGCCGCACATTCCGAGACCGCCGAGCATTTTTGCTTCGTCACGCACGCCAATCTGGCGAAGTTCAATTCTTGTCCTGAACACTGATGCCAAATCCTTGACAAGAGCTCTGAAATCCACTCTGCCGTCAGCTGTAAAGTAAAATAAAATTTTGCTGTTATCAAAGGTGTATTCCACATTGACCAGCTTCATTTCAAGCTTGTGCTGGGCAATTTTCTGCTCGCAGATTTTATAAGCCTCTACTTCCTTTTCTCTGTTTTCGGCAAGTCTCTGCAAATCCTTTTCGGTAGCAATTCGCACAATAGGTTTGAGCGGATGCGTAATCTCGCTGTCATCAACAATTTTGTTCGGCATAGCAATTTCGCCGCACTCAAATCCACGTGCTGTTTCAACAATTACCATATCTCCGCTGTTAAGTTTATTATCTACGGGGTTGAAATAATATACCTTGCCAACCTCTTTAAATCTTACTCCGACTACCTCTGCCATGAAATCCTCCTGTATTCACCGCACAACCATGTTGTAAGCAGGTTAATATTTATATATTGAGCTATTTTAGTCTTTGCATCTTCCGTGACCTCTATAAGCTCCATTATTTTTCGTTTGTTAAAGCTCAGACTTAATTGTCTGCCAAGCTCTGCATCTGTTTTCGGCTTACCGCCCGACAACAACATAAGTCCGTCACGCAAAATAAGCGTAACAACCGACAAAACATCGTCCGCCTTGTCCTTTTTTGAAAGAACCGTCAGACTTTTGAGCAGGTCATATTCCTTTGATGACAGCATTCCCTCTATAATTTTTCTTGCAAAACTGCATACATCTTCATCAAAGCTATGCTCGTTTCTGAGCCGTATAACCGTACATCTTGAGCGAATGGTTATCAGAAAATTACGGCTGTTCTCGCAGGTAAATATGAACACAACATTTTTAGGCGGTTCCTCAATCAGCTTTAAAAGGGCATTCTGCTGAACTGCGCTCAGGCGATTTTCGGCATCCGCAAGAATATACACCTTTGCGTCAGCCTCATTTGGCTTTATATAAGCGTCATCAATAATTTTCCTCAGCTGTTTTATCGAATAGCCGCCCGACTTACCCTCGGGCTGAGCATAATATATATCTGCGTGAGCGGCGTTCATAGCCTTGTGACACTGATTGCATACTGCACAGGGCTTTTGCTCTGATGTGCATACAGCGTACATTGACAAAAACTTTGCGGCTGCAAGCGTTTTTTCCCTGTCACTGCCCTCAATTATGATAGCGTGAGGTATTCTGCCGTCTGACTCAAGGGAACTTAACGCACTGATAGTCCGACTGTCAAAATCAAATCCGCTTGTATTCACAGAACTCACCTCACAATATAGATTATATCATAATTATTGTGCGGAGCACAATAAACTGCCGCAGGCAANNACTCACCTCACAATATAGATTATAGCACAAAATTTATTATTTTTCATTATTAATTTACTATTTAACTTTGACAATATTTGTGAGGATATCACCTTTTTCGGTGATTTCGATAATCCCATAACTTGCCATATATCCGCTGCACGAACCGGGATTCATCACATAGAGTCCGTCCTCATATGTATTCATTGCAATATGAGTGTGACCGTACAGCAAAATATCTGCGCCTTCCTCACGAGCCGCACACATAATGTTATAAAGTCCGAATTTGGCATTATACAAGTGACCGTGCGAAATAAAAATCTTTTTTCCGAGAATGCTAAGGGTTTCCTTTGACGGCAAAAAGCTGTTCCAGTCGCAGTTGCCTCGAACGCCTACAATCATTTTGTCCTTATAGGTATCTTTTAAAAGCTGAACCTGCTCGTCNNAGCGTGAGGTTATTATATCATAAAACTTATTATTTTTCACTATTATTTTTATTATTTTACTTTAACAATATTTGTAAGCACATCGCCGTTCTCTGTAATTTCAAGAATACCGTAGCTTGCCATATATCCGTGGCAGGAGCCGGGATTCATCACATAGAGTCCGTCCTCGTACGTATTCATTGCAATATGAGTGTGACCGTACAGCAAAATATCTGCGCCTTCCTCACGAGCCGCACACACAACCTTATACAGTCCCATTTTAGCATTATAAAGATGACCGTGTGTAATAAAAATCTTTTTGCCGCATATTTTAAGGGTTTCCTTTGACGGCAAAAAGCTATTCCAGTCGCAGTTGCCTTGAACGCCTACAATCATTTTGTCCTTATAGGTATCTTTTAAAAGCTGAACCTGCTCGTCACCGTCACCGCAGTGGACTATAACCTCTGCGTCAGGCTGAGATTTAACCGCACGCAAGAGTGAATTAAAATCGCCGTGTGTGTCTGATACAACTAAAATTTTCATAATAAAACTCCGTTCTATTTTCAAAACTTCTGCATAATATATGTTGAGGTGTTAATATGGGTAATAATAACAATGCAAATAAAATGCTCGAGGAACTCTCACGCCGTCTGGGAGTTTCTCAGCAGTCTATAAAAGAAGCCGCACAAAGCGGAAATGTAAACGATTTGCTGAAAAATGCCGACAGCGAAAGCTCAGAGCAAATAAAAGCCGTGCTGAACGACCCTCAAAAGGCGCAAAAAATACTGAACAGTCCGCAGGCACAGGCAATTATAAAAATGTTGAACGGTGAATGATATGCCCGATTTACAGGAACAGCTAAACCAGATTTTAAGTAATCCCGAGGCTCTGAAACAAGTACAGAGCCTGGGAGCACAGCTTGGACTCGGGGGAAATAATAATCCCCCGAAGTCCAGAGAGCCCGACCCTCCGCCAAAACCGCAAAACAGCCTGCAAAATAATATGATGAGCGGCGATATGCTGAAAATGTTTTCAAAAATCGCACCGCTGATGAGTTCATTCAAATCCGATGACGAAACAACCGTACTTCTACATTCATTAAGACCGTTCTTAAGTCCCGAACGCCAGGAAAGACTTGAAAAGGCAGAAAAAATGCTTAAAGTTCTCAAGCTTTTGCCGCTGATACGGGAAAACGGTTTATTCTGATAACCGCTTGATACAAAGGGTGAGGATATGCCGAGCTTTGAAGAAGACGCATTTGCAAGAGCACAGCAGATGCACCGCAGACGACCGCAAAACCAATCTCAGTCAAATAAAACTTCACCGACAGTGAATACTTCCGCAAAGTCACAGGAGGTATCTTCTGCCGAACAAAAGGCAGATACAGACATTCAGACTGAGCCGACAGTACGCACTGCCACTGCCAAAAACGACAGCTTTTTAAATGTGCTGTTTAAAGATAAGGATCAGAGCATTATCCTGCTCTTAATCGTTTTACTTATGGAAGAAAACTCAAATCCAACGCTTTTGCTTGCACTTATTTATTTATTAATATAATTTTTTTATCACGCTATTTTTAGTCCGCTACAAAAGTTTAATTAATATTACAACTTTTATTCCCGAAGTTTAAACTTCTCCTGTATAGTAAACAGCATACTTTTCCCTACAAATGTTGAAGAAAAGTTCTGTTTAATTTAAAATGAACACCCGTAGGGGCGGATATTAATTCAAACTATAAATTTCGCAGAAGCTTTCTTCAACATTCGTATGGGACGTCTGGGAAGCCGTCCCATACACAGAACTTCATTTATTATTCAAATAAACTATAATTTAACTTTGATAAGTGAGTTATGATGTTCACCATTAAACCGAAGTATATCTTCGGGAACTAAAGGTCACATACTAAACCAAACTTATGGAGCGTCCAAAAAACTAACGGATTTGACCGTTGCCCTTAATGATAAACTTTGAGCTTACAAGCTCATTAAGTCCCATAGGTCCTCTTGCGTGGAGTTTTTGTGTTGAAATGCCAATCTCTGCGCCAAGACCAAATTCACCGCCGTCAGTAAAGCGTGTTGACGCATTTACATAGACAGCCGCAGAATCAACACACGCAGTAAATTTTTCGGCGTTTGCATAGTTGCTTGTAATTATACATTCGCTGTGACCTGTGCTGTATTTTGCAATGTGGTCAAGTGCGCCGTCCAGACCGTCAACCACCTTTACAGCAAGGATATAATCGAGAAATTCATTAGCATAATCCTCCTCGGTAGCTGTCACAACGCAGTCGCCGAGGATTTCTTTAGTCTTGTCGCAGCCACGGATTTCTACATTCTTTTTGTCAAGCTCTGCTTTAATCTGGGGCAGAGCTTTTTCTGCAATATCCTTGTGTACAAGCACGGTTTCTATAGCGTTGCACACTGACGGACGGGATGTTTTTGCATTGAATATAATGTTTTTAGCCATATCAATATCGGCGTTGTCATCAACATATATGTGACAGTTACCTACGCCTGTTTCAATTACAGGTACCTTTGCATTATTTACTACACTTTTGATAAGTCCTGCACCGCCACGGGGAATAAGCACATCAAGATAATCTGTGAGCTGCATAAGCTCTGTTGCACTGTCACGGGATGTATCCTCAACAAGAGCAACGCAGTCGGCAGGGAATCCTGCCTGCTCTATTGCATTTCGCATAACCTCGGCAATCGCCTTGTTTGAATTGATTGCCTCTTTGCCGCCACGCAAAATCACCGCACTGCCTGCCTTAAGGCACAAAGCGGCAGCATCGGATGTAACATTCGGACGAGCCTCATAGATTATTCCTATAACGCCCATAGGAACTGTGACTTTTTCGATTTTCAAGCCGTTTTTCAGAGTGCTTCCGTCAAGCACTCTGCCAACCGGATCTTTGAGTGCGGCAACCTGCTCTACGCCGTCAGCCATACCCTCAATCCGTTCCTCCGTAAGTCTTAATCTGTCGAGCAAAGAATCGGTAAGTCCTGCCTTTTTGCCGTTCTCAATATCTGCATTATTTGCACTGATAATTTTATCGGAATTTTCACGAAGTGCCTTTGCTATTGCAAGAAGAGCAACATCCTTTTCTGAACCTGCATTCATCAAAAAGCGGGCTGCCTTTTTAGCATTTGCACCCATAATCTCAAGCTGTGTCATATTATGTCCTCCATATTATTTGGCACAAAAAACAGTGCCTATGTTGTTTCCGTCAAAAATCTCATATAAATCCTCGGGATTTGAACCGTTTATAACATAAACCTCAGTACCTTTCTGAGTTGCATAATCAGCCGCCTGAAGCTTGGTAATCATACCGCCCGTACCTCGGTTTGAGCCTGTACCTGCCGCCATACTGAGAATTTCGGGAGTTATCTCGGTCACTGTATCAATTTTTCTGGCATCAGGGTTAGTTTTGGGATTTGAATCGTACAAGCCGTCAATATCCGTGAGAATTATAAGCCTGTCTGCTCTTACAAGTCTTGAAACAATAGCAGACAGCATATCGTTGTCGCCAAAATTATTGCCCTCAAGTTCATCAATAGCAACCGTATCATTCTCATTGATAACGGGGATAATGTTCATATTCAAAAGCTCTTCAATAGTGTTGATAACATTCTGTCTCTTTTGTATAGTTTCAACCGCATAGCGTGTAAGCAGAATCTGTGCTACGGAGTGATTATATTCACCGAAAAGCTTGTCATACATAAACATCAGCTCACACTGACCGATTGCCGCCAGAGCCTGTTTTTTTCTTGTCTCCTGCGGACGAGATTCAAGACCTACCTTGCCCATTCCGACACCTATTGCACCGGAGGAAACAAAAATTATCTGCTCTCCCCTGTTTTGCAGGTCAGATATAACCTTGCACAAAGATTCTATGCGGCGATAATTTATTTTGCCGTTTTCATATGTGAGGGTAGAAGTTCCCACCTTGATAACAGTTCGCTTATTTTCCATAAAAACCACCCTGATTCAAATCGTATAATTATTTTTATTATACCATACAACACAACACAATATCAACCGTTTTAGCAAACTAAAGTGACAATACGGACAATTTATACGTCTTATTTATGAATATGTTGATAATACAGGTTAAAAGTAGTATAATAAATATACTTCAACCGCATAAATCATATAAATTTTGAATTTATTATATAAAAAACAGGAGAATAAGAAATGAACGAACTTTATAATCAGGCAAGGCAGGCAGCAGAAGAGCTTTGTGAAATTGCAAAGCTTAAGCAAGGCGATATTATGGTGGTCGGATGTTCGTCAAGCGAGGTTGCAGGCGGTGTGATAGGCAAAAATTCAAGTCTTGAAACTGCTCAGGCTGTATTCAGCGGAATTTATGATGTGCTTAAGCCGAAGGGAATTTACCTTGCTGCGCAGTGCTGTGAACATCTGAACCGCGCAATAATCGTTGAAAAAGCAGCCGTACCGTTTGCTGAGATTGCTAATGTTGTACCTCAGCCAAAGGCAGGCGGCTCGTTTGCGACAACGGCATACAAAACATTTGAAAATCCCGTAGCACTTGAAAACATCAAGGCTGACGCAGGACTTGACATAGGCGGAACCCTTATCGGTATGCACCTCAAATCTGTTGCAGTACCTGTAAGACTGAGTCTTGACCATATAGGCAGTGCCATTCTGATTGCAGCACGCACAAGAGCAAAATATATCGGCGGCAGCCGTGCAATATATAATGACGAGATATAACTAATTTAAGTACAATTCACTGCTTGCTCTGAACAGCAAAGATTCCATTTTTGCTTTTTCGGAGAAATAAAAATTTAGTATAAAATTTATCAATTACTATAATTTATAGACTTGCATTCTGTTAAAAAAGGTGATATGATAATTTTGACAATTAAACACTCGGGAGCTTGTGTTACAGGCTGAGAGGAAAGTATAACTTTCGACCGACATACCTGATTTGGATAATGCCAACGTAGGAACAACTGATAGCATATGTATTATGGGAGTTACCTTAATTGGCAGCTCCCTATTTTATTTTAATACTGGTATTTGATTAAAAGTAGACTAAGATTAATGAGAATGATTTTCGTGTGACGAGGCAGCGGACGCCGCAAGGCTGGCGCCTTGAAAGGACAATAACAAAGTCACACGGAAATCAGTCCATTAAGATTGTCTATTTTAAATCGGATAGCAGTATAAGTCAAAGGAGGCAGAGTTTTATGGTTAAAATCAACGGAAATGATTGTGATGTTTCAGGAATGACAATTTCCGAATATTTGGCAACAACAGATTATGACCCTAAAATTATAGCTGTTGAGTGTAATGAAGAAATTGTGCCTAAGGCTAAATACGACGAAACTGTCATTCAGAACGGTGATGTAATTGAAGTGGTCAGCTTTGTAGGAGGAGGTTAACAGATGGAATCAATTCCTACAAAGGAAGAAATGCTTCAGGCACTTGAAGAGCGGCACGGCAAAGAATTGCAGAGCAAATTCAATAATGCATCTGTAGCAATATGCGGTCTTGGAGGTCTTGGCTCAAATATTGCAATAGTGCTTGCACGTGCAGGAGTAGGAAAATTGTATCTTTTTGATTTTGATAAGGTCGATTTATCAAATTTAAACCGTCAGCAATATTCTGTTTCACAGCTTGGAATGTATAAAACAGATGCGCTGAAAGAAAACCTGCACCAAATTGCACCGTATGTTAATGTTGTTACACACACAGTTCGTATAACTGAAAATAACATTAAAGAACTGTTTGATGAAACCGATATAATTTGCGAAGCCTTTGACCGACCTGAAGAAAAAGCAATGCTTGTTAACGGCATAACAGAAAACTTTGCCGATAAATATTTAGTTGCAGGCTCGGGTATGGCCGGTATATCCTCAGCTAACAGTATAAAAACCCGCAAAATTGCAAAACATTTTTATCTTTGCGGTGATGAAACAAGTGATGTATCAGACGGTATAGGACTTGTAGCATCTCGTGTAATGGTGTGTGCTGCACATCAGGCACATATGGTTTTAAGAATAATTGCAGAAGAATTTGAAGTTTAAGCAAGAAAGGATTAAGAATAATGGATGATAAACTTATAATCGGCGGACATGAATTTAATTCAAGGTTTATCCTGGGATCAGGTAAATACTCTTTGGAACTTATTGAGTCGGCAGTTAAGGATGCAGGAGCAGAAATTATAACTCTTGCTGTTCGCCGTGCAAATACAAAGGATCAGGAAAACATACTTGATTATATTCCCAAAAATGTAACACTTTTGCCTAACACATCGGGTGCAAGAAATGCTCAGGAGGCAGTTCGTATTGCCCGTCTTGCAAGAGAGCTTGGCTGCGGCAATTTTGTAAAGGTTGAAATTATGCGTGATTCAAAATATCTTCTTCCTGACAATACAGAAACAATCAAGGCAACTGAAATCCTTGCAAATGACGGCTTTGTTGTAATGCCGTATATGTATCCTGATTTAAATGCCGCCAGAGATATGGTTAACGCAGGTGCCGCAAGCATAATGCCCCTTGCATCGCCCATCGGCTCAAATAAAGGACTTGCAACCCGTGAATTTATACAAATTCTTATTGATGAAATTGATTTGCCTATTATTGTAGATGCAGGAATAGGCAGACCCTCACAAGCTTGTGAGGCTATGGAAATGGGTGCTGCTGCTATTATGGCAAATACCGCACTTGCTACAGCAGGAAATCTTCCTCTTATGGCATCTGCTTTTCGTGCCGCAATAGAAGCAGGCAGAAAAGCATATCTTGCAAAGCCCGGAAGAGTTCTCTCAAGAGGTGCTGCAGCGTCTGATCCGCTCACAGGATTTTTAAGAGATTAACGGGGGCAAAAAATATATGGACAACGAATTTTTTATTGATTCCGAGCATTTATCGCAAAAAGCACTTGAAAAAAAGCACAGGCTTGAAAATGATCCGTCATCAAGAAAAAATCATATGGAATATCTGCCGGGAATGGAGCAGATTGAATCAGATATTTGCAAAAAAGTAATAGGTCAGATGAATTCATATGATTATTCACAATACACAGCAAAAGATGTTAAAGCAGCGCTTGAGCATGAAATCTGTACTATTGAGGATTTCAAGGCTTTACTGTCACCTGCGGCAGAACCGTTTTTAGAGCAGATGGCACAAAAGGCACGAACCGAAACAGGAAAGCATTTTGGTAATACGGTTTATATGTTTACACCGCTTTATATTGCCAATTACTGTGAAAACTATTGTGTTTACTGCGGCTTTAACTGCTATAACCATATCAAACGTATGAAGCTGTCTATGGAACAGATTGAACACGAAATGAAAATCATAGCAGATTCAGGAATGGAAGAAATCCTTATTCTTACAGGCGAAAGCCGAGCACAAAGTGATGTTGAATATATCGGTGAAGCCTGCAAGCTTGCAAGCAAGTATTTCAGAATGGTCGGGCTTGAAATATATCCTGTAAACACTGATGAATACCGCTATCTTCACGAGTGCGGTGCGGATTATGTTACAGTATTTCAGGAAACATATGATGCCGATAAATATGAAACACTGCATCTTCTCGGTCATAAACGAGTATGGCCTTACCGTTTTGATGCTCAGGAAAGAGCTTTGATGGGCGGTATGCGTGGCGTTGCATTTTCAGCACTCCTTGGTCTTTCGGATTTTCGCAAGGATGCGCTTGCAAGTGCATTGCACGTCTACTATCTTCAAAGAAAATATCCTCACGCTGAAATGTCATTGTCTTGTCCCCGTTTAAGACCGATTATAAATAATGATAAAATCAATCCCCTTGATGTTCACGAAAAACAGCTTTGTCAGGTTATTTGCGCATATCGTATCTTTCTTCCGTTTGTTGGAATTACCGTATCATCACGTGAAAGCGCAAGCTTCAGAAACGGCATTGTAAAAATTGCCGCCACAAAGGTATCGGCGGGTGTTTCAACAGGTATAGGTGACCATGAAAGCAAATACACCGGAAAGGAGAGCGACAGCATAGAGGGCGACGAGCAGTTTGAAATTAATGACGACAGAAGTTTTGAAAAAATGTATAGAGATATTTCAGACGAAGGCTTGCAGCCTGTGCTGAATGATTATCTCTATGTCTGATATATTGTGCGTTACAAACCGTAAGCTTTGTCGGGATGATTTTTTATCAAGGATTGAAAAAATTGTTGAATGCTCACCATCAGCTATTATTCTGCGTGAAAAAGATTTATCAGAATTTGAATATGAAGAGCTTGCAGTTCAGGTAATGAATATATGCCGAAAATATAATATCCCATGTATTCTGCACAGTTTTGTAAAAACTGCAATAAAGCTTGGTGCTGATAAAATTCATCTGCCCTTATCAATATTGCGTGATATGACAGATGATGAAAAAAGATACTTCAAAGAAATCGGCGCTTCCTGCCATTCGGTTGACGATGCAATTGAGGTGGAAAAACTCGGTTGTACATATATATCGGCAGGACATATATTTGCTACAGACTGCAAAAAGGATTTACCTCCTCGTGGGTTGGAATTTTTAGAGGAAATTTGCAGCAGTGTATCTGCTCCTGTTTATGCCATAGGCGGAATAGACAGCGATAATATAAATTCTGTTCTTAACGCAGGAGCAAAAGGAGTCTGCATTATGAGCGGTTTAATGTGCTGTAATAACGCAGAAAGATATATTCAACAACTAAGAAAGGCAGGTATCCGTAACGATGTTTAACCGTGAAAATTTACTTTTATATGCAGTAACAGACCGTTCATGGACAGAAAATCAAACCTTATATGAACAACTTGAAGATGCGCTTATAGGCGGAGTTACCTGTGTTCAGCTCAGAGAAAAAAATCTGAGTGAAGAAGACTTTATCCAAGAGGCTGTAGAGATAAGAGAATTATGCCGCAAATATAATGTTCCGCTTATTATCAACGATAACCTCAATGTTGCAATCAAAAGCAATGCAGACGGCATTCATGTCGGACAGGAGGATGTTTCCGCCGCAGAAATCAGAAAGCTTGTCGGTGATAATTTTATAATCGGTGTAACAGCTAAAACTGTTGAACAAGCAAAAAAGGCAGAGAATGACGGAGCTGACTATATAGGTGTAGGAGCTGTTTTTCCTTCACCTACAAAAACAAATGCTATCCGCATTACCAATGAGCAGTTAAATGAAATCTGCTCCTCCGTTTCAATACCTGCTGTAGCAATAGGCGGTATCAGTCTTGACAATATAACAGAGCTTTCAGGTTGCAAAATGAGCGGTGTTGCTGTTGTTTCTGCAATATTTGCAGCAGATGATATAAAAACTACAGTTCAGGAATTAAAAAGAACAGTACAAGACTTAATAAATTAATCTCAAAGGACTTAATTTGAAATTTCAGCGGCAGATCGGGGGCACCACCTTTTGTCGCTTAATAAAATTAATGCAAATAATTTAAGGAGAAAAGCAATGAAAACAGCATTAACAATCGCAGGAAGCGACTCCTGCGGAGGCGCCGGTATTCAAGCAGATATTAAAACTATGACTATGAATGGTGTGTATGCGACAAGTGCAGTAACTGCGCTTACCGCACAAAACACAACCGGCGTAACAGGAATTATGGAGGTAACTCCTGAATTTCTTAAGGAACAGATTGACGATATATTCAATGATATTCGTCCCGATGCAGTAAAAATCGGTATGGTATCATCAAGCGAACTGATTAAGGCAATAGCAGACAGATTAAAGTATTTTAATGCTGTCAATATTGTTGTTGATCCTGTAATGGTGGCAACAAGCGGTTCAAGGCTTATTAATGAAGATGCAATAGCAACGCTGAAAAGTGATTTACTGCCCATTGCGAAAATAATTACGCCGAATATTCCGGAGACAGAAGTGCTTTCAGGAATATCTGTTCAAACCGAAAATGATATGATAAAAGCTTCTGAAATAATAAGCGATACTTATAACTGCGCTGTCCTGTGCAAAGGCGGTCACAGTATTAACGATGCAAACGATTTGCTTTATGAAAACGGAGAATACAGATGGTTTGAAGGCAAGCGGATAGATAATCCGAATACACACGGAACAGGCTGTACTTTATCAAGTGCGATTGCGGCGAATCTTGCAAAAGGCTTTGATATGCAGTCATCTGTACAAAGGGCAAAGGATTACATTTCAGGTGCTTTGTCCGATATGCTTGATTTAGGTCAAGGAAGCGGACCAATGAATCATATGTTTGATCTTAACAGCAGCTTTGCTGACTGATTTATTTAATATTTACTTGAAAGGAATTTAATTATGAGAAATTATACAACACAAATGGATGCGGCTAAAAAAGGAATTATTACCCCTGAAATGAAGGCAGTTGCAAAAAAAGAATACCGTTCAGAAGAGGAAATAAGAGCACTTGTTGCAGAAGGCAAGGTTGCCATCTGTGCAAATAAATTGCACAAGTGTATTGATCCTAACGGCGTCGGTTCAATGCTCAGAACAAAAATTAATGTTAATCTCGGTGTATCAAGGGACTGCAAGGATTATGATATTGAAATGCAAAAGGTGATGGCTGCCGTTGATATGGGTGCTGAGGCTATTATGGATCTTTCATCACACGGAAATACTCAGCCTTTCAGGAGAAAGCTGACAAGTGAATGCCCTGCAATGATTGGAACTGTTCCTGTCTATGACAGTGTTATCCATTATCAGAGAGATTTAGCTACGCTTACTGCTAAAGATTTCATTGATGTTATCCGCCTGCATGCTGAGGATGGTGTGGATTTTGTAACTCTTCATTGCGGAATTACAAGAAAGACTATTGAACAGATTAAAAAGCATAAGAGAAAAATGAATATTGTATCACGCGGCGGCTCTCTTGTGTTTGCATGGATGAGTATGACAGGCGAGGAAAATCCTTTTTATGAATATTATGATGAGATACTCGATATTTGCCGTGAATACGATGTAACAATTTCTCTCGGTGACGCTTGTCGTCCCGGTTGTCTTGCAGACGCAAGTGATGTTTGTCAGATTGAAGAGCTTGTCCGCCTGGGTGAACTTACCAAGCGTGCATGGGCAAAAGATGTTCAGGTTATGGTTGAAGGTCCGGGACATATGCCGCTTGACCAGATTGAAGCAAATATGAAAATACAGCAGACAATATGTATGGGTGCACCTTTCTATGTTCTCGGTCCATTAGTAACTGATATTGCTCCGGGTTATGACCATATTACATCTGCTATCGGCGGTGCTGTTGCAGCGGCTTCTGGGGCCGCATTCCTATGCTATGTTACCCCTGCAGAACATCTTGCACTCCCGAATGTTGATGATGTTAAGCAAGGTATTATCGCATCAAAAATTGCAGCTCACGCAGCAGATATTGCCAAACATATTCCTCACGCAAGAGATATTGATGATGCAATGTCTGATGCAAGAAGAAATTTTGACTGGGAAAAACAGTGGGAATGCTCTATTGACCCTGAAACAGCTAAAAGAATTCGTGACGAAAGAAAGCCTGAAATAGAGGACAGTTGTTCAATGTGCGGAAAATTCTGTGCTGTAAGAAGTATGAATAAAGCACTTAACGGCGAGTATATTGATATATTATAATGCTAATCTGCTGATGTAAGCAGCCGGTGGGCTGCACCTACCCGGGCAGACAGCACCATATAAAATATACTTCTGTGCCCGACTGCAAAGTACGTGCAGTTTCCTATAAAGTAAAACAGGATGTCGATAATCGACATCCTGTTCGTTTTTTAACTCAATCGGCTATTTCTCATAGATTTGTTAACATCTTTATGAAAAGCAGTCTTTATTTTTATATGCTGAAACTTTTTAATCAAGATAAGCCGCACCGATAATGCCTGCGTCATTTCCAAGTGAGCACTTACAAATAACAGTCTGCTTATCATTATGCTTTGTATAGCGTTCGCTCTCAACAATATTGCGAAGCGGAGCAAGCAGGTTTTCTCCCTGATTTGATACACCGCCGCCGATACAAAGTACATCAGGCTGGAAAATATTGATAATATTTACAATACCCGTTGCAAGGTAGCTTATATATTCCTCAACAACCTGCTTTGCAAGCGGATCGCCTTCTGCCATTGCGTCAAAAGCTGTTCTGCCTGAAACATTGCTTATATCATCATCACAAAGCTTGAGCATATAACTGAACTCAGGCTTTTCTGTTAAAATCTTTTCCTTTGTAAGATTGATAAGACCTGTTGCAGAAGCATAAGCCTCCCAGCATCCGTGACGGCCGCACGCACAGTCCTTGCCGCCCTTTACGATTACCATATGTCCAAGCTCTGCGCCTGCATAGTTTGAACCGCTGTAAATTTTGCCGTCAATTATAATTCCGCCGCCTACGCCTGTTCCAAGAGTAATAGCAACTGCATTCCTCGCACCCTTTGCACTACCTGCAAGGTACTCGCCGAGTGCCGCCGCATTTGCGTCGTTTTCAATCTTTACCTTTGTATTCAACCTTTCCTCCATCATTTCAACAACACTCCAGTTGTGGAAAAAGAGGTTTGCAGAATATTCAATAATACCGGTTTCCGGATTTACCGCACCCGGAACACCTATACCTATGGACTCAACATCGTCAATAGTAATGTTTGCCTTTTTGATTGCCTCAAGTGCAACCTCAGCCATACTGTCGCAAATTTCCTTTTCGGGACGAGGAACGTCCGTTTTGCAGGAAGCCTTTGCAACAATGTTATATTCCTCATCAACAACACCGGCAACTATATTGGTGCCGCCAAGATCAATACCAAGTCTGTACATATATACACCGTCCTTTTTATTTTATCATCACTTCATAATTTTCATATAAATTATGAAGCAGTATCCCATAATTCAAACTTCAATTATATTGTGAACATCACAACATACAATTATAAGTTATTTATATTATATGACATCAGTGTGTATTATATGAGTAGTTTGGTGCTTCCTTAGTAATCTGAATATCGTGCGGATGGCTCTCACGCAAGCCTGCACCTGAAATTCTTACAAACTGAGCTTTTTCATGAAGCTCTGCAATAGTGCCGCAGCCTGTATATCCCATACCTGCACGCAAGCCGCCCATAAGCTGATAAATAGTATCTGAAAGCAATCCCTTATAAGGAACTCTTCCCTCAACACCCTCGGGAACAAACTTGTTATTACTTGCCTGGAAGTATCTGTCTGCACTGCCTTTGCCCATAGCTCCAAGACTGCCCATTCCACGGTAAACCTTGAACTGTCTGCCCTGATAAATCTCGTTATCTCCCGGGCTTTCCTCACAACCGGCTACAAGTGAACCAATCATAACAACACTGCCGCCTGCTGCAAGAGCCTTGACAATATCACCGCTGTACTTGATGCCGCCGTCGGCAATTACAGGAATACCTGCTTTTGAAGCTTCGCACGCAGCGTCATAGATTGCAGAAATCTGTGGAACACCGATACCTGCAACAATACGTGTTGTACAGATTGAACCCGGTCCGATACCAACCTTAATTGCGTCTGCACCTGCATCAATAAGAGCCTTTGCTGCCTCTGCTGTTGCAATGTTGCCTGCAACAAGCTGAAGATCAGGATAAGCCTTCTTTACCTTAGCTACTGAATCAACTACATTTTTATTGTGACCGTGAGCAGAATCAAGAACAACAACATCAACCTGTGACTCAATAAGAGCAGCAACTCTGTCGAGCACATCAGCTGTTGCACCGATTGCAGCACCGCAGATAAGTCTGCCCTTGTCGTCACGGGCAGAGTTTGGATACTGCACACTCTTTTCAATATCCTTAATTGTAATAAGTCCCTTAAGACTTCCGTCCTTACCAACGATAGGAAGCTTTTCTATCTTGTGGCAGCGAAGAATTTCCTGTGCCTCTTTAAGAGTTGTACCTACAGGAGCAGTCACAAGACGCTCGTGTGTCATAACCTTTGAGATTGGCTGTGCAAAATCCTCTGCTGTCATAAAGCGGAGGTCACGGTTTGTTATAATGCCTACAAGCTTTCCGTCACGGCAGATAGGCACACCTGAAATTTTATATTTTCCCATAAGATTGTCGGCATCTCTGACAGTGTTTTCAGGAGACAGGAAAAACGGATTAACAATAACGCCGTTTTCGCTTCTTTTAACTCTGTCAACCTGATCAGCCTGACGTTCAATCGACATATTTTTGTGAATAACACCGACACCGCCTTCACGGGCAATTGCAATAGCCATTTCAGTTTCGGTTACTGTGTCCATTGCGGCTGTCATAAGCGGGGTGTTGAGCTTGATTTTCTTTGTAAGATGGGTTGACACATCAACAAATTTCGGTTCCACATTCGATTCGCCCGGAATAAGAAGAACATCATCAAATGTAAGACCTTCTTTACCGAACTTTGCGTTGTAATCAGTATTCAGCATATTATTCCTCCGTTTTCTGCAAATTTTGCATTTAATTATTATCTTTTATTATATCAAATATTAACTGTTTATTCAACCCGTATTTTATTTTTTTAATAAATAGCATTGATAAATAAATTATCTGTAATTCTGCAAAAGTGAAATATTATACTGTTCAATATCAGATAAATCACCTGTATTTACTTTGCCCTTGGGCTCGTACCACGACTGTGCCTCAAAATACTGCTGAATGGACTGTGTTTTAAAGATATTACCGTTGCGTGCAAAAATCTCATTTATCGCCTGCTGAGCTTCACTTGCAGACAGCTTTGAAGCCTCGTTTACAGTCAGTCGGCGTGACGAAGAATCCGGGAATATACATCCGCTGTATTTTGAATCGGACGAGTTTGAATTCTTGGACTCTGATTTTGACGTTGCTGATTTAGTTTCATCCTGTTGTTCAGTTGATGACGGCTCTGTTGATTTTGTAGAAGCAGTTGCCTGAACTGCCGCTCTTACAGTTACATTGCAGGACGCTTCAACTCCGTTTGGTGCCTTGCACACAATATTTGCAACACCGGCAGTAACGCCTGTTACATAACCCGAGCTGTTTACTTTTGCTATATCTTCCGAATCACTGCTCCATACAAGGTTGTCGTCTTTGGCATCAGACGGAGTTACCTTTGCCTCAATCTGAATTGTCTGACCCTCCTTAAGGGTTGCAGTTTCGTCGCTTAGTGTAATTTTAGTTATTTCCTGCTCCTTAACAGTGACATTGCATTCCTTTTTTATACCGTTTTCAATTTCGGCAGAAATAACAGCAGAGCCTGCCCTTTTGGCTGTAACCGTACCGCCCTTAACAGATACAATATCCTCATTTGAGCTTATCCATACGATTTCTTTGTTGTCTGCATCGTCAGGTTCAAATTTTACTTCAATCATTCTGCTGTCGCCAACAGTAAGGGTAATATCGCTCTCGCTCAGACTGATAGAGGTTACTTCTTTACTGAAATAGCCGTCGAAGATGTCGCAGGAGCAAAACATAAACGGCATTGTAATTATTATCAGAAAAATTGCGGTATATCCGACTGAAAATCTCTTTGACTTCATATTCCTCACCTCAACAATATATACCTATATTCTACTTTATAGCTTTTGTTTTTGTCAATATCTTTTATCTCCGCTTCATAAGTTTGCGTTAAAATGTAACCATTGCGACCCGAAGATATACTTCGGCGGTTCGGTAAACATCAAATTTTTCCCTACGAATTTTGAAAAAAGTTCCGATAAATTTATAGTTTTGTGGCATATCGTAGGGGCGGACAAGGTGCTCGGAGGAGTATAGTATCCGCCCATTTTAAAAAATGCGATTACAATCGCATTTTTCCGGGCGACTGATAGTCGCCCCTATGGGTGTTCATATTAATTCAAACTATAATATTAACAGAATTTTTCCTCAATAAGTGTAGGGAACAGTCTTGACTGTTCCGTTATTTTACAACCTTCTTCTGATTTTGCGGAACGGTCAAGACCGTTCCCTACGGCTGTTAAGGATAAATATGATGTTTACCATAAAACCGAAGTACATCTTCGGGATACAACGGTTACATTTTAAAGAAAACTTATGAAGCGTCCAAAAAAAGCGTCCAAAAAAAACGACTGACAACTGTAATTTCAGTTATCAGTCGGGCTGAATATTTAACAAAATAGAAGTCAAAACTTAACCGCTCAAATTTTCATATTGATTTGTCTTTCACCTTATACTGCATAAAAAGCTTTGAAATCCTCAATAACCTGCTCACGGTGAGTATAGTTGTCATCATCGGTCTTGCTTTCATCAATGCTTGCATCACTGTAAACCATCAGATACTTGCCGTTGTCGGAAAGATAAGCTTTAACGGGACTGAATTCAAGAATTGTGAATGTACCGTCATTCTTAACTGATTCTATAATACTCTTGGCAGTGTCATTAAGATTTGCAGTATCGTAGCTGTAAAGTTCAACAGTAATATTTTTGCCGTTGTAGGTTGTTGCATATTTTCTGCCTTTTTCAGCACCTATAAGAGCTGAGTCCATCTCAGTTACATTTTTTTCGTCAAGCTTAACGCCTGCCTTTGAAACAGTGTATCCCATTGCAACAAAGTAGTCGCATAGACCGTCAAAGTCATTATTGTAATCAGTATACTTAACACTTGGTGCCTCATCCTGCGTTGCCGCCTGAGTTGTAGTTTCTGTATTTGAATTTTGTGCAAGCGCATCATCTAATCCGCATCCTGCAAACAAAGCTGACAAACAGCATACAGCAAGAATAACAGCAAATAATTTTTTCATAAATTAAATTCCTTTCGGGACATTTTTATCAATAAAAGCAGCCGATGGGCTGCATCTATCCGGGCAGACAGCACCATATAAAAATAACTTCAATGCCCGGTTACATCCAAGCAATTTCCTATAAGGTATAAATAATTATACCTTATGTTCACAAATAAATCAAGTTTTTTTAACCCGCTATATACGTTTAGTTTAAGCTATAATGCAGTATCCCGAAGTTTTAACTTTCTTTGTATGGAAAAACTCATAACTTTTCTTTGCAGTCGGGCACAAAAGTGAATTTTTATATTATGCTATCTGCTCGGGCAAGTGCAGGCCACTGCCTGCTTCTTTCGTGATTTTCTTCTTAAGACAACAATCAAAACGATTATTCCGACAATTACAGCACCAATGAATGTTCCGGCAGCCCAATACGGAATCTTATATCCAAGCAGATACAAGTAATCCTGAAAAGAAATAGCCGAAGCACCTGTTGTTATATACTCAGAGTCATCATATTCAACCCTTGTACCTCTGACAAGCAGGCGATGGGTATTAATTGAATACGGAGTACAGGTCAGCAGCGTAACATAATCACCGCCTTCAATAATTCGCAAATCATCAGTTTCTTCCGGCAATATAACTTTAATCTGGTCAACCTCGTATTTTAAAGTTCTGTCAAGTATATGAACATAGAACTCGTTGCCCTCTTTCATATCGGTTAGGTAGTCAAAAAAGGTTTCCCCCGGAAAAGCCGAGTGAGCAGAAATTACCGAGTGAGTACTTTCACCGCCGACAGGAAGCGAAGTGTTCTGAACGTGCCCTGCACCTTTTGCCAGGGTATGTTCATCAGTTCCGTGATATATAGGCAGATAAACATTGATGCATGGAATATCAACATAGCCAATCAAGCCTGCACCGTCAACATTCAGCACACCTTCATATTCTTCACCGATTTTTTGATATTGATCCTGATCGAACGGGTCAGTAATTATCAGATTATTTGAAAGTGAGGCATTATATCTGCGTGCCTCCTCAATCATCTTTTCACTTTGTTCACTCGGCATTAATTTTACCGTTTTTGTATATTCTTCAGCCTGACTGCGGCTGGCGAAGTTATTTATAACCGAGCTAATCAGAGGATATGAAAGCACTCCGATTCCTGCTAAAAGCACTAAAACAATGCCTATAATTGGTAGCCTTTTCTTCATTATATCTTTCCTTAAGAATTTATTCTAACATATTATAAACCAAAAACACCGCATTTTCAATAGCAATATTTTTAGACGCTTCATAAGTTTGAATTAATATTTAACCGTTAGTTCCCAAAGATATACTTAGGTTGTTCTGTGAACATCATAGCGCACTAATAAAAGATAAATTATAGTTTAGCGACGGT
>DKZL01000043.1 GCA_002493635.1 Ruminococcaceae bacterium UBA7075 | reverse complement strand
GCGCAACCGAGCAGTTTCCTATAATGTAAAAAAATCCCGGCTTGAGAAAGTCGGGATTTTAGTTTGTGTTCGGTATTTTATTTATTTTCTTCTAAAAATTTAAGTTGTTTGTAAATCATATTGGCGCACATATATACATTGCCGCCGCCCATTGTAAGAATGAGGTCACCTTCCTTTGCATTTTTGCAAACATAATCGGTAATTTCTTCAAAAGTGTCAAGACAAACGGAATTCGGCACCTTTGCACCAAGGTCGGTTGAATATATGTTGTATGTGTTTGTTTCTCTTACAGGCAGAATCTCAGAAATAATTGCCACATCCGGAATTTTCAGCGCCTCTGCAAAATCATCAAGGAGCATTGCTGTTCTTGAGAATGTGTGAGGCTGAAATACAGCCCATACCTTATTAAATCCCATATTCATTGCAGCATTAAGGGTAGCTGTAAGTTCTGTGGGGTGATGTGCAAAATCATCGGCAACAGTGATTCCGTCAGGTGTGCCGAGAATTTCAAATCTTCTGTGAACACCGCCGAACTTGTGCAGATTTTCAGAAATCTCATTTGGTGTAGCGCCAAGAAAATGTGCGGTTGCTGCCGCAGCAAGTGAATTGTAAATATTATGCTTGCCCGGAACAATCAGTTTAATGCTTGTGATTTTCTCACCTTTATAAAGCAAATCGTACTGTTCGTGAACGCCCTTGTCAGCACTCACATTAACTGCTCTGTAATCGCAGTTTTCACCAAATCCGTAAGTAATCTTTTCAATGTCAACATCACTGACAGCGTCCATTGTATTTTTATCGTCACCGTTTAATACCAAAAGACCGGTAGTTTGTGTTGCAAACTGATGGAATGATTTTTTGATGTTGTCAAGATTTTTAAAGTAATCGAGGTGGTCAGCATCAATATTAAGAATAATTGAAATGAACGGATTAAGCTCTAAAAATGTGTCAACATACTCACAAGCCTCGCAAACGATTATGTCGCTGTTGCCTACATAGCTGTTGCCGCCGATAAATGGCAGCTTGCCGCCAATAATTGCAGAGGGGTCAAATCCACTGCCGATTAAAAGCTGAGAAAGCATACCTGTTGTGGTAGTTTTGCCGTGAGTACCTGAAACCGCAATGCTTCTTTTGTATCTCCTTGTAACAATGCCAAGCATAACGCTTCTTTCTATACAGGGAATTTTCTGTTCCTTAGCTGCAACACGCTCTGGGTTATCTTCTTTGATTGCCGCAGAATATACAACAAGTTCTGCACCCTCAATATTTTCTTTGGTGTGACCCATAAACACAGGAATACCATAGCTTTTTATTTTATCGAGAGTTTCACCCTCGTTCATATCAGAGCCTGAAATCTCAAAACCCTCGCTTCTAAGAATTTCAGCAAGAGGGCACATACCGCTGCCGCCGATGCCGATGAAATGAATTCGTTTTATATCATTTAAAAGATTGTCGCAGTTCAAAAAACTACACTCCTTACTCAATTTTAATCATAACATTACTATTATAAAACTAAATCAGGAAAAAATAAATACCCAAATGCAATTTATTAATATTTTTATCATATTGCCATTTAAGCGCAGTAATGGTAAAATATAATATATATAAAATGTTCAGAAATTCTTGGAGATACTTATGAATTTAAAGAAAAACGATATTATAAAATTATATATTTCATCTGCCACGGCAGAGGGCAGTGGTGTTGGCAAAACAGAAGACGGCATAGCGGTTTTTGTGCCTAATTCTGCAATAGGTGATGAACTATCGGTCCGTATTCTCAAAGTCAAAAAAACATATGCTTTCGGCAAGATTGAAGATATTATCGCTCCATCTCCTGCAAGAATTGAGCCTGACTGTCCGTATTTTTCAAAATGCGGCGGTTGTGTGTGGCGGCATATAAGTTATGATGAAGAGTGTAAAATCAAGCAGCAGAGAGTAGAGGACGCTGTAACCCGAATTGGCGGAATCAGCACAAACTTTAAGCCTATTATACGTTCTGAGCAGACAGACCGTTACCGTAACAAGGCACAGTTTCCTATCGGAACAGACAGCAACAATAATCTTCAAATTGGATTTTACGCCTTTCACAGTCACAGAATTATTGATTGTGACGACTGCATTTTACAGCCTGAAATTTTCACTAAGGTAATGCAGATTACACGAAAGTTTATTGAAATCACAGGTAACGATATTTATGACGAACAGACTGGCAAGGGCAGACTCAGACATCTTTATATTCGTATGGGAGAGGTTACAAATGAACTTATGGTCTGCTATGTTGTCAACGGCAACGGTCTTAAACAGGAGGATATGCTTGTTAAGATGCTTAAAGATGAGTTGCCAAATCTTAAAAGTGTAATTATTAATTCTAACAGGGAAAAAACAAATGTGATTTTAGGAAGTAAAAATCGAACGGCATACGGCGCAGACTACATAACTGATGAACTGTGTGGTTTGAAATTCAAAATCTCTCCGTTTTCGTTCTGGCAGGTTAACAGAAAACAAGCGGAAAAGCTTTATAACAAGGCAAAAGAATATGCAAACTTGCAATCCGACGAAATTCTGCTTGATTTGTACTGCGGAACGGGTACAATAGGGCTTACAATGGCAAACTGCTGTAAAACACTTGTGGGTGTAGAGATTATTGAAGATGCAATCAAAGATGCAAATGAAAACGCCAAAAATAACGGAATAACAAACGCTCGTTTTATTTGTTCGGACGCACCAAAGGCAGTGGCAGAGCTTGCAAAAGAGGGATTGAAGCCTGATGTTGTAATTCTTGATCCTCCTCGTAAGGGGTGCGGCGAAGAGCTTGTAAAAACAATTTCACAAATGCAGCCAAAGCGAGTTGTTTATGTGTCGTGCGACCCTGCAACACTTGCAAGAGATTTAAAATATTTTGAAGAGCAGGGCTACAAAACAAATGAAGTAACCCCGTGTGATATGTTCAGCCGCACCGCTCATGTTGAGAGTGTGGCGTTGATAACAAGGGTATAACAATAAATAAGAACTTGTGGGGTAATAAATGGAAATCAGACTTGGAAATATAAACGATATTGATAATTGGATGGTGTTGGTAGATAAAGTAAAGAAAAATTTTCCCGGTCTTGAAACAAAAGAAGCTATGGATGAACACAAGAAAACAGTTTTATCCTTTATTAACAAAGAATCCGCCATATGTGCAATTATTGATAATAAGATTGTAGGTGCACTATTATTTTCGAAGGAGAATAATATGCTTTGCTTTTTAGCTGTTGATGCTGAATATCGGAGACAACATATTGCTGAAAAAATGGTCAATAATATGTTTGAACTTCTGGATTCCGCAAAAGATGTAGTCGTTACTACATATCGTGCTGGAGTACCGGAAGGAGTACCTGCAAGAGCATTTTATAAACGGATAGGTTTTGTTGAGGGCAAACTAACTGAAGAGTTTGGAAGTCCGGTTCAGGAATTCGTGTTTAAGCGGTAAATTTCTGTTTGTATATGTTTTTACACAAGATTATGGTTTCACTATAGATATGTTAATATAAGAATGTGAGGTAAAACTATGTGTACAGCAGTAACTTATAAAACGAAGGATTTTTATTTCGGCAGAACATTGGATTATGATTTTTCATACGGTGGAGAGGTTGTTATAACACCGCATAATTACTGTTTCCGCTTTAAAAATATGGGTGTTATGAAAAAGCATTATGCAATGATTGGTATGGCGCATATTGCAGAAAACTATCCGTTATATTATGATGCAGTAAATGAAAAAGGACTCGGAATGGCAGGCTTGAATTTTGTCGGCAATGCATATTACACGGAAAACAGAAATGATAAGGACAATGTTGCTTCTTTTGAATTTATTCCTTGGATTCTCGGGCAGTGCGCCACAGTAAAAGATTCACGAAAATTATTAGAGAAAATCAATCTTGTGAATACACCTTTTAATAAGGATTTGCCTGTGGCTCAACTCCATTGGATTATTGCTGATTGCAGTGAAGCTATAACGGTGGAATCAACAAAGAACGGCATAAATGTTTATGATAATCCTGTGGGAGTACTGGCAAATAACCCGCCGTTTAACGAGCAGATGTTTAATTTAAATAATTATATGAATTTATCTCCAAAATCTCCTGAAAATCATTTCTCTGACAAATTGCCCTTATATTGTTATAGCCGAGGTATGGGTGCTTTGGGACTTCCGGGAGATTTATCATCCCAATCTCGTTTTGTAAGGGTTGCCTTTACGAAAATGAATTCTATTTCCGGCAGCTCGGAATCAGAAAGCGTAAGCCAGTTTTTTCATATTCTCGGTTCTGTAGATCAGCAGAGAGGCTGTTGCGATGTCGGAAACGGAAAATATGAAATCACAATTTACACTTCGTGTTGTAATGCGAACAAGGGCATTTATTATTATACCACCTATGATAATCATCAAATTACAGCGGTTTATATGCACAAAGAGAATCTTGATGGTGTTTTTCTGATAAGATACCCGATGATTAAAGAGGAGCATATAAAAATGCAAAATTAAACGAGAAATTACGATTCAGGCCGAGAGCGTAGCTTTGATTTCAAGAGTTTAATATAGAATTGAATATTGGTGAAAATTATGAGATATACTTCAATTTATTTAATTGTAAAAGATTTTAGCAAATCACTGGATTTTTATGAAAAAATATTAGATATGAAAGTATCTGTTTTAAATGAAAGATTTGCTATATTTGATAATAATGGACTCAACATTTGTTTAATGAATGGATTGTTTGATGTTAATTATCCTGAAAGAGTTAAAACAAAAGGCGAATATTATCCTGAATATGACGATACACATAAAATTGCCGAAAAAGAAAATAGCAAAAAGGTTTTTATTAATATCGGTGTTCATGATTTACAAAAAGAGTATCTAAGAATTAAAGAACTTGATATTGCAGGAAATCTCACGCCTATTCGATATATTGAGGTATATTCTCCATATTACTATTTTACTTTTGAAGATCCTGATGGGAATCCAATTGAGATTACAGGCAAATACTTTGATAATTAATTAGGAAAGGAAAGAAAAATGACGCTTGAAAATAAATTGGGCATTACCGACTCGGCGGAGCTTGCAAGGGTTGAGGAAAAATTAACCAAGAAAAAGGCAGTTGAGCTTTTTGAAAGCGGATATCTGGACAGTTTAAATTCAGGAACATATGAATCACTTGTAAAAATTCATAAGTATTTATTTGAAGATATATATGTTTTTGCCGGAAAGATAAGAGATGTTAATATTGCAAAGGGAAATTTCAGATTTGCCTCCGTAATGTATTTGAAGGCTGCTTTAGAGAATGTTGAGAAAATGCCGCAATCTACCTTTGATGAAATCATTGAAAAGTATGTTGAGATGAATATAGCGCATCCATTCAGGGAGGGTAACGGTCGCAGTACAAGAATATGGCTTGACCTTATGCTAAAAAAAGAAATAGGACTTGTAATTGATTGGAGCAAGGTTGACAAAGACGATTATCTGCTTGCAATGGAAAGAAGTCCGATAAAAGATATTGAAATTAAACATATTCTAAAACAAGCCTTAACCGATAAAATCAATGACAGAGAGATTTATATGAAAGGTATAGACCACAGCTATTATTACGAAGGCTATGCCGTTTATAAGACAGAGGAATTATAGAGTAAGTAGGAGTGATGATATGAAAGCATTGGTAACAGGAGCAAGTTCGGGCATTGGAAGAGAGATTGCACGCTATCTTGCATCAATGGGCTATGATTTGATTGTGGTTGCACGCAGTACAGACAAGCTGAATGCTCTCAAAGAAGAACTGTCGAATGTTAATGTGCGTGTTATCACCCTTGACCTTGCCCGTGAGCAGGACGCATTGGATTTATACGAGCATACCAAGAATGAAGATATTGATTTTCTCGCTAATAATGCCGGTTTTGGCATGTACGGCAAGTTTCTTGAGGTTCCGCTTGAACAGGAAATTAATCTGATACATACAAACGTATCATCACTTCACATTTTAACAAAGCTCTACTTACAGGATATGGTAAAGAAAAACAGCGGTTACATTCTTAATGTGGGTTCATCGGCAGGCTTCCTTGCAGGTCCTACCTTTTCAAGCTATTATGCCTCAAAAAACTATGTTGTTCGGCTTACCGAGGCAATACACGAAGAATTAAGACGAGATAATATTAATGTCAAGGTGTCTGCACTCTGTCCGGGACCCGTTGATACATCTTTCAATGATGTTGCAGATGTAAAGTTCAGTATGAAGGGACTAAATGCAAAAGATGTTGCAAAATATGCTGTTGATAATACCTTAAAGGGCAAAATGATTATAATCCCCGGCTTTATGATGAAAGTCACCAAATTTGCACAGCATTTTGTAAGCGAAAATATGCTGACTCGTCTGTCATATAATGTACAGTCAAGAAAAAGCGGAAAGTGATTTTTAATATGAAATACAGGATAACCGATTGTGCGGAAAAAGATGCAGAATACATTTGCGACAGGCTTGTAGAATACAATTTGTCACAGGTACCTCAGCGGCAGGAGATTGCGTTTGAAAGTCTTGATAAAAAGCTTGTTGACGACAGCGGCAATATTATTGCAGGGATTGTTGCAAAAATGTACTGCTGGAATGTTGTTTATCTTGACATTTTGTGGGTGAGCGAGGAACACAGGGGCGAAGGCTTGGGTACATACCTATTAAAAGAGCTTGAGCAGACTGCCAAATCTAAGGGTGCAACGCTTATTCATCTTGATACCTTTGATTTTCAGGCAAAGGATTTTTACATAAAAAACGGCTATGAACTGTTCGGCACACTTGATGAATGTCCGCAGGGCGGTCATTCACGCTATTATTTTAAGAAATATTTATAATAAACTAAACAAACGGCTGAGATTTCAACTTGAAACCTCAGCCGTTATTTTTACATACTTAATCTCTGTATTTATTAATGTCATACTTGCTTAAAAATTCCTCAATATCTGCATATTCTGTTGTAATAATATCAAGTATTTATTTTTCAGTCAATTATCTTAGAAAGTTGATACAAACTGTACCTATAAAAATAATATAAATTGTACATTATCAAATATACAGATTGAGTGTATAATCAAACTGTACTTAAAAAACAGATTAAATATTTAATTGTATGCAGTACACTTTGTGGGGTGATTAGTATCAAAAGAGTTGCAGTCATAAATGACTTGTCGGGTTTTGGCAAATGCTCTCTTACAGCCGCAATCTCTGTTTTGTCGGTTATGGGAGTTGAGCCTTGTCCTATGCCGACAGCAGTGCTTACAAATCAGACAGGATACAAGGATTTTCGGTCTGTTGATATGACAGATGCAATGCCAAACTATGCTGAAATGTGGCAAATGCTCGGAAAAAACTTTGACGCAATTTATTCGGGGTTTGTTTCGGGTGAAAGGCAAATAGATATTATCTTTGAGTTTATAGGCAGATTCAGAACAAAAGATACACTCATTCTTGTTGACCCTGTAATGGGTGATAACGGAAGTTCATATGCTACATATACCAAGTCAATATGCGATAAAATCTGCTCACTTGCAAAATCAGCAGACGTTATCACTCCTAATCTGACGGAGTTTTGTATCCTTACTGATACTGATTATGAAAGCCTTATAGCCTTTGAGAAAGGCGATTTATACCTTGAGAAAATATCAGACCTTGCAATGTCATACCTTAGAAAAAACGATCAGCAGCTCGTGATAACAGGCATAAATACTGATAATAAGCTTTATAACGGAGTTTTTTCAAAGGGTAAACAGCCGTCATTTATTGGTGCTGAACAATACGGCAACGGTTTTTCAGGCACAGGAGATCTTATGGCGTCTATAATTTGCGGTTCTCTGCTTAATGGTCTTGACCTTGTCGGTGCTGTAAAAAAGGCGTCTGAATTCATTGAAAAATCCGTTATTGACACAATTCAAAGTCCATATGACCGAAATGACGGCATAAATTATGAAAAATATCTTTACACACTTGCTGATATAGGGGGAGAATAAAATGAAAAATACAGCAGCAAAAAATACACTAAGAGCGCAGACAGATGTTAAGATGATTGCAATTTCTGCGATGTTTGCTGCACTTATAACAGTGACAACAGCATTTATCAAAATTCCTACGGCACTTGGTTATTCACACGCAGGTGACTCAATGATATATCTTGCGTCATCTATTTTGCCTGCTCCTTTTGCAATTATTGCATCTGCGATAGGAGGAGCTCTTGCCGATTTGCTTTCAGGTTATGCAATCTGGGCAATTCCTACTGCGATAATTAAGGCGATTAATGTTATTCCTTTTGTTGTATGCAGACATTTTCTTAAAAAACGTGGTAAGGATGAAAAAATCCTTTCACTTCCGATTATTTTAATGTTAATTCCTACAACAATCGTAACAGTCGGAGGCTATTTTGTAGCAAATGGTCTGCTCTATGATTTTCCGGCTGCAATTGCTGAGCTTGCAACGTGGTATCTCCAGCCTGGAATCGGAGCTATAATCTTTTTAGCACTCGGTGCAGGTCTTGATGCTATGAACTTTAAGAAAAGACTTTATAAAGCAAAATAATTTTTGTTTTTACGGAGGATAGTATGGAAAATTTGAAAGATATTCTATATACATACAAAGATAACGTATATCTCAACATCACGAACAAATGCCCTTGTGCGTGTACTTTTTGTATTCGCAGTCAGAAAAATGCAATAGGCAGCGCAGATAACCTTTGGCTTGAGCATAACCCTGATTTTGACGAAGTAAAAAATGCGATTGACAACTTTGATTTTACAGGATACAATGAAGTTATATTCTGTGGCTACGGCGAGCCTACAAACGCATTTGATTTGCTGATAAAGGTTGCGCAGTATATCAGAAACAAAATGAATATCAAAATCAGGGTCAATACAAATGGTCTTGGCAGTCTGATTAATGAGCGTGACATTTCAGAGGAACTTTGCCAAAATGTTGATGCGGTTTCAATCAGCCTTAACTGTTCAAACGAAGAGGAGTACAACAAGGTAGTTCGTCCGAAATTCGGAATTAAATCGTACTCTGCAATGCTTGATTTTGCAAGCAGATGTAAAAAATACACCGATGACGTAAAGCTTTCTGTTGTTGATGTGATTGGCGAAGAAGAGATAGCAAAGTGTCAGAAGATTGCAGATGATTTGGATATTATACTCCGTGTCAGAAAATTCAGCAATTAATTTTTACTATTTAATCAAACAGACCCGAAGATTAACTTTTTATGTTAAGGATAATCTTCGGGTTACTCTATTTATTAATTAAACTTACATATATATTTAATTTTTTACATATTCTAATACAGGATGTGAGCAAATGAATTTTATTATACGGATAGTTGGTCTTGTCCGAAAAATTCTTGATAAATATGACCCGATAATCAGCAAATGCAACCACGACAATGTGTTTGCAATAGCGGGTCAATCGGCTTTTTTTATTATACTTTCGGCAGTACCGCTTTCAATGTTTATTGTGTCGCTGTTTCAAAACCTCAATATTCCGATTGAATTAGTCGAGCAGGGACTGTCGGGGATTTTTGCACCCAAAATGATTGACCAAATCACGGATTATCTTGATGCTGCATATCAAAGTGCAATGGGCATTTCATTTGTTTCACTCATCGTTACACTCTGGTCGGCATCTCAAGGTATTCACGCAATCACAAACGGGCTAAACCGTGTTTATGATGCCTATGAAAACCGTAACTGGCTGTTTTTGCGAATCAGAGCAATGATATACACAGTTATATTGTTTGCAATCATATTAGCTTTGCTCATTATTTTAGTTCTCGGAGACACAATCAGTAATTTTTTAAAGCCTTTTCTTGACGGACTACCGGATTTTGTAACGGTAATTTTTAATCTGCGTTATCTGATTATTTTTGTGAGCCTGATTATTCTTCTGGCTATGCTCTATCGTAATTTCCCCAATATGAAGCGTAAACAGCGCAAAGAGTACGGAATAAAAAGTCAGCTGCCCGGTGCGTTTATGTGCACAATAAGTTGGTTTGTGCTGTCGCTCGTAATATCAATTTATGTTGATGATTTCAACGGATTCAGTATTTACGGAGGTCTTACACGCCTTGCTGTAATTATGATTTGGATATACTTTTGTATGGTTATCCTTATGATTTGTGCCGAGATAAACTATGTATATCATAATAAATTCAAATGTTTTCATTTAAGAAATGTGGTAAAGCGGATTTGTAAAAAGAAAAAAGCATAAATTTTTTCCTCCTTTTCGGTGATACTAAAATTATCGGAACGGAGGTTATTTTATGAGAAAAAAACTAAAAAATTGTATCATATCAATATTCTTATGCACGGCTGTCTCTTTATCACTTACAGGTATCAGCACTTTAGGAGCGTCCGCCTTTGATGATGAATACATCAGCGAGGATGGAATGGCTCTTGGATACAGCATAATTAATGGCTATACAAAAATGAGTATGAAGAGCAATCCGCAGAAAACTTCTAGTAAAATTGCCGTTTACTCAGGCGTAGATATTACAAGTCCATATGTGCTTACAATGGGTGGATTGTACATTTTATCTCACCATGTAGATTTTGATGAATTTTTATCGGACAATGATTATGCCATGGAATTTATCGGCGATTTTGATTCTTATATGAAAAAAGTGGGTATTAAAAATGAAAAATCACCCAATTTTGTCAAAAGTGTCAGTGATAAAAAAATAAAGTTTGAAAAACAGCTTGATACGGCAGGAATATTTATTTTTGAGGCTGAAAATGATTACGCTGTTAAACTTATGGAAAATAATCCGTATGTTGATTTTGTGCTTGTTGACGGTAAAGTACCTTCTAATATGAAAGATTTAAACTTTGACGGTGTTACCGATATTAAAGACGCTGAACTGATGCAGCACTATCTTGCAGGTGATTTGGAACTTGCAGATGATGACGAGGCATCATATGCGCTGTATGCTACGGATTATAATAAAGACAAGGAAATTAATATTGAGGATGTTACTGATCTTCAAAAAGATATTTTTAAAAAGTAGATTCATAAAACTTTGTTAACAAGGACATTATGTTTTCGTAGTGTTCTTGTTGTTTTCTACATAATATGTTATACTTATAACAGTATAAATGGGGGAGGGCTAATTTGATAAAATCTAAACTTAATATTTTCATAAAGGTTGTGCTTTTGTTTGCTGTCTGTACAACAACGCTTTGTGCCTGTTCGGTGGAGAATCTTTTTGATTATTACCTGAACGAAAATAATGTTGGCAGTGTGTATGCTGATAATATTTCTGCACATTTTATTGATATAGGGCAGGGTGATTCAATTTTTATTGAACTTCCAAATCACGAGTGTATGCTTATTGACGCAGGAATTGCAAACAAGGGTGAATATATTGAAAACTACATAATAAGCACCGGCTATGATACAATTGACTATCTTATTGCAACGCATCCGCACGCTGACCACATTGGTTCAATGGATTATATTGTCAGCAATATGGACATTGGCAGTATTTATATGCCGAAAGTTTCCACGACAACAAAAACGTATGAACGTCTTTTGGAGGCAGTTCAGGAAAAAGGAATGAAAATTAAATCTGCAAGGGCAGGTATGAGCATAGTTGACGAAGAAGATTTAAACGTTGATATTCTTGCACCCGTAGAGATTGACGAAGGCGAGTTAAATAACTGCTCAATTATTATTAAGATAACATATGAAAGTGACTCTTATCTTTTTATCGGGGACGCTGAAAAAGAAGAGCTAAGCACAGTCACAGCCGATATGTCGGCTGATGTGCTCAAGGTTGGTCATCACGGCAGCCGAACATCCACAACCGAAGAATTTCTTGAAGAAGTGAATCCGGAGTACGCCGTAATTTCCTGTGGTATTGATAATGACTACGGTCATCCGCACGAGGAAGCTGTCAGTTTATTAAATGAATTTAATGTTGAATATTACAGAACAGACCTTCAGGGTACAATTAAAATCACTTCTGACGGTTCACGCAATTATAGTGTTACTACTGAAAAATAAGCGGAGGTATGTATGAAAAAATTTACAATAGACAGAATTGAAGAGGGCAAGGCTGTCCTTGAATGTGAAAACGGTGAAATGGTAAATCTTGATGTATCATCTCTTCCGAAGAACATAAAAGAGGGAGATATTCTTGAGTTTGCTGACGGCAGTTATTTTCTTGATGATGAAGAAACGGAAAACAGAAAAAGGCATATCAGGGATTTAATGAGCAATCGATTTGAGGAATAATTTGTAATTGCAGAGTAAAGCAATGGGCGATGGTTCACAGCGACCATCGCCCATACTATTTGATTTCTATGATTCTGAATTATTCATCAGACATTATATTATATGTTTCAGCTTCTAAGGGTGATGTTTCTATAATCTGTTGACTTTTGCCGCTGTCATAATCGGTAATACCTTTACCTGTGTTTGGATGCAGCGACGAGTATCCGACATCTGTGAGGAAAAACAGTAAAAGTGCTATACAGACGGGAAGAACAATTTTCTTAGGTATTTTGCGCACTAAGTTGTCAAGCAGGGGAGCGGCAAAATATACTATTACAATACCGCCTATGCCGAACAGCAACAAACCCTCTGCACAGATTCTTCCGTTAAGGTTGATGAAGTATCCGCTGTAATCCCACCACATCTGACCGTCGTGCGTAGCTTCAAGTATAACAGACGTAAAATATTCAACAACACCGCAGAGAACAACAGCAGCACTGAATTCGAGTACGGGCTTTGATCTCAGCTTATTGAGAACAGTGAGTATCATTATGCTGCCGCTTCCGTATATTGGAAGCCATGGTCCGTGAAGCATACCTTTTTTTGCAAAGCTGCCTTCAATTATAAGATTAAGGCTGACTTCCCATAAAAATCCGAAAATACATATTGTAAAGAATATCAAAATAAGTGAACATACAGAATAGTAACGTGTATAATGCAAAAATTCGAGTTTTTTGTCCTTTTCCTTTTCTGCCTCAGGATAAAGACGAGCCGGATAAGTCCTGCCGTCCAGATACATCTTATAGGACTTTATTTTTAAAATCCGCTCTTTATATTCAACATATTCCTGTTCTGATTTGTCATTTGAAGGAATAATACCAAAAAAGTCAGTCATAAACTTCCAGAATCCTTTACGTTGTGCAAAGGTAGGAATAGGCTTTTCCATAAGCTCAATAATATCGCTGTATGTGTCCTTTATTTTTTTGTTAGTTGCTTTTTTATATAGGTACACATCATTTAGCATATCTGAATTTTCAATATTCTCTTTTATTGCAAGCTTTCTGATATATGCATAATATTCGCAATATACAGCTTCTTTGTATGGATTTACAAAGAAAAGCGACAATAATCCAATCGTTAAGAATCCGAGTATATCCCAACCGATGAATGATAAATCAAGAACGAAACATTCCCATTTATGTCCTTTCATCATTTTTCTTGAAAGATTAATTGCGTCAAGCGGTTTGATATTCGGGTTTTCAGCAACAATATAAGGTACCATAAAGTATGAATAATACTTGATAATTCCGCCGATTATTGTCAAATCCCAAAGGAACTTAAAAACCGAAGTCAGCAGCAATGTATGTGCTGATTTTATCAGTCTTTTTCCTTTATATAAATACAGGAATCTCTGTATGGGGACTTTTTCGTATATTCTGCCCTCCATAAATAATCTCCTGTAGATGACATTATATGTATTAATGAACAAAGTCCAGAATAAAAACATTGCAACTAAAACAAGCATTGAAAATATTATATATGCAATATTCTGGGAGCCGACCATTTTATTAATAGCCGAATATATTGTTATCAAAAATGAACCTGATGAAACCTTGTTCACAATCGAAGCTAAAACTCCTCGTCTGTGACCGATTTCAAGTCCGTGATAATTCTTGTCTTCTTTTTGTATGCTGTCATTTGCAATGTTCTCAGCATTACTGAAATTATCGTTCAGCAATTCGTCAAGTACGGATGCAAAATCTGTTCCGAGGTTTGTTCTGATATTATCTGAAACACTGCTTTCAATGTCTGCTGAAGAAAATGATTGAATTGCAGTTAATGTACCGCTGTAAGCAACCCCCAAAAAAGCGGCAAGCAGACAAGCAATAACAAATATACCGTAATGATTTTTAAGATTTAACCTTGAACAGGTTTTTAAATTTTTTCGGCTAAACATAATACCTCCTTACACAAAAAATATTATAGTTATGAGATTATTATACCATAAAA
>DKZL01000072.1 GCA_002493635.1 Ruminococcaceae bacterium UBA7075 | reverse complement strand
AAACAGCACCTTAGAACACTGAAATCAATGGGCGTTATCAAAACATCTGTTGCAAATGACGGCGGTTTCGGTGACGGCACGTTGAAAGCAACTAAAGAGGTTCAGAAAGCCGCAGGAATTGAGGTTGACGGCATTGTAGGATCCAACACAATCAAAGCAGTTTATGATTTGGAAGTTAAGGCATACAGTGCGCAGACGAAAAAAATCGCCAACGCTAAGAAAGCACTGGCTTAAATGCCTCGAAATCGACCCATTTAAAATTCAATTAACAAAAATACTGCATTTCTGTTAATTATAAGTCTAATATTAAGTTTTGTGTGTAAAATAGTCCAATTTTTACACACTTGACAAAAAAAACACACATCATCAAAAATTTATCCCCGAAGCAGTCCGCAAAGATTGTTTCGGGGATTTTTTATTTTATAAATTTCGTGTTGCATTTGTGTTGCATTTATTTAAAATTAACTTATTTTTACTTAAATATTTTTAATTAACATAAAAATTTTTAAGTAAAAAAACGTGATAGATAAGGCAAAAATATAAGTCTTGGCTTATCTACTGTAATAATTAAAATGTTATTCAAAAGGGTTCAAGTCCCGTCACTCGCACCAAACCTTTGAATCTCGGAAGTCCGATAAATACTGGACTTTCGGGATTTTTCTTTTACTCAAACGTGCCTGTGGGTCGTATTTGTGGTCTTTATACTTAGTCGGATATCAGTTTAGCTACTTTGCTGAAACCATTAATATCAGCCTTTTTTACAGCATAGGCATAAATATTTAATGCTGTACTCGTTTGAGTGTGTACAAGTATTAAATAGACTGTTTTTACGTCTACTTCGTTTGTAATAGTCTGCGTATGCACGCCTCATACTGCAATATGAAGTAAAATTAAAGAAAACTTTATTGTAATCCTACAAAAATTTTTATATTATATAAGATAATATCTTGATTTTTCTTTAATTTTGTATTATTATTAATTTGTTATATTAAAATTGAAAAGGGGTACTATAATTGAAAAAGTTATTAACAGCTATTTTGGCTGCCGCAATGATGTGCACAACAGCTTTTGCACTTACTGGTTGCGGCGATGAATCTTCTCAGGGTGCTGACACTTCAAATGTTGTAAGTTCTATTGATGATCTTCCGGGTAAGACAATCGGTGTTCAGCTTGGAACAACAGGCGACCTTGAAGCTACTAAGTATGAGAAGGAAGGCTCTAAGATTGAGCGTTTTAATAAGGGCGGCGACGCTGTTCTTGCACTTTCGCAGGGCAAGGTTGACTGTGTAATCATTGATAATGAGCCTGCAAAAGCATTTGTTGCTGCAAATGAAGGCTTAAAGATTCTTGATGAGCCTTTTATTGAAGAGGAATACGCTATCTGTGTTGCAAAAGACAATGACGAGCTTACAGAGGATATAAATACTGCTCTTAATGAGCTTAAGGCAGACGGTACAGTTGAAAAAATTATTTTAAACTATATCGGCGACGACATCGGCAAGTCACCTTATAAGTCACCTGATGGTGTTGATAACTCAAAGGGTGAGCTTCATATGGCTACAAACGCTTTTTTTGAGCCGTACGAATTTTATGATGGTGATACTGTTGTTGGTATTGACGCAATGATAGCACAGGCAATCTGTGATAAGCTCGGATATAAGCTTGTAATTGACGATATGGATTTTGATTCAATTATTACTGCTGTTCAGTCAGGTAAAGCTGATTTTGGTATGGCTGGTATGACAGTGACAGAAGAAAGACTTGAGTCAATCAACTTTACCGATACATACACAAAAGCTAATCAGGTAATCATCGTAAAAGAATAATATCATAATATGCAGCTGCAATGCGGCTGCATATTTTATAGATAGAGGAAAGTAAGCTATGGGTGAATTTTTTCAGGGTATTGCTGACAGCTTTACCAAAACTTTTATTACTGAAGACCGTTGGTTACAGCTACTTAAGGGACTTGGAGTAACACTTGAAATTACATTTTTTGCACTTTTACTTGGTGTTGCCATTGGCTTTTTGGTTGCTATAATTCGATCTACTCACGATATGAACCTTTCAAACAGAAAGTGCCATGTTTTCGGCGATTATGTTTTGAAGGTAATCAACGCTATATGCAATCTGTATATTACGGTCATAAGAGGAACTCCTGTTGTTATTCAGCTTATGATTATGTACTATATTATATTCTCTTCTTCTCGTGAAGGAATTATTGCCGCAGTGCTTTCGTTTGGAATAAACTCCGGCGCATATGTTGCTGAAATTGTTCGTTCAGGAATTATGTCGATTGATAGGGGACAGTTTGAGGCGAGCCGTTCGCTTGGATTTAATTATACAAGCACTATGATACATATCATAATTCCGCAGGCTTTTAAAAATGTTTTGCCTGCGCTTGGCAATGAATTTATTGTGCTGTTAAAGGAAACTTCTGTTGCAGGTTATGTTGCACTTCAGGATCTCACATACATCGGAAACCTTATTCGTTCACGCACATATGAAGCATTTTTCCCGCTCATTACGGTTGCAGTAATTTATCTTGTTATTGTACTTATCATATCATTCTTCCTGAAGAAGCTCGAAAGGAGGCTGCGTAACAGTGACCACTAATGATGTTTTGATTAAGGTTGACAACCTGCATAAATCCTTTGGTGAGGTTGAAGTGCTGAAGGGAATCAATGCAGAAATTCATAAGGGTGATGTGATTGTTGTTATCGGTGCTTCGGGCTCGGGTAAATCAACATTCCTGCGCTGTCTTAACAAGCTTGAAGAGCCTACCGGAGGAAAAATCTTTTTTGAGGGCACTGATATAACAGATCCTCATATCAATATAAATCTTCATCGCCGCAAGATGGGAATGGTTTTTCAGCAGTTTAACTTGTTCCCGCATATGACTGTTCTTAAGAATATGATTCTCGGACCTACTAAGCTTTTGAAAAAGAGCAAGGAAGAGGCAGAGCGTGAAGCTATGAAGCTTCTTGAAAGAGTGGGACTTTCCGAAAAGGCAAATGCTTATCCCAACCAGCTTTCCGGCGGTCAAAAGCAGAGAGTGGCAATCGTAAGAGCTCTTTGTATGAATCCCGATGTTTTGCTTTTTGACGAGCCTACAAGTGCTCTTGACCCAGAAATGGTAGGAGAAGTTCTTGATGTTATGAAACAGCTTGCAAAAGAGGGGATGACAATGGTTGTTGTAACTCACGAAATGGGATTTGCCCGTGAGGTAGCAACTAATGTTGTTTTCATAGATGAAGGCAAGATTGTAGAGCAAGGTGAGCCTGAAGAATTTTTTACTAATCCTAAAAACCCTCGGCTTAAAGATTTTTTGTCAAAGGTTTTGTAATAACGTATAATTTTAGCCCGCAGTATGGCATATTATAAATTTTATAATATGCTTACTGCGGGCTTTTGACTTTTTTGTGTTTAAATCTTGATATGGTGCTGTCTGCACTGTCAGATGCAGACAATAGGCTGCTTAACGTCTTTGTTTTTGTAATTTTGGAATTTTAATATTTTTTGCCAGTTTACCAAATGTAAAAATTAAAAGAATTTCAGGTACACACTTGACTGCTTCACTAACATAACGTGTAATCAGATATGCTATATAAGTCTTGCCCGTGCCGCCGCTGTAAAGCATATACAGCCAGTATGCATTTATAAAGGTTTCTACTGTAAGAGCATTTACAAACCAGGCTATTATGACATTTTTCAGCGTTGCATTATTCTTATAAAGAAATAATCCGTAAATCAATCCTGTGATAAAGCCACTGATTGTAAAGCCGGGAAAGTACATACCTGTCGGTGCAATTATAAAGGACACAATATCACCGAGCGCACCTACAAGTGCGGCGGGGAAAGGACCAAACATAGCCGCAGTGACGGCGATAGGCAAAAAGGCTGCACTGAGTTTTACACTGTTGCCGAAAAAGGGGAGAGTGGCGTTAGCGAAAAAGCCGAGTACAACTCTGAGTGCCAGAAGCATTGCAATGGCAGCGATTGCGTAGATACTCTTCATTTCAAGGAACGAATTGAAGATTTTTTTTGAGATTGACATTATTTTTACCTCCTAAAGTCAGACTCGTGTTGCTTTAGGATATAATGCCAATTTAAATCCGAATAAATATATTTTGCTATTCAGAAAAAATCAGTAAAAAAAGCGGACAGAAAATCTGCCCGCTATGGATGTCCCAAAGTAACAGCGGGATGCGAAATTTGTACCGCAGAAAAATTCTTTCGTTTTTGCAGCAACTCCCCGTCTGCAAAACACTTCACGCACAAATTCCTACTCTGTATGTGTGTACTAATATTTAGTACAAATATAATTATAACACTTTATCAAAGAATTTGTCAATATATGAAATCAATTTTTAAAAAATGCCGTTATATGCAAAAATTACCAGGACACAGGTTATTATTATAAGACACGATACGATAACAGCGCCAACTACGCTGTTTTTATTTTCGGAAATATTATCATCCTGTGTTGGAATCAGGTGGGTTTTCTGTAAAGCCTGATTTGCAAATTTAAATATAAACAAAGCTATGCCGCCATTTAAACCTGATTTAAGCAAATTAAATGGGACATATACGGGAAGCAGCATTGATGTAATAGCTTCTCTCGGAATACCCATATAAATCGGAGTAACAATATAATTCCAAAGCAGCATTGCTACAGTCATAAGAATTGTACCTATTACAATACCCACAATAGCACCCGATGTATTTTTCTTCTTTTTATACACATACGCCGCAGGACATACAAAACAAACTGTCGCAATAATGTTCATAATACAGCCAATTATTCCTGTAGTACTGAATGTTACCATTTCCAACAGACAGATTACAACAGACATAACAAAACCCGAAAGCGGATCGAAAATAAACGACCCAATTAATATAATTGCACTTTTGAATTCAAGGTCAAGAAAGCTTGCGCTTGGCATAATCGGCAATCTGCATACAAATGTGATAATATAAGCCATTGCAGACAGCAGAGCCAATATAACCATTTTCTTAATTTTGTAAGAGTTTTCTGAGGGAACAATTCCCTGTCTTTGTTTGTTTTTTATCATAGTTAATCCTCCTTTTTTGGCTGTCGAGGACAAAAAAATCCGCAGAATAGTATTCTGCGGAGAATTATTTGATAAAAACAACTTAATTAAATTATGTTATGAAAAACATAACTGCAAGTTGAATTCTTCTCACATCCGGACTTTAACCGTCGGTGTCTGAATTTCACAGACTCAGCAAGCCTTGCAGCTTGTTCGCGGACTATAACCGCCGGTGGAGAATTTCACTCCGCCCCGAAGACAACCATTAATATTATTATATGACAAAAAATAAATTTGTCAAGACTTTTTCAAACTTTTTAAATACAATTTAGTTTCAGCGTCAATTCTTCTGCTTTCAACACATTTCTGAATTGCCTTATTAAATGTAAATCTGCTCAGATTATTATTGAGTAGATATGTTCTTGTTTGCTCCTCGCATTTTGCAAACGCAGTTGCAACAAGCCAAGCCTGAGCCATATTTACATAGTAATGGTCACTTTTTATGCTGTCACAGCGCTCAAAAACCCTGTCAATATATTCATCTTCAAGATAATAATTCAGCATAACAATAAGTGCAACTCTGATTTTCCATACATCATCGCTGTTAAGATAATTTTTTATGTACTCAAAAAAATCTTCTTTATACATTTTGACTTGTTTTAGTCCACCGCAAAAGCAGTCACACAGTGCCCAGTTGTTGATGTCTGCAACAGCGAGGTTGCAAAGCGAAACAAATTCTTCAAAATTATCTGTTTTAATAAGTCCGACAACAATACCTTTTAGCATTCGTTCCTCATAATGTTTATTTGAGGAAACCTTTAGAAAACTATTGGCATTGCCCTTTGAAATTTCTTTGCCTAATGCTCTTAGCTGAGGCATTCTGACACCAAACATAAAGTCGGGATTTTCGTCGGGAATAAGAGAGGAATTAAATTTTTTATATTTTTCGTCAGCAATACTTTTCAAGTGCTCAACGAGTTTTTCATAATCGCTTTCTGCCCAGCTTTCAATAGAAAAATTCATACTATCACTTTCTGTTTCTGTCATAATTTATACAAGGTGAGTTCAAATCCATATACGCAATATCGTGATGCGGCACTTGTTCCTCTTTTGGAGGCTCTTTCATATAGTCGCCGAATACCATAGTCAGATACTCGTCATATCCGGACATACAAGGCATTTCAAGCCCTTCAAAGGTAACATAGTCAACATCGTCATAAATGTGCTTGGGATACTCAATTTTCATCCAGTGCGGACCTGAACAAAGCTCTGTAACACACTTGTTTTCCGGCAGTTTATATTTTGTCATCTTTTTTTCGCAAAAACGCCAGATTTTATTTCTCAGTTTTTTATCCCTGAATACATACAAAAGAATTTTACTTCCTAATCCTACAACTCCGCCGTGCTTTTCAGGTACTACCTGTGCCAGAAAGAGGGAGTACAGCATTGTCCATATGTACTGCATTTTTCTTGCAAATCTGCCGTCAGGACATACATCAAGCGGAAAAACATCCATTACCAAGCCGTGCGGAATATCAACCTCTGTCTGATTTGCCTTAACGAGAGTATAATTTGTGTCGGTAATTGTAATGAAAATATTGCCCGTAAACATATTATCATCGGTTTTCAGCAGTCGGAATCTTCCGTCAGCACTCTGTTCGTGCCATAATCTGTATAATTTTTCGTAGTCATCCCTTGGCATAAGCACATCAACATCATCATCCCAGGGGACAAAGCCTTTATTTCTTAATGCACCGATAAGACAACCTCCAATCAGATAAAACTGAAGGTTGTTTTTTTGGCAGAAATCTCTGAAATATTTGAGCATATCAAGTTGCTTAAGCTGTAATTCTCTGAGAATTTCAGGCGTCATTTTAACAAGTTCCGACATTATATTCTCCGTTATTCTGAAATAGTATTCTTTTTGATTTTCTTTTTTACCTTTTCAATATGTTCCTTTGACTTGCTGTTTTTAAGCTTTTTCTGCCAGAACGGAATCTGAATCAAGCCGACTATAGTGCCTATACCGTATGAAATATGCAGAATAGGAAAGATAATGGGTAGCAAAATAAATTGCGGCTGAATATTTTTCATAGTAAAGCATCCGACTGTGTTTACAATGTCAAACATACCGTAGAGTATCAGTAAAATATACAGAAACAACGGTTGTCCGAGAAAAGCCAGAATTGACAATATTGCAAGCATTACAACCATTGCAAACGGTGCAAAGTGGAAATATGAAAGACAGCCCGGACATTCTGATAACGTAAGACCAATCCATCTGCCGTTTGAATATTTTTGTCGGATCATATCCTTAAGATTGTTTCTTGAATGCTGATATGAAATTATATCGGGACAACAACAAAGCTTGTATCCTGCCTGCCTGATTCTGTAATGAAATTCATTGTCCTCGGTTCTGCCGAGATCTTCGTTAAATCCGCCGACAGTCTGTATAACCTCACGTTTGTAAGCAGCGTGAAACAGGCTGTCAAGATATTCCTTCTGCGTGGGCGGACGGCGATATGATGCTACTGAACTGCCAAACAGCGAATCCTCGGCTGCAAGCAGTGTAAGCTTCCACGATGATACGTCAGATGTGATATTGGGACGGCCTCCGCCTACAACATCCTCGCCAAGATTAATGTTATACACATTTCTTGAAACAAAGTTTCTGGGAATTCTTGCATGGGCGTCAACTCTGATAATAATGTCGCCCCTTGCAGTCATCAGAGCGCAGTTCCACGAAAAAGCTTGATTTTTCTTTGCACACTGAACAATAGTTACCCTGTCAAAGCCAAAATCTGTATTTTTAAATTCTTCCATTTTCTGATGTGTACGGTCAGTTGACATACTGTCAACAAAGACAACCTCAATCTGATTATGGGGATAGTCCTGCAAAGAAATATCTTTAAATAATCCGTCAAGAGCGTCCTGTTCATTATATGCAATCATACATAACGAAATTAGCATAGTAACCCCCTGTCCTTATCATACGCAAACAGCCATTTTGCTGAGTCAGCCATAGAAACAGCCAGATAAGGCAAAACATAGAATGCAGGCACCACAAAGAAGCACAAGAGAATCCAGCCGGCAAAGCTGAACATCAGCTTGATTGCAGAGCCTAAGTGCCTGAATGCAAATCCATACATACCAAATACGCACTTTAGTATTGAAATATTATCAAATGTTGCATAAGTGTAAAGCTGATAGTGCACAAAAATAAAATAAAACAGAATTTTCAGTGCAATTACAACAAGCATTGCACCGATAAGCATAACTGATATTATATCAAAATTTGTCAAATCCTGCAAGTTTTTGCCAACGGCGTCCTCAAGACAGCCAAAACCAAAGTCTGTCAGAGCACTTAAAAATATAAATACAGATGACAAAATCAAATTCAGTATGCAGGTTCTAAAATATTTGCCAACACTTTTAAAATAGAAAAATACGTCATAAATTTCTGTTTTGCCGTAAAGCGAAACATTGCTGAACATCTTGAAAAGTCCGTTAATTACCGGGGACAGAAAAATTAAAATAACAAATTCACCGATGTATATATAATTCAGCAGGCTTTCTTTGGCTGCTGTTCTTACAAGCTCACCTGAACCGTTGTAAACACCAAGCAAAAAAGCTATGAGTGTGCCTAATGTATCCACAGCAATAAGTATAACACATACAAGTACAACAGCGGCAATAATATTGCTCCAGTTGCCTGTAAGCAGTTTTTTTGTCTGTAGTTTAATTGTTTTTTCGGTACTCATTTTCCAATCCCTTTTCTAATTGTTATTATTAGCAAATTTTGCTTTATCATTCACAGGTGAAAAGTCTGTGCATTGCTTCAAGACAAATCTGAGCGTGCAAAAAGAAGTTCCCCTCGTCAACACTTTCATCTGAATTGTGCATACGAACATCATCATCTTTAAAGTTAGGTCCGAATGCAACACCGTTATTATTAAGCTTTCTGGCATATGTACCTCCGCCGGTCGAATAAAGCTCGGGCATTTTGCCGATGACAGCTTCATAGGCTTCACTTAAAATATTAATTAATTCTGATTGTTTATCAACGTATAAGGGCTTTTCGTGATTGATAACTGTGACATCAAGGTTGCTTCTTGCTGCAACCTTTTCAAACTGAGAAAGCACGCTTTTACCGTTTATAGTCACAGGGTATCTTATATCAAATTGTGCCTTTGCATATTCATCATCAATGTTTAATGAGGAAAGATTAACGCTAAGCGCACCGGATACACAGTCGCTCATCTTAAGTCCCAAAGAGCGTCCGTTCGTTTCTTTGTTGACAGCATAATCAATAAAGCTGCACAGTGAACCAAGATCTTCCTTGTCAAATGCATCGGCGATAATATCAACAAGTGCGGATGCTGCATTGTAGCCCTTTTCAGATTCACAGGCATGCGCAGCCTTGCCTCGGCTGATAATCATTAAACCGTCAATAGTGTTCCTGAATTCAAAGCTTCCGTCACTTGTATCAGCAAGCTGAATAAGGTTCTGCTCGTCATAGCTGGACGTGTCTATAATAACGTATGCACTGTCAGGAACAGCATTTACGGCTTTGCCTGATGAAAATTGGCTGATAAGCTTTGAATCGTTTGTTTTTGAACTGACCTCAAGCTGTAAAATTCCCTTTTCTGCAAAGCAGATTCCGTAGTCGCTGTCGGGTGTAAATGCCATATCCGGTGCAGGCATTTTTTCAAAGTAACCGTCCATATCCTCCATTCCGACTTCTTCGCTGATGCCGTATATTGCACGCAGAGTGTTTTTGCCTTCAACTCCGTTTTCTTTCAGTGCACGCATACAATAAAGGTTAATCAGTGCGGCACCCTTGTCGTCTGCAATTCCTCTGCCGTACAGTCTGCCGTCCTTTTGAGTAAGAGCAAAGGGTTCGGTGCTCCATCCGTTGCCTTCGGGAACAACATCAAGATGTGAAAGCACTCCGCACAGTCTGCCCTTATTGCCGAGTGTAATGTGACCGCTCTGCTCCGTAACTCTTTCTGTTTCCAGTCCGAATTCTTTGGCTTTGTTTAGTATAAATTCAAGAGCTTTGTCGCATTCCTGCGGCATTGATCTCGATATTGATTTAATACTCAAAAGGGTTTGCAAATCATTTAGTATTTCATCCTTGTATTTTAAAATTTTATCACCGAATATCATTATTTTTCCTCCGTAATATTTGCACGTTTTCTTTTTTCTTCTTTAACAAACTATAAGTTAATAAAATGCAGGAGTAAACTGCTAATGCTCCGAGTGCGCCAAGGCTTATCATACAGCCTTGCTTAAGTCCCGGTGTTTCATAGGTGAATTCAATACTGCAATCAGTGAGTGCAGGAATTTCCACAGCCATAAAGCCGTAGTTTACCTCTTCAATATCTGTTGGTTTTCCGTTTACGGTAGCTTTAAAGCCTTCACTGTAGGGAACGCTGAAAAACATAAGATTTTTTCCGCCTCTGTTTTTGTACTCGGCTTTAAAACCGTTGTCTGTGTATTCAAATGAAGAACAGCTTGTTGCTTTTCTTTCCTTGCAGGCTTTTTCATAATCCTTATGGCTGTAAACATATCTTTGAGTTTTGCTTACAAAGTTTGATAAATTACCGAAGTAAAGCAAGTCATAGTCGCCCTCCGAATATTTTGTTATATCATTGTATTTTATCATTTGCTCTCTTGTAAGCACCATTGAATACAACATAGCCTGAGGTTTATTGTAATTATCAATTTTATCAAATTCTTCCTTTGTTACAAATTCATCATAGGTAAAGCCCATTGGAATGTAGCAATGATTTTGATAAATATCAAAATTGTTGTTGTTATCAATATATTGCCAATACGGCATTTTTGTATCGCCGTCTTCATCAATAAAAGAATATTTGTTGTTCTTTTTATTTTCCTCTTCATAATCAAACAAATATTTACAGCTTAAAAGCGAACGCAGCGCATATGCGTCTGTATTTGGACGTGATGCAACATCCCTTGTAATTCCCAGTGCTTTATAGAACTTCATAATTGATGGCGATACGGAGCTTTGAAAGCAGTTTATGCTCTGTATTTGCCAGAACATTGCCGTGTTATCCACACATTCATAAAAGTCGCTTCTTACTTCATCAATATCTTCAATGGTGATTTTGTCACGTTTGTTTATAATGTTCTCATTGATTGTTTTTGTAGTGTTGCTTGATACAAAACCTTCGGCTATTACAAAGAACGATGTGACCAAAGATGTCAGAACTGTACCAAGCAGAAGCATTGCTGCAAAACGCTTTTTGTTGATTCGGAATTTTTTATAAATCAGTACAAATGCAAGCAGGCTCATCAGTGAAAGCAAAACATAAATCCAGAATCTTTCAAAGCTTGCCTGAACACCTATTGTAAAGCTTTCATCGGCAGATTCTGAATCTTTGTTCGGCATAAGACCTATAAGGACAGCTATGCCCGCAGTAATTCCGACAGACCACCTTACAGCTCTGTTCCAGTCAATTTCTTCATTTTCAAATGCCTTGACCGTTGCAAGCACAAGCATCAGCACGAGCATATAAAACCATCTTGCGTAATATATGGAACTGTTAAAAAGCTGAAACATACTGTTCAGCACAGGAACAAAGGCAAACAGCATAAGCAGTGAAATTAGTTTTTTAAGCCAGCTTCGGTTTTTTAGTTGCATATATCCGATAACACCCGTCATTCCTGCAAGAGGTATCCATCCTGCAACAGACGCCCACTTACAGTTGGAATTTGGAGTGAATACAGGAAAAGCAGGAGTATCGGACGGAAAGAAGAAGCTAAGAATTATCAGAAAGTATTTTTCGGGCTTGTCATAAACAAGTGCCTCCCATCCCTCGGGAAGAGTATCAAGCCTTGGATTGCCCATAAGTCCTATTACTGACGGAAGTATTAAAAATGCCGTAGCAGCAAATCCTATTAAGACCTCAACAGCCAGAATCAGAAATTCAGTAATTTTAAATTTATACGTCTTTGTAAGTGTGAGCATCAGATAGTACATTACTACAAAGACTACTTGTCCCGCAAAAAAGTAATAATTGACAATGCATGCGGCAAAGACAGCAAGCGCAAATACAATACGTTTTTTATCAAACAAAAAAGAGTCCAGTGCTGCCAGCAAAAGAGGAAAAACAATCAGCGGCTCGTGAAAATGAAAGAAAAATACGTTGTAGATTGAAAATCCCGAGAATGCGTACATCAAGCCGCCGACCATTGCCACAGTTCCGTTTTTAACATATCTTTTAAGATAAAGATATGCGGCAAGAGCGGCACAGGCAAATTTTATAATAAGCAAAGGCCCTATAAGATATGGCACAGCTTCACTTGGAAACGGAATAGTCGCCCAGAAGAACGGACTTCCGAGCAGATAAAAGCTGTAACTTGAAATTGTATCCGAACCAAGATCGGTAATGTGATTCCAACCGAGATTCCCATTCCTTACAGCGTCATGTACAAGCTGATAAAACGGAATTTCCTGAACATTAAAATCACCGTAATAATACATTATGCCGTTGTTGAACACAATAAAAGGCACAAATATTACAGCAGCCATAATAAGTGCAGCTAAAAAAGTAAATAAGCCGTAGCAGTGTGGTTTGTTGTTAAATGCAGAAAGACGATTTCCCATAATTCACTCCAAATAAAAATTTGGTTTTTTCTTTACTTTTCTTACAAAAAAAGTATAATAAGTAACATACAGTTAATGCAAAATGCAAATTAAAATACATTCCTTAATATTATAACATATATATGTAAAATTTGCACTAATTTTTGTAAAAAAACAGGAGATAAATAATTATGAAAATATCAAGCTTTTATGCAATGCTTTCCAGAATGAAATACATCAACCGCTGGGGGCTTATGAACAATACCAGAAGCGAGAATATAAGCGAACACAGCTTGCAGGTTGCAATGATTGCACACTGCCTTGTGCTTATTCACAACAAACGATTCGGCGGCAATCTTGATCCGGAGCGTGCAGCGATTTTAGCTGTTTTTCACGATACAACCGAGATTATAACAGGGGATATGCCAACTCCTATAAAGTATTATAATTCCAAAATCAAGAATGCTTATCGTGATATTGAGGAAAATGCGGCTGATCAGCTTGTAAATATGCTTCCTGATGATTTCAGGGATGACATAAACAGTATAATAAAGATGAACGGCAGCGGTGATGAGCAGCTCAGACCGTTTGTAAAGGCGGCGGACAAGCTTTCGGCACTTATAAAATGTATTGAAGAGCAGAGAATGGGGAATGATGAATTCAGAAAGGCACAGGATACGATTCTGAATTCAATTCACAGTATGAATTTGCCCGAGCTGAAAGTGTTTGAAGAGGAGTTTTTACCTGCTTTCAGTCTTACATTGGATGAGCAGGAGTGATAAAGAAATACATTACTTATGTATTCTCCATTTTTTTCTCATAAATATACATTATAATTCTTATTAAGAATAAAAGTACAATATATTGTGATATAATAAATTAAATATGAAAAATTTAAAGAAATAAGAGTAATTTTGTATATTTAAGTATTATTATGTAATTGGGAGGAAAATATGTCAATTCATAATGCAGGCAAAGGCAGCGGCAGTTTTGTAGATATAAGTTCCAATAAACAGGTTACTAAGATTTACAACAAAAGGGGCAGAGCTAAAAGGATAATTTCAATTGTACTGTCGGTTATTTTCCTTATATCAGGCAGTGGAATGATTTATTATTATTCGGTACTTAACTCAATGAATTTCCAGTCTATTGATAATGATAATAAAAATAATAATAATAATACAAATGTAGGTTCAATAGACGCCCTTGAAGGAGACAATACTAACCTTTCATTAAATGACGGTGACCTGCTTCAGGACTCAAAGGTTCTTAATGTTATGCTGTTTGGCGAAGATAATTCAAAAAAGACTTCTACAAGCGGTTTTGGCCTTTCTGACACTATGATTATGATGTCTATTGATAATCGCCATAAAAAATTAAAGCTGACATCATTTCAGCGTGATACTTATCTGTATATACCGGGTCACGGCTACAACAAACTGAACGCTTCCTATACTCTTGGCGGTGCAAAGCTTTCTGTTCAGACTATTGAAGCTAATTACGGCATTAAAGTTGACCGCTATGCAGTTGTTGATTTTGAAAGTTTTAAGAAGATAATTGATACACTCGGAGGTATTGATATAGAACTTACTGAAGATGAAATTTTATACATCAACTATCAGATGTATAAAAACGGTCAGGTTTCTGAATATACCACAATCAAAGATGCCCCCGGTATTGTTCACCTTGACGGTCAGGAGGCACTTTGGTATGCCCGCAACAGAGGTCTCAGCAAGAATGAAGACGGCAATGAAATCGGTATTGACGGCGATGACTGGGACAGAACCTCACGTCAGAGAAAGCTGTTGGAAACTGTATTCAATAGTATGAAATCGGCTGATCTTACACAGATTATTTCTATTGTAAGCTCAGTAGGTCCTCTTATCACCACCAATTTGAAAAAAGATGAAATTACAGCACTTGTTTCACATGCACTTACTTATCTTTCATATGATGTTGAGCAGTACTATGTGCCGGAAGAAGGACTTTGGTATTATGATGATAATACTGTAATCAACGGCGAAACAACATCGACTATCAAAATCAGCGATCTCGAAGCTCAAAGACTTAAATTTGCATCTTTTATTTTCGAGGAAATGGTTAGTGTGCCTACCGAAGCCACAACCGAAATGTCAAGTGAAAACGGTAATTATTAATATTGCCGATTGCACTTGAAATAATAAAGTAATATAAAATTAAAAGCGAAGTTGACAAAAACAACTTCGCTTTTATTATTTCATTGATTACATATTATTTTATCGGCTGAAGACTTTTTTAATTTCAAATCTGTAAGTTCATAGCTGATGTCAATTAACGCTTTGATTTTTTGTGTATCAACGCTTTCATCCAATACAACAGTAATCCAGTGTGTTTTATTCATATGATAAGCAGGATAGAAGCCCTTCTCGTCAAGCAGAGAACCGATTGTTATGTGGTCGCACTTTAAATTTATAATGTCAACTGCCTGACTGCTTTTCTCTCCCAACTTATTATAGGGAACAGTCATAATCAAAGCATACCACTTTTGATTTGACTGATGACGAAATACTGCACATTCGGGGGTTTTTACCCATAAATATTCGGGATCGTCACCGTACTGCTCTTTAATGAATTCTGCTATTTCATATCGCTGAGACAGTGATTTCATATTATTGTACCTCCGCCAATGACGTATTCACCGTCATAAAGCACAACTGCCTGTCCCTTTGAAATTGCCCTCTGAGGTTCATCAAATGTTATATGAATCGTGTTATTGTCGGTCTGTTCAACGGTTGCCGGCTGTTCAGGCTGATTGTATCTTACCCTTGCTTTAACTCTCATTGGTTTATCAATTCTGTCGCAGGAAATCAGGTTGATGTCAGTGGCATATAATTCCTTTGAAAAAAGTCTGTGATTTTCGCAGAGAATAACTTTGTTTTCCTCAAGATTTTTTTCCTTGACATACATAGGGCAGGGCAAAGCAAGTCCCAGCCCTTTGCGCTGACCTACCGTATACCGTATAATGCCCTTATGCTCGCCGAGTATATTTCCGTTTTCATCTACAAAATTACCGTTCGGATATGTTCTGCCTGTATACTGCTCAATAAATTTTGCATAGTCGCCGTCAGGCACAAAGCAAATATCCTGACTGTCGTGTTTTTTTGCATTAATAAGATTAAGGCTTTCTGCAATTTCTCTTACATACGATTTAGTAAGATTCCCAAGCGGCAGAAGTGTTTTAGACAACTGCTTCTGAGTTAATGAATACAGAACATAGCTCTGGTCCTTTGAAAGGTCGGCAGATTTTTTAAGGAGGAATCTGTCAGCACCCTTATCATATTCAATAATTGAGTAATGACCGGTAACAACTTTGTCAAATTCAAGCTCCTCCGCACGGCGGATAAGCTTTTCAAATTTGATATATCTGTTGCAGTCAATACAGGGGTTAGGGGTAGTGCCGTTTTCATAGGCTCTTATAAACCTGTCTATTACATTTTCTTTAAAGCTGTCCTTAAAGTTGTAAACATAATACGGAATACCGATTTTGCGGCACACATTGCGTGCGTCGTCTATATCATCCAGCGAACAGCAGGTTTTTTCCTTCGTTTCACCTATATCTTCGTTATCAAACAGCTTCAGGGTTATTCCTGTGGCATTATAGCCCATTTCTTTTGTCAGATATGCAGCAACGGAACTGTCAACGCCGCCGCTCATTGCAACTAATGCTTTTTTTGTCATTTTTTCCTCTTAAAACTATCAGCCGAGTCTTATCATTTCGTCAATACATTTTTTAGCACTGCTGATTGTATCTTTGTCAAGTACAATTTCTTCTCCGCCTGTACCGTTAAGACAATCAAGAACATCAACGAGTGTGGTTGCCTTCATATCTGAGCATATAAGCTTGAGTGAGAGCGGATAGAATTTTTTGTCGGGACATTCATACTGCAAATGCTCGGCTATGCTGATCTCAGTTCCGATGATAAATTCTTTTTTATCTGATTTTTTTGCGTATTCCATAATGCCGGAGGTTGAGCCGACATAATCTGCCATAGCTACAATCTCAGGTCTGCATTCAGGATGAACCAAAATTTCTGCGTCGGGATGAAGCTCTTTTGCTTTCTCAACATCAGATGTATTTACGCAGGCGTGAATCGGGCATCCTCCGTTTAAAAGCTTTATATTCTTGTCGGGGCACTGCTTTGCAACATAGTCGCCAAGATTGCAGTCGGGAATAAAAAGAATATCTTTGTTTTCAATGTTATTTACAATTTTTACAGCAGAAGAGCTTGTAACACAAACGTCGCAAATAGTTTTCAAATCTGCTGTTGTGTTTATGTATGCAACAACCGTGTGGTTGGGATAATCCTGTTTAACCTTTGAAATGAGCTGTCTGTCCATTTGTTCAGCCATTTTACAGCCTGCTGTGGGCTGAGCAAGATATACTGTCTTTTCCGGTGAAAGAATTTTGCAGGTTTCAGCCATAAAGCGGACGCCGCACATAAGAATATTTTTATTTTTGACCTTGCTTGCGTCAACGCTCAGCTTGTAGCTGTCACCTGTAAAATCGGCAATTTCAAGAATTTCGTGTGCCTGATAACTGTGGGCAAGTATACAGACATCTTTTGCCTTCTTAAGCTCAATAATTCTGTTTTGCATTTCTGTTATATTCATAAAAATACGTCCTTTCGGTTTTGCCTGACATGATATTATATATTATACTATTTTAATAGGTTTTATGCAATAGCAATTATTGTGGTATACGTAAATCTGAATAATAAAAATTTCTGTAATAAAACTTATTTTAACAAAAAAACAATGAAAATACCTATTTACAAATAAAATAATGTGTAGTATAATGATTGTATATTTTAAGATAGGAATGCTAAAATTAATTTTTCAGGAGGTTTCTATTATGAAAAAGGTTGTATCTTGTATTTTGGCGATAATGTTGGTTATATTTGCCGCAGTTCCTGCTTTTGCTGCTGATATTAAAAGTCCTGAAGGATTAATAAAATATAATATTACTATGAATCAGCAAGTAAGCGGTACTGCCGGATATGAAATTAAAACAGAGATTAACGCTGATGGTGAGCAAGAGGTTCATCTTTATGTAACCGTAGACAGCAACTACGCTTTTGACCACTGGACAATCGACGGTTCATACAAAGCTTTAGGTTCACTTAAGGATTCTGCACTTGATATTATCATTACAAGTGATGTTACTATCACACCTTATTATGTAAAGGTTGACGGCTCAACTAACCCAACACAAGCCGGAACTTCTATTGTTGTGAAAGACACAAGTCCTTCATCACCTAAGACCGGCAGAAATGATGCACCTGTTTATGCATTAATTCTTTTTGCATTAGCAGCTTGCAGTATTGCAACAGTTAAGTTTGTAAAGTCAAAATAATTTAATATTGAGCATTTACAGGCTTCCGTCGTTATAAGGAAGCCTGTATTTTCTTTTATAATTATTTTAAATGTTATGAAATAATTCAATCAGTTTGTTTTTTTATATTGATACAGCAGTAATGCTGACAAATCGCACTATTATATTGACATAGGAAAATACTAATGATAAAATAACAAAATAAGGTGATTTGTATGAAAAATAAGAAAAAAATAGTTTTGATAATTATTATTGTTTTATGCCTTTTAATTGTGTTCGGTTCAGTTACTTTTTTAGTATTAAAAAATGTTAATGAAAATAAAACGAATAACGAGTATAGGCAGATTGCAACGTCAGTCGGTATTGATGCTGCTGAGAGCTTACCAAGTGAGAATGTAACTGAATCCGCTGATTCTCAGATTTCTGAGATGCCGACTCCTGATATTGATACTGATTCAAATGTATCTCCCGTAAATTTTTCATCATTAACAAGCCAGAACAGTGACATTTATTCTTGGATTTATATTCCGGGAACAAATGTAAATTATCCTGTTTGTCAGAGTTACATTGATGATAATTATTATCTTGATCACGATGTTTACGGAAACTACAGCTTTGCAGGCGCAATTTATTCGCAGGTTTGTAATAAGAGAGATTTTACAGACAAAGTAACCGTACTATATGGTCATAATATGGCAAACGGTTCAATGTTTGCAACACTGCACAGATTTGCCGACAACAATTTTTTTGAAAGTCACGATAAGATATATATTTATACATCCGATCGAAAACTGACATATAAGGTTGTGTCAGCTTTTGTATATGATGACAGGCATATTATGAATTCCTTTGATTTTTCAAAGGATGACCAATTTCAGAGTTATCTTGATACAATCAAAAATCCTCGCTCGGTCAGTAAAAATGTACGAAGTAATATTGACCTTTCCTTGAACGATAAAATAATAACTTTAAGTACTTGCTTAAACAGCGGTGACGGTCGTTACCTGGTAAACGGCGTATTAATTAATAACGAAGCGATTGAAAGATGATGAATGGAAAAATGCATAATGATTCTCATGAAAAAAATATCAGCATAAATAGTAAATATGTTGATTACTCAGATTCAATTTCAGAAAAGTCAGATGTTGTTAATAAAGATTTTTCTGCATATGATGATCTTGATGATTATATCTATAAAAAGCCTGCAAAAAGCAAGAAAATTGCAAGCAATTTAAAAACCGAGGATTTTTCTGAAGAACTTGATGATATACCATTTGTTGTAAGCAACAGAGGGGTCAGAAAAAAACATAAAAATCATCACTGCAGAAAAAAGAAGAAGATGAAGCTGTGGAAGAAGGTTGCGCTTTCGATAAGCTGTGTATTGCTTGGACTGATTGTTATGGTTGTCGGAACTGTTGCCTTACTTTATTATAACGGCAGTAATGAACTTATAAGTAATGATTATTCTATTTCGGCACCCGAGAATGTTGATGTACAGAATAACGGAGATATTGTTGTCTATAACGGAGTGACTTACAGATACAATAAAAATATTACCAGCATTTTGATGATGGGTATTGACGAGCGTGAGCTTGACGCTCCCAAAACAATAGGACAGGCAGGTCAGTCTGATGTCAATATTTTGCTGACTGTTGATACATCAACAGGAAAAATGACAATGATTAATATTTCCCGAGATATTATGACAGAAATTACAGAGTATTCAGCAGGCGGCTCATATATAGGAATGAATACAATGCAGCTTTGTCTTGCGTATTCTTTTGGCGACGGCAAAGAAACAAGCTGTAATAACCAAGTTAATGCGGTTAAGAGGATATTTTATAATATTCCGATTAACTCATATTATTCACTTGACCTTGACGGTATAGCGGCTATTAATGACAGTGTCGGCGGCGTAGATGTAGTATCTCCCGAAACTATAGGAGAATTTAAAGAGGGCGAAACGTATCATCTTGAAGGTGAACAGGCAGAAGCTTTTGTTAGAGAAAGACGTCATGATACGGTGGATGCAAATAATTACCGTATGGCAAGACAGCAGATTTATCTTAACGCTTTTATAAGCAAGCTGATTTCTCAGACAAAGTCGGATTTTTCTATCCCTCTTAATCTGTTTAATGCTGCAGGAGAATATTCCTGTACGAATATTAATGCTTCAAAAATTTGCTATCTGGCTGCAACAGCTATTACTAATGGCGGAATGTCATATGATACATTGAATGTGCCGGGAGAGGCAAAGCAAAACGGCGACTATGCGGAATTTTATATTGATGAAACGAAGTTTTATGAAATGTTCCTAAGTGTTTTCTATCAGCCGGTCGGATAAAAGCGGTTGGTATCATACATAAATAAAAAAGGATTGTCAGTTTTAAATATGACAATCCTTTTTTGCTTTATAGGAAACTTCTTGGAAACAGTCGGACAGAAGAAGTGAGTTTTTATATGGTGTTGTCTGCCTGGATAGGGGCAGTTTACCGGCTGATTTGAATATGTTTTAATCCGTTAAGTCTGATATTATCAAGCTCTTCTGCACTCAGACAGCCTGATTTATATAAACGCAGATACTCTTTTGAAACATCCGAATCAAAGATTAATATATCATCAGAGTTAATAGTTACATTTACTCCTTTTCTGTATAGCTTTGCGATAGGGTGATTTGCCATATCAGATACTCGTCCCAAGAGTATATTGCTTGATGGAGTGATATTGAGTCTTATGTTTTTTTCTGCAAGTAAATTAATAACATCATCGTTGTTAGCTGATGCTATACCGTGCTGAATTTCATTAAGATGCAGCAGATTAATTGCCTGCATAATGTCATTCGCAGAACCCCACTCGCCGATATGAGTTTTTAAAATTAATCCGTTCTCAGCGGCTTTCTCATAAATAGGAACAAAGTTTTTGATTGGCTGAGCAAGCTCGTCACCGTACAAATCAATAGAATAAAATTCCTTGTGTCCCCAGAAGTGCTTCAGACAGTCCTCCAGATATTCGATAGAGCAATGTCTTGATAACCCAATTTGTAATCTTAATTCAATTTCAGGAGCGATTCTTTCGTTGGCTTCCTGAAAAGCGTAAATAAGTTTTTCAATATCGTTGTCGAAAAACTCGCTTAATCCCCACACATCTTCGCCGATTTCCAATATACTTACGCCATCAAATTTTGCTTGAACGAATGTAGCGTCAATAAGCAGCTTTCTCAAATCTGTGTTGTTAAAGTAGTTGCCTATATATTTGTTGCTCCAAGCGTCCATTTCATTCATAGATTTCAAAGGATGTGATATTGGCTTTATGTAATGTCCTGTCTTTTTAAATATGTATTCTCTGTTTCCGCCTAAAACAAAATGATTATGTAAGTCTGATTTTGGGAATTGGCGTATATTTTCAATGTTCTCACTTTTTAATGCTTCAATAAAGTTCATATATTTTTCCCCTTAATAAATCTAAAATAACCTAATCATATTGTAATCGATAAAAAACGAAAACTCAACCTCAAAAATTTTTGTAAAAATTTATGTGCAAGCAATCAAATGAAAACATTTGAAACGCACAAAAAATCTTGAAACTTTTTGGTTGTTATGTTAATATAAAGTAGTATTATTTTGGAAATCAGACAAACTTATTGTTTGCCTTGTATATAAGGAGAGGCATTATGAAAAAGTGCGAATATTGTGCAAAGGAAATCTCATATTTTGAGCAATACTGTGACGAAGATTGTCATGCAGATGCAAATAAATTTTATGAACTGCGGGAAAAATTTGAACATATTTTTTCAATAGTAAACGGTATATGTGTTTTCGGCATTCCTATTGGAATTTTTTTATTTTCCTTTTTAAGAACAGCCGGTATGATAATTACACTCCTAAGCTGTTTGGTGCTTGGAATTATGTTGATTTTACTCCCTTTTCCGACAGAAAATATGATTTCAAAGCATAAAATTAAAAAATCTGTAAAAATTACCAGATACATTGGAATTGCAGTGCTTGTACTTGGAATTGCAGCTTTTGTTTTTATGATGTTTTTTTGATGAATAATTTAAAAATATGCGTCAACACTATTATCAAGAAATTCTAAAGGAGGATTTTGAATGCTTGATAAGATTGCGTTGACGCTTCTTGTTATAGGCGGAATTAACTGGGGAAGCATTGGTATTTTTCAGTTCGACCTTGTAGCCTGGATTTTTGGCGGTCAGACAGGAATTGTCAGCAGAATAATATATATTATTGTTGGCCTTGCCGCAATCTGGTGTATTTCGCTGCTGTTCAGAGATACAGGAGAAGAAGTGGCAGATGACGGCTTGAGCCGACATAATGCATAGTGTCTAATATAGAAAATGGGGCTGTTCATATTTTGAACAGTCCCATAACTTTTATATTTTGATAAATTAAAGAGTTTCAACAATAGCCTTAGTATCTCTTGCAATTACCATTTCTTCGTCAGTTGCAATTACCTCAACCCGGATAGCAGAATCTTCGGTCGAAATTGTACCTGTAACTCCCAAAGTAGCCTTTTCGTTAAATTCCTTATTAATTTTAACTCCGAAGCAATCAAGGTACTCACATACTTTTTCACGAAGCTGTGCCTGATTTTCGCCAAGACCTGCTGTAAATACAATACCGTCGCAGCCACCGAGTGTTACATAATAGCTTCCAATGTACTGTGCAATCTGATAGTAAAGCATTTCGTGAGCAAGGTGTGCTCTTCTGTTGCCGTTTCTCTCAGCTTCAAGTACATCGCGGTCATCTGATGATACGCCCGAAATGCCGAGAAGTCCTGATTCTTTGTTGAGAATATCTGAAAGCTCATCAGGTGAAAGACATTGTTTCTCAGCAATAAAGGTTACGACCGACGGATCGAGTGAGCCTGAGCGTGTGCCCATCATAAAGCCGCCAAGCGGTGTAAGTCCCATTGTTGTATCAATAACTTTACCGTTTTTAACTGCACTGATTGAAGAACCGTTTCCGATATGACAGGTGATAAGCTTCAGTTCTTCTTTCTTTTTACCCATAAGCTCAGCCATTTTGTCGGTTACATAACGATGTGATGTGCCATGGAAGCCATATTTTCTTATGCCGTACTTTTCGTAGTATTTATAAGGAATAGCGTACATATAAGCTTTTTCGGGCATTGTCTGATGAAATGCAGTATCAAAAACAGTTACCTGCGGAGTTTTTGTACCAAAAACCTTTGTGCATGCCTCAATACCCTGCAAGGCAGCAGGATTATGAAGCGGCGCAAGAGGAGCAAGCTCCTTTATTTTGTTCAGCACATCATTGTTTACAAGCACTGATTTGTCAAAATATGAACCGCCCTGCACAATTCTGTGACCTACGGCTGAAATCTCCGAAAGGTCGCTGACTACACCGTACTCGCTGTCTGTAAGCGCAGCCTTAACTGCTTCAAATGCCTGTGTATGATTGAGCATCTGTGTTTTGCGTTCAATTTTTTCTCCGTTCGGAGTTTTAAAGCCGATAAACGCTCCGTCTGTGCCGATTCTTTCGCAGTTGCCTTTTGCAAGAACTGTTTCGTTTTCGGCGTCGATAAGCTGATATTTAAGTGAAGAGCTTCCGGCGTTGATTACAAGAATTTTCATAATTATTTTTCCCCTTTGCAAGTAATTATTACCTGTTAATTATGATACTCCAATAAATGATTGTTTTCAAGTGTTTTTTTCATTTATTTGACAACCGAAAATTACAGCACCTTGTATCCTTGCTCCTCAACCGTTTTTTTGAGGATTTCGTCAGATATTTCTTTGTTTAATATCAGCTCTGCCGTGCCTTTTTCATGGTTTGCAACAACACTCTCAACCTCGGGAAGTTCCTCAAGCACCTGCTTTACTCTTGCTTCACAGTGAGGACACATCATACCCTCAATCTTCATTGTTTTTGTCATTTTCTTTTTCTCCTTTGATTTTATTTTTTTATCTCTCTTTGCAGAGTGAATTTTAACAAAATTCAGCCGCAGTGCGTTTGTAACAACGCAAAAGCTTGACAGGCTCATTGCAGCGGCACCGAACATAGGATTAAGTCCCCAGCCGAAAATCGGAGTAAACAGACCTGCGGCGAGCGGTATACCTATTATATTGTAGATAAATGCCCAGAAAAGATTTTCGTGAATATTTCTGAGAGTAGATCTGCCAAGTCGGATAGCGGCAGGAACATCTGACAGTCTGCTTTTCATAAGAACAATGTCAGCGGCGTCAATGGCTATGTCGGTTCCTGCTCCGATTGCAATGCCCACATCAGCAGATGTCAGCGCAGGAGCATCGTTAATTCCGTCGCCTACCATTGCAACCTTGCCCTGCATTTTAAGTTTCTGGATTACCTTTTCCTTGCCGTCAGGCAGAACTCCTGCGATAACTTCGTCAACGCCTGCCTGTTTGCCGATTGCATCAGCAGTTTTTACATTGTCGCCCGTGAGCATAACAACCTTGATTCCCATATCACGAAGCTCTTTGATTGCACGGGGGCTGTCCTCTTTGATTACGTCGGCAACGGCAATAATACCAAGTAATTTATTTCCTTTTGAGAAAAATAACGGAGTTTTGCCGTTTTCGGCGAGCTGTTCGGCTTTTGCTTTTATCTCACTTACAATTTCTGCCCTTGAACTGATAAAATTCAGATTACCGCCTGCAACAAGTGTGTTTTCAAGTGTTCCGCTAAGTCCGTTTCCTGCGAGAATCTGAAAATTGCTAATCTCCTGCCGAGTGATTTGCATTTCCTCAGCCTTACCGATAATTGCTTTTGCAAGCGGATGTTCACTTTTGCATTCAAGTGTAACGGCAGTCTGCAAAAGCTCAGCTTCGCTGATGCCGTCTGATGTTACAATATCCGTCACCTTAGGTTCGCCGCTCGTGATAGTGCCTGTTTTATCAAGTGCAACAATATTTATATTGCCTGATGTTTCAAGCGAAACGGCTGTTTTAAATAAGATTCCGTTGCGTGCTCCGACACCGTTGCCTACCATAATTGCAACAGGAGTTGCAAGACCGAGGGCGCATGGACAGCTTATTACAAGAACCGAGATTGCCTTTTGAAGTGCAGAGCCGAACGGGTCGCCGATAAGAAGCCAGATAACTGCCGTAATAATTGCTATGATAATTACTACCGGAACAAATATGCCGGATACTTTATCTGCGATTTTCGCAATCGGAGCTTTTGTTGCGGCGGCGTCGCTGACCATTCTTATTATTTGTGAAAGCGTTGTATCTTCTCCCACTCGTTCAGCTTTACATCTTATAAATCCAGATTGGTTAATTGTAGCGGCAGATACCTTATCACCGACATTTTTATCTGTCGGAATACTTTCACCTGTCAGAGCAGATTCGTTGACAGCACTGCTTCCTTCAAGAATTATCCCGTCAACGGGAATGCTTTCTCCCGGACGCACAACAAAAATATCGTCCTTTTGAACACTGTCGATTGATACTTCGGTTTCAACTCCGTCTTTTACAATAACAGCAGTTTTGGGTGCCAGATTCATAAGCCCTTTAAGCGCATCGGTAGTTTTGCCTTTGGAGTGCGCCTCAAGCATTTTGCCGACTGTAATAAGCGTTAAAATCATTGCGGCTGATTCAAAATAAAATTCGTGCATATACCCCATAACTGCCTGCATATCGCCGTTAAGTTGAGCGTTTGTCATCGCAAACAATGCATAGGTGCTGTAAATAAATGCCGCGCCTGACCCAAGGGCAACAAGCGTGTCCATATTCGGTGAGCGGTGGATTATGCCCTTGAATCCGCTTATGAAAAAGTGTTGATTAATTACCATTATTATGACTGTAAGCAAAAGCTGAACAAGTCCCATAGCAATATGATTTTCAGCAAGGAAAGAGGGGAGCGGAAAATTCCACATCATATGTCCCATTGAAATATACATCAGTACTGCAAGAAAAATTATCGATGCAATCAGCCGTTTTTTTATTTTAGGCGTTTCAGTGTCTTTAAGTGCGTCGCTGTCGACTGATTTTGCAGATTTTTCTCTGTCATTTTTTAAAGATGCACCGTAGCCTGCATCTTCAACAGCTTTTATGATGTCATCAGCTTTTGCAGTGCCCTCAACTCCCATTGAATTTGTCAGCAGGCTGACAGAGCAGGAACTGACGCCGTCTACCTTGGAAACAGCCTTTTCAACCCTTGCACTGCACGCTGCACAGCTCATTCCAGTTACATTGAATTGTTCCATAATTAACCTTTCTATTTCATTAACTTCTGAAGTGTGCATACAAGTTCATCAATCGTTTCCTCTTTGCCGTTTTTTATGTCCCTTGCAACACAGGTGCGTATGTGATTTGACAAAAGCTCCTTGTTAAATGCGTTTAAAGCTGCATTTACAGCGGAAACCTGAATAAGAATATTGGGACAGTAGGCGTTATTTTCAACCATTCCTTTAATACCACGGATTTGCCCCTCAATTCTGCTCAATCTGTTGATAAGTTTCTTATATTCTTCTTCACTGCGTTTTTTTGTTTTGTGAGTACAACATTGTTTCTTAATTATTTCAGCCATAATCAACCTCATTTTAAGTATTATACCCCTTATGGGTATTTTAATTGAGTTTAGTATATACCTATAGGGGGTATATGTCAAGCTGTTTTTACAAATTTATCATTTGTAGGTTTTAATAAAAGTTGTATAAAAGATAAAAAAATCTTGAAATTTGCAATTTAGAACGATACAAATATTGAATATTTTAGTTTTAGTGGTATAATAAAAAAGATGTGAAAAAATTTTTTAAGGGGTAATCCAAATGAGCGAAAATTCAGAAAAGCAACTTGGTTTTGGTACCAGAGCGGTACATACAGGAAATGAAATCAGCACAGAAACAGGTGCTATCGAGCGTCCGCTGACTCTTGCGAACAGTTATGCGCTTCCTTATGATGCAAGCACAATGAACTGGAGTGATCCTGAAAAGAATATTTATACCCGCAACGGTGGCGCAAACCAGAGATATTTGCAGGAAAAAATTGCCGATTTAGAGGGTGGCGAGGACTGCGTAGTTCTTGCAAGCGGCGTAGCCGCACTGTCAGGTCTGTTCTTTGCACTTTTAAAGTCAGGTGATCACGTAATTTTCTCAAGCGTTACATATATTGCTGTTTACAGACTTTTAAATGAGCTTTTTAATAACAAGTTCGGTGTTGAAACTACTATTGTTGATGTTTCTGATCTTGAAGCGGTTAAAGCTGCTATAAGACCAAACACAAAGCTTATTCATGTTGAAAGTCCGGGAAATCCTACGCTTGGAATCTGCGACATCAGAGCACTTGCAGAAATTGCACATAATAACGGTGCTTTACTTTCTGTTGACAATACATTCTGTTCGCCGTATGTACAGCGTCCTATTGAGCTTGGCGCTGATTTCAGCGTTGAGAGCCTTACAAAGTATATCAACGGCCACGGCGACGCAATGGGAGGTTCAATCACAGGCAAGAAGGAATATCTTGATTTAATCAGAGCGCAGGCACAGGTAAATCTCGGCGGTACAATAAGTCCGTTCAACGCTTGGCTTATTATGAGAGGTGCAATTACGCTGCCTATGCGTATGCAGAAGCATAATGACAATGCAATGAAGGTTGCCCGTTTCCTTAAAACTGTCAAGGGAGTAAGCTTTGTAGCTTATCCGGGACTTGAAGATCATAAGGATCATGATATTGCAAAGTCACAGATGGAAAACGGCTTTGGCGGAATGCTTTCGTTCGGTCTTAATGCCGATCACGACACATATAACCGATTTGTAAGTCACCTTAAGGTAATTACTTCTGCGGTATCACTCGGACACGCAGGAAGCCTTATAGTATTTATCGGTGAAGATGACGAAAGACAGTATTTATATCCTGAAGAATTCCATAACGGTTTCTTCCGCTTCAGCACAGGTCTTGAGGACGCTGAGGACATTATTGAAGACCTCAGACAGGCTTTTGAAAAGGAAAACTTGTTATAATATTATATTGTATAGAAAAACAGGACAATCGTTTGATTGTCCTGTTTGCTTTATCTATTTATATATATAAACATTAAATTACGTAGTCATCTGCACTTTGCTGCATATCAATGATGTCTTGCAGAGTAATGCCATCCAGATAATCAGTGATTGCCTTATAAAGTCCTTTCCATACAGGAAGAGTAGGACAATTAGCACTGTGTTTACAGCCGACAGGGTCAAGGTCAAGGCACGCAACGGGAGCAAGACTTCCCTCGGTAAGACGGAGAATGTCACCGATTCTATATTGACTTGCAGGTTTTGCAAGCTTGTATCCGCCTTTGTATCCTCGGTTTGTTGTCAGAATATCGGAGCGATTGAGAATAGGGACAATTTGTTCAAGATACTTTTTAGAGATGTTTTGTCGTTCTGCAATATCTTTCAGTGCTACGAAGTCATCGCCGTTGTGCTGAGCAAGGTCAAGCAGCATACGGATTGCGTATCGTCCTTTTGTTGAAATTTTCATCGTTTTCACGCCTTTTATATAATACCCTGCAATTCAGTAGGTTTTATATTATATTATCATATTAAATTTTAAAATTCAAGTTATTTTAATAAAGGAATTCTGCTTAGTAATAATAAATTATTGGGTACGTTGAAAAATTTTTCTGAATATGAATAATACTCTTATGATGTCCAAAAAATTAAACTAATGATTTTATACAAAACAGGCAATATGTATTTTTATTTCTTAATTAGCTTTAATAAATCGGAATTTTGTGGTAGAATATTACAGAATGAAAATTTAATTATGGAGTTGATACAATGACTGCTATAAATAGAGAGGAAATTGCAAAAGGTGTGTTCTTTAACAGCGTGAGGGACAACCGTTTCAAGACTATGAAAATTACGGCAAATCTGATTGTGCCTTTGACAAAGGAAAATGCGTCAGCAAATGCGTTGCTCTGCGGTGTGTTGTCGCATTCCTGCAAAGCATATCCTGATTTTACCGAACTGAGCCGTAAATTAAGCTCGCTCTATGGTGCTGATCTTGGCACATCGGTAAAGAAAATCGGCGACAATCAGGTTCTCAGAATTACGGCGTCAGGTCTTGACGACAGATATGCTTTTGACGGTGACAGTGTTGCCCGTGAGCTTTCAAAGCTTTTGTGCAATGTAATTTTCGAGCCTAACCTCATTAATGATGAATTTCCCAAAACAGATGTTGAACAGGAAAAACGTCAGCTTTTAGATGTGATTGATTCAGAATTTAACGATAAACGAATCTACGCAAACAGTCAGCTTGTTGCCAATATGTGTGCCGATGAAGTGTTCGGCATAAAACGCTACGGCACGGCAGATAAAATAAAGGAGTGCACTGAGCAGTCGTTGGTTGATACATGGAAAAATCTGCTTAAGACTGCTAAGTTTGAAATAATGTATGTGGGAGACAGCTCTCCTGATTTAGCTGAGGAGGTTTTTGCAAAAGCCTTTGAGGGTATTGAGCGTCAGCCTCAGGCGGTTACAACAGAGATTGCCCGCAAGGCTGATAGTTCCAAGCATATATGTGAAGAAATGGATTTGTCGCAGTCCAAGCTTGTAATGGGTTTCAGAACAGGAACGGCAATCCCTGATAAAGATGTAAATGCAGTTCGTCTTATGTGCGCAATTCTCGGCGGTACTGCAAATTCAAAGCTTTTCTGCAATGTGCGTGAAAAGCAGAGCCTTTGCTATTATTGCTCATCAATTTATGATCGTATAAAGGGTATTATTACTGTTGACAGCGGCGTTGAGGGTGATAACATTGAAAAAGCTGAACAGGGTATATTGAATGAAATTGAAGAAATGAAAAAGGGCAATATCTCTGATTTTGAAATGGAAGCTACCAAAATGGCTGTAATAAATTCATTTTATTCGACAAACGACACGGTCGGAGGTATTGAAGCCTGGTATTTCAGCCAGCTTTTTGATGACAGATTCCGCACAATGGAAGAAATGGCAAACGAAGTAAATGCAGTTACAAAGGAACAGGTTGTTGAAGCGGCACGCAATATCACGCTTGACACAGTTTATGTGCTGAAGAACAAATAACGGAGGAGTCATTTATGAATATACAGGAAATTAAATCACAGCGAATCGGCGACAGCTACTACAAAATTGATCATCCTACCGGTCTTACAATTTATGTTTATCCAAAAGAGGGTTATAACTCTGCATATGCAATTTTTGGTACAAAATACGGAAGTATAAACACAAAATTCTCGGTAGATGATGAAAATAGAATTACTGTACCGGACGGTATCGCTCATTATCTTGAGCACAAACTGTTTGAAAGCGAAGAAGGCGATGCTTTTGCACGCTATGCAAAAACAGGCGCAAATGCGAATGCTTATACAAGCTTTGAGAAAACCTGTTATCTTTTCTCGTGTACTGATAAATTTGATGAAAGTCTTGAGATTTTACTTGATTTTGTGCAGGACCCGTACTTTACGGCTCAGACAGTTGCCAAGGAGCAGGGAATTATCGGTCAGGAGATTAAAATGTACGACGATTCTCCCGAATGGCGTGTAATGTTCAATATGCTTGAGGGAATGTACAAAAACCATCCTGTAAAAATCGACATTGCCGGCACTGTTGAAACTATTGCTGAGATTACTGCGGAAAAGCTGTATGAGGTTTACAATGTATTTTACAATCTTAACAATATGGTGCTGTGTGTATCGGGAAATGTTACAGTTGAGCAGGTACTCAGAACAGCCGACAAAATGCTTAAACCGTGTGAAAAGCATAGTATTAACAATTATTTTGACGAAGAACCGTACGAAATCTGCGAGCCGTATGTTGAGCAGAACTTTCCTGTTTCAATGCCTTTGTTTAATTTAGGATTTAAAGAAAGAGCGGACAAAATTCTTGATGTAAAAAAACTTGCCTGTACAGATATTCTGCTTGCTATGATTGCTTCACAGACAAGTCCGCTATACCGTGAGCTGCTTGATAATAACCTTATTAACGGCTCATTCTCGTATGAACTTTTTGAAGGACCCGGTTACTGCTCGGTAATTTTTGGCGGAGAATCCCGTGCACCTAAGCAAGCAGCCGAAACAATCAAGCAGTATATTTCAAAGTTAAAATCAGAGGGACTGGGAAAATCGGATTTTGAGATTTCCAAGAAATCGGTTTACGGCGATGCTGTTTCCGCTCTTAACTCGGTCAGTTCAATTTCAAATGCCGTTGTTGACTATCATTTTAACGGAAATGAGTTGTTCTCCTATATTGATGCTATTGCAGATATAGACTTTGACGATGTCAGCACAAGATTTTCTGAAATGCTTGATGTCAATAACTGTACTCTGTCCGTGGTAAAACAGACGGAATAAGGAGGAGCAGTATGTATAATGTTCAGTTTCCAAAACTCGGACTTGATTTTGATATTAGTCCGATAGCTTTTTCAATCGGTTCATACCATATATACTGGTATGGAATCATTATTGCGTCGGGTCTGTTGCTGGCAGTCGGCTACGCAATGAAAACAGCACCTCGCTACAATGTAAATGCAAGCAAGCTTATTAATTGTGTTCTTGTAGGAATAATAACAGGTATTATTGGTGCAAGACTTTATTTCTGTTTCTTTCAATGGGATTATTACAGCAAAAATCCCGTTGAAATTCTCCACATAAACAACGGAGGTCTTGCAATCTACGGAGGAATAATAGGTTCGATGATTGGCGGACTGATTATTGTTAAGATTCAGAAAATGAAAGTTATGCCTGTACTTGATATAGCGATGATAAGTTTTTTAATCGGACAGGGTATAGGAAGATGGGGCAATTTTATGAATCAGGAGGCATACGGTACGCCTACTGATTTGCCGTGGGGAATGATGAGTGAGGGAACTAATATGGTTGCGGTTCACCCTTGCTTTTTATATGAATCAATATGGTGTCTTTTAGGATTTGTTCTTTTGCATTTTTACGGAAAGTACAAGCAGAAATATGCGGGACAGATTTTTTATATGTACCTTGTATGGTATGGATTTGAGCGAATGATTGTTGAAGGCTTGCGTACAGACAGCCTTTATCTTCCGTTCAGCCCGTTCGGATTTGACATCAGAGTGTCACAGCTATTGTCACTCTTAATCTTCTTAATAGGAATTATATTGCTTATTTTAAACAGAAAAAAGGAGGATCCGTTTTATGCAGATTATAGACGGAAAAAAGGTATCGGCACAGGTCAAAGAAGAAGTAAGAAAGCAAACTCTTGAGTTAAAGGAGATGCACGGAATAACTCCAGGGCTTGCAGTTGTTATTGTGGGAGATGATCCTGCATCACGTGTGTATGTAAACAACAAGAAAAAGGCTTGCGAGGTAGTCGGCTTTAAGTCAGAGGAATACGCTCTGCCTGCAAGCACAACTCAGGAAGAGTTGTTGGAGCTTGTAAACACATTAAATAATAAGTCTGACATCAATGGTATTCTTGTTCAGCTTCCGCTGCCTGAGCATCTTGACGATAAGGCTGTAATTGAGGCTATTAACCCTCAAAAAGATGTTGACGCTTTTCATGCTGTAAACGTCGGTAAAATAATGCTCGGCGAGTATGACTTCCTGCCTTGCACACCGTCAGGCGTAATGGAAATGCTGCACGCTTATGATATTCCTGTCAGCGGCAAAAATTGTGTCGTAATCGGCAGAAGCAATATTGTGGGAAAGCCTATGGCTATGCTTTTGCTTCACGAAAACGGCACAGTAACAATATGCCACAGCCGTACTCAGAATCTTACTGAGGTTTGCAAAGAAGCCGATATACTTGTAGCGGCTGTAGGCAAGCCAAAGTTTGTAACAGCCGATATGGTAAAAGAGGGAGCAGTTGTAATTGATGTCGGTATGGACAGAGATGAAAACGGCAAGCTTTGCGGTGATGTTGATTTTGAAAATGTAAAAGATAAATGCTCATACATAACACCTGTTCCCGGCGGTGTAGGACCTATGACTATTTCAACATTGATGAAAAATACATTGAAAGCCTGCAAAATTCAGAATAATTTATAATTCCAACCAAGTATGACAATTTCGATTTGTAAGAAGCAATAATACGTTCTTTGAATCTTTATGGAGTTTTCCTTCGGGAATATGTATAATAATTCAAATAAAATTTATGAAGCGACAAAAAAATATTGACAAGATTTTTTCTTTATGGTATAGTATATAAGCCGCATATTGTGGGTTATAAGTGATTTTTCCACCCACAGATAGCGAGCCCAATGAAAAGGTGGTACTAAAATGTACGCAGTTATTCAGACAGGCGGCAAGCAGTACAAGGTAACTAACGACGAAGTTATCTTCATTGAAAAGCTTGACGCTGAAGCACAGGAAACAGTAACATTTGATGTAGTCGCTGTTGGTACAGATGACGGCATCAAGGTTGGCACTCCTCTTGTAGACGGTGCAAAGGTTACCGGTGAAGTATTAAAGAACGGCAAGGGTAAGAAGATCAGAGTTGCTACTTACAAGCCTAAGAAGGGCGAGAAGAAAGTAAAGGGTCACAGACAGCCTTACACTCAGGTTAAGATTACCTCAATCGAAGCCTGAAAATGACTACGGTAACTTTTCTTAAACAAGGTGATTTGCTTTTGGGCTTTACAGCTTGCGGTCATTCGGGTTATGCTGAAGAGGGCGAGGACATTGTGTGTTCAGCAATCAGTTCGGCAACAATAATGACAGCTAACACAATCACTGATGTTTTAAAGATTAAAGCAAATGTTACCGTCGGTGACGGAAGTCTTGAACTAAAGCTTCCACAAAATGAAGCTGAAAAAGCCGATGCAGTAATGCAGGGGCTTCTGCTTCATATGAATGCTCTAAAAGAGCAATATTCAAAACATATTAAACTCAAATTTTCGGAGGTGTAAGGTAATGATTAAGGTTAACATTCAGTTATTCGCTCATAAAAAAGGTATGGGTTCTACAAAGAACGGTCGTGACAGTGAGTCAAAGCGTCTTGGCGTTAAGCGTGCTGACGGTCAGAAGGTTCTTGCAGGTAACATCCTTGTTAAGCAGAGAGGTACACACATTCATCCTGGTGTTAATGTTGGCATTGGTTCAGATGACACATTGTTTGCAAAGGTTGACGGTGTATTAAGATTTGAGCGTGTCGGCAAAGACAGAAAGCGTGCAAGCGTTTATCCTGTTGAGCAGTAATAGCGTTTAATCAGGGGGTGGATTTTAATCCACCCTTATTTTTTACAGTCAATCGGTTATAATATTTTTTATAAAATGTTTAACTGATTAGTATTTATTTTCATAAAATGGAGAATAATAATGTTTGTAGATACAGCCAAAATTAAAATCAAAGCAGGTGACGGCGGCGACGGAGCTGTTTCATTTCACCGAGAAAAGTATGTTGCAGCAGGCGGTCCTGACGGCGGCGACGGCGGCAGAGGAGGTAACATTGTTTTTGTTGCCGATTCAAATCTTTCAACACTTGCTGATTTCAGATACAAGCGCAAATATTTTGCACAGAAGGGCGAAAACGGCAGAGGCGGCAGATGCAGAGGAAAAAATGCAGAGGATTTAATTATTCGTGTTCCTGTCGGCACACTTGTAAAAGAAGAGCAAACAGGAAGAATTTTAGCTGATGTTTCTTCAAAAGAACCTTGTATTGTTGCGCACGGAGGAAAAGGCGGTTGGGGTAATCCTCATTTTGCTACTCCTGTTCGTCAAGTACCAAGATTTGCAAAGCCCGGACTTCCGGGAGAAGAGTTTGATGTCGTGCTTGAACTCAAACTGCTTGCAGATGTGGGACTTGTAGGTTTTCCGAATGTAGGTAAAAGTACGCTTGTTTCAGTAGTTTCTCAGGCAAAGCCTGAAATTGCGAATTATCACTTCACTACAATCACCCCTGTTTTAGGTGTAGTTTCAATGGGAGAGGGTTCATCTTTTGTAATGGCTGATATTCCGGGACTTATCGAGGGTGCATGGCAAGGCACAGGGCTTGGTCATCAGTTCCTGCGTCACGTTGAGCGTTGCCGTATGCTTGTACACATTGTTGATGTGTCAGGCAGTGAGGGCAGAAATCCTATTGAGGATTTTGAAGCAATTAATGATGAGCTTCAAAAATTCAATCCCGAACTTGCACAGCGGCCTATGGTTGTTGCAGGCAATAAATGTGATATGGCGACTGATGAGCAGATAGAAGAATTCAGAATTTATGTTGAGAGCAAGGGTTACGACTTTTTCCCGATTATGGCGGCAATTCGCTATGATGTTGACCCGCTTCTCAAAAAGATTCAGGAAATGCTTTCTAAGCTCCCGCCAATCGTTCAGTACGAGGCAGAGCCTGCACCAATCGTAAATGTTGAAGACTTTGACGATCACAGTGTTGATATAAAAAATGTCAACGGCATTTATACTGTTGAGGCTGATTGGCTTTTTCAGGTTATGAAGGGTATTAACTTTGATGATTATGAAAGTCTTAATTACTTCCAGAAGGTTCTTGTAAATGGAGGAGTAATTGATGCTCTGCGCAAAAAGGGCTGCACTGACGGCGACACCGTATCAATTTATGATGTCGAATTTGACTTTATGGAATAATCGGAGCTGATTATGGAAAATATAGCACAAATGCATACCATCGCTGACGAGATTTCGCCGCTCACACTTGCCTTTGTGGGCGACGGAGTATATGATTTGCTTGTCAGGGAATACCTTGTACGTCAAGCAAACCGTCCCGTGGGTGAGCTGAATAAAATCAAAGTTTCGCTCGTAAACTGCAAAAGTCAGGCAAGATTTGCTAAACTCTTGCTTCCGAAACTTAGTGATAAAGAAACCTCAGTTTACAAACGAGGCAGAAATGCCGCTCCAAAATGCACATCAAAGCACAGCACAGTTGCTGATTACCACAGTGCAACAGGTCTTGAGTGCCTTTTTGGTTACTTACATATGAACGGAGAACAGAGCAGAGTACAGGAGCTTTTCAATTTAATCGTACATATTGCATTTGAAGAGAGTGATTAATTTGAAAAGTCAAATCAATAATTCAAAACGAGTGTTTCACTCAAATATTCACACCACAGTCATAGATTATGCAATCATTGCCTGTGGTGCTTTTGTTTATGGTGTATCCGTAGTAATGTTTACATCACCAAACAACATTGCACCGGGTGGTATGACAGGTGTTGCCACAATGCTCAACTATTTGTTTGGACTTCCGATTGGTGCTATGATTTTTGTGATGAATATTCCATTGTTTATTTGGGGAGCAGTAGAAAACGGTGTGTCATTTCTTACCAAAACGGTAATAGGTACGGCACTCGTATCTGTAAGCATTGATTTGCTGACACCGTTTTTGCCGGTATATACGGGCGATTCATTGCTTGCTTCAATATTCGGTGGTTTGCTTAACGGTGTGGGACTTGGTTTTATTTTCTTTCGGGGTGGTTCGACAGGCGGAACGGATATTGTTGCGCTTAATATCCATAAGCATTTTTCTCATATATCAACAGGAAATATTATTTTGTTAACTGACATTCTCATTCTTATTATAGTTTTCATTGTATACGGAAGTCTTGAAAGTGTCTTATATGCGCTTACTGCTATTTTTGTAAGCATAAAAATGATAGATACAATATCCTATGGTACTTCAAGAGGAAACGGCAAGCTGATATTTATAGTTACAAGCAACTATCGGGCAATAAGTGCATTAATACTAAACTCAATAGAACGAGGAGTTACCTTGCTTGAAGGAGAGGGAGCGTACAGCGGAGAGAAAAAGAAAATTGTAATGTGTGCAGTACGTCCTCAGCAGGTGCATAAAATTACAACTGCTGTTCACAAAATTGACAGTAGAGCATTCATTATTGTTACCACGGCCGGAGCTATCAGTGGAGAAGGTTTTATAGGAAAGATTTCATAATATGGCATAAAATATTAAATTAATAAAAATGTTGCGGAGAAGGTGAATTATGAATATTGCAGATTTAAGTCCTAAAGAGGTGTTTTATTATTTCAGTCAGATTGCTTCAATTCCGCACGGAAGCGGAAATACCGGACAAATTGCTGATTATTGTATAAGTTTTGCCGATGAACACAACCTGAAATCCTATAAAGATAATGCCGGAAATGTTATGATTTTTGCTGACGGCACACGGGGATATGAAAAAAGTGCACCTGTTATCCTGCAAGGTCACCTTGATATGGTTTGCGACAAAAAAATTGGTTCAGATTTCAACTTTGAAACAGATTCATTAAAAATTCGTACAGACGGCAATTATGTATGGGCAGAGGACACTACACTGGGCGGTGATGATGGAATTGCAATAGCATATATTCTTGCAATTTTAGATTCTAAAAATATACCGCATCCTCCGATTGAAGCACTTTTCACTGTTGATGAGGAAATCGGAATGATAGGTGCTCGTGAACTTGATACAAGGTTTTTGAGGTCAAAAAGACTTATCAATCTTGATTCTGAGGTTGAAGGTGTTTTAACAACAAGCTGTGCAGGAGGTGTTCGTGCACATTGCGATATACCTTTGCAATATACAAATACCGATGATGATATGGTTACAATAAAAATTATGCTCAGCGGATTAAAAGGCGGTCATTCAGGAGTAGATATTAATAAACATCGAAAAAATGCGCTGAAAATTATGGGAAGACTTTTAGAATTTCTCGGTGAAAAGTCTGATATTTTATTGGCAGATGTTTTGGGAGGCAGAAAGGCGAATGCAATTCCAAAATCAGCACAGGCGGTTGTTTGTGTAAACAAGTCTGATGAAATAACAGTTTTGCAGAGTGTAATGGAATTTTATAATATTCTGAAAATGGAACTGAAAACAGTTGAGCCTGATATAAAACTGACTGCTGAAATAATTGAAAAAGCGGAAAAGGTTACTGATAAAAACAGCACCCGTAAGCTGATTTTTTCACTTATGCAGATACCCAATGGAATCCAGACGATGAGTCCTGATATCCCCGATATGGTGCAAACTTCGCTCAATCTCGGAATTGCTTCTATTGAAAAAGATGTATTTATGATGAGCTTTTTAATAAGAAGTAATGCGTCTACAGGTAAACAGACGACGATTCAGAAACTCAATTCTTTTATTGATTATCTTGGCGGTAAGGTGATTTTTACATCAGACTATCCTGCGTGGGAATACAGAATTGTATCAGAATTGCGTGATGTAATGATAAACACCTATAATGAAGTTTATGCAGACAAGCCTGTTGTAGCGTCAATTCACGCAGGGCTTGAATGCGGAATACTTTCCGGCAAAATCAGTGGCATTGATATGATTTCAATAGGACCGAATCTTGAAAATGTTCACACGCCTGATGAAAGAATGGATGTTGCATCTGTTGAACGATGCTGGAATTATTTATTAAAGGTATTAAAAAATCTCAGATAAAAGGAGATGCGGATTTTATGATTAAGGACGGATTTCTTTATATTGCTGCTCTTGTATTCATAGCGGCATTAATGATTTGCCTTCCAAAAATATTTAAAGGTAAGGTGGCGCAGAATATTTTTAAATTTGCTCCGCCAATAGTTTTAATTTACTTAGGGTTGATGATTCTCTGCACGGTGAGATTATGGGATTTAGAGGCTACAAACGAGGCATATACTGCATTAAAAAATCCGCTTTTGTATGCTATGCTTTTCATAATGCTGTTGCGATGTGATTTGAGAAAAATTATCAAGCTCGGACCTAAAATGCTTATAGGTTTCTTTTCAGCCACGATTTCAATAGGACTCGGATTTGTAGCAGCATATGCCATTATGCACAATTTCTTGGGTGAGAATTCATGGCAGGCACTCGGAGCACTTTGCGGAAGCTGGATGGGCGGCGGAGGCAATATGCTTGCTATTCAGGCAGCTCTCAATGTTGATGAGGCAACAATGGCATATGCCCTCGTTATGGATTCAATTTGCGCAACATTATATGTAATGTTTCTGTTATGGGCAATCGGCTTTTCCAAGAAGTTTAATTCGTGGACAAAGGCGGATACCCATATTATTGACGAGGTTGGTGCTACTCTTGAAGCAGAAGCTAAAGCTAACACAAAACCTCTTGCTTGGCAGAATATTGCAATTTTAATCGGCTCAGGACTTTTAGTTTCTGCAATTTCTCAAATGCTCGGTTCAATTATCAACAGTTATATTCCGTTCTTTGATAAAGCAACATGGACAGTTCTTATAGTTACTGTTCTGGGCGTTGTTCTTGCTCTTACTCCGTTTGGCAAAATTAAGGGTACTGAGGAAATATCCAATGTGCTTTTATATGTGGTAATTGCACTCATTGCGTCCCGAGCGGATCTCGGCAGCATAGGCAATGCTCCTGCATGGCTTCTTACAGGACTTATCATTCTTCTGATTCATATTGCCATTATGATTTTGCTTGCTAAATTATTAAAAATGGATATTTTCACTTGTGCAGTTGCATCTCTTGCAAACATTGGAGGAACGGCAACAGCACCTGTTCTTGCCGGCACATACAGCAGTGCTCTTGTACCTGTCGGTATCATTATGGCACTCCTCGGCTATGTTGTCGGAACAGGCGGAGGTTTGATTGTTGCACAACTTATGCAACTGGTCGGCGGATGATTAAAATTTATAAAGCAATAACAAAAGCGTGGTTTTTATCCCACGCTTTTTTACACTATAGGAAATTGCTCGGTTGCGCTCGGGCACAGAAGTTATTTTTTATATGGTGCTGTCTGCCCGAATAAGTGCAGCCCACCGGCTGCTTTTTTATGTTTCTTTAAATACCCATTTTCTCTGAATTGTATAATTTACTGCCCACAAGAGTAAATCGACAATCGCTTTAATAAGCGTTGCAGGAACGGGAATAAACGAAAGTGCCGATACTGTTACTGTGCTGGCGCACATAATAAAGAAAAATAAAATGAAGAATTTTAAAGCCTGATTTCCGGCTTTGCTGTCATTATCAAAAATAACTTTTCTGTTAATCATAAAATTCATACAGCCCGATACAACTCTTGCCATAAGTGTGGCAAGTGCGACATTCCACTGAATTGATGCAGGCAAAAGATATGTAAAGACGGTAAACAGCACAAGGTCGACGATTGTACAGCCCATTGACGCCGTTGCAAATCTAAGAGGTGTTCTGTATATTAAAAAAGTGTCCTTAAAAAGCCTGTAATTTGATGTGCTGTCTGATGGTTGCTTTGTTACTATATTTACATTATAAAACGGGACTTTTAAATCTGCACATTTTGTCAGAAAATTCATTTCATATTCAAAACGTTGCCCTTTTGTGTTAATCACAATATCATAAAGTGTAACCGGAATACCACGCAGCCCTGTCATTGTGTCTTTGCACTTCACACCTGTAATTACTTTAAAGTAGGATGAGGCAGCTTTGTGACCTATTCGGTGCCCAAATGACATTTTTGACTTAGAAATATCACGCTTGCCAAGAATAAGATTGTCGGGACGTATTTCCAGGGCACGGCTTACCCTCATAATATCTTCAGCTCTGTGCTGACCGTCGGCATCAGCGGTTATGAATCCTGTGATATTATAAATGTTTTCATAAGCATATTTTGCACCTGCTTTAATACAGGTGCCTTTGCCTGAGCCTTTTTCAAGCGTTAAAATATGACATCCGATGCTTATAAGCTCATTAAAATATTCATCGCCTGTGACACATCCGTCATTGACCACAATGATATGCTCTGCTCCAAGCTCATAAAGTTGAGAGCATAAGTCAATAGTTGTGCGGTCTTTTTTATATATAGTTATAATCACAGCGTGGCTCATAACTAAAATCCTCCATATAATATCAGCCTATATTATACAATAAATTTAACATTAATACAATATACATTTTATTTGTTTCTTATCTTATAAGTAATTTTGTACAATAATTTGTGTCTAAATTTGATATTATATATAAATATTTTGTTTTCTATTTAAAATCATTTTATTTTGTGATATAATACAAAAGTTGATTAAACATTGAAAGACGGTGATTTTTTGTACAAGCGTATTTTAGCAGGATTGCTTTCAACTGTGCTTATCACAGGAACAGCTGCGCTTATTTCAGGCTGTGACAAAGACAGTACAAGTACACCTGAAAATGTAAATACTGCTGAAAATAAAACTGCAGACAGCATTGAGGCAGGAACAATTCTTCAGTGCTTCTGCTGGGATTTTAACACAATCAAGGAGTCTATGGCTGACATTGCGGCGGCAGGGTTTACCTCAGTCCAGACCTCACCAATTAATGAATGTCTTGAGGGTGAGAACGGTGGAATGGAGCTTTACGGCAACGGTAAATGGTACTATCATTATCAGCCAACTGATTTTAAAATCGGTAACTATCAGCTTGGTACACGTGAAGAATTTAAAGCTATGTGTGAAGAGGCTGATAAGTACGGAATAAGTGTTCTTGTTGATGTAATTGCAAATCATACCACTCCTGAAACCGATGCAGTAAGTCAGGATTTGATTGAAGCAGGCGGCGGAAGTCTTGAAACCCTTTATCATAAGGGTAATGCGAATGACCTGAATAATTACAGCAGCCGCCTTGATTGTACAACATACAAAATGGGTGGACTTCCTGACATTAATACTGAAAGACCTTCTTTTCAGGATTACTTTTTTGAGTTTATCAACGACTGCATTGACTGCGGTGCCGACGGCTTCAGATATGATACTGCAAAGCATATAGGCTTGCCTGATGACCCTAAGGAAGATGACGGCTTTGAAAACAACTTTTGGGAAAAGGCTACAACGAGTGTAAAGAATGCTGATTCGCTCTTTATTTACGGAGAGGTTTTGCAGGGTAACAATGATAGAATCAAAGATTATATTTCTGCAATCGGCAGAACCACTGCAAGTACCTACGGCAGCAAAATACGTTCTGCCGTAAACAATAATGTGCTCAGCCCCGGTTCGGTATCAGATTATTGGCTTGGTGATATAGATCCGAATGTTGTAACCTGGGTTGAATCGCACGATAACTACATTAATGACGGCACGGCATACAGTTTTACTAACGAGCAAATTATACTCGGATGGTCAATTATCACTGCACGCAAGGACGGTACTCCGCTGTTCTTTGACAGACCATACAACAGCTCAATGGATAATATCTGGGGAATGAATCGCATAGGCACACAAGGTGACGATTTTTATAAGGACAGCCGTGTAAAAGCTGTCAACTTCTTCCGTACAGCAATGCAGGGAGAGGAAGAGAACCTTGCGTCTCCCGGTGATGATACATCTGCATTGATTATTGAAAGAGGAAATAAGGGTGCAGTAATTGTAAATACCGAGGGTACTCTTAAGACAGGCTTTGAAATCGGTCTTGCAGACGGCACATATGTTGACAGAGTTGATAATAAAACAACCTATACTGTGTCAAACGGCAAGCTGACAAGCGATGCCGATATTCCTGAAAATTCGGTTGTAGTGCTTTATAATGAAGGCTACAAGGAAACTGCTGCTTCTGCCGAAGTTGGTGTTGCAGAGGATACAGAGTTTGCATACGAGGGTGACAGTATTGATGTTACGCTTACTTGCAGCAACACAGATAATGCAACCTATTCCATTGACGGTTCTGAACCTGTTTCATTTAAGGACGGCGACAAACTTACAATCAAGCATAAGGATGACAGCGATACAACAGAGGTTGTACTTACCGCAACTAACAGCGAGGGTACAAAGACCTATGAAGAACTGGTGTTTACCTATAAGCAGACATATGAAATCACAAAGGGTGTAAAGGTTTATTTTGAAAAACCTGATGACTGGGATGATGAAATATATGCCTATGTTTATAATGATGATTTAGATGAAAATGACATCTGGCCCGGCATAGAAATGGAGAAAACATCTGACGGTAAGTATTGCTATACATTTACAAAATACTTTGAAACGCCATATATCATTTTTAATGACGGTGACGCAGCAGATGCATTTCAGTATCCCGAGGGACAGGGATTGACTGTTGAACCCGACAAAACGTATACAGTAGAATAAATTGGAGGACAATATGAGTAACTTATCAAGTGGAAGAATGGAGAAGAGTCAGATTCCGGCAGAAGAAATAAAAAATCCTGAACTTCTTGATGCAATAGAAAAAATGCAGACTGACGGAAGCAAAGAAAATATTGATGCTATGATTAATGAGATAATCAAGGCAAAGCTTATTCTCCCTGCTAAAATCACTCCTACAACACAGGCAAAAACCGAAAACGGAAGAACAGTAATGCAGCAGGCAAATCAGGTTCAGTTCAGACTGCTCAAAAACGGCAATGGTGAAATGTTCTTTGGCGTGTTTACTGACGTTGAAGAAATGTACAAATGGGAGGATACTAAAAACTCAAGTAAGGTAGTAACTGATTTTGACAGCCTTGCATCAATGGTAATGGACGAAAAGTCTAACGTAGGAGGTTTTGTTGTCAATGCATTCGGAAAGAGTGTTACATTCCCGAAACCAATGGTTATGACAATCAAACAGCAGAGAGATTATCTAAGAATGAAAAACAACACCATTGAGTCAGGTACAAGAATTCAGCTTGGAGAGCCTGACGAGTATCCGATTGACCTTATGGCTGCACTTATAAATCATTTCAGCACTGAGGAAACTGTAAATGCTGCATACCTCAGAATGATAAAAAAGGAGGACGGTCAGAAGAGCTATTTTATCGTTGTCGATTTCTACGGTGATATGCAGGAAACCTTTGACTATATCAACAAGATTGCAAAACCGTATCTTGATGATGAAATTGAATTGACAATGATGCCGTACTCAATGGAGTTTGCACGCAATGCAGTAAATGGCATTGAACCGTTCTATAAAAAAGAAGCAAATAATTGATTTTTCTATAATTTTATCAAGAAGTAAAAGGAGCCGATGAATTTGTGATTGTTTTCACAATTTCATCGGCTATCTGTTTTGTATTTACTTTACGGTTTTACTCATAATACATAAATCGCTGTTTGTATTATATCCGTTTTTTCTATAAAAGTATTCTGTTCTTTTGCCTTGCAATGTAATAAGATAATGATTGTAAATATCCTTGGATTTTAAGTAATCAGTAAAATCTGTTAATAACTTACTACCTATGCCATTTCCCTGCATATCTTTGTGTACCCAGAATTCTAAAATCTGAAAATGTACTCCGTTATAATGCCGTTCACCGTGTCCCATAATTACAGAGGCGATTTTTCCGTCAGATATTTCAACCGCTCCTTCAAATTTTGGAGTGTTGTATATATCTGTTAATCGTTCCGTTGCCTGTTCCTTCGTCCAGGAATCGTTCCATGGCTCACTGTTGAATACAGATACAAAAGATTCTGCAATCATATTTATCATATCTTTTGTTATGATTTGCATTTTGTATTCTCCAATATAAATAAGATTTGTGTTATATATTTATATTCTGACCGAAATATTTTTGCTGTTCAGATATTTCTTTAACTCGGGAATAGGAATTTCACCAAAGTGGAACAGAGAAGCTGCTAAAACTGCATCAGCCTTGCCCTCGGTAAATGCATCATAAAAATGCTCGAGTGCGCCTGCGCCGCCGCTTGCAATAACGGGTATGTTCACTTTTTCGGAAACGGCTCTTGTAAGTGCAATGTCATAGCCTTTCTTTTGTCCGTCCTCGTCCATACTTGTCAGCAAGATTTCACCTGCGCCGAGTTCTTCGCACTTTACTGCCCATTCAACGGCATCAATGCCCATTGGCTTTCTGCCGCCATTTATGTAAACCTCCCAGCTGTCACCACTTCTTTTTGCATCAATAGCTGCAACAACGCACTGACTGCCGAATTTATATGCCGCTTCGCTGATAAGCTCGGGTCTGTGTACAGCAGCTGAGTTTACGGAAACCTTGTCAGCACCTGCACGCAAAAGTGCATTGAAATCGTCAACACTTCTTATTCCTCCGCCAACGGTAAACGGAATGAATATTGAGCTTGCAACCTTTTCAACCATATCAATGGTGATGTTTCTTGAATCGCTTGATGCAGTAATGTCAAGGAAAACAAGCTCGTCCGCACCCTGCCTGTCATACTGAATTGCACTTTCAACAGGATCGCCTGCATCCACAAGGTTAACAAAACTCATTCCTTTAACAACTCTGCCGTTTTTTACATCAAGACAAGGGATAATTCTTTTGGCATACATTTTAAAAACCTCCTCAACTCTTTACAATATCAGCAAAATTTTTGAGTATCTTAAGCCCTGTTTCACCGCTTTTTTCGGGGTGGAACTGAGTTGCAAAAACATTTCCTTTTTCAACTGCGGCATCAATGGTAACGCCGTAATTTGTCTGAGCCGATACAATATTTTTATCTTTAGCATTTAAGTAGTATGAATGAACAAAATAAACATAGGAATTGTTGTCAATGCCCTTGAAAATGCCGTCTTTCTTTTTGATGTCAAGACTGTTCCAGCCTATGTGCGGAATTTTAAGTCCCTCGCCGCTCGGAATCTTTGTGATTGTGCCGTCAAAAATTCCAAGTCCATTTGCCTCGGGACTTTCCTCGCTGGCAGGAAACAAAAGCTGTAAGCCAAGGCATATACCTAAAAATGGTTTTCCGCTTTTTGTATAGTCAAGTACAGTATCCTTAATGCCGTACTGCGTCATAGTATTCATTGTATCGCCGAATGAACCTACTCCCGGAAGGACTGCTCCGTCCGCTTTCATAATAATATCTTTATCTCTTGTAACTAAAGTGTCACAGCCTATATGAATTAACGCTTTGTTTACGCTCTGAATATTTCCTGCGCCGTAATCAATAATAGCAATCATTCTGTCATCTCCAGTATATATGAAAAATAATATATCCATACAGATTTTATCATAATTGACATTTATTTGCAACTGCCACAACCTGTAAATTCATATTACCTTCATGTTAAAGTAAAAATTCATATATAAATTGTTGAATTATGCAGGACGATATGATAAAATGAAATAATAAATATAAGTAGGGAGAGTCAAAAAATGATTACGCATTTATTGACAAGAATAGATTTGTGTATGCACTCTTTTTCTAAAGGGCAGAAGAGAATTGCACATTATATTGAAGAACACTATGACAAAGCGGCATTTATGACAGCCTCAAAACTTGGTGAAACGGTAGGAGTTTCCGAGAGCACAGTTGTACGTTTTGCTACTGAGCTTGGCTATGAGGGTTATCCGAAGCTGCAGAAGGCTATGCAGGAAATGATTAGAAACAAGCTAACTTCTGTTCAGAGAATCGAGGTTACTTCAACACGCATAGGTAATGACAATGTTCTTGACAGTGTTTTGAATCAGGATATTGAAAAAATCAGAAGAACTATTGAAGAAACCTCTCACGAGGACTTCAACCGTGCGGTTGATGAAATTTGCAATGCTAAGCGCATATATATTTTCGGTGTGCGTTCAACTGCTGCTATTGCAAGCTTTTTGGCGTATTATTTTGAGTTGATTTTTGATAATGTCAGAGTTGTAAATACTACAAGCTCTGCTTCGGCATATGAGCATATTTTCAGAATCAGCGAAAATGATGTAATGATTGGAATATCGTTTCCCCGCTACAGCTCAATGGCGGTAGAAGCAATGGATTTTGCACGTTCAAGAGGTGCCCATGCTATTGCGATAACCGACAGTATGGCATCGCCTTTGGTTCAGTCGGCAGACTCAATTCTCATTGCACGCAGTGATATGGCTTCGATAGTAGATTCGTTGGTTGCACCTTTAAGTCTTATCAACGCACTGATTGTTGCTACTGTTCTTAAAAAGAAAGAAGAAGTTTCCGAAAACTTCCGTCAGCTTGAAGAGGTCTGGAATAAGAACGGTGTTTATACCAACCACGATTCAGAGTCAGAAAGTGTGCCTGAAAATGATGACAGGTAAAAAAGTAATTGTAATAGGCGCAGGTGCTGCCGGTATGATGGCAGGAGGAACAGCAGCTCAGATGGGTGCGTCTGTTACAATTCTCGAAAAAAACAGGCGTGTCGGCAGAAAAATTCTCATTACGGGCAAAGGCAGATGCAATGTTACAAATAATTGCGATGTACAGACATTTATTCAGAATGTTCCGGTAAACGGCAGATTTCTTTTTTCTGCAATCAACAGTTTTGATGCGCAGAGTGTTATAGATTTCTTTGAAAATCTCGGGCTTTCTCTGAAAACAGAGAGGGGCAACAGAGTTTTTCCAAAGTCTGACAGAGCAATGGACGTTGTCGACACATTACATTCTTTTGTGTCTGACAGCGGATGTAAAATAATAAATGACAGCGCAAAAGAACTTATTATAGAAAACGGTGAAGTTATCGGAGTAAAAACCGAGAACAACACTTATTATGCCGACAGTGTGATAATATGCTGCGGAGGAAAGAGTTATCCGCTGACAGGTTCAACCGGTGACGGATATACGCTTGCAAGACAGGCAGGACATACAATAACCGATTTGAATCCCTCACTTGTACCGCTCGAAAGTCATAATCCTGACTGTAAGGCAATGCAGGGGTTGGCTCTGAAAAATGTTTCATTAAAAATAGTTAATGTTCAAAGCAAAAAAACAGTGTATTCTGATTTTGGCGAAATGCTTTTCACCCATTTCGGAATGAGCGGACCTATGATACTTTCCGCAAGCTCGCATATTCGTGACATTTCTGATGGAAAATATATTGCACAAATTGATTTGAAACCGGCATTATCACCTGAACAGCTTGACAAGCGGCTTCAGAATGAATTTACAATTAACTCAAACAAAGATGTTTCAAATTCATTCTCTAAGCTATTGCCCCGAAAAATTATTGTTCCTGTTTTAAAACGGTGGGGAGTACCGTTTGACAAAAAATGTAATTCAATAACTAAGGAAGAGCGAAAAAAGCTTGCTGACATTTTAAAGTGCTTTACTGTAGAAATAAGCGGATTCCGTCCGATTGAAGAGGCAATTATTACTTCGGGAGGTGTAAAAACCTCCGAAATTAACCCCAAAACAATGGAGAGCAGGCTTGTCAATGGCTTGTATTTTGCAGGAGAAGTTATTGATTGTGATGCATATACGGGTGGATTTAATCTTCAGATTGCATGGAGCACGGGACATCTTGCAGGTGAAAATGCAGCTTACCTATAAATTAATAGATTTAAACAGAAAGGAAGATTATTATGCCGATTGCAGTAGCACTTGACGGACCTGCCGGCGCAGGAAAGTCATCCATAGCCAAAAAGGCCGCAAAGGCACTTGATTATATCTATATTGACACAGGAGCACTTTATCGGACAATCGGGCTTGCAGCCGCACGCCGTAATGTTGAACCGATACCGTCAAATGAGGTTGAAAAACTGCTTTCTGAAATAAAGGTTGACCTCACTTTTAATGAGCAGGGCGAGCAGATTGTGTTGCTTGATAATGAGGATGTTTCGGGATTAATCCGTACTCCCGAGGCTTCTATGATGGCATCAAAAATATCTGCAATTCCTGCTGTCCGTGCTTATCTTCTGGATTTGCAGCGCAGTATGGCGAAAAGCCAGAATGTTATTATGGACGGCAGGGACATAGGAACAGTTGTTCTGCCTGATGCACAGGTAAAAATATTTCTTACGGCTTCTCCCGAGGTAAGGGCTGAACGTCGATACAAGGAGCTTGTCGAGAAGGGTATGAATGTAAACTATGATGACATATTAAACGATGTTATTGAACGTGACTACAATGATACGCATCGTGAAACAGCTCCTCTCAAACCTGCTGACGGCTGCATAATAGTCAATACAACCGATATTGACTTTGAACAGTCAGTAAAAAAAATAATTTCTGTGATAAAGGAGAATGTCTGATGGGACAGTCAAAGGCTCTCTATGCTGTGGGAAAAGTAGTGTGCAGACCAATTTTTAAACTTTTTTACAGATACAAGTCTATTAACAGCGAAGCAGTGCCTGAAAAAGGCGGATTTATTCTTGCCTGCAATCATTCAAGTCTTTCGGATCCTGTGCTTTTGGGTCTTTCGCAAAAACGCAGACTGTATTTTATGGCTAAGATTGAGCTTTTCAAAAATAAATTTTTCGGAGCTCTTATACGCACGCTCGGTGCGTTTCCTGTAGAGCGTGGAGCCGGCGACGGCAAGGCAATCAAAACAGGCATTGACCTCATTAATGAGGGAGAAATTATGACGATTTTCCTTGAGGGAAGCATAAGCAAAACGGGCGAGCTAAGGCGACCACGAAGCGGATGCGCGCTTGTTGCACAGCAAACACAGGTTCCGGTAGTTCCGGCTTGTATAACTGTTGTCGGCAATCCCAAGCACTTGTTTGCAAGACGTGTTGTTCATTTCGGTGAACCGCTTTCTCCTCAAAAGCTCGGACTGACGGTTGACGGCGGAAGACGTGAACTCAGAGATGCATCAAATATGATAATGGACGAAATTAAAAAAATGAGAGAGAAGGATTTGAATGAGTATAGAAAAGGCTGAGTCAGCCGGATTTTGCTTTGGAGTAAACAGGGCAATTAATATTGTCAATGAACTTCTTGAAAACGGTGCGAGTGTTTGTACGCTCGGACCGATTATACATAATATGGAGGTTGTGAACGAACTCGAAATGCGAGGCTGTAAGGCGGTTGATTCAATAGATGAAGTGCCGGACGGTTCAACTCTGGTCATTCGTTCTCACGGTGTTCCCAAGTCTGTTGCAGATGAGCTTGAAAACAGAAATATCTGCTATAAGGACGCAACCTGTCCGTTTGTTCAGAAAATCCACAAGATTGTATTTTCGGCAGATCCCGATAATGATGTTGTACTGATTGCAGGCAACAAGAATCATCCTGAGGTACAGGGGATTATAGGTCACTGTTCTGCAAGATGTCTGACTTTCAACAATGAAGATGAACTTGACGGAATTTTGCCTAATATTCTTTCAGAGAATGATAAGTACATAAAAATCGTCGCACAAACCACTTTTGATACAGCAGAATGGAAAAAATGTATAAAAAAGTTCAAAAAACTATGTACAAACGGAAAAATATTTGATACAATATGTAATGCTACGTCGGTTAGGCAGAGTGAAGCTGATCTGATTGCCGCTCGTTCTGATTTTATGGTTGTAATTGGGGACAGGCACAGTTCAAACACCGGCAAACTGTTTGATATATGCAAAAAACAGTGCCGCAATACCGTTTTAATAGAAACTGCAAGCGAGCTTGATAAAGTACAGGTTCAGTCTGCAACAAAAATAGGCGTAACTGCGGGTGCATCAACACCTGCAAGGATAATAAAGGAGGTACTGGATAAAATGAGTGAAATTAAATCCGGTGAAACAAAAATTGAAGAATCTTTTGAGGAGATGCTTGAAGAATCCCTCAAAAACTTAAATACAAATGAGAGGGTAATCGGCACAGTGCTGAGCATTGCACCTAATGAGGTTCAGGTTGATGTTGGCAGAAAGCAGACAGGTTTTATTCCTGCTTCTGAACTTTCAAATGATCCAAATGCAGCACCTGAGGATGTTGTTAAGGTTGGCGACGAAATTGAGCTTCTTATTATGAAGACAAATGACCAGGAAGGCACAATTATGCTTTCAAAGCGCAGAGTTGACGCTCAGAAGGGCTGGGAGAAGCTTCAGGAAAACTCTGATTCACAGGAAATTCTTTCTGCAAAGGTTACAGAAGTTGTTAAGGGCGGCGTAATCGTTGTATATGATGGCGTAAGAGTATTTATTCCTGCTTCACAGGCAACAGCTTCCCGTGATGAGAGTCTTGAGGATCTTGTAGGTCAGGAGGTTGACTTCAGACTTATTGAGGTTTCACAGAACGGCAGACGCAGAAGAGCAATCGGTTCAATCCGTAGCGTACTCAAGGAGCAGAGAGCAGCACAGCGTGAAGCTTTCTGGAATGAATGCGAAATCGGCAAGCGTTATCAGGGCGTAGTAAAATCACTTACAAGCTATGGTGCATTTGTTGACCTCGGCGGCGTATTTGGTATGATTCACATTTCTGAGCTTTCATGGAGTCACATTAAGCATCCGAGTGAGGTTGTTAATGTAGGCGATACAGTTGATGTTTATATCAAGGACATAAATGAAGAGACAAAAAAGATTTCTCTCGGCTTTAAGAATGCTGAGGACAATCCATGGGAAATCCTAAAGAATAAGTATCCTGAAGGCACAGTTGCAGAGGTTACTATTGTAGGTCTTACAACATTCGGTGCTTTTGCAAACATTATTCCTGGTATCGACGGTCTTATCCACATTTCTCAGATTGCAAATCAGAGAATTGAAAAGCCGGCTGATGTACTTACTGTTGGTCAGAAGGTTGACGCTAAGATTACTGCTATTGATTTTGACAAAAAGCGTGTCAGCCTTTCAATGCGTGCTCTTCTTTCAGAGGACGAGCAGGCTGCTGAAAAAGCTGAAGAAACTGTTGAAGAAGCTCCGGCTGCTGAAGCAGAATAATTTTGAGTTTTTGGGGCACCGTAATTGGTGCCCTTTCATTATCTTTATAAAAAATTGCTCGTTTGCGCTCGGGCATAGAAGTAAATATTTATATGGTGCTGTTTGCACGATTAGGTGCAGTCCACCGACTTATTTATGACTATTTTAATAGAATTGATTTGTTGCG
>DKZL01000055.1:7019-7929 GCA_002493635.1 Ruminococcaceae bacterium UBA7075 | reverse complement strand
GCGGATGTGATATACTGTTGTCGTAAAGGAATGGCGGCGGCTGTTTCAGCTCCCTTGTAAAGGGGGTGATGTATTTGACGGAAACGGTATTACTAATCATTTTGTTAGTAGCACTTGCAGAAGTGATAAAGTACATAAAAAAGCAGCCGGTGGGCTGCACATATTCGTGCAGACAGCACCATATTAAAAATAACTTCTGTGCCCGAGCGCAACCGTGCAATTTCCTATAGTGTAAAAAAGAAATAACCGCCCTGTAACGCCAATACAGAGCAGTTATAAAAAATAATTAGTTTTGAATAGCGGAACAGCTAAAACCATTCCTTTACATTATTATATTAACATATACATATTTCTTTGTCAACAGAATTATTGTTATTTCAAAAGGGATGCCGCAAATGTATAAAAATTGCGGCATCCTTTTTTGCCGTCAGCCGTTCACATTAAATGTGACGGCTTATTGCTGTATTTGAAACGTCCTCTAAGCTAACGCTTAAAAACGGTTCAGCTTAGTTGCAGCCGCAGCCACAGCCGCAACCATTGTCGTTGTTGTTACCGTTGTTTCCGCAGCAGCAGAGAACGATAAGAATGAGAATGATCCATGTGCAGCAGTTGCTGCCGTTACCGAAAAAGTTACACATTTGACTTTCCTCCTTTCGTTTACACTACATACTATTGCGGATTTAAAATTTTGTGAATATTTTTTATTATACTTTATAAAAAACTGCTTTTAAACAGTCTGACATAGAAATGTGTTTATATATGATGCCCTCTCGGGCAAGTGCAGCCTGCCGACTTCATTTGGATGTTTCATAAGCTTTTCTTAATATGTAACCACTGTATTTTGAAGGTAAACCGTTATTTTTATGGCGAACATCAAAAACAGCTTTATAAAAAAGCAGCCGGTGGGCTG
>DKZL01000055.1:4489-6703 GCA_002493635.1 Ruminococcaceae bacterium UBA7075 | reverse complement strand
ACTTCTATGCCCGAGCGCAACCGAGCAGTTTCCTATAAAGTAAAAACAATATTTAATATATTGAATATACGATATTATTCATATTCTGAAAATGTGGATTTTTATAATTAAAGGATTGTTGCTCTGCATTTTGCGAGATGTTGCAAAATGGCGATATATCTATAAAAATCAGCCCTATTAATTCTTGTTATAAATAAAAAAGGAATTTATTCCGGTTTGTGAATAACCGTATTTTTACTTTGAAAAAAAGCATAAAAATATTACAATAAAAAAATTATCATAAACTCTGTACAAAATCATCTGTTTGTTATACAATATAAAACGAGAATGTCATAATAATTAGTATGAAGGAAGTTGTATATGCAATTATATAAAAACTTTTGCAGAGAAGAATTTGACAAAGACGGAAACCTGACAGTTTTTGAACCTGTGTATGAAGGAAACTACAATTTCGGCTATGATGTTGTTGACAAAATGGCAGAGCTTGCACCTGATGATACGGCGGTTGTCTGGACAAATCCCGAACACGAGGAAAAGCGCTTTACCTTTGCCGACATAAGCAGGCTGAGCAACAGGGCTGCAAATGTTTTTAAGAAGTACGGTATAAAAAAGGGCGACAAGGTGCTTGTTATATTAAAGCGGAACTATGAGTATTGGTATGTTGCGCCTGCTCTTCACAAGCTCGGCGCAATAATTATCCCTGCAACTCATCTGCTTACTCAGAGCGATATAAACTATCGTGTGCAGACCGCAGACATTAAGGCAGCTGTCTGTACTCCTGACGGAACAACGGTTGACGATTTGCTTGCCGTAAGGTCACAGACAAATACGCTGGAAACTATTTTTGTGCCGAGAAGCAGAATATTCGGAACGGTTGATTTTACCGCAGAGGTTGAGCGTGCGTCCGACAAGCTTGAAAGGGTTGATACAAGGGCAGAAGAGCCGATGATAATATACTTTACCTCTGGTACAACAGGCTATCCGAAAGCGGTTGAGCATAATCACACCTATTCAATCGGTCATATTCTGACAGCAAAGCATTGGCAGTGCGTCAAGGAGGGCGGACTGCATCTTACTGTTTCCGAAACAGGCTGGGCAAAGGCTTCGTGGGGAAAAATTTATGGACAGTGGCTTTGCGGATGTGCCGTAATGGTTTATGACTTTGACAACTTTTCGCCCTCAAAACTTCTTAAAATTATAGAAAAATACGGTGTTACATCGTTCTGTGCACCGCCGACAGTTTTCAGGTATTTTGCAAAGAAAAATATTAACAAATACAACCTCAGCGCCCTTGAACATTTCAGCACGGCAGGCGAGGCTCTTAATATTGAGGTTTACGATAAAATTTATGAGCAGACAGGCATCCGTATAAACGAGGGTTTTGGTCAGACCGAGGTTTTGCCTATAATTGCAAATATGGGTACAGTACACAAGGCAGGCTCAATGGGCAAGCCTACACCGCTTTTTGATGTTCGTCTTGTTGACGGCGACGACAGGGAGGTCAGACCGGGAGAAACCGGAGAAATTGCAATTTTTCCCCGTGACGGCAAAAAGCCGTTCGGTGTGTTTATGGCTTATTATGGCACAAATGCCGAAGAAATGTACAAAAAAGTCTGGCGAAACGGAATTTACCACACAGGCGATACAGCCTATATGGATGAAGAAGGATTTTTCTGGTATGTAGGCAGAGTTGATGACGTTATCAAGACAAGAGGTTTCAGAGTGGGACCATTTGAAATTGAAAACGTTGTTATGCAGTATCCCAAGGTGCTTGAATGTGCTGTAATCGGAGTTCCTGACAAGGACAGAGGTCAGGCAATAAAGGCGATTGTCAAAATGGTTGACGGTACACATCACGACAGGGATACAGAAAACGAAATCCGCTCGTTCTGCAACAGACGAATGGCGTCCTATAAGGCTATTCAATATCTTGAAATTGTGGATGAGTTTCCAAAGACAATCAGCGGAAAAATTCGCCGTGTAGAACTTAAGCAGAATACCTGAGGTAATCTATACGCTATTATAAATAGGATAAATTATAGTTTTTTCGGACGCTTCATAAGTATTATTTTAAATGTAACGTTTGCGACCCGAAGATATACTTCGGTGGTTCGGTAAACATCATATTTTTCCTTAACAGTCCGTAGGGGCGGATATTATCCGCCCCTACGATATGGTGCTAAATTATACAAATCTTTCCTTAACAGTTTGTAG
>DKZL01000055.1:4261-4416 GCA_002493635.1 Ruminococcaceae bacterium UBA7075 | reverse complement strand
CGGAAAAATTCGCCGTGTAGAACTCAAGCAGAATACCTGATAATTTTTTAGCCCGCTTTTTTGGGGACGCTTCACAAGTTTGGTTTAATATGTGAAGGTTGTGACCCGAAGATGCACTTCGGTTGTTTGGCAAAGTTCATAACTCACTTATTTAA
>DKZL01000055.1:0-4126 GCA_002493635.1 Ruminococcaceae bacterium UBA7075 | reverse complement strand
ACTTCATTTATTATTCAAATAAACATTAATTTAACTTACTTATATAAGTGAGTTATGAACTTTACCAATAACCCGAAGTAAATCTTCGGGTCGGAATGATTGATACTAGCGCAAACTTATGGAGCGGGCTAAAAAATTAAAATTATTCACCTTTTCCTGCGGCAGGTGCAATATACGGATAAAGACTTTCGTATGCCTCCGCCTCAGCCTGATTTTTGATTGCTGTGGGAATCAGTCCCGTGCAGTCATACATTGAGCAGGAGTTAAGCTCCATATCCTCATCAATATCATTGCTTACGAAATTGTCAAATTCGTAAGGCTCGGACGGTTTGGATTTAACATTGCGGCGTTTCTTTAAAAATCTGTGTCTTTGTGCATACGGTGTTGGTGCTTTGTATGTCGGCTTATATCTTTTCATAATTATCATATCACCTCAATAATATTATTGACGGTGATTTTTATTTTATTAAGGAAATACTTAATAAAAGGAAATGTTTAATATTCTTGACTTTTTAACTATTTTGGATTATTATTAAACTTGTATAATTGTAATTATATCCAAAATCACAGTCCTTTATAAATAACTTATTGAAAAAAATGTCGATTTCAATCGTTAAAAAGAAGTTGTTGGACTGCAACAGTGTAAAGTTTAATTTTACGTAAAATATAAAATAATATGTAAAGGGGGCAGAATAAAGTGGATTTTTCAATTATTTTTGACATTGGCGTTGTAGCGTTAAGAATGATTTTGCCGTTGTATGCGGTTATTATTGTATATCAATGCTATGCCGCAATGCGTCGCAGACGCCGTCCCGAAAAACCGCTTGTAACTCTTTATAATGCCCGAACGGGTGAAAAACTGCCCGTACTATTCTGGGAAAACTCAATCGGCAGAAGCAAAGCAAACGATATTGTAGTAAACGACCCTGCCGTGTCCCGCAATCACTGCGTTTTACTGCGCCGCAAGGAAGGCTGGTTTGTAACGGATACAGGCTCAAAAAGCGGAACTTATGTTAATGATAAATCAGCGGATGAACGCACTCAGGTGCTTTTAGATGATGTTATTACCGTAGGCAACTCGGAATTTGTGTTCAGACGCGGTGAGGAATTTCAGGAAAAATTGCGTGCAAGCTGGTTTTTCTCACGTGTAAGCGATAAGCCTGCAATCAAGTCCTGGAAGCTGATGCTTTTAATTACGATTTTCCACTTTTTTATGTGTGTGGAGGCTATGTTCTGGAATGACGGCACGGATATGACAGCTCCGCTGACGCTTTTTGGAGTTCTTGCGGCTGTTGAATGGGTGTTTTTCTTTGTTACAACCTTTGTGCTTAAGCGTATAAACTTTGAGCTTGAAGCGCTCGCCCTGTTTTTGACCGGCATAGGAGTTATATTGCTCGTCAGGCAGGTTGAGCGAATGGCATATGTTCAGCTTATTGCAGCTGTGGCAGGTATGGTTCTTTTCTGCATTATTATAAAACTGATTGAGAACCCCGACAAGGTCAACAAGCTTCGCCGCCCTATGATGATTGCGGCAATCGGACTTCTGCTTCTGAGCATAGTGTTCGGCAAGGTTACAAACGGTGCGGCTAACTGGATTTATATAGGTCCGATTTCCATTCAGCCGTCTGAGCTTGTTAAAGTAATATACATTTTTATCGGTGCAAGCGCACTTGATAAATTGCAGACAAACAAAAACTTGATTGAGTTCATCATATTCTCGGCAATGTGCGTAGGCTTGCTCGCAATTATGGGCGACTTTGGTACTGCACTTATATTTTTTATTACATTTTTGCTTGTTGCGTTTATGCGTTCGGGTGATTTCAAGACAATTATACTGGCAATTGCGGCGGCGATTTTCGGCGTTACAATCGTACTTAAGTTTAAGTCGTATGTTGCAGAGCGTTTCAGCGGCTGGGGTCATGTGTGGGAACATACTCAGGACAACCTCGGTTATCAGCAGGCAAGAGTCCTGACATATATCGCAAGCGGCGGACTTTTCGGTGTGGGCATCGGAAACGGCTATTTAAAGCAGGTTGCCGCTTCGGAAAGCGACCTTGTTTTTGGCTTGGTTTCTGAGGAAATGGGTGTTATTGTTTCAATAACGCTTGCGCTTGCAGTAGGTCTTTTGTTCATATATGCCCGTGCAATCACTACAAGAAGCCGAAGCACATTCTATTCAATTTCGGCTTGCTGTGCGGCAGGTCTTATGGTAATTCAGCTGTCGCTTAATATTTTCGGTGCAACCGATGTTCTTCCTTTGACGGGTGTAACATTTCCGTTTATTTCAAGCGGCGGTTCAAGCATTTTGTCTTGCTGGGGCTTGCTTGCATTTATTAAGGCGGCAGACGAAAGAACATATGCAGTAAGAAATTGACAATTATAAGTTAAAGTTATTTTGATTTGAATTTTAATTTATCTTACAATAGTGCGTTATGAATTGTTACCGAACAACCGAAGTTCAAACTTCGGGATATTGTATTATAATTTACATTAAACTTATGAATCGGAGATAAAATAAATTGAAGAGGATACTTAGACGAAGTACAATGATTTTTGTACTCACTGTTGCTTTTATCGGCGGTATGAGCTATCTGACTTTTCAGCTTGTAACAAATGCCGATGACTGGGCTTCACAGCCCTTCAATGCCCACATTGCGGGCAGCGGAGGACTTGCGCATGCGGGAGCCATATATGACCGCAACGGCAATGTCCTTGCACAGACTGTTGACGGCGAGCGTGTATATAATGAAAGCGAAAGCGTGAGGAAGTCGCTCCTTCATGTTGTGGGCGACAATTCACTTAATATATCGACGGCGGCGCAGAGTATGTACCGTTCTGAGCTGACAGGCTACAATCTAATCTGGGGTCTTAATATGCCTCAGTCGCTACAGTCAAAAAACGACCTTACCCTGACTGTTGATGCGGCAACCTGTGCGGCGGCTTATGATGTTCTGAACAGCTATGACGCCAAGGGTGCCTGCGTTGTTTATAACTACAAAACAGGTGATGTAATCTGTTCTGTAAGCACATTTGCGTATGATCCACAGGCTCCGCCTGAAATAACGGAGGAAAACGAGGAGGAATATGAGGGAGTTTATCTTGATAATGTTCTTTCATCCTCATATACTCCGGGTTCAATATTCAAAATAGTCACGGCGGCAGCCGCAATTGAAAATATCCCCGATATTTATGAACGCACATGGACTTGTACGGGCAGTGAGGAAATCGGCGGCAGTGACATCACTTGTGTCGAGCCTCACGGAACAATCAATTTTGAACAGGCTTTTGCACATTCCTGCAATGTTGTGTTTGCTGAGCTTGCGGTTGAGCTGGGTCCCGAGGTTATGACGGCAACTGCCGAGAAAATCGGTATTAACGAGAGTTTTGATGTTGACGGAGTAAAAACAGCCAAAGGCTCATACAGTGTTGAGAATGCTAACACCAACCAGCTTGGTTGGTCGGGCGTGGGACAATATAATGATAAGGTCAATCCTATGCAGATGGCAATTATGTGCGGTGCAATAGCAAACGGCGGCACATCGGTAAAGCCCACGCTTATCAAAGGCGGTGCGGACGATTTGCTTAATGCTATCGGAATCAGTACGGCAAGCACAGACCGTGAGATGTTCAATCCGGAAACTGCCGGCAAACTCGGCAATCTGATGCGGTATACAATTACAGATTATTACGGCGATTATCAGTACGGCGGACTTAAGGTGTGTGCGAAAACAGGTACAGCCGAGGTGGAAGACAAAAATCCGAATGCGTGGATTGTAGGTTATTCGCAGGATGAGGACTGCCCCCTTGCGTTTGCCTGTGTTGTTCAGGATACAGGCTTTGGTTCTCAATATGCTGCGCCCGTTGCACAAGCCGCAATGATACAGGCGGCTAAAAGTCTCGGAGCATCAGCCGTGCAATGATTTTTTTCACCGCACTATAAGTTTTATGTGACTTATGGTGCAGTATCCCGAAGTTTGAACTTCGGCTTTATGGTGAAAATCCATAACTCAACTTTAGGTTGGAATATAAAATGCAAACTTTTCCGTTGTCTATACGGTAATCAAAATTATAGTTTAGATGAACTTATATTTTATAATACCGTAGGGAACGACCCCTGTGTCGTTCC
>DKZL01000053.1 GCA_002493635.1 Ruminococcaceae bacterium UBA7075 | reverse complement strand
ACCGTCGCTAAACTATAATTTAACGTACTTACAATCGTGCGCTATGATGTTCACCACTAAGCCGGAGTATACCTTCGGGTCGCAACGGTTACATTTTAATACAAACCTATGAAGCGTCCAAAAAAATAAGAACGGCACACATTATGCCGTTCTTTAATACTTTATTCTATATTTTATCTTTCTGCAAGAGGAGTGTATTCCTTCTTATCGGATATGCTCATATATGCAGGACGAATAATCTTGCCCGCATTTACAAGTTCTTCAAGTCTGTGAGCGCTCCAGCCTGCAATTCTTGCAGTAGCAAAAAGCGGTGTATAAAGCTCGCACGGAATATCGAGCATACTGTAAAGCAAGCCGCTGTAAAAGTCAACATTTGCGGCAACGCCCTTGTAGATTTTGCGCTTTCTTCCGATTACTTCCGGCGCAAGTTGCTCAACACGCTCATAGAGGTTAAACTCATCGACGCAATTTTTAGCTTCTGCAAGCTTTCTAACAGAACCTTTCAAAATCTTCTGACGGGGGTCGGAAATTGTGTAAACAGCATGACCCATACCATAGATTAAACCCTTTTGGTCAAAAGCCTGTTTGTCAAGGAGCTTTTCAAGATACGCAACAAGCTGGTCATCATCCTTCCAGTTGTCGACATTCTTTTTCAAATCCTCAAACATATAGTAAACCTTAACATTTGCTCCGCCGTGTTTTGGACCCTTAAGAGAAGCAAGAGCCGCAGCCATTGTAGAATATGTATCTGTGCCCGATGAAGTTACAACGTGCGTCGTAAAGGTTGAGTTGTTACCGCCGCCGTGTTCCATATGCAGGATAAGCGCCATATCAAGCACCTTTGCTTCAAGCCTTGTATACTGTCTGTCAGGGCGCAGAAGCGATAAAAAGACCTCCGCAGTTGACATTGTAGGCTCTGCACGATGAATGTAAAGGCTCTTGTCACGCAGATAGTGATTATATGCGTGGTATCCGTATACCGAAAGCATAGGGAATACAGAAATAAGCTGAATACACTGTCTGAGCACATTGCTGATTGAGGTATCGTTAGGATTTGTATCATAGCAGAACAGCGTAAGAACGCTTCGTGCTATTGTATTCATCATATCCTCGCTCGGAGCCTTCAGAATTACATCACGGACAAAGTTCTGAGGCAGTGTTCTGTACTGCACAAGCAAATCTTTGAAGTTCTTCAGCTCCTCTGCATTCGGCATTTCACCAAACAAAAGCAAATATACGACCTCTTCAAAGCCAAAGCGGTCATCTATAAGCATTCCGTCAATAATATCGTTGACATTATAGCCTCTGTAATAAAGCTCGCCGTCGCAGGGCACAAGCTTGCCGTCAACCATTTTATTTTGCAGAATTGTTGAAATATCGGTAAGACCCGTCAGAACACCCTTGCCGTCAAGGTCACGAAGTCCTCTTTTTACATCATATTTTTTGTACAAATCAGTATCAATTATGGAGTTTCCAACCATTTTTTCAGCTAAACGATTAATCTCAGGTGTATTTGCTGAATAATCTCCGTTAATTTGAGCCATAAAATCAACTCCTTTTATATATTAATTTTTATTATACCACATTTATCCGAAAAAGAAAAGATACAATATATGTAGAACTGTCACTGTGTTTTTGGCAAAGATTTGGTTATTTTATGAATTATTTCCTTAAATATAATTCACAAGCCGAAACTTGCACTCGTCTGACAATGCTTTATAAATTATTTTTTGCATATTCTAAAAGCATATTATTCATATTATAACTGTTTCATTATAGCAAGATTTTAACTCCGAGATACTGAGTTGTTATTTCTATGTGAGTTTTATAACGGGGAAAGCGTCCACTGACGCCCCACCGACGCAAAAAAACAGCAAGGTACAAAGACCTTGCCGTTAAATTTTTTATTCATATTATGTACGAATTACTCAGCTGACGGAGCGCCAACAGGGCAAACATTCTCGCAAGAACCGCACTCAACGCATGTGTCAGCGTCAATTACATACTTGCCGTCACCCTCTGAAATAGCAGATACCGGGCACTCAGCTGCGCATGCACCGCACATGATACACTCATCACTAATTTTGTATGCCATAGGGGAACACCTCCTTAAATATTTCATATTCATTGTAACACATTTTTTTTAAAATTCAATCTTTTTGGAAACATTTTTATAAAAACACAGAAATTACTTGTAAATTCCGCAAAGAAAATCAAACAATTCCTTAAATGTGCCGTGTTTATGATTTGAATAGTCCTTACCTTTTCGGTTAAGCATTGTATCTGTCACAAGGTAGGTATCAAATCCAAGCTCGGCAGCAACCATATCCTCGTCAACATCATTGCCAATCATTATGCTTTCTTCGGGCTTTATGCCGCATTTGTCACAAATCATTTTGTAATACTCAAGGTTCGGCTTGCAAAATCCCGAATTTTCATAGACTGTAATATAGTCAAAATAATTCGGCGATACCTCGGCCCAATTCAGTCGGCGCATTGTTGCAACCTCGGGAAAAATCGGGTTGGTTGCGGCAATCAGCTTTCCCCCCTCGGGCAAATTTTGCTTTATAAACTCCACGCACTTTTTTGAATATGGTGTAGTATGAGTTGCTTTTTTAGCCTCGATAAATTCTGTAAGATAGTAGTCGTCAAACTGCTCAATATACGGAGTCAAATCCATACTGCACTCTTGTGATGCAACCTCCCAAAAACGCTCTTTGTTTGTTTTGCTGTTATCATTTTTTATCATTGCAGAAGTACCCTTCCAAACTGCATTAACCAATGTTTCAGGTTCAACACTCAGAATCGGGCAAAATCTCTTGCTAAGCGTTCCGAAATAAAGCTTTGTAAATGCGTCCATATCCATAGGAAGCAATGTACCGTCCAAATCAAACAAAACATTCTTATATATCATATTTCTCTTTTCTCCTCCATTACGCATAGAACATTATATATAATATTTTATTCAATTGCAAGTTACAGCCTTTTAATGTATAATGTATATATTGGAACTGGAGTTGATTTTATGAAAATCGTGCTTACTGACGCACAAACTGTCCTCGATAATCTCGTTGATGCAACGGCATTAAAAAAGCTCGGCGAGGTAGTCGAATACGGACTTTTGAAATATGAAGAGGTTGCAGAAAAAATTGCAGACGCCGACATAGTTATCTGCAACAAAACTAAACTTGACAGTTACACGCTCAGACTGGCAAAAAATCTTAAATATATCGGGCTGTTCGCAACAGGCTATAACAATATCGACATTGACTATTGCAAAGAGCACAACATTGCCGTGTGCAATGCAGGGTCATACTCGACAAATGCAGTTGCGCAGCACACTTTTGCACTTATACTGGAGCACTACAACAACACTGCAAAGTACAATAAGTTTGTTCAGGACGGCAAGTGGAAAAGAAGCAAAACCTTTTCGCCCTTTGTATATCCTTTAAGCGAGCTTGCAGGCAAAACTTTAGGCATTGTCGGTTTGGGCAGTATAGGTCAGGCGGTTGCAAAAATAGCTAATGCTTTTGAAATGAATGTAATAGCATACAACCGCTCGCCAAGAGAGATTGAAAATGTAAAAATGGTATCGCTTGATGAGCTTTTGAGCAAAAGCGACATCGTGAGCGTACATTGTCCTTTAAACAGCGAATCTGAGCATATGTTTAATAAAGAAACCTTTGCCAAAATGAAAAAAGGTGCGCTGTTTGTTAATACGGCACGGGGCGGAGTTATGGTCGAACAGGATTTGTTTAACGCACTCGAAAGCGAACACCTCGGCGGTGCGGCAATAGACACGCTTGCAGTTGAGCCAATGGAGAAAGACTGCATTCTTATGAATGCCAAAAACTGTATTATCACACCGCATATTGCATGGGCACCCCTTGAAACAAGAGTAAGACTGATGAACATTGTAGTTGACAACATCAAAAATTTTCTGAATGGCACACCAACGAATAAAGTTAATTAGTATTATAATTTCATAACAAAACATAAAGGCTGACTTCAAACAACCGAAGTCAGCCTTTTATAATTTTTATATAATAAATAAATTAAAGCACTCTTACTCTGATAACGCCGTCAACAGCAGCAATTTTGTCTGCGTCTGCCTTGTCTGCGCCTGCAACATCAATAATTGTGTAAGCATAGTCGCCACGGCTCTTTGAAAGCATATTTTCAACATTACCGTTAAGCTCAGCAAGCACATTCTTGAGAAGCTCAGGAACATTCTTATGCATTACGCAGAAACGAGTGTCACCGCTTCTTGGAAGTGAGATTGCAGGATAGTTTACAGAATTGATAATGTTGCCGTTTTCAAGGTATTCCTTAACCTGATCGCAAGCCATAACAGCGCAGTTATCCTCACTCTCAGGAGTTGAAGCACCAAGGTGTGGCATACAGATGATGTTCTCCTCGCCGAGAATATCGTCTGTGCCGAAATCTGTAACATACTTAGCAACCTTACCGCTCTTTACAGCCTCAAGAACAGCTGTTGAATTTACAAGACCGTCACGGCTGAAATTCATAATGCGAACGCCGTCCTTCATCTTTGCAATCATATCTGCATCAACAAGGTCCTTTGTGTCAGGTGTAAGCGGAACGTGAATTGTTAGGTAGTCACAATTTGTCATTACTTCCTCGTTATTCTTCATAAGCTTAACAGCAGGGTCAAGCTTTAATGCGTTAGTAACTGACATAAACGGGTCGAAACCGATTACATCCATACCAAGTGTAACAGCCGCATT
>DKZL01000018.1:23957-37031 GCA_002493635.1 Ruminococcaceae bacterium UBA7075 | reverse complement strand
CGATTTAGGTGCAGTCCACCGACTGCTTTGGAGGTTTTTTTATGACGCCGCAAGAAGAATTTGTTGAAATATATAATGAACATATACACAGACATGGTGCGGAAGAGCTTTTGGAATGGCTCAAGCGAACCGATTTTTTTACTGCGCCTGCAAGCTCACGCTACCATTGTGCCTGTGAAAACGGATTGTGTATGCATTCGGTCAGCGTTTTTAACACAATGATGGAAAAGCATTTTGATGAAGACAGCGACAGCATTGAAAGCTTTGCAATATGTGCATTGCTTCACGATTTATGCAAGGCGCAGTTTTATAAGGTTTCTACCCGCAATGTCAAAAATGAACAGACGGGTGTGTGGGAAAAGGTTCCGTATTATGCGATTGATGACCAATTCCCGTATGGTCACGGTGAAAAATCTGTATTTTTGATTGAGCGTTTTATGCGTCTGAAAATTGAGGAGGCAATGGCTATCCGTTGGCATATGGGTGAATTTGGTGACAAAAACAGCAATGCCATAAGTCAGGCATATGACCGTTATCCGCTTGCAGTCAAGCTTCACCTTGCAGACCTTGAGTCTACATATCTTCGTGAAAAAGGAACTTCCGAGGTTAATAAATAAACGAAAGACTGATATATAATGGATTTATTAAAGGCAAAAAATCGTGTTGCAGAGCTTACAAAAGAACTTGAGTATCATAATAACCTGTATTATAACCAAGATGAACCCGAAATTTCAGACTATGAATATGATATGCTGCTTCGTGAGCTTGAACAGCTTGAAAAGGAATTTCCAAGCCTAAAATCAACTATGTCGCCGACTAACAGAGTCGGAGGCAACGCAGGTGAAAAGTTTTCGGCAGTAACGCATACTGTTCCTATGGAAAGCCTTCACGACAGCTTTTCGCATGAAGAGCTTTTGGATTTTGACAACAGGGTGCGTCAGACAGTACCTGATGTAAAATATATTGTTGAGCCCAAGTTTGACGGGCTTTCAGTTTCCTGCGAATATGAAAACGGTGTGTTTGTTCGTGGCTCCACCCGTGGTGACGGTACGACAGGCGAGGATGTTACCGACAATCTTATGACAATAAAAAGTCTGCCAAAGCGTATTGCAAATGCTCCTGAATTTTTGGAGGTTCGTGGAGAGGTTTATATGTCGTTTGCAAGTTTTGATGAGCTTACCAAAAGACAGGAGGAAAATGAAGAAAAAACCTTCAAAAATCCCCGCAATGCCGCAGCAGGTTCACTTCGTCAGAAAAATTCAAAAATAACAGCAAGCCGAAATCTTGATATTTTTATTTTCAATATCCAGCAAATACGGGGAACAGAACTTACAAGTCATTTGCAAAGCCTTAATTACCTGACTGAGCTCGGATTCCCGACAGCATTTTATAATGTTTATGACAATATTGATGATGTAATTACTGAGATTGAAAGAATCGGAGATTTGCGTGGTCAACTTGATTATGCTATTGACGGTGCTGTTGTCAAGGTAGACAGCTTTGATGACCGTGAACTGCTTGGCAGTACGGCAAAATATCCCAGATGGGCTGAAGCGTATAAATATCCACCCGAGGAAAAGCCTACAAAGCTTCTTAATATAGAAATTCAGGTCGGCAGAACAGGTGTTCTTACTCCTGTCGGTAATTTTGAACCTGTTTTGCTTGCAGGCACGACAGTAAGCCGTGCAACTCTTCATAATAAAGATTTTATCGAAGAGAAGGGCATTTGCGTAGGCGACACGGTGATTATCCGCAAGGCAGGCGAGATTATTCCTGAGGTGCTTTCGGTTAGCGAGCATTGTGAAAATGCAGTTCCGTTTGAATTTCCGAGTATTTGCCCTTCCTGTGGAAGCCCTGTTTCAAGTGATGAAGGCGAAGCCGCAGTTCGCTGTACCAATACTGACTGCCCTGCACAGCTTATGAGGCATCTGATTCATTTTGTAAGTCGTGATGCAATGGATATAGACGGAATGGGTCCTGCTGTGCTTGAACAGCTTATCAATGCAGAATTAGTCAAATCTCCTGCTGATTTATATAGATTGACAACAGAGCAAATATCAGTGCTTGATCGCAAAGCTGAAAAATCAGCAGCAAATCTTATTTCTTCAATAGAAAAATCAAAGTCGAATGAGCTATACCGTCTTATTTATGCACTCGGTATTCGCAACATCGGATTAAAAGCGGCAAAGATTATATGCGAGAATTTTGCAACTGTTGACGATATAATGAATGCAAAAGCTGAGAATTTTGAAGTAATAGAGGGTTTTGGAGCAATTATGGCAAAAAGTCTTGAAGATTATTTTGCACTTGACAGTACAAAAAATCTCATTTCCGAGCTTACAGAACTTGGCTTGAGTATGACTCCCTCTGCACCTAAAAAATCCGGAGGTATTTTTGAAGGAAAGACCTTTGTTTTAACAGGCACATTACCTACAATGACACGCAGTGAGGCTTCAAAGCTGATAGAACAGCAGGGTGGCAAGACAAGCTCATCTGTGTCTAAAAAGACCTCCTATGTGCTTGCAGGCTCTAATGCAGGAAGCAAGCTTACAAAGGCTCAGAATCTGGGCGTCACAATAATTTCTGAAGAACAGCTTCTTGAGATGTTAAATAATTAAATAACCATTTTATATTGACCTTAACTATTTTTTAGTTAAGGTCATATTTTTATGCTTGTCATCATAATATTAAGTGTACAAACTCATTGGAGGGATGTTTAATGAAACAAAAGACGGATGAATTCAGATTTTTACAGGCTATAAGCTGTCTGAATACTTCACTTTACAGGTACGTTTCACCGCTTGCGCAAAAACTCAGCAGCACCGCACAGGAGATAAGGCTTAGAGTAAACCGTCCGCTTGCGATTGTGTGTAAAGATGTTACATATTATTTAACAGTGCAGGGAGGATTGGTAAGCACACCGCTTTTAGATGCAACGCTCTGCGTCAAGCGATCCGATATAGTTGATACTTTTAACAATATCTGCAACTACTCTGTGTACAGTCATCAGAATGAAATTATAAACGGTTTTGTAACTATGAATGGTGGGCACCGTGCAGGTTTGAGCGGTACGGCTGTGCAGAGTGACGGAAAAATTAAAAATATAAGGGACATTTCTTCAATTAACATTCGTATAGCAAGAGAGTATATCGGCTGTGCAAAGAAGCTCGACAAGGAAATCGGTGACATAGGGAAAGGCGGGGTGCTCTTGTGCGGTGCACCTTGCTCGGGAAAAACTACAGTTCTTCGCGACTATGCACGACTGCTCTCAGTTGAGAAATCTCTGAATATTGCACTGATTGATGAACGTGGTGAGCTTGCAAGTACAAGCTCGGGCATTTTTCAGAATGACATCGGATTTTGTGATGTATATGACGGTTACAAAAAGAGTGATGCAATGCTTCACGCCATTCGCAGTATGGCACCCGATATAATCGTCTGTGATGAAATCGGAAGTGAAGATGATGTCCTTTCTGTCGAACAGGCTGTAAACTGCGGTGTTATTATAGTTGCTTCCGTTCACGCTTCGAGCGTTGATGAGCTCAGCCGCAAGCACAATATTATGAAGCTTTTTGCTCTTTCGGCTTTTTCTAAGGCGGTGTTTCTATCAGGAAAAAATTCTCCGGGAGAAATAACAGATATTTTTGATGCAGGTGATATTTTTGATTGTTAAATTAATCGGCGCAGCACTGCTGATTGCTTCCAGTTTTTCAGTCGGTTTTTCTATGTCAAAATCACTTTACAGAAGAAAGCAGTTTTTAAAATCATTTATTGTTTTTATTGACAGCCTTGCTACCCATATACGATACAACACTGATGACATATTCAGACTTGTATCAATGTGTTCAGATTGTGAGGAGCTAAAGTGCTTTGAGTTTTTCAGCAAGCCGCACACCGAACCTTTTGAAAAAGTATGGAGCAAGTCGGTGTTGACAATTCCACGGGCATATGCTCTGACTAAAGCCGATACTGACCTTATACTGCAATTTGGTGCACAGCTTGGAAAAACAGATATTGACGGTCAGTTGAAGCATATAAAGCTTTACAAGGATTTTTTTAAAAAACAGCTTGACGAGGCAGAGGAAGCAATAGCAAAAAAGTCAAAGCTGTACAAAACTATGGGGCTTTTTGCCGGAAGCGCAGCGGCTCTGATGATGATGTGAAGAGGTAAAAATGGATGTAGAATTAATTTTTAAGATTGCAGCTGTCGGAATAATCGTGGCTGTGCTTACGCAGCTTCTTATTCGCAGCGGACGTGAAGAGCAGGCAATGATGACCTCAATAGCAGGACTTATTGTTGTGCTGACCCTGATTATTACTCAGATAAGTTCTCTCTTTACCACGATTAAACAATTATTTGGTTTTTAGTGATGAATATATTTTCAATTTGTGTTTTGGCGGTAGTTGCTGTTATTATGATGGTCACGCTGAAGCCGCGCAACAGTGAGATTGCACTTATGCTCGGGATTTCCTGCTCTGTAATCATTCTGATGATGATATTATCACAGGTATCAACAATAACGCAGACTGTAAATCAAATTATTGCAGTATCCGGCATCAGTACAAGCTATATCGTTATTTTGCTTAAAGTAATCGGAATATGTATAATAACTGAATTTGCAGTCAATACCTGCAAGGATGCAGGAAGTCAGACGCTTTCCAACAATGTTTCTCTTGCAGGCAAAATTATGGTAACTGTAACTTCATTGCCGTTGTACAGCGATATTTTAAACACGGTGTTAAGTCTTGCTCAGTCGTAAAGAGGTAAAGAAGTGAAAAAAATAATTACAATATTCATAATTTCAATTTCTCTTGTAATAATTTCAACTGTTGCAGTAAATGCAGAAGAAAACGCAGAGGAAAGCTCATTTTTATATGATTTGTCGGAAATTTATAACAGCCTTTCAGATGAAGCAAAACAGAGCCTTGTGGATATAGGCGCCGCCTCTGCTGACCCGAATGCACTGTCGGAGATAAGCTTTAACTCAATAGTTGCAGAAATTCTTGACTTGGCAGGAGAGAATGTTTCATCCCCTCTTAAGGGATTGATTTCAATAACTGCACTACTATTGCTTTCATCAATTTTGTCTGCTTACAAGAGTACATTAAATTCCGATATTTCTACTGCACTTAATATCACGACAACGCTATGCATAACCTGCGCAGTGGCTGTCCCTGCAATTTCGGTAATCAACAACACTGCAAGCGTAATATCAACGGCTTCAAATCTTATGATAGCTTACATACCGATTATGGTAGTTATAATGGCAACTTCGGGACATGCTGTCAGCGGTGCGTCCTACTACTCAATGATGCTTGCAGCAGGAGAAGGTGTGGGACAGCTTTCCTCAAAGGTCATAGTTCCTTTGCTAAATATGTTTTTAGGATTAAGCATAACATCAAGCGTATCACCTGATATTAACCTTTCGGGCTTTATAAATATGTTTTCAAAGGCTATAAAGTGGATACTCGGCTTTGGAATGACAATTTTCACTGCCGTTCTTGCACTAAAGCAATTAATCACATCATCACTTGATGATGTTTCAACCCGTGCCGTGCGGTTTACGCTAAATTCATTTATTCCCATAGTAGGCTCTGCTTTATCTGATGCCTACAAAACAGTGTTAGGAAGTGTAGGGCTTCTTAAATCGGGTGTGGGCGTTTTTGTGATTTTGTCTGTTGCCGTTGTATTTCTGCCCGTTATACTTCAAAGCATAATGTGGATATTTACTCTGTGGATAGGAAAATCGACAGCTGAAGTCTTGGGGCTTTCACAGCCTGCAAAGCTGCTTGAAGCAATTAATGTTGTTTTTTCTACGATGCTTGCAATTCTGCTTTGTATAATGTCAATATACATAATATCAACTGCTATTGTACTTATTGCAGGAAAGGGAACAGGATGAAGAGTTTATTTTCTGTTGTGATTGTCATATGTGCGGCTTCACTTATATGTACACTTATTTCAACTTTTATCACTGACGGCAGTACTAAGAAGATTGTCAATCTTGTTCTTGGTGCGTTCATTGTCTGTTCACTGATTTCTCCTGTGATGTCGGCATTTTCGTCTGTTGATGTCAATTTGTCAGAATATGAAACATCAGACAGCATAATATCAAGCAATGATGAGGCTTACAGCAATGAGGTTTTGAAGCAGACGCAGACAAATCTTGAAATCAGTGCAAAGGATATTCTTCTGCAAAACGGAATCAGTATAAACTCCTGCAAAATAATTCTTGCAAATGAGGACGAGAATCGCATAATCATTTCATCAGTCAGCATATATATTAATAAAGAAAATTCAGGACACAGTCAGCGTATACAGGAAATAATAAAAGATAACTTTGGAATAAATCCAAATGTGGTTACGGAGTAAATATGGAGAACAAAGCAAGTGATAAGTTAAAACAAATGATTTCAAACGATAAAATCAGGAAGGTGATTATAATTGCAGGTATTGTGGGTATTGCTCTGATATTTTTATCAACCTATGTGGATTTTGATGTCGGAAAAGCAAAACCTGAGGAGGAATTTTCTGTCACAACATACAGCACAGAGATTGAAAGTGATCTTCAAAACGTGATTTCTCAAATCAAGGGTGCAGGACAGACCAAGGTGCTTTTGACAATGGAAAATTCCGTTGAGTATGTATATCTTGATGACAGTACCACAAAAACAAAGGAAATTGAACCGCACATCAGAGGTGTTCTTGTTGTGTGTGAAGGCGGTGACGATCCTGTTGTGGTTGAGCGAATCAGTGACGCAGTTACTAAGGCGCTTGACATATCAACGGCAAAAGTATGTATTACAAAATTATCAGAATAAAGGTCGGTAGTATTATGAAATTTCAAAAAAAGTATATTGTATTGGCAGCATTGGTTTTGGCACTTGGCGCCGCAGTTTATGTGAATTGGCAGTTTGGCAATTCCGGCACGGGAGTAACAAGCAAAGAACTTGGAGCTGCGTCATATGTAAGCGCAACGGTAGGCAGTACAGCAAGTGATGATGAAGCTGTGCAGACTATGGCGCTTTCCAAGGAGCAGCAAAGCTATTTTGCTGATGAACGCAACAAGCGAAAAGAAACTCAGGATACAATAATTGACGATGCAGAAAAGGTATTTGATCTTGAAAATGCTGGTGATGAGGAAAAAAGCGAGGCTCAGAAAAATGTAGAAGCTGTTATTCGCAATTTTACAATTCAGGACAGTATTGAGAGCATTATAAAGGCGAAAGGCTTTTCAGAGTGCCTGTGTTACATAAGCGATGAGGGTGTTACTGTAATTGTTCCTGACGGAGAACTGAATGATACGGCGGCACTTGTAATTGATGACGCTGTTGTTTCTCATTATAAGGTTGATTATGAGGATATTTCCATTGTCGGTGCATAATATTTGTTTACATTTTCAACGTGCTGTGCTATAATTATTCTGTAAATACTTTGAAAAGTTGGTATAATTATGAGTTATGAGCAGAACAATGAAAATGTTAAATTCACACGAAGCGAAGCAAGAGAGCAGGCATTTATGCTTTTGTTTTCAAAATCATTTGATGATGAACCCTTTGAAGAAACAATCGAGGATAATGCCGAGCTTTATAACGGAGGAATTTGCGGCTATGCTCAGGCTGTTGTAACCGCCATTGAGAGCAAATTGAGCGAGATTGATGAGATTATCTCAAAATATCTTAAAAACGGATGGTCGGTTTCAAGAATTTCAAAGCCGTCTCTTGCAATTCTTCGCCTTGCAATATACGAGATTAAATACCTTGACAGCATACCTCAGAATGTTTCAATTAATGAGGCTGTTGAGCTTTCTAAGAAGTATTCAATAGATGAAAGCAAGTTTGTAAACGGAGTTTTAGGAGCATTTGTGCGTGATATTGAGGCTGAGAAAACAGAATGAGCCTTTTTCTTGGAATTGATACATCAAACTATACGACCTCAACTGCAATCTTTGACAGCAGTACAGGAACTATGCTTCAGCAAAAAAAGCTTTTGCCTGTCAAGGAAGGTCAACTCGGACTTCGTCAGAGCGACGCTGTATTTCATCATACACAACAGCTTCATTTGCTTTTTTCAGAACTTGTAAAAGATATAGACTTAAGCGAACTTAAAATGATTGGAGTATCTTCAAAACCTCGTCCTGCTGACGGCTCCTATATGCCGTGTTTTACCGTCGGAGAAAACACGGCTAATATTTTATCTTCTGCTTTAAAAGTGCCGATTGCCCGCTTTTCACATCAGGAGGGGCATATTTCAGCTGCACTTTTTTCTTCAAAGCGTGATGATTTGTTCAGTAAAGATTTTCTTGCTTTTCATGTAAGCGGAGGAACAACCGAGGCTGTTCTTGCAAAAGGATATGAAAGAGGCTTCAGTCTGGAGCTTGTTGCAAAATCACTCGATTTGCACGCAGGACAGGCTGTTGACCGTGTAGGGATTATGCTCGGGCTCTCATTCCCGTGTGGTGCGGAGCTTGAAAAGCTTGCTCTGAAAAATACCGAAAAAATCAAAGTGCATCCGACATTAAAAGGTTTGGACTGTTGTCTGAGCGGTGTTGAAAATCAATGCAAAAAGCTGATTGACAGCGGTAAATCGTCTGAATATGTTGCAGCCTACTGTTTAAAGTGTATCGAGCAGTCGCTTAGTATGATGACCGATAAATTACTTGAAAAGTATGGGGATTTGCCGCTTATCTATGCAGGCGGTGTAATGTCCAATACAATAATAAAAAATGAATTTACACAAAAATATAATGCAGTTTTTGCTCCTCCTGCTTATTCAACCGATAATGCGGCAGGAATAGCATATCTTGCATACAGGAAGTTTAACGATGTACACACCTGAATTTACTAAACCTAAGGTTTTAAGTGTTTCACAACTGAATTTTTATATTAAATCCATTATAGAGAATGATCCAAGACTTAATTTTGTATTTTTGACAGGAGAAATTTCTAATCTGACAAACCATTACAGAAGCGGACACATATATCTTTCGCTAAAGGATGAAAAGTCTGTAATCCGTGCCGTGATGTTTGCAGGCAACGCAAGAAATCTGCGGTTTCAGCCGCAGGACGGAATGAAGGTTATTTGCCGAGGAAGAATTGCAGTATATGAACCTAACGGTCAGTATCAGCTGTATATTGAGGATATTCAGCCGGACGGTGTCGGAGCACTGACAATAGCCTTTGAACAGCTTAAAAACAAGCTCGCCGAAAAAGGATTTTTTGACAATGCGCATAAAAAGCCAATACCTAAATTTCCTAAAACTATTGGTGTTATAACATCGCCTACCGGTGCGGCTGTTCAGGATATCCGCAATATTTTATCACGCCGTTATCCCTGTGCAGACATAGTTATGTGTCCTGTCCTTGTACAAGGTGAAAGTGCTCCTGCTCAGCTTACGGAAGCTGTCAGAAAGCTTGACGAATATAATGCCTGTGATGTAATTATAATCGGCAGGGGAGGCGGTTCGATTGAAGATTTGTGGGCTTTTAACAGCGAAGAGCTTGCCTGTGCAATCTATGACTGCAAAATCCCCGTGATTTCTGCTGTCGGTCATGAAACCGACTTTACAATTTGTGACTTCGTCTCTGATTTGCGTGCTCCCACTCCGTCGGCAGGTGCTGAGCTTGCCGTGCCGGATAAGGACGAGCTTATGTCGTTTTATAATTCGCAGCTGCAATACATTTCATCTATGACGGATGCCCAACTAAAAAGATACGGTAATTTAGTAACAGATTTTCGCAGAAGATTGTCTCTTGTTTCGCCGCAAAGCAAAATAGATAAATATGAGCAGCAGCTTTCTGTTCTTAGCAATAAAGCTGAAGCATTTATAGCAGATACAATCAATAAAACTGACAACAGCATAAGAACATCAGCGGCAAAGCTTGAATCTTTAAATCCTGTTTCAGTGCTTTCAAGAGGATATGCAATTGCAGAAAAAGACGGACAGGTTGTTTCGTCAAAAAATCAGCTTTCAGTAGATGATGAATTTTCAATAGAATTTTCAGATGGAAAAATTTCAGCTAAATATATAAATAACTTCGGTGAGGAATAATGATTATGACGAATAAGGAAATTTTAGATATTGCTTTAAAGCAGTCGGCTGTTGATTGTAATTGCTGTCCTGATGATTTTTTAAAGAATGAAAATGTTGTTGTGATCTCCAAAAAGAATAAAAACGCAAGACGATACCTTGACCTTGCTTTGCCATTTGATTGTGATTTAGTTTCATACGGTAATAATGTTGTTGCGTCTGTTAGCAGTGGATTTAAAGATATTGTGAGTAAATATATTGATAAATACTCTGTATTTCGTTGCTTTGAAACGCCTAATTTGCTTGAACTTGATGAGGAGCTGCAAAAAAGCAATTTTCGTGTTTGCCATATGGCAGAGTACTTTCTGCCTGATGTTGAAAAATTAAGGGTGCTTACTTGTAATTATGAAACACTGGTTTTACATAATGCTGATTTTATCGGTATTTATTCACCAAGCTGGAGCAATGCACTCACAAGCGAAAACAGCAAACACGATATTATTGGGATAGGAGCTTATGACAACGGAAAGCTTGTCGGACTTGCTGCCTGCTCGGATGACTGTGAATCAATGTATCAGATTGGTGTTGATGTTCTGCCTGAATACAGGCGAAAGGGAATTGCATCTGCCTTGACAAGTCAACTTGCTCTTGAGATTTTAAAGGTCGGCAAAGTACCATTTTACTGTGCGGCATGGTCTAATATAAAATCGGTTAATAATGCGATAAAATGTGGATTTTATCCTGCTTGGGTTGAGATTACGGCAAAAAGCACGGAATATGTAAATAAATTACTGAAATGTTAAAATTATAAATATCAGGTGAGTAAAATGGCTTTTACACATTTACATTTACATACTGAATACAGCCTGCTTGACGGTGCGTGCCGAATAAGCAGGCTTGCTCGTGCTGCTAAGGAGAAGGGAATGACTTCTCTTGCAATAACAGACCACGGTGTGATGTATGGAGTAATTGACTTTTACAGAGCTTGTAAAAAGGAAGGTATAAAGCCTGTTATCGGATGTGAAGTCTATGTTGCGCCTCATTCCCGTTTTGACAAAACATCATCATATGAGCGTTACTATCATATGGTGCTGCTTTGTGAAAATAACACAGGCTATCAGAATCTGATCAAGCTTGTATCTCTGGGCTTTACTGAGGGCTTTTATTCAAAGCCGAGAATAGATGATGAATTGCTTGAAAAGTATAATGAGGGGTTAATATGTCTTTCAGCCTGTCTTGCAGGTGAAATTCCCCAAAAGTTGCTCGATAGCGACTATAATTCCGCCAAAGAAAAGGCTGTTTATTACCGTGACCTTTTTGGCAGAGAAAATTTTTTTATTGAGCTTCAGGATCACGGAATTGAAGAGCAGAAGAGGATAAATCCAAACCTTGTAAGAATTGCCGATGAAATCGGAGTTGGCTTGGTTGTAACAAATGACTGCCATTATATTGAGAAAGATGACCATAATATCCATAATATTTTGCTCTGTATTCAGACTAACAGGACTATAAATGATAATGACCGAATGGAATTTCAGACAGACGAGTTTTATCTGAAAACCGAGGAAGAAATGCGTCAGCTTTTTCCTGATATACCTCAGGCGTATGATAATACTCAGTTAATTGCTGACAGATGTAACGTTGAGTTTGAGTTTGGTGTTCGCAAGCTGCCTCGTTTTGATGTTCCGGATAATGAAAATCACCTTGACTATTTCAGAAGAAACTGTTATCAGGGACTGTATAAGCATTATGGAGAAAATCCCGATAAAAGTTTAATTGACCGTCTTGAATATGAAATAGGCGTAATTTCATCAATGGGATTTGTAGACTACTATTTGATTGTCAATGATTTTGTGCAGTATGCAAAATCTAACGGAATACCGGTAGGTCCCGGCAGAGGCTCGGGTGCAGGCTCGCTTTGCGCCTATTGTATCGGAATAACAGCCGTTGATCCCATAAAATACAATCTTCTTTTTGAACGCTTTTTAAATCCCGAACGTGTCAGTATGCCTGACTTTGATATTGACTTTTGCAAGGACAGACGCGGAGAGGTTATTGACTATGTTGTCAGAAAATACGGGGAAGACCATGTCGCACAGATTATTTCCTTTGGTACAATGGCAGCGAGAGGTGCAATCCGTGATGTTGGCAGGGCGCTTGCTATTCCTTATGCTGCGGTCGATGTTGTTGCAAAGCTTGTTCCGATGGAGCTTAATATTACTATTGAAAAGGCACTAAAGGTCAGCAATGAACTCAAAAAGAGATATAATGAGGACGAACAGACAAGACGGCTCCTTGATATTGCAATGAGTATTGAGGGAATGCCTCGCCACGCTACAATGCACGCTGCGGGAGTGGTAATTACTGACAAGCCCGTTTATGAGTATGTTCCGCTTTCAAAAAATGATGATAATGTGGTAACGCAATTTACAATGACTACCCTCGAAGAACTCGGACTGCTCAAAATGGACTTTCTCGGACTTCGCAATCTAACGGTAATTGAGGACGCTGAACAGATTATACGCAAAAATCATCCAGAATACAGTCCTGATGATGTCAAAGAGGACGATAAAAAAGTTTTTGAGATGATTTCAAAGGGAAACACCGAAGGAGTGTTTCAGTTTGAAAGTCAGGGTATGCGAAATGTAATAACTCAGCTTAAGCCTGACGGCATTGAGGACTTGGTAGCCGTAATTTCACTCTATCGTCCCGGACCTATGGACAGCATACCCACTTATATTGACTGCCGTCATAATCCCTCTCATATCCGTTATAAGCATCCTCTTCTAAAGGATATTCTTTCTCTGACCTACGGTTGTATAGTCTATCAGGAACAAGTAATGCAAATTTTCAGAACTCTTGCAGGCTACAGCCTTGGACGAGCTGATATTGTCCGCCGTGCAATGAGCAAAAAAAAGCATACCGTAATGGAACAGGAAAGAAAGATTTTTATTCACGGTCTTGTTGATGAGAGCGGCAAGGTCTTGGTTGACGGCTGTGTACGCCGAGGAGTTGATGAAAAAACTGCAAATTCCATCTATGA
>DKZL01000018.1:22907-23618 GCA_002493635.1 Ruminococcaceae bacterium UBA7075 | reverse complement strand
GCAACTGTTGCTTACAAAACCGCATGGCTGAAATGTTACTATCCTCAGGAATATATGGCGGCACTGTTGTCGAGTGTACTTGATAATCAGAATAAAATGGCTGTTTATACAGCCGAATGTCAGCGTATGGGTATAAATGTTTTACCTCCGAACGTAAATGAGAGTAATCTCGGCTTTACTGTAAGCGGCAAAAATATCCGTTACGGTATGCTTGCAATAAAAAATCTCGGCAGACAGTTCATTGACCGGATTATCAAGGAGCGTATGCTTAAACCGTATGACTCATTTTATGATTTTTGCAATCGGCTCTACGGAAAAAATATGAACAGCCGTGCGATAGAAAGTCTGATTAAGTGCGGTGCGTTTGACGGACTTGGTGCAAACCGCCGTCAGCTTCTTGCTGTTTCAAAGACAGTGCTTGATGACCTTGAATATGAGGCAAGACATAACGGCGGTGGACAGATGTCATTTTTTGACCTTGGAACGGCGGAAGAAAAAAATTCCACAAAACCTCAGCTTCAGCCTCTTGAGGAGTTTTCCCGTGAGGAGCTTCTGCATATGGAAAAAGAAATTGCAGGAATGTATCTCAGCGGTCATCCTATGGATGAATACACAAAGTTTGCTTCACTGTCAAAGGCTGACAGAATAGGCGATATATTGAATAATGACGGAAATCTTTATTTTGACGGAAAAAAGGTCGCTGTTGTCTGC
>DKZL01000018.1:18950-22574 GCA_002493635.1 Ruminococcaceae bacterium UBA7075 | reverse complement strand
GGTAGAGGACAGGTACGGTTCGCTTGAAGTTGTTGTTTTTCCGAATGTCTATGAAAAATACGGAATGTTTTTGAATGATGATAATGCTGTTATTATACGAGGTACACTAAATTTTAAAGAGAATGAAGAGCCTAAAATACTTTGTGATACCATTGATAAGGCTCGCTCAAATGATGAATGTAAAAACATCAGCCTTAATAAATCCTCTGTAGACGGCGGTGTTCAGAACAATTCTGAATATAATCAGCGAAATAATTCAGATAAATTCAGATTTACTGCTTTGTATATAAAAATTGATGATCTTAATACCGATCAATATTACAGGGCAAAGCGTGTACTTGATATTTTTGAAGGAAATACACCGGTAATTTTTTATCTGGCAAATTCAAAAAGACAGGTCAAAGCACCCTCTTCGATGTGGGTCAGTCTTAATGATGTGATGATAAAAGAACTGAAATACCAGCTCGGAGAAGAAAACATAGTGACAAAATAACCAAAAATCCGAGTATATTATTATAAAAATAATATAAATATTTGTAAAACTATTGAAAACTGATAAAATGTGTAGTATAATAATTTTAACATTTTACTTTAGCACATAAAAGTGTAAAAGTACGAGGAGGAAAAATAATGAAAATAACAAAAAAAGTTATTGCCTTAGGACTTGCTGCTCTTACAATGTCAGTTGGTTTCGCAGGCTGCGGAGAAGATGGCGCTTCAAACAGCAATTCTCCGGCAGAAGGCAAGGTTTACAATATTGGTATTTGTCAGCTTGTTCAGCATGATGCTCTTGATGCCGCAACTAAAGGTTTCAGAGAAACACTTGAAGAAAAACTCGGCAAAGACAATGTTAAATTTGACGAGCAGAATGCACAGGGCGATTCAGCTACCTGCACAACAATATGCAACTCATTTATTACTTCAAAATATGACTTGATTCTTGGCAACGGTACTGCTGCACTTCAGGCTGCTTATACCGGTACTCAGGATATTCCGATTCTCGGTACATCAATTACTCATTACGGTACAGCACTTGATATTGCTGACTGGAAGGGTTATACAGAAGCAAATGTTTCAGGTACTTCTGACCTTGCTCCTCTTGAAGATCAGGCAAAGATGCTCAATGAATTATTCCCGGATGTAAAGAATGTGGGCATTGTTTATTGTTCGGCAGAAGCTAACTCAAAATATCAGGCTGATACAATCACGCCTTTCTTTGAGGATGCCGGTTATACGGTAAAATCATACACATTTGCAGATTCAAACGATGTTGCCGCTGTAACTCAGGCTGCTTGTGATGAAAGTGATGTCCTGTATATTCCTACAGATAACACAGCTGCTTCAAATGCAGGTATTATTGATAATATAGCTCAGCCTGCTAAAAAGCCAATTATTACCGGTGAAGAAGGTCTTTGTAAAGGCTGCGGTGTAGCGACTCTTTCAATCAGCTACTATGAGCTCGGCCAGCAGACAGGTGAAATGGCATATGATATTCTTGTAAATGGTGCAGATGTTTCAAAAATGGAAATTAAGTTTGCTCCGAATGTAACAAAGAAATATGATGCAGAAAGATGCAAAGCCTTGGGTGTTCAGATTCCTGAAGGTTATGAAGCAATCTCTGCTGAGTAATTAAACGGTTAAATGGGGTGCCGTATTTGCGACACCCCAATATTTTGCATTATAGGAATTTGCTCGGTTGCGCTCGGGCATAGAAGTTAATTTTTAGATAGTACTTTCTGCACGAATAAGTGCAGGTCACTACCTGCTATTTTATGTGATTGGTGATATTAATGGATGCAATTTTATCTTACTTTTCGTCCCTTAATCCAATGAATTTTCTTTCGGCACTACCCGGTAATATTGCACAGGGTATAATCTGGGGTTTAATGGGACTTGGCGTATTTCTAACTTATAAACTTTTGAATTTTGCAGATCTGAGTGTTGACGGTTCGTTTGCAACAGGCGGCGCAGTTACTGCCATAATGCTGATAAACGGTCAGCCTATATGGTTTGCGCTTATTATGGCTGTAATTGCAGGTTTGCTTGCTGGTCTGGTAACCGGACTTTTACATACTTTGCTTGGTATACCTGATATTTTGGCGGGTATTCTTACACAAATTGCTCTTTATTCAATTAATTTGAATATTATGGGCAAATCAAATCTGCCAATCAGCTATCGCAATTATTCCCTTGTTATTTCAGCAAGTAATATTAATATGGCAATTATTATAGGTCTTGTTATTGCCGCAATTATAATTGCAGCAATGTATTGGTATTTTGGTACAGAACAGGGTTCGACGATTCGTTCAACAGGCAGCAATCCTGCTATGAGCAAGGCTCAGGGAATTAACATTAATGTATCAAAAGTAATTGCACTTGCTCTTTCAAACGGTATAGTTGCTTTCTCGGGAGCGCTTTTTGCTCAGTATCAGGGATTTGCCGACATAAATATGGGCAGAGGTGCAATAGTAATTGGTCTTGCTGCTGTAATTATCGGAGAAGTTCTTGCAGACGCACTTTTTAAGAAGCACGTTAATTTCATTGTGAGAATGGCTTCTGTTATTGTCGGAGGTGTACTTTACTACATAGCAATGGGTATTGTTCTCTGGCTCAAGATGCCGACAGATGATACAAAGCTTTTCACAGCGGTAATTGTTGCAATCTTCCTTGCAGCACCGTATCTTCGCAACAAAGCAAAGACTTCCTTCAAAAAGGTTGCCAAGCAAAATGCGAAAAATGCAGGATAAGGGGGATTCGGAATGCTTGAAATTAAGAATGTTTATAAAACCTTTAACAAAGGAACTGTTAATGAAAAGTGTGCTTTAAACGGAATTGACCTTGTTTTAAATGATGGGGATTTTTGCACGGTTATAGGTGGCAATGGCGCAGGAAAGTCAACTATGCTCAATGCTGTTGCGGGTGTATGGCCTGTTGACAGCGGTGCGATAATGATTGACGGTGTAGATGTTTCTGCTTTGCCGGAGCACAAGCGTGCACCGTACCTTGGAAGAGTTTTTCAAGATCCTATGACAGGTACAGTCGCTGATATGGAAATTATAGAAAATCTTGCTATCGCTGCTCGCAGAGGTAAAAAACGCGGTCTTTCATGGGGCGTTAAAAAGGGAGAAAAGGAAAAGTATCAAAGATTGCTTGCTGAGTTTGACCTCGGACTTGAAGACAGAATGACTACAAAGGTTGGTCTTCTGTCAGGCGGTCAGCGTCAGGCGATAACTCTTCTTATGGCTACAATTCAGAAGCCGAAGCTTTTGCTTCTTGACGAACATACAGCTGCTCTTGACCCCAAGACTGCCGCAAAAGTTCTTGAACTCAGCGATAAGATAATCTCGGAAAATCATCTTACTGCTTTGATGGTAACGCATAATATGAAGGATGCTATTGCTCATGGTAATCGTCTTATAATGCTCAGTGACGGCAAGGTGATACTGAATATTTCAGGAGAAGAGAAGAAAAATCTAACAGTAGATGAGCTTTTGAAGAAGTTTGAAAAGGCGAGCGGTTCAAAGCTTGAAAATGACAGAATGTTGTTAAGTACAGATTAATAATTTTTAAAGCCGTATGCATACCGCAGACGGCTTTTTAACTTTATAGGAAATTGCTCGGTTG
>DKZL01000018.1:0-18636 GCA_002493635.1 Ruminococcaceae bacterium UBA7075 | reverse complement strand
GCCCACCGGCTGCTTTTTTATTTTCATAAACACCTTTCAGCCGTTTAAAACCGGATTGTATCAATCAAAATCCTCTTGTGTACAATAAAAAGTATTTGTTTATAAAAATAAAGGTCAAAAATAGTCAAATTTCTCTTGACATTTCTAAAAAATGGTATAAAATATAATTAGCACTCAAACGAAGAGAGTGCTAAAAATAAATTTATCAATATTTTACAGGAGGCTGTATTATGAGTATTAAACCATTACTTGACAGAGTTGTTCTTCAGGTTCAGGAGGCAGAAGAGAAAACAAAGAGTGGCATCATTCTTTCATCTGCTGCACAGGAGAAACCCCAGTTTGCAACAGTAGTTGCAGTCGGACCGGGCGGAATCGTTGACGGCAACGAGGTTAAAATGTACGTTAAAGAAGGCGATAAAGTAATCGCCAGCAAGTATGCAGGTACAGATGTTAAAATTGACGGTGAGGAATATACAATCGTTCGTCAGTCAGACATTCTTGCAACAGTTGAATAATTCTGATTATAGTTTTTGGAGGTAATTTATTATGGCAAAGCAAATTGCTTATGGTGAAGACGCAAGAAAAGCTCTTATGAAGGGTATTGATCAGCTTGCAGACACAGTAAAAATCACACTTGGACCAAAGGGCAGAAATGTTGTTCTTGACAAAAAGTTCGGTGCTCCGTTAATCACAAATGACGGCGTTACAATCGCTAAAGAAATCGAGCTTGACGATCCATTTGAAAATATGGGTGCACAGCTTGTTAAAGAGGTTTCAATAAAGACAAATGATGTTGCAGGCGATGGTACAACAACAGCAACACTTCTTGCACAGGCTCTTATCCGTGAGGGTATGAAGAATGTTACTGCCGGTGCAAATCCGATGATTCTTAAAAAAGGCATTGCAGATGCAGTTGATGTTGCTGTTAAGGCTGTAATTGACAACAGTCAGCAGGTAACAGGTACAGAGGACATTGCAAGAGTTGCAACAGTTTCATCACAGGATGAATTTATCGGTAATCTTATTGCTGAGGCTATGGAAAAGGTAACAACAGACGGTGTTATCACAGTTGAAGAATCCAAGACAGCCGAGACATACAGTGAGGTTGTTGAGGGTATGATGTTCGACAGAGGTTACATCGCTCCTTATATGGTAACTGATACAGATAAGATGGTAGCAGAGCTTGATAACCCACTTATCCTAATCACAGATAAAAAGATTTCAACAACTCAGGAAATCCTTCCGCTTCTTGAGCAGGTTGTTCAGGGCGGCAGAAAACTTCTTATCATTGCAGAGGATGTTGAGGGTGAGGCTCTTACAACTCTCGTACTCAATAAGCTCCGCGGCACATTCACTTGTGTTGCTGTCAAGGCTCCGGGCTTTGGCGACAGAAGAAAAGAAATGCTTCAGGATATTGCAACACTCACAGGCGGTACTGTAATTACATCAGACCTCGGTCTTGAACTAAAAGACACAACACTTGACCAGCTCGGTACTGCACGTCAGGTTAAGGTTGAAAAGGAAAATACAATTATTGTTGACGGCGCAGGCGACAAAGACGCAATCAGCGGAAGAGTTGCTCAGATCAGACAGCAGATTGAAACAACTACATCTGACTTTGACCGTGAAAAACTTCAGGAGCGTCTTGCAAAGCTTGCGGGCGGTGTTGCAGTTATCAAGGTTGGTGCTGCTACTGAAATTGAAATGAAGGAAAAGAAGCTCCGCATTGAGGATGCACTTGCTGCAACAAAGGCTGCTGTTGAAGAGGGTATCGTTGCCGGCGGCGGTATTGCTTGTATGAATGCAATTCCGGCTGTTGCACAGTTTGTTGATACTCTTGAGGGAGATGCAAAGACAGGTGCAAAGATTGTTCTTAAGGCACTTGAAGAGCCTCTTCGTCAGATTTCAGCAAATGCAGGTCTTGAAGGCAGTGTAATTTGCGAAAATGTCAAGAAAGCAAATAAAGTTGGCTATGGCTTCAACGCACTTACAGAGGAATACACAGATATGGTTTCTGCCGGTATCGTTGATCCGACAAAGGTTACACGTTCAGCACTTCAGAATGCATCATCTGTTGCTGCTATGGTGCTTACAACCGAGTCACTTGTTGCAGATATCAAGGAGCCTGCTGCTCCTGCTGCACCGGCACCTGATATGGGCGGTATGTATTAATTAATAAGTAACTATTTAATGTTTAACCGGAGGGTGTTCTACCCTCCGGTATTTTTAATATAGAAAAACAGCTCAAAATCAATAGTGATTCTGAGCTGTCAGCTAAATATTTAAAATAAAAATCAGTTCATTTCCCAGTTGTGCCATACGTTCTGAATGTCATCATTATCTTCAAACATATCAAGCATTTTTTGCATTTTTGTCGCAGCTTCTTCATCATCAAGCTGTGTATATGTGCTTGGAACCATTTCAAGCTCTGCTGATGCAAATACATAACCAAGTTTTTCAAGCTCTTCTCTTACCGAACTGAAGTCAGAGGGTTCCGTATAGATTGTAAAAATATCATCATCCGCTTCAAAGTCAGCAGCACCGCATTCAAGAGCGTCAGTCATTACTGTATCTTCATCTTTTTCAAGATCCTCACGCTCAATTACAATTACGCCCTTCTGTGAGAACATAAAGCTTACACAGCCCTGTGTACCCATATTGCCGCCGAATTTATCAAAGTAATGTCTTACTTCACCTGCTGTGCGGTTTCTGTTGTCTGTAAGTGCTTCAACAATTACTGCAACGCCATTTGGGCCGTATCCTTCATATGTAACTGCTTCATAGTTTGTGGAATCAGCATCGCTTGATGCCTTCTTTATAATACGCTCAATGTTGTCGTTAGGCACATTGGCAGCTTTAGCCTTGGCTATGCAGTCCTTTAGCTTAGAATTTACAGTGGGATCAGCACTGCCGCCTTCTTTAATTGCAACAATAAGCTCTCTGCCTATTTTAGTAAAAACCTTTGCTCTGGCAGCGTCATTCTTACCTTTTTTATTTTTGATTGTACTCCATTTGTTATGTCCTGACATAAATATTCATTCCTTTTTAATAAAATACATTTAACTTAATAAGTATAGCATATTGTCGTATATTCTGTAAACACATAAAAATATTACAATATTGTAATACTTTTATTGTATTATAAAATAAAAGGTGCTATAATATTTTATATATGAAGTTCAACGTGAAAGGATGTATATATGATAAAATCTATGACCGGTTTCGGCAGATGTGAAACTGTCATTAACGGCAGAGAAATCACTGTTGAAATCAGAAGTGTAAACCACAGGTACTTTGAGTTTTCCTGTCGCACTCCGAGAGGATACGGTTTTTTGGATGATAAGCTCAAAGCGTATGTAAATTCAAAGGTTTCAAGAGGTAAAGTTGATGTTTTTGTTTCAGTAAGTGCAAGTGACGAACTGCCTGCTGAGGTCACTGTCAATCATCAGCTTGTGGCAGGCTATATTAAGGCTATGCAGGAAATTAGTGAAACCTACAAAATTGACAACGATGTTTCGGTAGTAGCTCTTTCTCGTTTTTCTGATATTTATACGGTTCATAAGGCTGCTGAGGATGAGGAGGAGATTATTTCTGATGTTCTTTCGGCAGTAGATATTGCAATTGAATCTTTTGTAAAAATGCGTGAAACAGAGGGTGAACGTTTGAAGGCTGATATTTTAAGCCGAGCAAACATTATTCTTTCAATTGTTGAAGAAATTGAACGGCGTTCACCTCAGACTGTAAAAGAATATGAACAGCGTCTTCTTGAGCGGATTAAGCAAACTCTTGCAGATAATGATGTGTCTGTTGATGAACAGCGTGTTCTTACTGAGGTTGCCATATTTGCTGATAAGGTTGCTGTTGCTGAGGAAACAGTACGCCTTCGCAGTCATTTTGAACAGTTAAAGGAATTTCTGGAATATGAAGAGCCTGTCGGCAGAAAGATTGATTTCATAATTCAGGAGATGAACAGAGAGGCAAATACAATCGGTTCAAAGGTTCAGGACGCAATTCTTGCCCACAAGGTTGTGGATATTAAGAGTGAAATCGAAAAAATCCGTGAGCAGGTTCAGAATATAGAATAAGGGGTACATATGAAGCTTATAAATATCGGTTTCGGCAATCTTGTCAGTTCTGATAAAATAATTGCAGTTGTTGCGCCTGATTCTGCACCTGTAAAACGAATTGTTCAGGATGCCAAAGCAAGCAGAATGCTTATTGACGCTACATGTGGGCGCAAATGCAAATCGGTTATCATAACCGAGCACAATCATATTGTGCTGTCCGCTATATCAAGCGAAGCAATACAGAACCGAACAGATGAAAGTGAGGAGCAGAGGGATGGACAATAAAAGAGGAACTCTTGTGCTTTATACGGGTTCTTCCGGTGTAGGAAAGGGTACATTAATGGAAAGATTGCTTGACGCTGACAAAAGCATACGTCTTTCTGTTTCAAATACAACCCGAAAACCTCGTAAGGGTGAGATTGACGGAGTTCATTATAACTTTGTCACAGAAAAAGAGTTTGTAGATTTAATAAATAAAGACGGCTATCTTGAATATGCGAGATATTGCGAGAATTATTACGGAACTCCCAAAAAGCAGGTTGATGATTTGCTTGATAAGGGTTATAATGTATTTCTTGAAATCGAGGTTCAGGGCGGACTTCAGATTATGGAAAAATATCCCGACATTTTGAGTATTTTTATCCTGCCTCCGTCAATGGAATCACTTGAACGCCGCTTAAGACGCAGAGGCACAGAAGATGAAGAAACCATTCAGAAGCGCCTTGAGGCTGCAAAAGAGGAAATGCAGTATAAGAATAAATATAAATATAATGTTGTAAATGGTGACCTTGATGTTGCCGTTAATGAAATACTCGATATTTTGCACAAAGAAATTGAGAGAAATAAATAAAGTATATTGGTTTAAGGAGAATGATTATGCACAGAGTAAATGTAGATGAATTATTTGCGGGAAAGCAGAGCAAGTATGCTCTTGTAGTAGGTGTGTCAAAAAGAGCAAGACAGCTTACACAGACATTTGAGGAAGAGGGTACTATCGTGGAAGAAAAACCTGTTCTCCTTGCAATTGAAGAAATCAGAAATCATGAGATAAATCTTGTAGAACCGGAAGATGACGAAATCTGAATTGACTGCTCATATTGCGGTTGAAAATACAACCTATTCATTTGATAAGCCTTTCAGCTATGCTGTTCCACAGCAACTGCAAAGTATTATTAAGGTTGGAATGAGGGTGCTTGTTCCTTTTGGCAGAGGAAATAAAAAACGACAGGGGATTGTGCTTTTGTTGGATTTTTCCGATACCGATGAAGAACTCAAAAGCATTATTTCTGTTGTTGATGAAGAGCCTGTGCTGAATAAGGAATTAATATCGCTTGCCACTTATATGAAAGAGCATTACTTTTGTACGCTTTATGATGCTGTCAAAACGATGCTGCCGGCAGGAATTAATTATCATCTTACAACAGTTTACGGTATTCAGTCCTCTGATGAGGACTCAGCGCTTGATTCCGAAGAACAGCGTATTTATGATTATCTTCTGAAAAAGAGAAAGCCTGTAAAATCTGAGACAATACTTGACGCTTTCGGTTTGTCTGACACAAGAATACTCGATACAATGATTACAAAGGGAGTTCTTTATAAGTCGGACGAGGCTTTTCGCAGAGTAAATGATGCAGTAATGAAAATGGTATCGCCTGCGGTGGGTGCTGAAACAATGAATTTCAAGCTCACTGAGAAGCAGCAACGTGTATTTGATATAATCAATGCTTCAGGTGGAATCTCGGTTAAAGAGGTTTGCTATTTTACAGGAGTTACCTCCTCGGTTGTTGACACTCTCGCAAAGAAAGGGCTTATTCATTTTTATGATGAAGAGGTTTTTCGTATTGAAAACCGTGCAAAGGACAGCTCAATAGAGTCTCTCGTTCTGTCTGATGAACAGAATAGGGCGTGTGATAATCTGTATGCTGAATATAAGGATGAAAACCCGCATATCAGCTTGTTGTACGGCGTAACAGGTTCAGGCAAAACAAGCGTTTTTATGAAACTGATTGAAAGGGTACTTGGTGATAATAAGGGTATTATAGTAATGGTACCTGAAATTTCACTCACACCGCAGTTTGTTTCGCTGTTTTCAAAGCGCTTCGGTGAAAAGGTTGCTGTTTTTCACAGTGCACTTTCACTTGGCGAAAGGCTTGATGAGTATAAACGAGTAAAAAAAGGCTTGGCTCAGATTGTAATCGGTACTCGCAGTGCGGCGTTTGCTCCTTTTGATAATCTGGGGCTTATTATAATGGACGAGGAACAGGAGTATAGCTACAAATCCGAAAGCTCGCCTCGTTATCATGCGCGAGAGATTGCAAAATTCAGAGTAAGCAGCAATAATGCTTTGTTGGTGCTTAGCTCTGCAACTCCGAGTGTTGAAACATTTTATTATGCAAATAACGGCCGTTATTCTATCAATAAACTTACAAAGCGTTACGGCTCGGCTACTTTGCCCGAGGTTGTGACAGCTGATATGAATATTGAAGTTCAGAACGGCAATACAACCGGATTTTCAAATGTACTGCTTGAAAATCTTGAATATAATCTTGAACATCACAAACAGTCAATTTTGCTTCTCAACAGACGGGGGCATAATACTTTTGTTACCTGCCGAACCTGCGGAGAATCTGTGATATGTCCCAACTGCTCAATTTCGCTTACTTATCACAGCGCAAATGACAGGCTGATGTGTCATTATTGCGGTTATTCAATAAAATACACAAACAAATGTCCGACCTGCCACAGCAATACACTGCGATTTGGCGGCACCGGCACTCAGAAGGCTGAAAGTGATATTGCAGAGATTTTTCCTGATGCAAGAATCTTACGAATGGATACAGATGCAACTTCTTCAAAATCCTCCTATGAAAAGATGATTTCAGCCTTTGCAAACGGTGAATATGACATTCTTGTCGGAACTCAGATGGTTGCAAAGGGACTTGACTTTCCAAATGTAACTTTAGTCGGGGTTCTTAATACTGACCAGATGCTCTATGCTGACGATTACCGCAGTTATGAGCGTTCCTTCTCGCTTCTTACCCAGGTTGTCGGCAGAAGCGGAAGAGGAAAATCAAAGGGAATGGCTGTTATTCAGTCCTATACACCCGACAATCTTATAATTTCAATGGCTGCAAAGCAGGATTACAATACCTTTTATAACACTGAAATCAATGTGAGAAAAGCAATGCTTTATCCGCCTTTTGCCGATATTTGCCTGATAGGCTTTGTCGGTGATAATCAGACCCAGACGCTAAAGGCAGCAAACGGCTTTTTGCAGTCATTTATCAGACTTGCAAGGAATGAGTTCCCAAGCCTTCCGCTCAGAATCCTCGGACCCTCGCCTGCGCTTGTTGTCAAGGTGAGTAACAAATTCCGATACAAGCTGATTGTAAAATGCAGGAATACTAAGGATTTCCGCAAAATGCTTTCAAAGCTATTGACTGAATTCGGAAACAATAAAGAATACGGCAGTGTTACTGTATACGCTGATATGAATGCACTTGTCTGCTGAGAAAGGAAATGAAAATGGCTATCAGACAAATTGTTAAAGAGGGCGACAGCGTCCTTACAAAAAAATGTCGTGAGGTTACAAAGTTTGATGACCGCCTTGCGATGCTTATTGATGATATGATTGAAACTCTTCACCGTGCAAACGGTGTTGGTCTTGCAGCTCCGCAGGTTGGCATTTTAAGAAGAGTTGTAGTTGTTGATGTCGGAGAAGGTCCGATTGAGCTTGTGAATCCAAAAATTATAGCTTACAGCGGAGAGCAGGAGACACTTGAAGGCTGTCTTTCCTGTCCGGGAGAATGGGGCATAACACGACGTCCTGATTATGTAAAGGTTAAGGCGCAGGACAGACACGGAGATGAATTTACCGTGGAGGGCAGGGAACTGCTTGCCAAGGCATTTTGCCACGAGCTTGACCATTTGGAGGGAATTCTTTATAAACAAAAGGCTATAAGAATGCTTACTCCAAGAGAGATTGAAGAACTTGATAACGATTAATTCTTTTGAGGAATAATTATGAAAATTATTTATATGGGTACACCGGACTTTGCTGTGCCCGCACTAAAAGCACTTAATAATTCAGAGCACGAGGTTGTTGCCGTGTTTACACAGCCTGATAAGCCGAAGGGCAGAAAAATGGTTTTAACTCCGCCCGATGTCAAGGTTTGTGCCAATGAGCTTTCAATTCCCGTATATCAACCTGAATCCTTTAAGGACGACAAAGCGCTTGAGATAATAAACGAATATAATCCCGACGTAATTGTCGTAGCAGCCTATGGAAAAATTCTTCCAAAATCTGTATTAGAAGCGGCTAAATACGGCTGTATCAATATTCACGGCTCGATTTTGCCAAAATACAGGGGAGCGGCTCCGATTCAGCAGTCTGTATTAAACGGCGATAAGATTACCGGCGTTACAACAATGCAAATGGATACAGGTATTGATACAGGCGATATTCTGCTTGTGAAAAAAACAGAGATTGCAGAAAATGAAACTTCAGGAGAGCTTTTTGACAGACTTGCCGAGCTTGGAGGAGAGCTTATTGTTGAAACCCTATCGCTTCTTGAACAGAACAGAATAACACCTCAGAAACAGGATGAAAGCCTTGCAACACATACTTCAAAAATTGATAAGTCCTGCTGTCCGATTGATTTTACAAAATCAGCTTTTGAAGTTCATAATCAGGTAAGAGGTCTTAATCCGTGGCCTGTTGCAACGACAAAAATTGACGGCAAAAATGTTAAGGTCTATTCTACAAGGCTTTGCAATAAATCCGCAGAAGCGGGTATGATAATTTCTGTAAAGCCGCTGATTGTCGCTTGCGGAGAAGGCTCTGTTGAAATCTGCGAGCTTCAGCCTGAGGGAAAAAAACGAATGCCTGCACAGGCATTTATTGCAGGTCACAAGCTTAACGTCGGAGATAAAATCGGTATTTAAAAAGGAGTAAATTATGCCTTTCTTTTATGGCTTTGATTGGACATATCTTGTTTTCATTCTGCCTTGCATTATTATTTCACTGATATGTCAGGCAAATGTCAGCTCAGCTTTTTCAAAATATTCAAAAATTTCAAATTCGAGGGGAATGACAGGCGCTCAGGCAGCTGAGTTTGTTCTTCGTCAGAACGGTGTAACCGGCGTGCGTATTGAGCATGTTGCAGGAAAGCTTTCTGACCATTTTGACCCTCGCACAAATGTTATCCGTTTGTCGGATTCTGTTTACAACAGTACTTCGGTTGCGGCTGTCGGTGTTGCCGCTCACGAGGCAGGACACGCTTGTCAGCACGCTGAAAACTATCTGCCAAATCGAATCCGCTCTGCGGTATTGCCGATTGCACGGGTTGGTTCTCAGCTTAGCTGGATTTTTATTATAATAGGTTTGCTGTTTACGGCTAAGGTAGGCTTTGTAATGCTTTATATTGGAATTATTCTGTTCTCTGCGTCTGTTTTATTTACGCTTGCAACATTGCCTGTTGAGTTTAATGCCTCAAACAGAGCGCTGACTTGTATCAGAGAAACAGGATTATTGACAGGTGAAGAATACAACGGAGCGAAACGCACGCTTCAGGCTGCTGCAATGACTTATGTTGCATCAGCCCTTACGGCAATTATGCAGCTTTTAAGGCTGTTAGTCATTGCACAAAGAAGAAGATAAAATAATTGGAGTAAGTAAGATGTCAAATTCACGCAATATCGCACTAAATGTTCTGCTTAAAATTGAACAGGATGATGCTTATTCAAATATTGCACTTAATAATGCGATAAAAGAAAATAAGCTTAATCAACTTGACGCTTCTTTTGTGTCTGCGCTTGTATATGGCGTGCTTGAACATCAGATTACTCTTGATTATATTTTGCGGCAGTATTCTAAAATTCCTATAAGGAAAATTGAAATAAAAACTAAAATTATACTCAGACTTGGAATTTTACAGCTTTTATTTATGGATAAGGTGCCTGAGAGCGCAGCAGTAAACGAAAGCGTGAATCTTGCAAAAAAGCACAAGCTGCAAAAATCGTCGGGATTTATAAACGGTGTGCTTCGCAGTATTACAAGGGCAGAGGTAAAATATACTTTGCCTGATAAATCAGATAAAATAAGATATTATGCAATAAAATATTCCGTGCCGCAGGAGCTTGTCAGTCTGTGGTTAAAATCATACGGTGAAGAAAACACGGAACAGCTTTTAAAATCACTAAGCGGCAGAACTTCAATATGCGCAAGGGTAAATACTCTTAAAACTGACAGAGAAAAGTTAATTTCTGAACTTTCAAAACAGAATGTAAAGGCAGAAGAGGTTTCTTTTCTGCCAAATGCCATTACCCTTGAAAATACAGGTTCTGTTGAACGGTTGCAGTCATATAGGAACGGACTGTTTCATATACAGGATGTTTCGTCACAGCTTTGTGTTGAGCTTTTAGAACCAAAACCAAGACAAATTATGCTCGATATTTGTTCAGCCCCCGGAGGCAAGTCAATGACTGCCGCACAGATTATGGGAGACAGAGGAAAAATCTTTGCTTGCGATATGTACAGTCATAAGCTCAGGCTTATTGAAGCAAATGCCAAAAGACTTGGAATTACCTCAGTTGTAACTATGCTTCGTGACGGAGCAAAGGGCAACAAGATTCTTGTGCTTGCTGACAGAATTTTGTGTGATGTTCCGTGTAGCGGACTTGGTATTTTATCCCGCAAGCCTGAAATTCGATATAAGGATAATTTAATCGACAACGATTTGCCTGATTTGCAATATAAAATTCTCTGCAAAAGTGCAGAAAATCTTGCAGTCGGCGGCAGGCTTGTGTATTCAACCTGTACATTGAATCCGTTGGAAAATAATAGTAATGCAGCTCGCTTTTTGAGTGAACACCCTGATTTTTACGGAGTAAAGCTTCAGTTACCAAAAGGTATAATGCGAGCTTTTGATGAAAAAGAATATGAAATAACGCTTATGCCGCACACGGCAAATACGGACGGCTTTTACATTGCAGTATTCGGAAGGAAGGCTAAAAATTGAACAATTTGATTGACATCAAGTCAATGTCGCTTGATGAGTTGACAGATTTTATTGTCGGCAACGGCTTTCCTAAATTCCGTGCAAAGCAGGTTAATGGCTGGCTTAATAAAAATATATCGTCATTTGAAGAAATGAGTAATATTTCTTCTGATTTACAAAATTTTTTTAAAACAAGTTGTTACATTTCTGTTGCAAGTATTGCCAAAAAACTTGTTTCAAGTTATGATAATACAGTAAAGTATCTTTTTGAATTTAATGACGGTGAATGTGTTGAATCTGTTGTTATGAGTTACAAACACGGATATTCAATCTGTATTTCAACACAGGTTGGCTGCAAAATGGGATGTACATTTTGTGCTACCGGAAAAAGCGGATTTTCACGAAGTTTAACACCGTCAGAAATGTTGAACCAGATTGAAACAGCTCAAAAGGATTTGAACATCAGAATTTCTAATATTGTCCTTATGGGTATGGGTGAGCCGCTGGATAACTTTGATAATGTAGTAAAGTTTTTAAGGCTTGTCTCAAGTGATGACGGGCTTAACATCGGAATGAGGCACATCACGCTTTCAACCTGCGGTCTTGTTCCTAAAATATATGACCTTGCAAATCTGCATCTGGGCATAACACTTTCAGTATCGCTTCATGCGCCGAATGATCAGATTCGTACAAAGACTATGCCCATAGCTCGCAAATACTCAATAGATGAGCTTTTGAAGGCGTGCAGGGATTATTTTAAAATTACCGGTCGCAGAGTGACCTTTGAATACTCTATGATCAGTGGAGTAAATGACAGTGATGCAAATGCAAGGGAGCTTGCAAACAGATTAAAGGGTATGAGCTGTCACGTAAATTTAATACCCGTTAATACCGTCGAGGGTACGGGATATATAAAAAGCAATATAAACAGACAGCAGCGTTTTATTGATATACTTGCCGAAAAGAATATTACGGCAACTGTACGACGAACCTTGGGCAGTGATATTAATGCTTCCTGCGGTCAGTTAAGACGAAATCATACGAAAGAGGGAGGAATTTAACTTGGAAGTTTTCAGTAAAAGTGATATCGGACTTGTAAGACAGCAAAATCAGGATGATTGTCGCTTTGGGGTTATTTCTCCGAGCTGTGTTTGGGCGGTTGTCTGTGACGGTATGGGCGGCGCAAACGGCGGAAATATAGCAAGTGCAACAGCAGTTGAATATATCGGCACAAAAATAACAGACTTATATAAAGATGATATGACAAAGGAGCAGATCGGCGAGCTAATGGCTGAAATTGTTCTGAATGCCAATATGAAGGTTTTTGAGCTTTCTGCCTCTGATCCTGAGCTTACCGGAATGGGCACAACCTGCGAATTTGTTTTTGTCAAGGACACAACAGTTCATGTTGTTCATGTCGGAGACAGCCGTACATATGCTATAAGAGGCGGAAAAATCAAACAGCTTACGGAGGATCATTCTGTTGTTCAGGAAATGGTCAGACGCGGTGAAATTACCTACGAGCAGGCAAAAACACATCCGAACAAGAATTTTATTACAAGGGCAATTGGTATTAAGCCGTCTGTAAGACTTGATTACATAGAGGCAAATTTTATTTACGGTGATGTTCTTCTTATTTGTACAGACGGACTTTCCAACTGCGTGACAACAGGTGATATGGTTAAAATCTGTCACGAAAACCGCGGTGAGGGATTGACTCAAAAGCTCATTGAAGCGGCAAAAATAGGCGGCGGAACCGATAACATAACTGCTACTGTGATTTATTAAGTAAGGAGTTGACCATTATGGATAAATATATTGGAAAACGACTTGACGGTCGATATGAAATCCACGAGCTCATCGGTGTCGGCGGTATGGCTAATGTATATCGTTGTAACGACACTGTCGATGACCGTGAGGTTGCAATCAAAATATTGAAGGATGAGTACCTTAATAACGAGGAGTTTATTCGTCGATTCAAAAATGAATCAAAAGCTATCGCAATGCTCTCACACCCTAATATTGTAAAGGTTTACGATGTGAGCTTCGGCGATATGATTCAGTATATAGTAATGGAGTACATTGACGGAATAACACTTAAAGAATATATAGATATGCAGGGAGTAATTGAATGGAAGGATGCGCTTCACCTTACAACTCAGATTCTCAAGGCTTTGCAGCACGCTCACGAATGCGGAATTGTTCACCGTGACATCAAGCCGCAGAACATTATGCTTTTGCAGGACGGTACAATCAAGGTTACTGACTTCGGCATTGCAAGATTTTCTGATAAGTCAACCAGAACAATGACAGAACAGGCAATAGGCTCTGTTCACTATATTGCTCCCGAGCAGGCACGAGGTGAGGTTACAGACGGCAAAACAGACATCTATTCAGTCGGTGTTATGTTCTATGAGATGCTTACAGGCAAGCTTCCGTTTGACAGTGACAGTGCAGTTACAATAGCGCTTATGCAGCTTCAGTCAACCCCAAAAATGCCAAGAGAAGTGAATCCCGCAATTCCCATAGGACTTGAACAAATTACTATGAGGGCAATGGAAAAGCAGCAGTCAGACAGGTACTCTTCGGCTGCCGAAATGCTCAGTGATATTGAGCGCTTTCGTCTTAATCCGTCAATTGTATTTGATTATGGCCGCTCATTTGTTGACAATCAGCCAACTAAGTTTGTGGGCTCAATTAAAGATACCGCTAAGTCAGGAAATTTTTCCGACAGGGCAGATGATTTTGTTATTTCTCAAAGAAATGATTCCTCAAGAAAAAGCGGAGCAATCAAATCACTTTCGAGGTTTGATTCGGAATCTGATAAAGACAATATTAATGAATTGGGTGATTCTGAATTTGAGTATGCCGATGACGAAGAGGAAAAAACTCATGGTACGGCATATTATGTAATAAAAGGTGTTCTGATTTCGGCAGTTATAGTATGTGCAATATTCGTTATTCTTGCTTTGTTCAGGGGATGCAATTCATCACAGTCAAAGGATGTAGCAGTCCCGAATTATGTCGGCAAAACCCTTGTTGAGGCAAAGGAAGATAATGAGAATAACTTCCAGTTTGAAATCAAGAGCAAATATGATGATTCTAAAGAAATCGGAGAAATACTTGCTCAGGATCCTGCTCCGGATTCTATGCTTGTAAAGACAGGTTCAACCATTACGCTTACTGTCAATGGAACGGATACCGAAGTTTCTGTTCCGTATATAAGTAATTACAGTGAAGCTGAGGCAGTCCAGATTCTGCGAGATCAGAACCTTGTTCCGGAGGTTGTATTTGTTGAAAATACAAAAACACCTAAGGGATATGCAATGGAAACTTTCCCAACAGCGGGCGTAAGGACTTCTATTGGTTCAACGGTTTATGTTTATATTGCAAACGGCGCTCGTTCAGAACAGGTCACACTGCCTTCGGTGGAAGGATTACAGATTGCTGAAGCTAAATCAAAGCTTGAAGAGCTTGGACTTACTGTTGAAATCAATTATGATGATGACAGTAAAGAGGCAAGAGATACTGTACTTGGAATGTCACCGTTACAGTATGGCAAAGTTGAAAAAGGAACAGTTATTTCACTCAGAGTAAGTTCTGGCAAGGGTGATGAAAATACTGTAAGCATTTTTGTTGATCTCCCTGAGGATGTTGGTGAATCTGTTGAAATGACGGTAATTGTTGACGGTGCTGTTGATTCAAAAAATTCAAAGACATTAATTCCTCAATATAACAGCACAAGTACAGTAGAGCTTACTGGAACAGGTATAAAGAATGTTATTGTTCAGCTTGACGGACAGATTTATCGTGAATATTCGGTTGACTTCTCCACTTCTTCTGTAACAACGACTGCTAAGCACGACTATCAGCTGGCAACAACAGCTCCGGCTGCAACCGAGAATCCGACTTCCGGTGCAGAGAATCCAACAAATAACCCAAATATTCCGCAAGTAACGGATCCCGGTGCCTATACAGTACCCGGCGATGAAAATGGTTTTTAAGTATTTGTTTCGGAGAGGGATAAGTTTATTTATATGGAAACTAAAAACGGAATTTTAATGAAATCTATCGGCGGATTTTATTATGTCCGCTGTGACGGAAAAATTTATGAGTGCAAGGCAAGAGGCAGCTTTCGCAAAAGCGGAAGCTCGCCGATTGTCGGCGATAATGTAGCAATCACCGTGCCCGATGAAGGTTTTGCGGCTATTGAAAACATTCTTCCACGCCGTAATATGCTTAAGCGTCCTGCACTTGCAAATATTGATATGCTTGTAATTGTTTGCTCAACTGTTGACCCATTGCCCAACTATACTATTATTGATAAAATGACGGCAATTGCATTCAAAAATGAAATGACTCCGGTTATTGCCGTTTCAAAGAATGATTTGCAAAACGGAGATGAGATTGCACGCATATACCGAAATTCAGGTATTGAGGTTTTTTGTTGTTCCCCTGATGAAACAGATGAAATAGACAGGCTGAAACAATTTTTAAGTAATAAAATTTCTGCTTTTACAGGAAACAGCGGTGTTGGCAAATCGACATTGCTTAACGCTTTGTTTCCTCAGCTCAAGCTTGAAACGGGTGTTATAAGTCAGAAGCTTGGCAGAGGAAGACATACAACAAGAGTTGTTGAGTTGTTTGAATTTGACAGCTGTCTGGTTGCCGATACACCCGGATTTTCAACCGTAGATTTGCAGCGTTATGAAATGATAGATAAAACACAGTTGCAATACTGCTTCCCTGAATTCAGGCAATATCTTTCGCAGTGTCAGTTTACATCCTGTGCGCACATATGCGAAAAGGGATGCAGTATACTGGAAGCCTTGAATAACGGCAATATTGAAAAAACCCGTCATCAAAGCTATGTTGCAATGTATAACGAGCTTAAGGATATTAAGTCATGGCAAATAGGTACAAGGAGTTAAAATGCGTTGTGTAATTATTGCCGGTTCACCGGTCTGCAATATTTCTTTTATTAAGTCTGTTATAAATAAAGATGATTACATCATTTGTGCAGATAAAGGGTATCAATATGCTGTGGAGGCAGGAATTAAGCCGGATTTGGTTGTAGGTGATTTTGACTCGTGTGAGATTGAAGCCAACGGAGATTTTGAAGTTATAGCTCTTCAGACGCACAAGGATGATACAGACACTATGCACGCTGTTGTTACTGCTATTGAAAGAGGATATAACGACTTTTTGCTTCTCAGTGCATCAGGAGGCAGGTTCGACCATACATTAGCTAACATTTCTGTATTGCAATACATTTATCAAAACGGCGCAACAGGAATAATCGCTTCGGAAGACGAAGTAATTGAATATATGGAGAAAGGCAAAAAAATATTTGAAAACCGACAGGGTACTACTTTTTCTGTTTTTCCGTTCGGATGTCACAGGATTTGTCTGTCAATAACAGGTGCGGAATATCCTTTGGACAGATCATTTTTAGAGAGCAGTATTCCGACCGGAATTTCAAATGTTTTTAGCAGCGATTCAAGCAGTATAGAAATTTATGACGGAAATGCAATAATTATTATAAATAATAAAATATAAATTTAAAAAGTAAAAATTACATATTTAATATTCCTTTGCATAAACATAAAGGTTATATATAGTGTATAATTTAATATATAACTCTATATGGGGGTATAGCTCAGCTGGGAGAGTGTTTGACTGGCAGTCAAAAGGTCACGGGTTCGAGCCCCGTTATCTCCACCATATATATTTTAAAGTTTAAAGTGTGTGATTTTGGGGTAATTTATAATAACAAAACTGTAATTATAATGACACCTATAAATCTTGAAAAGAATAATAATGCTGTGATATAATTCTTTGTAGAAAAAATAATTTGAGATAATTTAAACGGAGTTGAAGATTATTATGTCATTATGTATGGGCTGTATGCAGGATATTGGCGACAATATGGTTTGTCCGTCCTGTGGCTTTGACAATTCAGAAAAGCAGCATGCTCCATTTTTGCCTTATGGCACTATACTTGCCAACAGATATATTGTAGGTACGGGTCTTGATACCAACGGCGAAAGCACACGATATATTTGTCTTGACAAACAGACTAATGAAGTGTTGATTGTTTGTGAATTTCTGCCTATTGGCTTGTTCCGCCGTGACGAAGACAGTACAGAGATTAAGGTTAATTATGAAGACCGTCTTGTTTTTAATAAGCAAAAAGATGATTTTATCAACTATCATCGTATTCTCTCTGAACTCAAGGAGCTTACCGCTCTTTTGAATGTTCACAATATTTTTGAGGAAAACAATACCGCATATATTATTGAAGAAAATGTGGACTTAATACCATTTGAGGAGTATATTGAACGCAGCAACGGACATCTTGAATGGGATATAGCTCGTCCTCTGTTTATGCCGGTTATTTCTGCTTTGGAAGCTCTTCATAAGCGTGGTGTCGGTCACTATGCTATTGCTCCGAAAAATATGTATATTACTGCATCGGGCAAGATTAAAATTACCGGTTTTGCTACCGAAAACGAGCGCAAGCGAGGCACTGCATTAAAATCCCAGCTTTTCTCCGGTGCCGCTGCTCCCGAACAGTACGACGATAATTTTCCGCTTGATGATATTACAGATATTTACGGATTTTGTGCTACTTTGTTCTATGCGCTAACAGGTCATCTGCCAAAGAATGCCGTTGAGCGCCGTCAGGACAGCAGACTTCTTATGAGTACAAACACTGTAAAGCGATTACCTCCTCATGTTGTTTCTGCTTTGGCTAACGGCTTGCAGGTTGAACGTGAAAACAGAATTACAGACTTTGATGAGCTTCGTTCACAGCTGTCTGTGGCTCATACGGCAAAAGCAATTCAGGAGGAAATTTCCCGTACTGCGAGTATGAATCTTCCTAAGGATGAGCTTAATTCAAAGAAAAATAACGGAATGTCGCATACATCTGCCATCATAATTTCTGTGGCTGTAACCGTTCTCGTGCTTACTATTGCAGGTGTATTCTGGCTTATGCAAAATCCGCTTGCAGGTGTATTCGGCGGAAATACAGAAGCTACTGTTGAATCAACTCAGAGTACAGAGTGGACAGGTGCAGTTATTCCGAACTACCTCGGTATGACATATGAGGAAGCCGAAAAAGCTGCAAAGGCTGACAGCTCAATAACTCTTTACCGCAATTTTACTGATGAATACAGTGATAGTTATGAAGAGGGCAAAATTATGGAGCAGTCGCCTGCGGCAGGTTCTCAGATTTTGCAGGATGACAATATTATTATCAGCGTGACTGTCAGCAAAGGCGCACAGATGAGAACTCTTCCAAAGGTTGAGGGTTCAAAGCTTGATTCTGCCGCTGCCGATATTGCAGAGCAGGGCTTGCTTGCGACTGTTGAGTATGAGTATAGTGACACTGTTGCTGCTGACAGGGTTATCAAATACAAAAATAATGAAGAGGGCGACACTCTTGAATATGGCTCAAGTGTTGTTCTTATTGTAAGCAAAGGAAAAGAAAAGGCAGAGTCACAAAGCCGATAATATTTTGTGACTGATAAATATGTTTTTATTAAGGGGCTGTTGCAAATTAATAA